>CP005973.1:0-684176 GCA_000940995.1 Photobacterium gaetbulicola Gung47
CTAAATAAGCCCAGCGCGTCCAACCCAAACATACGTGACATCACCGCACCAGACTTGGTTCGGCTCCGTCACGGCGAACTGGCGGTCTAATTTATTAGCTACTTCAACGTGTTCTTGAGTAGCTTTCTTGTAAGCATGCTTAGGCAACTGACAACTCACTAAGCCAAGATTTTTCATTAACTTACTAGCACGATAACGGCTCAGTGGTATTCCTTTTGCCGTAACGATCTCTGCGATAGTTCGAGCCCCCGCAGAGCCATTACTGATGCGGTACGCGGCTTTAACTTCGCTACATAACTCGACGAAATCAGAATTAATCGCCTTGGGGCGGCCAGACCAATATTTGTAACTGCTTCGATGGATGCTGAACACATCACAAAGTGTAGATACACTGTGGCTCTGCTTGAGCTTCTCGACTAGCGAGAATTGTTCAGCGAGTCGGACATCAAGAGAGCTGTAGCCTTTTTTAATATTTCATTATGTTCTTCGAGGCGAGCCAGTTTCTTCTTTAACTCACGGATCTCGATTTGTTCTTGCGTCATCGGGGAAGCTTTAGGTGAAACTCCTTGCCGCTCTTCTTTGAGTTGGCGAACCCACTTATCCATGGTGGATTTACCGACATTCATTGCCTTGGCTGCTTCAGCTACCGAGTAGCCCTGGTCAAGAACCAACTGCGCGGCTTCAAGTTTAAACTCGGGGCTAAATGTTCTTCTACTGCGTTTTGTCATTGCGTCACCTGTTAACTTCTGAGGCGATGATATCACCTCTTATCAGGTGGCCAAATTAACTATGCCACTACACTGAACCTTTTTAAAAGATGAAGTTAATATAGAAGAAGAGAAATAAACCATTTAGTGGCCAATCCGCAAACCTTCTAACACAGGTCGACCTAGATCATCACAAGTATAAGATGATAAAGCCGGCCTAGCTTGTCGCTTAGCAGCAATAGAAGTAAGAAGAGCACTAGTGAATTGCTCCCCTTTTTTTGTATTCCCATAAACTCTAACATATTGGCCATTGCTGCTATCTTGGCTACAGTGTGATACTGTCACAGGCTTCTCAAACATGACATAAACTCTTCCACCATCATCTTCACCTTCATAAATAATTTCATCAACGTAAAGCCACTCCCCCCATAAATTGTTCGATATACTCGACGCTGAGGCATTAATTGAAGTAAGCATTAAAAGCGCAGTGATAATTAGTCTCATAGATTGCCACCAAAAAAAGTAAAGAAAATTAGACAGAAGAGGCTACCACTTGCTTAGATTAATATGCAATGAATCAACTTTGCCTCATATCACGCTTTCTCATTTAAATTTATCGAAATAAAAAATAAATCAAAAATACCAATATATTTGCAATCAATAAGAACAGTTATATGCTTATAGCTATATTTGTTACGATATATTACAAACAAAATGCAAGCCAAGGCATTGGCTTGGTCCTGCCAGATCAAATTTTAAAACACTAAAATTCAATGTGTCACGCCCTTCTGTTGGAACCTTCTAGACGGAGGTTTTATATATGCTCGAATCAACTAATTATCGACACTAATTGATTAGAAATCATTAGGCTATTAAACGAACAGCTCTTACTATTTATACTCTTAACTAAAAAGGTTTGGGGCATTTCTGTGTTACACGGCCTGCCAGGACACCTCTAGACAGAATGTGTTGATTCCGAGCCTTCCTATTTTCATCCCCCCTAACCTCAAACGTACTTCTATCAATATTGGTATATTTACACCGAACAACACCGTATCAACCTATTAACTGCTCATTTGTACGTTAGAAAGTGCGCAACTTTGGTCATGTAAACCATTCAACCCAACCATACTATGTTCACACCTTCTGAATTGAGACAAATTTACCCGATGACAAGAGCTAACAAGCGCCGAGAACAGCAAATTCAAACTGTCTGTCAGTACATAGATACCCACCTTGACCAAGCGTTGAGCTTAGAGCAACTGAGCCAGATTGCTATTTGTTCCAAATATCATTTTCAGCGAGTGTTCTCTGCATTTATGGGGATTAGTGCTACGCAATATGTGCTGCTTGCAAGGCTTAAACGAGCGTCATTTCGTTTAGCATTTGAAAAGAACATAACGGTCACAACTATCGCTTTTATTGAGCATCAAGGAAACCCCAAAGAGTTTTTGAAACGGCAGCTAAGTTCATTGAATGGCGAAAATCGACAGGGCTTTCGCCAATAAAAACTAGCCAAACCTTTGGTATTCCTTATGTAGACCCAAGCCAAGTGCTAGAGGAAGAACTTCGATTTGATATCTGCGGCAGCCATATCGGAGAAGTGCCAGAAAACCCTTTTGGCGTAAAAGCAGGTTTTACTCCAGCTGGGCGTTGTGCAATGGTATTACATAAAGGAAGTCATAATACGATTCTCCACAAAGCCATTGTTTGATACCCAGCAACTTATAAAGCTGTTTGAGCAGGCTCAATCCATGAGTTGCGATCTTGTCTTTTCGACTTCCGGTGAGCCATTTTCCTCGGCGTGATACTCAAACAGCTTCGTTGAGCCCTTTCCTCCTCATAAGGTA
The DNA here is from genome assembly GCA_000940995.1 of Photobacterium gaetbulicola Gung47. Classification (NCBI taxonomy): domain Bacteria; kingdom Pseudomonadati; phylum Pseudomonadota; class Gammaproteobacteria; order Vibrionales; family Vibrionaceae; genus Photobacterium; species Photobacterium gaetbulicola. The sequence goes on from CP005973.1 coordinate 2,558, forward strand.
TGGGCTGGTAGCCTTTGTTACAGCAGCAACAGTTTGGCCGTGCCGAGGAAGGCGAAGAAGCCGACCACGTCGGTAACCGTGGTGAGGATCACCGAGCCGGCCAGCGCGGGGTCAAGCTTGAGCTTGTCGAGCACGACAGGGATCAACACCCCGAACAGGGCGGCGGTGATGATATTGACCACGATGCCGACCGAGATAATCGCGCCGATCATCGGTGACTGGAACCACAGCCCCGCCATTAATCCGATCAATACTGCCCACAGCACGCCGTTGAGAAAACCTATGCCCAACTCATTGTGTAGCAGCGAGCGGCGGTTACCGGCGGTGACCTGATTAAGCGCCATACCGCGGATCATCAGGGTCAGGGTCTGGCTGCCGGCTATGCCGCCCATTGAGGCGACAATTGGCATCAGGATCGCAAGGGCCACGACCTGGGCAATGACATCTTCAAACAGGCTAATAGTGATCGACGCCAGTACGGCGGTGAGGAGGTTGATGCCGAGCCACACCGCACGCTTCTTGGCGCTTTTGGTGATCGGGGCGAACAGATCGTCCTCTTCGCTCATACCGGCATTGGCCATCAAGGTACTTTCGTAGTTCTCGCGCATCAGCTCCATGGCAAGGTGGGTATCAATTTCGCCTATCAGTGCGAAGTTCTCGTCAACAATCGGTAGGCTGAATTGCTGGCTGTGCTCGACAGCCTCTACCGCTTCGGTGAGCGAGGCGTCATCTTCCAGTACCAAGCAGTCGGTATTGGCCAGATTGCTCAATTTGGTCAGTGGCTCGGCTTCGTTCAGCTGCTGGTAGTTAATGGTACCGACAAACTTGGTATCGCGGGTGACCACATAAATTGAAGCCGGATACTGGTAACCGTAACGCTCCAGTAATACCTTGGCCCTTTTGGCAGAGATCCCCTGCGGCAGCGAAAGTACCTTGGGGTTGGCGTAGCGGCCGATTTGATCGTCATCGTACTGGTTGGCCCGGTCAAACAGCTCGATGTCTTCTTTGCTGAGTTTTCCGATGGCCCGTTCGATGATCTCTTCCGGCAGCGAGTCGGCCCATTCAATCAGGGAGAGGTTATCGAGCTGGCCGAGTACCAAATCCAGCTCGGTATCACTGAGTGACTGGATCACCCACTCACGCGTGTCAGCACGCATGGCGGTGAGCACATCGACGTGATCATTGAGGGGTAGCTGGCGCCAGAGCTCCATACGTTGATCAAGGGGCAGTGCCTCGAACAAGGTGGCAAAGGCGCCGGCTTCTAGTTGTTGGATCTCGGGTTCATTGAATATTTGACGCTGTTCGTCGGTATCTGCGGCGGAGATGCGCTCAATGAGCAGGCTTAGATCAACGGTGTTGCTCATGCAGGTTTCCTTGTTGCAAACGCTAGCAGCCAGTGGCTGAGCGTGTTGTTATTGTCGTTATTTTTCTATAAGAGTATGGGTTTCGGTTTTGTCGGTCAATTGTGATATCGCTAACTGTTGCTGTTATGAAATCAGGCTAGTTTATTGATAATGCGTTTGTTGTTGGTTAGGAGATGGATAATGGATAAACAGCACATTCCTGAAGCGCTCTACGATGATGCCCTGGAGTACTTTGGTGACCGAGCGAAAGCCGATGATTGGTTACAGACGGAAAATATTGCACTGGGTTTGGTAAGTCCGGCTTACTTATGCCGCACGGAGGAGGGACTTCGGCAAGTGACAGATCTTTTAAACCGTCTCAAAGAAACCGGTCATATCTAGCGCCTGGAGCGATGGAGAAAAATCGTGAAAGGCTGGGTGATAGAGGTCAGCCTTCATGAGAAAAGCTAATAGAATACTCAGTACAGTCATCTTGATATACCTTGTAATAGCGTGTAATAGATAAAAATTTCTCTCGAGTTATATTTTTATAAGCAAGTTGCATGATAGAAAACTATCTAGTGTGATCCTATGTACAAAAATGATTTTTTTCTATACGTGTCAACAAATGCAATATTAAACTTTCAAAGCTACATGCTCGATAACGGTGATTTTAATTGATAATTAAGTCGTTTAGAAATTTAAAATTGCTTGAGTTTTAATTTGAAGTCATAACACTTTTTACGAGGGAAATATTATGTCACAGACAGAGACGTTAGATAAAAGTGTAGGTTCATCTGTTAACTCCGCAATGGATACACTAACGGCGCAGTGGTATAACGCCATGGTAACCGGGTTAGGATTAGACCCGAACCAGTTCCAGTTATATCAAGGTCCCAATTCTATGATGAGCACATCCCAGGATATGTGGAATGTGTTCAACGCGGTACCACCCAAATCAATTAACAACTATTATAACCCAAATCAGACAAATAACTTTTCATCAGCCTATAACTTGATCCTAGAGGCACTTGTTCCTGCCTCTAACTCGAGTTTCCAGAACTGCATGGGGGATTATTATGGCAAATGGAATAGTTATTTCGAGAACCATGATCCTGCAGAGTGGACAGCTCAAGGCGTTTCTGATCTGTTTAACTCATGGGCGATGAGAAATGCTCCCGGGAAAGCTGGTTGCGTAACCGGTCTGACCAATATTTACATCAATCCGGTTGATATCGCGGTTAAAAAGTTTGCCTCGGCTGGTGGGAAATATGCCTGGAATAAAACGGCAGATCAGTTAAAGTCGGCTTTAGCCGGTGGGGCACAGAAGAGTTTTACCCTCGACTCTCAAACAACAAGCAGCGATGTTAAGCATACTTGGGCGGGTGGCAATACCTCCGTATTTTTTGATATTTTTTCATTTGGTGGCGGCGGTAAGTATGACAAGCTTACCACCAAAACTACCTCTGCCGGTGTAAAGATTGATGCGGAGTTCCAGAAGGTGACGACATTTACAGCCGGGCCATTGGCTGTTAATAATCCGAACGATCCAATATTGACAGACTTCAAAGCATGGTATGAAAGTTCAGCGCTAGCAAAGGCCTATGCCACCAAAGATAATACGGTTTGGAACAACCAAAGTTCGACCACGTGGGATAAAGCCTTCGGTTCAGATGGCTTCCTCCAGCGGCTTACCTCTTCGCTCATTGTGGCAGACGGTGTAACGATTACTATGACGTCCAACGCCAGTTATGACACTTCTGAGCGCACGGAAATAGAAGCGGCGGCAAAAGCGGGTATTTGGCCATTCTTTAGCGTATCAGGCCAAGGGGGGACAACGACCGAGGTGAAATTCAACGATCAAGGTAATTTCACCATTACCACGAAGATTGCTTTGGGCAACCCTCAGGTTCTGGGTGTCCTGCAATCTCCTATGTCAGCTATTTTTTCGTAGGATAGATGTGCACCATAATATCTGAATGATTAAAGGCTTCTTTTGTGAAGCCTTTATGTTTTTAGAATATCGATATGAAGTGAAAAATTATATGAATTACTTCTGAAAAGGTGCCTAACTATGGATAAAACCAAGCTGGTTATTTTTATATTAGCTCTGTGGTTACCGATATACGCATCGGCCAGAGCGGATATAAATGAAAACGATTTACAGAGAATAGGGTTGGAGTACTGGCATAGTCAATTGGCTGAAATAGTATCCGTGACCTCTAATGAAATTAAAATATCCCAAGGTATTATGTCGTTAGGCCATGACTCATATCAGCTTTGGAGTGTATTTGATGCCATGGCAAATTATGAAAGTGAGCTTTATTACAATCCCTCTCAATATAACAGCTTTTCTTCGGACTATGGTGATAAGTTATATAACTTACCCGTTGAATCCGTCAGCAGTGAGCGGTGTGATCTAGACAAGGCGGTTATTCGCTATGACAAGAGTGATGGAATTTACGCATGGAGTAAAACACTTGATCAACTCAATGATGAGTTGCTTAATAGTCAGGGCTTGAAATATACCTCCAGCAAGACCTTTGGTAATGAAAGTAATCCCAACGATCAGGCATCTTATACGGTTAAAGTCGACGTGGACTATGAGCAGTTCATCGTGTTTTACGCCGAGCCCTATGGCAGCGATATACACAATACACAATTACAGGGCTATACCCCTTGGTATAGCCCTTGTGTTTTACCATATGCACTCAGTCAAAAACAGGATGAAAAAGAATCAAGACTAAACCAAACGACTGCCCTTGTTGTCGCCAATAAGGGTAAGCAGTGTGTATCTATCCTTAACCCTGCACAAGTCCATCATGATTGCACCACGCTTTCTGTTCCCGCAATCATCGCCGTCATCACTGTCCCCCTAGTGGATCTGTATGCTCAGACCCCTTGACCGCAATTGTGTACTATAGACCTTGGCGAGCAGCCCCGGCTTTGTAATGGGGATGCATCTTTTTCATCAGCAAGCTATCAATGCTGAGACGACCGGCGCCCGAAGCCAGCAGCGAGACCGACATCGCCAGCAGGGACAAGCCAAACTCGTATCCGCCATTGGACATGAACAGACCGTTATCCAAGTGCACGGTAACAATCGCAACCACCATGGTGACAGCCAGTACCAGCGCAGTTGGCCGGGTGAGTAGCCCAAGTAGAATGAACAAGCCACCGAAGAATTCCGCGCTACCGGCCATCAGTGCCATTACAAAGCCGGGCTCTAGACCAATGGAGGCCATCCATTGACCAGTGCCCTCAAGGCCGTAACCGCCAAACCAGCCGAAAAGTTTCTGGGCACCGTGGGCCATGAAAATGATCCCTGCCGGAACGCGCAAAGCAAGAGGGGCGAAACTGGCTGATGACGAGAGTGTTTTGTTGATTAATGTGTTCATGATGCTGTCCTCGAATCTGTCGGCAAACCCTAGTGTCGGGTAACTGTACTGTGTTGTTGGGTACAGAATAGGCAGCTTTGGTTAAGAACAACATCAGGCTAACTTGAGCTTATCGTTCAAAAAATTCGAATGAACTAACTGGTAAAGTCTTAACTTCAAGCAATATGTTGTTAAAACTTAAAATTAATTCCCATCAAGTAATGATTGCTGCTAATGCTACGGGGCAGTTCGATACGCTGGTACTCTGCGCTGATACCGAAATGCTTGCCAAGGGCGAGTTCGGTGCCGAGGGCAATATACGGAGAGAATCCACGTTCGGTACGGGTGTGCCAGTTATCCTTACTCTTGCGGGTATCAATCTCAACGGCGGCGTAGTTAATGCCGCCTCGGGCATAGATATTGGTAAAGCGTGTTAGCGGATATTCTGCTTTAATTCCCAATAACCCGCCGCTATAGCTTGAAATGGAATGGGTTAGGCCAAGCGAGCCGATATAGCTCAGTCCGCCGCTGTTGGCAAAGTAGCCGGTGTCGAGAGAGAAATACGGGTTGAAGTGGTAGTTATAACCGAGCTCGAAGGTCAAGCCAGCATCGATGTCACTATAGTTACGGCTTGTCATCGTGCCCCCGCCGAAGCGCACCCCTATTTCATGGTTGATTGTTTGGCCTGTGGCATAGCTATACATTGGGCACAGAAGAACAATAACTGGGATCAGTTTTCTCATAAAATACACTGTTTTATTGGTTTGGGCGGATTGTAGCGATGAGGCGGCAGGAGCTCAATGGGTCGGTACAAAGTCATACAGTGTTACTAGAGGCAGGTAACTGACGTGTTTATATGTTTTACATGGTTTAGGGCACGCTTTTATCCGTGCAGTCAATGGTTGTCAGCGTGGTGAAGCAAGAGTCGTCTCAAAAGTGAGAGTTGAGCTAATATTAATGTAGTTGTGCCAGTTTTGGTTAAGGAAGCTATGGCTATGATGGATACAGATACACTACTTATCTGTATCTACTTGCTAGAATTTGACTCGCTAATTGTGTCTAGATTTGGACACTCGCAAATTTCGCTCAGCCTCGGCTGGGCATTTTTATTTCTGCCCTTCCAATTTCACCAAGTCACCTCGGCTGAGCTTTATCTCTGTATTACTTGTTACTGATCGCTTTACGGGTAAAACCTTGGTTTTCATCCAGTAGTGAAGCGGCTTGGCAGGCATCGACGCCAGCCAACAGCATGACAATCGCTGTCTTGCAGTGGCCGTTGCAGGCCGCAAGTGCGTCAATAGCTTCTTCTCGGCTGCACTCTGCAGCCGCCATCACAATATTCTTCTGCCGCTCGACCAGCTTGGCGTTGGTGGCTTCGACATCTACCATCAAGTTGCCATAGACCTTGCCGGTTTTGATCATCGCGCCGGTGGTTAGCATGTTGAGGATCAGTTTCTGTGCTGTGCCTGCTTTCAGGCGTGATGATCCGGTGACGATTTCAGGCCCAACAACCGGGGTGATAGCGATATCGGCAGCTTGGCTCATCGGGCTCTGCGGGTTGCAGCTGATACACGCCACGGTTGCGCCAACGGACTTGGCATAGTCCATCGCGCCAAGTACATAGGGTGTCCGGCCACTGGCGGCAATACCGACCAAGACATCTTTGCTGCTGAAATCCAGTGCTTGCAGATCGCCAGCCCCTATTTCACGGTTGTCCTCGGCATTTTCAACGGCTTTGAGAATGGCTTTATGGCCACCGGCAATAAGCCCTACCACTTGTTCTGGCTTGCTGCCGAAAGTGGGTGGGCACTCACTCGCATCCAGAATACCGAGGCGCCCAGAAGTACCTGCGCCACTGTAGATGAGCCTGCCGCCTTGCATAAAGGCATCGGCAATGGCATCGACCGCCCGGGCGATATCAGGAAGTACCGCTTCGACGGCTAGCGCGACTTTCTGATCTTCCTGATTGATGACGCTTAGCATATCGATGGTTGATAGTGTATCAATCTCGGCACTGGCACTGTTGCGGCTTTCAGTCACCATCTTGGTCAAATCAATTTTCATTCTGGGGTCCGTTGTAATGAGGTACCACTATCTTAAGTTATGACAAGGCTCGGAGCTAGGCACGACTGAGATTTGGCCTGCAAGATAGTATTAAGTATCATTTGAAATATATCTTTATGGGGCGCATTGCTATAACATGTATTTAAAAGTTTTGTTTTTGGTGCGCTATCACCCGCCTCATAAGGAAGTACACAATAATGAATTTTAAAATGACGTTTGCACTGATTTTCGCCATGGCCCTGTCATTGTCGATGATTGCCCCGTTGCTGATTTTTGCGCAGTAACATTGTTCATTCACTGCCGGTAGCCCACCGGCAGTTTATTGTTGTTCTTTCCTGCTTCCCCTTCCTGCATTGGCACAAACGTTACTAAGAGTACTGCTCGAATACGTCTTATTGATTGATATAAAAACACTATTGGCCTGTGCCATAATTATCCATTGCTGACATTTCTTGTTTGGATAAACATCAATGCATAACAAAAATCTGATACGAGCACTGGCTGGCCCTTTCATGGTGCTGGCTCTAAGTGCATGCAGTACCAATTACGTCGATAGCTATGTCGCGGCCAACGACTGGCAGTCGCTGGGCGAGCAAGATGCGCTCAAGGGCCACCGGGTGAGGGATCTCTCTTCGTTGGCAAACGGCGACTTATTGGCAGCGCAACAAAAATACAGCGTCGGTTATGAAATGGGCCGCGCTGAATACTGTGACGTCGACAAGGCGTGGCAACTGGGCAAGTCAGGCCAAAACTATTTCGGTATCTGCGACGGGTTGCCACATGGCAATGAATTTAGGCAGCAGTACCAGTATGGCCATGATGCTTTTGTGATAGAGATGGAGCGGGAAAGCTCGGCAAACGGGTTTGGCTTTGGCTATTAGAGATGCTGAAGAAACAACGTTGATTGTTTGACTGTTGACCTGTCCATAGCTTCATAGTTTAAGGTGACGACTTCATTGCATAGGGCTTGGCCATGTATCGGATTTCAGAATTAGCAGAGCAAGTGGGGCTGTCGCGCTCCACCTTGCTGTACTACGAGAAGCTGGGCTTGATTGCCGGTAAGCGGCTCGACAACGGTTACCGTAGTTATAGCGAGCGGGATCTGCAACGCTTAAAACTGTTGCAACAGTTGCAGGCTGGTGGGCTGACGCTCAAAGAGTGCCAGGCCTGCCTCGAGGCCAAGGTTGACCGCGAACTATTGCTAAACCGCATGCACCAGCTAGAAGAAGAGATTGCCCACAAACAACAGTCTCGTGATTTGTTGGCGGCGATGCTGGGTGAATCTGAGCTGACAGCATGGCATCAGTCGTTGGAGCAGGCTGCCCCTGATGCACATTTGGATTGGTTAATGAAACAGGGCTTTGATGAGAAGCAGGCCCTGAGACTGAAGTGGTTATCAAAAGACATGAATACACACGAACAATATATGGCGGACTTCAACACGATATTTGAAAGCCTGGATCGCTGGGGACCGGGCTTGGAGGCCGAAACCATCAAAGCCTTCAACCTGCTGCCAACTGTGCCACAGACAATCTTGGAGATCGGGTGTGGTCAGGGCATTGCAACGACAGTGCTTGCGAACCAGTCCGATGCGGTGATCACTGCGGTCGACAACCATGAAGACGCCCTTAGCAGGCTGCGAGAGCGCGTGGATGAGGCGGGTGTCGAAGGGAAGGTGATTACCCAGTGTGCCAGCATGACCGATTTGCCATTTGCTGATGCCAGCTTCGAGGTGATCTGGGCCGAGGGCTGCGCCTATATCATGGGGGTCAACAACGCCCTCAAGCAGTGGCGGCGCTTACTGAAAAGCGGGGGGGTACTGGTGCTGAGTGATCTGGTATGGCATAGCGACAACCCAAGTGCACAAAGGCAGGCGTTCTGGAATAAGGAATACCCGGACATGACCACGGTTGAAGAGCGTATCAAACAGGCGCAGGCTGCAGGCTACCAAGTGCTTGAGAGCTTTACCCTGAGCGACGAGGCATGGCAGGCGTATTTCTTGCCACTCCAGAAACGGGTTAATGAGCTCAAAGAGAGCATGGCCGAGTCGCAGGCGATCAAGGATATCCAGGCCGAATTGGATATCTATCACCAGGGGTTCGAGCAGTTCGGCTACCAGGTGTTTATCCTGCAAAATAGATAACGCGTAGACTTCTTACCCCATTGGTGGTTCTTAGACGTTAAGCAACAGGCTTCGAATATCGAAGCCTGTTGCTTTTAGTCGTTCAAGGTTTAACGCGGCTTCGACAATCAGCGTCTGCACTGCGGTTTTTCGGATGCGTTGAATTTGAGAGATATCGACTATCAGGATTTAATTTGCGGCAAAACAGATTAGTTCTGGTTGCCGAAGTTGTAGTGGATGAAGCAAACCGCTCCAGAGATCAGAGTACTGAGTGAAAAAATAACAAATCCCATACGTTTCTCCTTTCCAGCTTATAAAGCTATGTAACTTGAAAACATCATGGCATATCAAGATCTGGGCTGATAGAGATGCAGTTATCACTTTTGATAGATTGGTCATTAATGATTGGTCCGGGATCACAGTATTCGATATTTTCCACTAGGCTGGCGCAAGGATTGTCGCTCTTAGTGGCGTTTTATCTCATGTGGTGGCGAAATTGTGACTTTATCCTGCTGTTTAATCGGCCTATAACCCACTCTGTATCAACATGATGGCGGCAATGAGTCTCTACACGTTTTGCACTAAGCTGCTTGGCTAGTTTTCGCTGGCAAGGAAAGCGGTTGGCTTTAAGCACGCAGCTGATGCTGTAGGCTTTTTGTATGCCTATTGTGGAAATATTAAAGGATTATAATTACTTACAATAAGGGGATTCTAAGCCCTACCTAATTTGTGTAACGTGTGTTTTTTTGAATATCCCGACCCATTCATCGAACGCTTGAGTGTCGCTGTCATGGAATTTGTTTATTATTGGCTTAAGGGCAACTCTTTATGAAGCACCGCCTACTCCTTTCTCTTTTTTTGCTTCACCTCAGTGCACCGGCAACGTCTTCCAACCTCGTGTCGCAATTTGTTGAGAATGCGAAAACAGCGGATGTTTTCAATGAGTTTTCATCCTACGCAGGGTTTGATTCAGAGCTGCTTCAACAGCACTACACCATGAACGCAAACCTGTGTATGGCGGAGATATCTCCTGTGACATTGGCGCAGTTAGACAAATGTGTTGATGGCCGCTTGCCGAAATCATTGCAGATATCACCAGATGTCTGGGAAGGATGGCTGGATATCAAGTATCTCGATGACAATATCGATAGCCTTCAACAGCAAATCGACAGGCTGCTGGAAAAAGAGAGCTTGTCGGCAGAGGAAGAGCGGCAATTGATTGTGCTTGAGGATGATCTCGATAGGCTATATGAAACCATTATGTAGTTATCGTGCTGACGCCAACAGTTCGGCCAGCGTCAAAGACGCTGACCTACAAGTGTTAGATGCTACTATTGCCGTGGTTTAATTCATCAAGCTCTTTGACTTGATTGCCTTTTTCGATAGCTCTTTGGCGAACTCGGCAATATCGGCTTCAATGGTCCGTACAGCCTGCTGCATTTCAGCCATATCAATGTTTTTGATTTCCCGCTGCTCCATCACGATGTCGCCATTGACGATAGTCGTGCTGACATTGCCTGGGTTGGCTTGGTACACCAAAGTCGCATACGGGTTGTAATTCGGCATCATATTCGGCGATTGGGTCTCGATAATGATGATATCGGCTTTCTTGCCGACTTCCAGCGAACCGATTTGGTCTTCCATGTGAAGTGCCCTTGCGCCACCGATGGTGGACAGCTCAATCACTTGCTCTGGGATCATAATGGTGCGGTCGTTATGCTTGAGGCGCTGCATGTTGGCGGTGTAACTCAAGGTGCGCCACAGATCGACCTGGTTCGAGCTCATCGGCCCGTCGGTGCCCAGTCCCAAGCGCAATCCCTGGCGATACATTTCCCATGCCGGGGCAATGCCGGTCGCTCCCTTGGCATTGGCCATCGGGTTGTGCGCTACGCTGGCTCCTGCTTCTTTGATGAGATCAATGTCATTTTGATCAAGGTGGATACCGTGGGCCAGCACCATGCGGTTATCCAGTACGCCGATTTCCTTCAGCCAGGCCACCGGACTGAGTTGCTGGTCATTGCCTTCGATACGCTCGGCCTCATTGCCGAATTCGGCAACGTGGATCAGCACAGGTGCATCCAGCTTGGCAGACAGACGGTTGATTTCCTGCAGCTTCTCTTTCGAGACGGTATAGACCGCATGTGGCGCGAAGGCTGGGGTGATCAGCGGATCGTTCTGGTACTCTTCGATAAATTGGGTGGCGTACTCAATACCGCCATATGGTTCGGGGGCATCGACCACCGGGAATTTAATCACAGTTTCACCGAGTACCGCACGGAGGCCGACTTCTTTGGTGGCACGGGCCATGTCATCAACGTGGTAGTACATGTCGGCATAGGTGGTTACACCGCTCTGGGCCAGATCAACCGCCCCCAGTTTGGTCGCCTGATAAATCAAATCGCGGCTTAGCTTCTCTTTTTCCAGTGGGAAGAAATAGGCAAACAGACGGTTTTCGATCCCTTCTTCACCCAAGCCGCGGAACGCGATCATAGGCAGGTGGTTATGGGTGTTGATCATCCCCGGCATGACAATGCCGTCTTCGGCATCGATAACCTTGGGAGCCTGATATCGGCTCAGTAAGCTTGCATCACCGACAGCGACGATGGTGTCGTTTTCGATGACGATAACACCATTTTCTATCACATCTTTTTCATCGTTGATGGTTAACACCTGGCCATTGGTAATGATCAGGCTGGCATTATACTGAGATTCGGCTTGGGGTTCGGCAACGGTTGAACAGCCTGCCAGTAGCAGGGCGGAAGTAATGATCGATATTCTGGTTTTCATTGTGACTTAGCGGACTGTTGAGAGAAGGCGCATGCATTCTAGGTATCAACATGCCGCGTGGCAATCGTTTGCTGTTTGTAGTGGGAGCCGATTCACGCGCAGAGATCGGTTCGTCATACTCGCACGTATAGTCTTATACCGAAGCTAAAGAGATAACTATGTTAATCGTATTTTATGATGGTTCGTGCCCATTATGTGCAAGAGAAATGGCGGCGCTGAAACGGTATGATGCTGACAGTGCGATTCTGCTTGAAGACATCCATCAGCCCGGTTTTATCGAGCGATTTCCGCAGATAGACCCAACAGCCGCGATGAAAATCCTTCATGGCGAGCTTGATGGCAAGCCATTATATGGCCTGGATGTCACTTATCATGCTTGGCGTTTGGTGGGAAAAAAGTGGCGGGTTGCGTTTCTGCGCTGGTGGTGGGTCAAGCCCATTGCCGACAGGGCCTACCTGTTCTTTGCCAAGCATCGGCAGGCGATCTCTAAGCTGTTTGTCCGCAGGTCTCGTTGCGATAATAACGTTTGCTACAAATAATTTTTGGCTTGTGAGCCCTTATTATCCAGTCCCAAGCAAGTTGGGTAATGCTCCGCTATAGGGAAATAAGTCATTGTATCTAGAAAAATTAGGAGCCATGATCATAGTGCTGGCTACACAGTAATAACCCCACCGGATGAAAATCTGGTGGGGTTTTCTCTTTGTGTAAACTAAACCTTAGCCAACCGCGACTTTCTCCTCAGCTTGTTGGATATTCACACTGTCGTTATTGAAGTCGATGATAATGGTGTCTTCTCTGGTGAATATTGTCAGCGTTTGGTTGCTACCGAGCTGATGGGCGATAGGCTGCTTCTCACAGCAAGAAATAATCAGGTGCTCTTTTTGCTCTTGTAACGTCCACTCTAGGTGGTACATGTGCTTACTGGCATCGGAGATCACTTTTTCATCGTGGGAGGTATCATTGTTATAGCCAAAAGATAGCTGTGGGCTGATTTGGTCATGGCTTGGCAAGCTAACTTGATAATTACGGCCTTGTCCTGCGAGGTTAACGTGCTGGCCATCAGCGAATACATCGAGTGGGGAATGCAACCGCCATTGGACTGTCTGCGCCTCGTGCAGCGAGATCTGATCGCAGATCAGTACTCCCTTGCCGTCCACCATCACAAGGGTACGGGTGAAGCGGCGGGTGCCCTCGTAGGCAAGTGCCAGCTCGAGCTGAACTAGGCTCCAACCCATGCCTTGCTCCTGGCGCAGTACCTTGGCAGTCGCAGCCTCGTTATCAAGGATTTGGCCTTTACCCATATCCTCGCCAAAAAGCGGTAAGTTGTGGGCCTGGGTGGTGCGGGTCCACTGGCTGTGGTGGCCGCTGCCAAATCGATAGCCGTAGCTGCCGCTTGGGGTCAGGATGCTTTCTCCGTCATCAAACAAGGCAATATTTCCCTGGTCGGCATGACGGTGGGAGCTGTTGCCAAATTGGCTAGCCCGGTAGTAAAGCGCCAGTTCATTGGTTTGCATTTTGCCAAGCCCGGCAAAGGCATAGTATTGGCTATAGACCGTATCGTAATGGGCTGTGGTTTGTACCTGAGGCTGAGTTGTTGGCGTTTTATTCTCTGCAAAGGCCAGCTGCTTAACCGTTGGGACGACATCCAGCAAATGCAGGTGGAACACCTCGATTTTCGCTTCTAGTTCCTTGCAGGTTTTACGGGCGTGTTCGTCACCGAAACGCTCGGCGTAGATCCGCAGCGGGTTCTGGGCAAAAAAGCCCGGCCACTCGCGGCCATCGCGCTTGCACCAGAAGCCATCACCGAACGGGTGGATATCTTGTTCGGGTGCCACAAAGTCCATCGCAAACTGGCAGTAGTTTTTGTAAAACGGGTGGTCATAGAAAGAGAACCCGCTTAGCCGTTCAACCGAAAGGAAGAAAGGGTGGTGCCACTTGCTGTAAGACGATGAGTAGAATGGCCCTTCAGCCCAGCTGCCGTCTTCGCCGCCATAAAATGGCAATACACTCTGGTAGATCATCAGGGCGTAGTTGAGCCAGCGCTCGCACACCTGCTCATCATATTCTTTATGGAGTGCCAGTGCTGCAACCCCAAGATAAGCAGGCAAACGGGAAGTGTGTGAATGGCCCGGGAACTGCTTGAATTGATCTTGCTCTAGGCGTTGTTCCATTTGATAGGCAATACGAACCAGCATCGGTTTGATAAAGTCTTTTTCGCTGTCGGTCAGCAGCGGCGCCAGCCAGTGATAAGCGAGATACAGGTTGCGGGCTAGGGATAGGCCGACCTCGTCGCCCCAGGTGCAAGGGCGCAATAGTGAAGCCGGGCCTTCCGGGCTCCATTCCGCCAGTCGTAACAACAGCTGTACCGCCAACTCACCATTTTCTTCCTCACCCCAGATTTTGTAGAGCAGGGTCAGGGCCATCAAATCGCGATCAATCCAGTTGCGCACGTTGGCAATGGCGGTGCGCTTTCCTTCTTCCTGGCCACGGCGGTAATGTGTCGGGTAGCTGATGGCATCAATATCAACTAGCTTCGCAGTGTTTTGGAATTTCTGATAAGACTGGGCTGAAAAATCACGAACGCTCGGGATATCCTGGTCAAAATACATTAAAAACTGCTGGTGCTTGCTGCACAACTCGAACAGCTCCTTGGCACTTGGCGGCAGGTATTTTTCGGTCTGGCTATCAATGGCAAACGTCATCCACTGCGAGGTGTTGTTGCAGGTATCCTGTACCCGCCAGCGGTATTGGCCAGAGGACAATAGGAACGGCAGGCGAAATGGCGAGCTGACATTCTCCCAGCGCCATTGCAGCTGCTTTTCGACATGCTCCAGTTCGATATTGTAGGTGGCTTGGTAGTCCGATTGCGGCCAGTTGAAGCTTGGTGGGTTAACCCGGGTTGGTTTGTTTTGCTCCGGGGTCACAAACTTTTGAAAATCATGGGTTCGGCGTAGAGACAACATATTACACCTCCTTGTTGTACCAAATATATTCGCCGCTTTGCGGATTTATCTCACCGATCTGTTTGGCAGGAGAGCCAGCCACAATCGCATGAGGGGCGACATCACGGGTAACGACTGCGTTGGCGCAGACCAAGGCTGACTTGCCAACGGTGACACCAGGCGTGATCACCACACCGGATGTCAGCCAAACGCCGTCTTCGATAATAACTTTGCCTTTTTCCAGGCAGGTGCGGTCGCTGAAGTGGCCGGAAGCGGGGTCGAATAAGTGATTGGATGCCACGATAGAGACATGCGGGCCAATCAACACGTTCTCGCCGATGGAGACGTCGCCGTTGATGTAGCTATACAGGCCGATATAACTGTTCTTGGCAATTTGGTTGTCGCCGATGCGGACGATAGCGCCCGGGGCAATGCGTACCCCTTCGTTTTGGAAGCCGAGGATTTGGGCACGGGTATTGTCATCCTCGAAGTTGTTGCTTTGGGTGGTGTAGAGCGTGAATTTTTTGAATTCTTCTTCGCTGAGCTCGCCCCCAAAACGTTGTTGTACTGACATGTTTGTCTCCCGAAAAGAGATAGGAGCAAGGTGCTCCTATCTCAAGTAGTTCAAAATAAATGGTTGTTCAAGCTATTGGCTTTTCGAAAATAATTTGGCGAGCCGTTTAGTTGGTTGCCAGCTTGGCATTGGTTGCTTCATCTAGCTTGCGCTTGGAGCGCAGTAGCAGGAAGCCGATAAAGCCGACAATCGAGGCAACCAATAGGAACAGTGCGCGGCCCCAAAATGGGTTAGGCACAAGGGCCAGTGAGGCAAGGAATACCGCTGCCGTTAGCAGCATCTTGCCCAGCATGTCGTGCTGTTTGTTATCCATGCGGATGCTCGCTTCTGTATCTTCAACTACCACTTCAGTATCGATGTTGTTGAAGAACTTGTTGATTTCCGCTGCACGCTCTGGTGATGGCTCCTTGTAGAAGAAGCGCGATAGGACAAAGAATGGCAGGGTAATAGACATGTGGCCGATCACTCCCAGGGTGACAGACTTCATTTCGGCAAACTCACGGGCGCTGATTGGTGCATTTAGGCCCAGAACCGCTTCAATGGCTTGTGGTGTGATACCGAAGGCGATGATGGCTGACACGCCCATACCGACAAGGATTGTGCCCCAGCCTGACCAGTCCGGTGTCTTGCGGATAAAGAAACACATGATGGAAGGAATAAGCACCGGGAAGCCAACCAATGTACCGACCAGCATCATCAGGTCAAACAGGCCGAACTCTTTTAGCGAGGTCAGGAACAGACCGGTTACGATGATCACCACACCAAATACCGCAGTTAGGACTTTACTTGCCATCATCAGGTGCTTTTCAGAGAAGTCTTTACAGAAGTAAGGCTCGTAAACACTTTTCAGGATGATACCGGCGTTACGGTTCAGGGCAGAGTCCATTGAAGACATGGTAGCTGCGAACATGGCCGCCAGCATTAGGCCAACCATACCGACTGGCATTTCACGGCTGACAAAGATGTAGTAAGTCGCATCGGCTACCTTGTCGCCCAGACCCTCCAAGCCCCAAGTCGCCACATCCGGGTAGTTGCCGGCAACAAACCAGGCTGGCAGGAACCAGATCATTGGGCCGAGGATCATCAGCGAGCAGGCAAGAAGGGCTGCCTTACGGGCGTTCTTGGTATCTTTCGAGGCAATGAAGCGGTAAGAGTCAACCATGTTGTTGGTGCTGAAGAACTGCTTGATGAAGATACAGACAAACCAGCCAACGAACAGGTAGGTGTAGCTGTAGCCGTCACCGATAAGCTGCTGGGTTGGTAGACCGACTTCCATCAGGTTACCAACACCGCCCGATTTCCAAATCGCCACCATAGCCGCTACGAAGGTCATCACGGTAATAATGATCATCTGCATAAAGTCTGATGCGATAACCGCCCAGCTGCCGCCAACCAGTGACATGAACAGCACAACCAGGCCGGCACCGATGATGGTTTGCTCAAGCGGTACCCCGACAACGGCACTGGTAAATACGGCTAGACCGTTTAGCCAGATAGCCGCCTGCAGGACGCTGAGTGGCACGTTGGCCCAGGTGAAAACCTGCTCGTTCACTTTACCCAGGCGCAGTCTCACACCTTGCAGTGGGCTTATCACACGCATTTGGCGCGCTTTGGCGGCAAAGAAGAGGTAGTTACAGAAATAGCCGAGGGCGTTGGCAATAAAGACCACACCCACTGACATGCCGCTAGTTAACGCTTTGCCCATCAGGCCGGTAAAGGTCATGGCGCTCAGGGCCATCATGAACGCGCTGGAGCCAACCATCCACCATAGCATCCGGCCGCCTCCGCGGAAGTATTCACTGGTATTGGCGGCTGCAGAGCGGAAGACCCAGCCAAGGCTCATCAAAAAGACGAAGTACACGAGTACGACAAGAATATCGATATCCATATTTGTAGGTTCCTATTGTGATAGGGCAAAGGTGTTATAAGGCAACATTGAGATGTCTCATCCCTTTTGTAGTTGTTTTGGAGCAAGTAACCATGCGGGTAAAAAGCATGAGACCTGATACACGTTTCACTATAGAGACCCTTACTAATTCGTGGAAATAATATTAATGTATAACAATAATACAAATGACGAATGGGCAGTTGGATGGATATAAAAACACTCAGAACTTTCATAACCGTTGCGAAATTAAAGAATTTTTCCGCTGCTGCACGGGAGTTGCATACGGTACAGCCAACGGTGTCGCGCCATGTGTCCGAGCTGGAAAATGAACTGGGTGTGAAGCTGTTTCAACGCACAACCCATCAGGTTGAGCTCACGAAGGCTGGTGAAGCACTGCTACCTGAAGCGCTGAATATTATTGCCAATGACCAGAGGGTAAAATCGCTGGTGGGACAGACCACCGAACAAGGGGAGTGCCAGATCAATATCGGCTATTTGGCGACGGCTTGCTCATTTTTCCTACCGCACTTGCTGAGCAGCTTTATGGCCTCAAACCCCAACATTCAGACTAACCTGTTTGAAATGACTGCTGATGAGCAGTATCAGGCATTAACCGAGCACAAGATTGATATCGCCTTTTCCCGCCGCCAGCCAAAGCTGGACGGTAAGCAGTTTATGGTAGAGAAGATCTACTTCGACCGGCTAATGGCGATTTTGCCGCTCAACCACCCGCTGGCCGAGCGCAAGACGTTGACGCTGAGTGAGCTTCGTAACGAGCGGTTTATCCTGTTTAGGCCCAATGAGTGGACCGAGATGTATGAGCATATCTTGTTGCTTTGCCAGGAAAATGGCTTCTCGCCTAATATCAACTGCCACCCGGATAACATGCGCCATCTGGTGACCTCTGTCTCTTCGGGGTTGGGGATCTCCATTGCTCCTAAGTGCATCAAGTTTATTGCCCAGGATAACTGTGTCTGTGTGCCGATTGATGAAGTGAACTTGGTCTTGCCGCTCTACATGTATTACAAGCGGGAAGGGCTGGCACCGCAGCTGTCGGAGCTGGTCAAAGCGTGCCTCAACAAAGCGCCGGATATTCAAGTGATGCTGCAAAGCTAAATCCTTGCAAAAAGCTCCCCCCTGCAAACTGAAGCTCCCGCAATAAAAAAACAGGCTTACCTCTCGGTAAGCCTGTTTGTCATCCAAATGTGGAGCAATTGGAATCGGGTGGAGCGAGTGGACTAGGCGTTGGCGTTGGCCTCGGCTCCAGTAGTCGCAGTGACTTTCTTGCCAAGTTTCTTCGCCATGGCTTCTTCCATTTTCTCCAAGCTGACGCCTTTGGTTTCCGGTACATATTTGACCACCACAAACATACAGATTAGCGACAGCACTGCGAACAACCAGAAGCTGAAGGCGCCGTTGAAGTGCTCTTTCAGGAAGGCATTTTCGTTCAGCATTGGGAACGACTGGGTTACCAGGAAGCCGGTGAACCACTGGGCACCTACCGCGATAGCCATCGCACGGGAGCGGATGCTGTTCGGGAAGATTTCAGAAATCATGGTCCAGCACGCACAACCCCAAGAGGTCGCGTACGATACAACGTACAGACACAGCGCAAACAGGGCTGCGTAGCCTTCAGTGCCGGTGTAAAGGACAAAACCAACTACCGTCATACCTACCGCACAGCCAAAGGTACCGTACTTCATCAGTGGCAGGCGGCCGACTTTGTCAATCAGGTACATCCCCAAGGCGTTACCCAGAATGAAGACAACACCGACGAAGGTAGTCTGGAACAGGGCATTCTCCGTACTTCCCGTGATTGGGCGTAGGATTTCCGGCGTGTAGTACATGATGACGTTGATACCGGTTAGCTGCTGGGCGGCAGCGACAAAGGTACCGATCACCAAGATAGCGAACAGAAGCGGTGAGCGCAGGCTAACTTGTTTTTTGCCCGGCTGATTGGAATCAGCCAGTGACGCTTGGATCTCGCCGATCAGCTGGTCAGCATGTTTCGGGTTGGAGATACGCGACAGGGTGTCTTTGGCTTGATCGATTTTGCCTTTAAGTACCAACCAACGTGGCGACTCAGGGATCAGGAACAACAGGCCGGCAAACAGCGCAGCAGGGATCACCTCTGAGCCCAGCATCCAGCGCCAGCCCATATCAACCAGCCAGGCTTCACTCATGCCTTTGGCAATCAAGTAGTTAACATAGAACACACCGGTCTGGCCGACTACCGCAGACTGCTGGAACATACTCACGGCACGGCCACGGAAATCTTTCGGTGCCACTTCCGACATATACATAGGTGAAACCACACAGGCCAAGCCTACTGCGACACCACCAACGATGCGAAGTATGACGTAGAACGAGAAGGTGGTTGCCAGTGCAGAACCAATGGCGGAGATCATAAAGAGGATGGCGGCGATGAAGAGGGTGTTACGACGTCCGTATTTTAAAGCGGACCAACCGGCGCTGACAGCACCGATAATACTACCTAGAACAACACTTGATACTGCCCAACCGGTTTGTGCCGGGGTTAAGCCAAAGTGTTCTCTGATAGGACCAATAGCGCCTGAAATAACAGCGGTATCATAACCTAATAAAATTCCCCCTAGGGCTGCGATACAACAAATTCGAATAATGTAAGCAAAATTATGTTTTCGGGCCTCGGCCGCGGTTGTGGGTGACATGTGTTGCTCCTTGATTTATTCCCCCTTCTCTCACTCAACCATCGAATAAGCATGAGCTGGGTAGCGGTCCGATACGCTGATCACTGTAGGGTATGGGTATCGGCTGGTTTATTTCACCCTTTTATCTGTAGTAGTTATATGTCGCTTTGAAAATATTTTTTCATAAGGTGATGGTTTTATCATATTGAGTTCATCTTGATTCGACCAGACCCAAAGAGGGTTTTTATTCGTAAATGATATCTTGATCAAATTAAGAAAAATATTTTCCAAAAACATAATTGCGTATAAGATTCTGTTTTAATTGGATATTATTGGTTTGTGATCTTGCTCATAAAACCGCCAAAGGCCGCGTTATTACTGGGTTCTTTCCGATTTTTTCAAAAAAATTAAATGCTTTTCAATGATCGAAAAATATTTTTCATTTTGTTTTTTTTGGTTATAGTGATTTCCAAGTTGAGCGAACGGTGAAGGGCACGAGGCTCTTTATCTGGATGTGAAAAAAGCATAATCCAAAGCGTTCGCAAATTATCTCATCACGTTTAATTTTTTATTTAAGTTATTGTTGGAGAACAAACATGAGCAATGTGCAATACGGAATCAGCCCACTGACTTGGACTAACGATGATATGCCTGAACTGGGTGGCGAGATCCCATTGGAAACATGTTTGAGTGAAATGGCTGAAGCGGGCTTTACTGGTACTGAGCTAGGTACCAAATACCCACGTGAGCCAGAAGTGCTTATTCCTCTTCTAGAAAAACACGGCCTGGTTCTGGCTTCAGGCTGGTACAGCGGTAACTTGATGACGCTGACGGCGGAAGAAGAAATTGCGGCGATGCAAGATCACATCAAGCTGCTCAAAGCGGCAGGCTGTAAAGCGATGGTATTCGGTGAAGTGAGCAACACGGTTCACGGCGACATCAATACTCCTCTTTCTCAGCGCGTCATCCTGACTATGGATGAGTGGAAAACATACTGTGAGAAGCTAACGACTGTTGCTGAGTACCTGCTTAACGAGCACGACATCAAGCTGTCTTTCCACCACCACGTGGGCACCATCTGTGAAACCGAAGATGACATCAACATCATGATGGAGCTAACTGGCGACGCGGTTCACCTAACGCTAGACACTGGCCACATCACATACGGCGGCGGCAATCCTGTCACTATGATCAAGCGCTGGGGCCACCGCATCGGCCACATGCACTTTAAAGACCTACGTCTAGACGTTATGAAGGCCGCTCGCGATGCAGACAAATCATTCCTTAACGCAGTTCTTGATGGTGTATTCACCGTTCCTGGCACTGGCGATGTTGATTACGACGACGTTTTCGCTGCACTGAAAGAGCGTGACTACAAAGGCTGGCTACTGGTTGAAGCGGAGCAGGATCCGGCGAAAGCGCACCCACTGACTTACGCAAAAACTGCCTACGAGAATATCACTGGCTACGCGAACAAGTACGGCCTGTAACCAAGAACCCCTAGGGGGCTACTAGCCCCCTAATGTATCCCCGGCCGAACCAACTGGGAGGTGTGGTCGGGGTAGGGATGCCCCATCGGGTACTGAATATCGAGGAAGACAATGAAAACTGTACGCCTGACTGTTGCTGAAGCGCTTGCTAAGTACCTTGCAGCACAAATGATTGAAATTGATGGAAAGAAAGAACAACTTTTTGGTGCCGCCTTTGCGATTTTCGGTCACGGTAACGTGACGTGCTTTGGCCAGCAGCTAAAGAATATTGAAGATAAAATCCCAACCTGGCGCGGTCAGAACGAACAGTCGATGGCAACAGCGGCCATTGCGTACGCGAAAGCTAACCAACGTCGCCGAATCGGTATTGCAACCAGCTCTATCGGCCCAGGTGCGACCAACATGGTAACGGCTGCCGGTATCGCGCACACTAACCGTCTACCTCTTCTACTTATCTCTGGTGACGCCTATGTTAGCCGCCTGCCAGATCCAGTTTTGCAGCAGCCGGAGAACTTCGAAGATCCGTCTGTGACATCTAACGATGCCTTCAAGCCGCTAACGCGCTACTGGGACCGCGTTCTGTCGCCATCCCAGCTAATGCACACACTGCCTCAAGCGCTTGATACCATGCTAGACCCTGCTACTTGTGGCCCTGTATTCCTTGGCCTGCCGCAAGATATCCAGGGTGTGGCTTACGATTTCCCTGAAGTATTCTTTGCCGAAAAAGTACACCGTATCCGCCGTCCAGAGCCTGAAATGGTTGTTCTGGAAGAAGCGAAAGAAATCCTGATGCAAGCCAAGAAGCCACTGATCATCTCTGGTGGCGGTGTTCACTACTCACTGGCGACTGACGAGTTGGCTGACTTTGCAGGTAAGCACAACATTCCGGTGGTCGAGACCATTGCCGGTCGCGCCACTATGCTGCAGGACAACCCGCTGAACGCCGGCCCAATCGGTGTTACCGGTTCTGATTCTGCCAACCACATGGCTAACGAAGCAGACGTGGTGCTGGCAATTGGTACCCGCCTGCAAGATTTCACCACCGGTTCTTGGACGGTCTTCAAGAACCCAGAGATGAAACTGGTCAGTATCAACGTAGCGAAATTCGATGCCATCAAGCACATGTCTTACCCAGTGCTGGGCGATGCCAAAACATCCATGACCAAGCTGTCAGCCCTACTTGGCGACTGGCGCTCAGGCGATGAGTGGTCGGCCAAAGCCAAAGCCGAAGCGGATGAGTGGAAAGAGTTGGTTCACCGCCGTACCCACCCTCAAGAAGGCGACCTGCTACCGGGCATGTCCTCTTACGCGGAAGTGATCGGCAAGCTCAACAAGTCGATGGAAAAGGGCGACACCGTACTGACTGCTGCGGGTGGCCTACCTGCCGAGCTATCGATGAACTGGCAGAACTACCAGATCGGTAAGTTTGATATCGACTTCGGTTACTCATGCATGGGTTATGAGATTGCCGGCGGCTGGGGCGCGAAAATTGCCAACCCAGACAACGACGTTGTAGTGCTAGTGGGTGACGGTTCATACCTTATCCAGAACTCAGATATCTACTCATCGGTTTTGACTGGCCACAAGATGATTGTGGTGGTGTGCGACAACGGCGGTTTCGCGGTTATCAACAAACTGCAGAACAACACCGGTAACGAGTCATTCAACAACCTGCTTGAAGACTGCCGCCGCCCAGATGGCGAGTTGGCCCGCGTCGATTTTGCCAAGCACGCAGAAGCACAAGGGGCGATTTCCGAGAAGCTGACCTCTGTCGACGAGTTCGATGCAGCATTCGCCCGCGCCAAAGAAGCTGACCGCACCTACGTGATTGTGGTGGATATCGACCCGGTATCACCAGCGGCATGGTCTAAGTGTGACTGCTGGTGGGAAGTAGGGCTACCTGAAGTGACTCGCAACGAGCACACCGCGAAGAAAGTCGCGGATTGGGAAGAAGGCCGAGCGACCCAGAGACGCGGTGTATAGAGGCGCGGTGTATAGGGTAGCGGTATTTAAGACCGGTGCCTAACATAAACGAATTCCGAACATTTAAATCTTAATATTTCCAATAATTTACCCGCAGGTATCACAGTGTGAAGTCGTGATACCTGCCAAGGAGTGAACCATGTTTAATGAAGAACGTCATTTTGACCAACCAATCCGCTGGGCAATGGTAGGCGGCGGCCGTGGTAGCCAGATCGGTTACTCACACCGTAATGCCGCACAGCGTGATGGTCTGTTCAAGCTGGTAGCGGGTGCTTTCGATCTAGATCCTGCACGTTGCCGTGACTTCGGTGAAAACCTAGGCCTTGACGGCGACCGTTGCTACGCCAACTACAAAGAGATGTTTGAGCAAGAAGCCCAACGCGAAGACGGTATCCAGGCGGTCTCTATCGCCACACCGAACTCTACCCACTACGAAATCTGTAAGGCAGCGCTGGAAGCAAACCTACACGTGGTGTGTGAAAAGCCAATCACCTTCACTACTGAAGAAGCGGAAGAGCTAAAAACAATCGCGGCACAGAATAACCGTGTTATCGGTGTGATGTACGGCTATAGCGGTTTCCCAATGGTTCAGCAGGCGCGTGAAATGGTTCAGCGTGGCGACCTAGGTGAAGTTCGCGTGATCAACATGCAGTTCGCCCACGGCTTCCATAACGAAGAGTACGAGCTAAACGATCCAGGCCTTAAGTGGCGTGTAAGCCCAGAAGTCTCTGGCCCAACTTACGTGCTAGGCGATATCGGCACCCACGCCTTCTACCTGTGTGAAGTGATGACAGGGCTAGAAGTCGACCGCCTGTCTTGCATGCGCCAGAGCTTCATCAAGTCGCGTACACCGCTAGAAGATAACGCCCATGTGATGATGGAATTCAAAGGCGGTGCTGTGGGTACGCTTTGGGCATCTGCAGTCAATGCTGGCTCTATGCACCAGCAGAAGATCCGCATCGTGGGTTCTAAAGCCTCTCTCGAGTGGTGGGACGAGCAGCCAAACCAGCTGCGTTACGAAATTCAGGGCGAGCCACCACGCATTCTAGAGCGCGGCATGGGCTACCTACACCAGGATGCACCGGGTGTTGCCGCTAACCGTGTTGGCGGTGGCCACGCAGAAGGTTACTTCGAGTCTTGGGCAAACCTATACCACCGCTTTGCATTGGCATTCGACGCGGCAGACCGCGACGATCAGGCAGCGCTAGCGGATATTTGGTTCCCAGGTATCGATGCCGGTATCGAAGGCGTACGCCTATGTGAGAAGTGCGTTGAGTCAGCAGACCAAAACGCAGCTTGGGTTGATTACGAGTAATAGGAACGGACCATGACAAAGATTGCACTTCAGCAAGACCGCAAGCTGGATGCCATCGTGTTGGGACGTGCGGGCGTAGACCTCTACGCCCGTGAATCAAACACGGACATGGCAGACATTTCAGGCTTCAACAAATTCGTCGGCGGCTCGGCGGCTAACATCGCAGTGGCTGTGAGCAAACTTGGCGGCAAAGTCGGGTTTATCGGTTGTGTCGCTGATGATGCATTCGGCGGCTACGTGAAGCAGTACATGTCAGGCCAGGGTATCAACCTAGACGGCATGATGACCGACAATTCGGGCTCGCGCACTTCAGTGGCGTTTACCGAGATGAAGCCGAGTGACTGTACCGTATTGATTTACCGTAACAAAGCCTCTGATTTGACCATCAAGCCAGAGCAGGTCGACCCAGCGTACATCGCCAGCTCGAAAGTGTTGGTGGTCACGGGAACGGCGCTGTCTGAAAGCCCAAGCCGCGAAGCTACATTGATTGCGATGGAGCATGCACGCCGCAGCAACACGCTCGTGGTACTGGATGTCGACTACCGCCCTTACTCATGGCGTACCGATGTCGATGCGTCTATCTATTACGGCATCGCAGCAGGCTTGTCCGATATCGTTATCGGCAACCGCGAAGAATTCGACATGATGGAAACCGTGCTGGCCCCGGGCAACAAGGATGACGATGCAACGGCAGAGCGCTTCCTGCGTGCCAATACCCAGGTGGTGGTGATCAAGGCAGGTGAGTTCGGCTCTAAAGTCTACTGCCGTGACGGCCATAAATTCCAGCAGGGGATCTTCCGCGTTGAGGTTCAAAAACCATTTGGTTCGGGCGACTCATTTGCCGGCGGCCTGATTTGGACCCTGGTTAACGGCGGCGAGTTGGAAGACGGCGTCAAGCATGGCTCGGCAGCAGCAGCGATTAACGTCAGCGGCAACAGCTGCACCGAAGCGATGCCGACCAAGGAACAATTATTCGATTTTATTGAGACCAGAGAACAAAGCCTTTAACAGTCACCTCCGGACGAAGTGATTAAAGGCATTTTGGTCAGCCGGGTCAGTGCAGCGCAGTAACCTTCAGTCCTCTGCCTGTACACACCATCGAGGCCCGGCTTTTTTATCCCCTTTATATAGAACCAATTATTACATGGCTGTGCTGATTACATCCCGAGGTTAATCAGGCAGTGAGGAGAGAGTCATGGGTAAGCATATCCCACCGTTTGATAATAAAAACCAACCTATCATCGATGTGAACGATGAAGTCACACCGCTGTGTTATTTCAATCAGGTCCGTTTGTCGCAGGGCGAGCAGCACCAGCACGTTGTTGAAGGTTACGAGTCCGTGATCGTTTTGGCGGGCGGTACCTGTTCGATCATTGTGACCAATGGTGAGAAGACCGAAGTCTACGACAACATCGGTAAGCGTAAATCGGTATGGGATGGCAACCCGGAAGCGGTCTATGTGCCGCTTGGCTACAGCGCAACCATTGACTGTGTCAGCGATACGGCGGATGTGATGATTGCCGGTGGTAAGTTCGAACAGTCTCTGGAGCCATTTTGCATCCGCGAAGAGAATGTCGACATTGTACAGTACGGCTCGGATGACACTAAAACTCACCGTAAAATCAAACATGTGCTGGGCCAGTCAAACTCTGACAACCGTGGCCGCCTACTGGTGAGCGAGCTGTTTACCGTCGGTGCCGGTGGTTGGTCGGGTTTCCCTCCTCACAAGCATGATGAGGATCGTGTTAAGCCTGACGGCAGCAAAGAGACATTGTACGAAGAAGTATACCAGTTCCGCTTCAACCCAGACTTTGGCTTCGGTGCCCAGTTCCTCTACGAGCACGAAGACGACTTCGGTCCGGTTTATCACGTTCGTACCGGTTCGGTGATTGCCATCGATAAAGGCTACCACCCAAGCGTGGCGGCACCGGGCTACGAGATGTACTACTTCACCATTATCGTAGGCAAAACCGAGAAGTCATTGATCCAGCACTTTGACCCGCACCACGAATATCAAGTTGAAACAATCCCTGGCATCAAGGACATGATCGCCAAGTTCAAATAACACGGAGGTTTTCTACTATGCTCGTCAATTTAAAAGATCTTTTGCCTGAAGCCGCGGCTTCCGACTATGCGGTTCCTTGCTTCAACGTATTCGGCTACGAAGATGCCCGTGCCGTGGTAGAAGCGGCAGAAGAAGTGAACAAGCCAGTGATCCTCGCTTGCAACAAAGATGTGGCTGATTTCTACGGTGTTGAGACCGCAGCGGCGATGTTCCTGACCTTGGCGAAAAACAGCACGGTGCCAGTATGTTTGCACCTAGATCATACCTACGAGGAAGAGATCGTTTACCGTGCCCTGAAAGCAGGTTTCAGCTCAGTGATGTTTGATGGCTCTCAGCTATCACTGGAAGAAAACATTGCCCGTACCCGTGCGGTGGCAGAGGTTGCCCACGCTATGGGCGCTTCAGTTGAAGGCGAGATAGGCTCAGTGCCTTACGATGAAGGCCGTGACCACATCAAATCTATCTATACCGAAGCAGAAGAAGCGGCCCGTTTTGCCAAAGAAAGTGGTGCCGACTGTGTGGCCGTTTCAGTAGGTAACGTACACCGCCTGACTGAGCCAACTTGCACCATCGATTTTGGCCGCCTGGACAAGATCGCCAGCATGGTCGATGTCCCGTTGGTTATCCATGGCACCAGCGGTATCCGCAACGAAGATATGGAAGTGCTTAAGCGCACCCGCGTATCGAAATTCAACATCGGTACTTGCCTGCGCCAAGCGCTGGGCCATGGCTTGCGTGATTTCATGAATGAAGAGCCAGAGAAGTTTGACCGCATTTACTTCATGAAGAAGGCCATGCCGGCGGTGAAAGAAGAAGCGATTCGTAATTTCAAACTGCTGTCGTAATAAATGTCGTGACCATTTGCCCTGTTAATACAGGGCATTTTTTTCGCAGGAGATCATCAATATATGGAAGTAGCCGAGCTTGTCCCCACCGATTTAGACACCCTCAAAGATCATATTGTCCGTCGCTACGACGATCTAAGTCCGCGCCTGCAGCAGGTGGCTGACTTTGCCATGGCCCAGCCAATGCTGGTAGCGGTTGAAACCATGGTGACGATTGCCGAGCAGGCCAATGTGCCGCTGTCTACTCTCAGCCGCTTTTCTAATGCGATGGGTTTCTCTGGGTTCAGTTCGATGCAAGCTGTCTTCCGCGATCACTACTTCAACCGCCCGCGGGATTATAAAGAGCGGGTGCGCAAGGCGAGAAACGAGGCTGAATTTGGCCCGGATTCTGCGGCGGCGATTTTCCATGATTTCGGCGCGGCAAATATTGAGGCCATGGAGCAGCTGCAAATCACGGTGTCGCCACAGAAGCTGGACAGGGCGGTTAGCTTGCTTGAAGGGGCCGAGACGATTTACATCCAGGGTATGCGGCGGGCGTATCCCGTGGCTTTCTACCTTTGGTATGCCTTGATGAAATCCAATAACAATGTTGTATTGATTGATGATAACGGTGGGATGCTATCGCCGCTGACCCGCCTGATGGGTGAGAGAGACGTATTGGTTACCTTCACTTTCAGCCCTTATGCGCCGGAAACCACCGACGTTATCGACCTTGCTTACCAAAAGAAGGTGCCGATTATTGCCATCACCGATAACCAAATGATGGAGCAGGGCAACAAGATGGATGTCTGCTTCGAGGTGCAGGAAGGGGATAATTTGGGCTTCCGCTCACTCAGTTGCTCGGTCTATCTGGCCCAGACCTTGGCGGTGAGTTTAATGTGCCAGGACAGTGTTTAGTGACTGACGATTGATGCAGAAAGAGCCTCGATTGAGGCTCTTTTTTGTCCTTAAGGAAAGCGGCACTATAGGGAAACGACTTGTATTTGCGGTTCCCGAAAGGATTTTCAATATACAGAGAATCCACTTGTTATAGAGCTAAGAGAGCGAATGGAAGCTACTTCAAAGTCTTAGCTCCCACACTTCTAAACAGGCTTCTTTTGCTTGCTTAGTACTGAGTGTCTTGGTTAAAATTCCCCCATCATTTCTTTAGGAGCTAACGCCGACATGAACAACTAACTTCCTGATAGCCAGTTTTTATTATCTTGGACTCTCGGGGTTAGTGGGCGTTACTTCGTCATATCTTCTCTATCTAAAATATCTATTTGCGCTTGTTGCTAAGGCTTTTTGCTGACATCTGAATGTTTGTCCGAGCGCACAGTGGGATCAAAGTAACTGCCTGGTCATTCTATTGGCGTAGAAAGACGTAACCCCTTGTTTAATAACAATCACATTAGAAATTTAGTGTGATTGATAAATAGGGAGGTATTTATGCCTGCATTAATCGCCCATCAATTAGCTTTTCAGTTAGACACTGGGGAGTGGCTATTTCAACACCTCAACATCAGCTTGAATGACAAGCTGACCGGCTTGGTCGGCCGCAACGGCGTGGGCAAGTCGGTGTTATTATCATTGCTGCTTGGAAAATTAACGCCGACAACAGGGGGCGTGTCTTGCCAGGGGCAGATCGGCCTCTATTCCCAGCAACCTTCAAAATTACTGACAAGTACGCAGACGGTTGCTGAATTTATTGGGGTTAGCAATAAGCTGGCCGCTATCAAAGCGGTAGAGCAAGGCCAATGCGATGCCCATTATTTTGACATCATTGCCGATGACTGGGAGGTTACGACGCGAACCCAGCAGTTGTTGGCGGAACTTGGGTTACCGGCTTCGCCAGAGGCCCTGTGCCGTGACTTGAGCGGCGGGCAACTGGCACTGTTGCAGCTGCACCAGCTGTTTCAATCACAGGTTGATATCTTGCTGCTCGATGAGCCCTCCAACCACCTTGATGCCCGAGGCCGCCAGTGGCTCATCGGCCAACTCCAGCAGTTTTCCGGAAAAGCCCTAGTGGTCAGCCATGACAGGGAATTGCTCCGTCATGTTGAGGGTATTTACCACCTAACCAGCTTGGGATTGCAGTATTACCAGGGAAACTACGATGCCTTCTTTAGCCAGCATACCATCAAGGAAAATGCACTCGATAGGCAGATCACCCAGCTTAAGTCAGAGCAAAAGAAAATCGAGCGTCAGCAGCAAGCGAGCAAGGAAAAAGCCCAGCAGCGCCAGGCGCAAGGGAACCGGCTGAGGAAAACCGGCAGCCAGCCCAAAATCTTGCTTGATGCGATGAAAGACAAGGCGGAGCAGAGCCAATCTGCCGCCGCAACGAACCACCAGAACCAGCTTAAACGCAGCCAGCAAAAGCTTTCTGCGTTGCAACAGCAGCAGGAAGCCATAAAGCCACGCCATTTGTATTTGGCAGAGTTCGGCCAGGCAAAAAAGACCACCGTACTTAGAGTTGAAGGCTATCTGTTGCCCTATGGCGCCCCTGAACCCGTAAACTTGGTGCTGATGCAATCAGAGCGTTGCTATCTGACGGGGGGCAATGGCAGTGGCAAATCCACCCTGCTCAAGGCGATTCACCATCAAGCTGAAATGCCATCGAGAACAATGACTGTCAATACAACAACAGAGTATCTCGATCAGCACTTCAGCCTGCTCAGAGACGACAGCACCATGCTGGAGTGCCTGATGGACTACTGCGATGGGCTTAGTGAGAGTGATGCCAGAACCTTGCTGGCCGGTATTGGCTTTCGCCGAGACAGTGTCTACCGCCAGGTCATGCACTTAAGTGGCGGGGAAAAAATGAAGCTGGCGATATTGATGGTCAGCCATCTTTCCGAGCAGCCTGTGCTACTGCTTGATGAGCCTGACAACCATTTGGATATCGACGCCAAACAACAACTGGCGCAGGCGCTAAGCCAGTATCGGGGGGCATTTATCTTGGTGAGCCATGACCGGGACTTTGCCAAGGCGATCCGGTTTGACAAGGAGTGTGCACTGACGAGTTGACGCAAAGGAATGGTCAACATGCTGTTTGCAAAAATAGAAATGCCGACATTGCGTCGGCATTTCAACGTCCCAATATGTCGATCCTAATTAATACAAACCGGCGAATTCGGTGATTTCTGGTTTGCCGCGCAGCAGCAGGAAGTTGAGAAAGCGGCTAGTCGATGTCGTCAGGATTTGCTCTTCACTGACACCATGCTTTTCCAGCAGGGCGATAGCAAGATCGAGCCGGGCAATTTCTTCGCAGAAGTGGGCATCGGAGCCGGTGGTGAAATACACCCCGATCTCTTTGCCGATCTCGACGATATTGCTGCAGCGCACGTCGCTGCCTTTGCGGCTTTTGCCGGTCAGTGAGGTGTTGTTGACCTCGATGGCCACGTTATGCGCCTTGGCACAACTGAGTACCTGCTCGATATCGAACGGGTAGTTGGGGTTGCCCAGGTGGCCTAGCACATCCACCCGGCCACTCTTGATGACATTGACGAGGGCGGCAGTATGCTCGGCCTCAGTCGCCGGTTTGAAGACCGGCTCATGGAAGCTGGCGATAACCCAGTCCAGGTGCTGGTCTGTTGATGCGGGCAGGTCGATCTCGCCCTTCACATTGAGCGTATTGGCCTCTACCCCGCGAAGGATCCCCACATCATGTAAGAAGCGGGGCAAAATCCGCTGGTTATTGAAATGCCAATAGTGAGGAGCACCTGGCATTTCAGGCGCATGGTCGGTAGTGCAAAGCAGCTTCAGCTTCTTGTTTTTCGCGGCTTGGGCATTTTCAATGATGGTGCTGTAAGCATGTCCACTGGCGATGGTATGGGTGTGGCTATCAATCACGATATTCATAGTGATCTCCTTGTTCTGCTCCTACAATGGTGGACAGCTTATTGGATTTCAAATGAACCGTCTCGGTTCATAAACAAATTCAAATCAGCCTTGATGGAGTGGTTAAGGACTTTCTCGACATTCACGGCATCCGATTTTTGGTAAAAAGCCAAGGCCTCCTCTGGCGAACTGCCGCCTCTGATTTTCCGGTTGACCAAGCGCTCTTGCAGAAACTCGGGTTGGGTATCGATGAAGACCGTGAAGTCCGCCAGGTTGTAAAGCCCTTGCCATACCGGCTCATCCAGCAATAGCCAGTTACCCTCGACCACAACGATGTTACGCGTGACGTCAATGGCATCATCGACAGGGTCGTGCAGGTTTCTGTCGTAATAAGGCCACTTAGGATCCTTGACTTTGAGCTGTTTCAGCTTGTCGATAAGTTCGGTTAAATTGAAGGTTTCGTATGAGCCTTTGATACTGCGTAGGGAAATGGTTTCACCATTTCGTTCAGTGGTGTTGCTGTCGAGGATGTCGTTGGGGTAATGAAAGCCATCAAAAGGCAAAACTTGCAAGGGTTCCAGGTGTTCATCTTGTTCTGATAAATATTCCCAAAAGGCGGCAAGTGTTGATTTTCCACTGCCTGGAGGTGCGCTGAGGAATATAACGATGCGCTGCTGAGTTTCTTGGTAAAGGCGAGTAAATTTCTCCACCAGGGGTTTATGAATAGTCTTGATATCTTTATCGGGAAATACCGCTTCGGTATCGAATCCACTGATGTTCAAATTCACTTTCATCGCGAGGCCTCATTGGTTGATCTCTCTTTCGATGTTTTCTAATAACAGTTCACAGGACAGGTCTAGCACGGTTTTGATCAGCGCTTCATATCTCATCTGTGAAAAAGCTTCGAAAGAGGAAAACTTTAATTTGTTGATGGACTCAAGATAAAAGCCATCTTGCTGTGACGAGAGTACCGATTGGTTTTTAATGAAGTCGTAAACCACATCATCACCGTAAGAGATTTTGTCTGAAAGAGACGCAGCATACTCCAAGGTTTGGTTGTACAAGCCAATATCTGCATAGGTTTTTAATGAAATTTTACCCATTGCAAACATCAGCTTAGAGACGACATCAGTGGTTACCAGCGGGCCATCTTCCCTCAGCAAGGGTTCCACAGCATACTCCATGACCAATTCGTCCTGGACGAAGACCTTAGGGAGTAATGCTTTTAACTTGAGGTTTATTATTTTGTTAGAAACCTGAAGAAACGAAGTGGCATTATCGCACTCTTCCAGTTTCTTCAGTAATTCATGTTCACGTGACAACGTTTGTGACCTCTTCATTATGTGGCAGCGCAAAGGCTACCACATAATTTCGTTGTAACTAAACCGCCAAGCTCACGTCATAAAACTCGAGTAACGCTTTTTCTGCGTCTACGTTCCACACATAGTTGTTGGCTTTCAAAATAGCGTCCAACTCGGCGAAGAACGGGTCTTGATCGGCAAGTGACATAAAGTCATCAATAGCGGTTAGCGGAAGATCTATGTGCGGGTAAATAAGTTTTTTACCACCCGGGATTTCCAATTGATTTAAAATCGTATGCGGCGCTGCCTGCAATCCACCCACGTGGGTGATCATAAACGATGGGTTGATGAGATGATCAGAAGATAAATCGAGTGATTCGATCATATCGCCTGTCGAGCCGCCCGAGGTGCCCACAATATGGGTGGCTTCGTAGTGCACATTGTAGAAGTTGAATGGGACTTTGAACTTCTTGTCGGTCGGGCCGGCAAAGAAGTTCAGGCAGCCATCATTGCCTAGAAGATCATCGGCCTGTTCCAGTACCTGGGAAACGGCAGCGTATACCATCACATCATCGTAGCCCTGACCGTCGTTGAGTGATTTCAGATACTCAACCGGAGAGTCCACTTTCGCGGTATTCACATAGTGCAGTGCGATGCCTTTTTCTTGCGCAGTGCTCACCGGGATCAGGCTTTCAGCGCGGTCAAGACGGGCTTGGTCAATGTCGGTCACGACAATGATGCGTGGTTTAACCGGGCCATTGATGGCGTAATCAATCGCACCGATACCCATAGGGCCAGCGCAGGCTAGCAGGGCAAGTGAACCGCCTTCTTTGATACCCATCTCGTGCTCGTAAACATACGGCGTGGTGTGGTAGCTGGCATGGTAAGCACCGATGATGCAAGACATAGGTTCAGCCAGTGAGGCATCGGCAAAGTACTCGCCTTTGTATGGCAGGACACAGCCTAGGTCGATAGCGATCTTTGGAATGATAGAGTAGGTGGCGTTACCGCCGAAGGTTTCGTAGCTGTAACCGGCAGAGTAGCCAGATGGCAGGCCCATCGCAGGCTGCAGAACAAAGGAATCACCAGCAGTAAACTTGTCTTTCAGGTTCTCACCCACTTCAACAATGATGCCCGCGTATTCGTGGCCAGTCATCACGGGTACTTCTGCGATATTTTCTGGTACACGTTTGTGCTTAGTACCCAGTAGCGCCGCTTTGTAAGTGGACAAACAGATGCTGTTTGAGATGTTTTTTACCAGTAGTTCGTCTGGTGAAATGGTTGGCAGTTCGAACGTTCTTAGTTGAACATCTTTTTCGCCACAGATAACCGCTGCCGTTGTTTGTACCATGATTTCTCTCCAAAGTAGGGCGGCGGACCGCCCTATAATGCAATTGTTAAGCTTGTTGTTCGATAGTTACCATCAGCTCATCAAGAGCAGGGTCGTTCAGGAAGTTTTTGATAGTGATGACCGGTAGCCCTGTCGCGTTAACCGCTCGGTTTTCGAGGCTCTCGTGGGTGACCACAATGTCGGCGTCACCTGGGACTTTCTCGATGGCGAAGTTCTTCACTTCAATATCAATCCCCGCCTTGGTCAGCTTGCGCTTGAAGGTTGAGGCACCCATCGCACTGGAGCCCATACCCGCATCACAAGCGAAGGCGACAAACTGGATTGGTTTTGCTGGCGCTTCGGTTGCTGCCGCGGCAGGTTTCACCGCGCCTTCGGCTTTCATGTCTTTCATGTCAGAGACCGACTGTTCGAACTCGTTCTCTTTGTCTTCTGACTTGCTCATCTTCAGAATCGCACTGGCGACAAGGAAGGATACGACTGTTGCTGATACCACACCGGCAATCGTTGCGATGAAGCTGCCTTTCGGTGTCAGTGCCAAGTAAGAGAAGATAGAGCCTGGGCTCGGGCCCGCTACCAGACCAGCGTCTAGCAGGTTGAAGGTGGCGATACCGGTTGCTGCACCGGCAATCATTGCCACAATCATGATTGGTTTCATCAGCACGTACGGGAAGTAAAGCTCGTGGATACCGCCGAAGAAGTGGATGATGATGGCACTTGGTGCAGAGCGCTTGCTCAGACCCTGGCCGAATTTTGCGTAAGCCAGCAGCATACCGAGACCCGGACCCGGGTTAGAGGCCACCATGAAGAAGATGGACTTGCCAGTTTCTGCTGCTGCCTGCAGGCCCAGTGGGTAGTAGATCCCCTGGTCGATAGCGTTGTTCAGGAACAGTACCTTGGCAGGTTCGTTGATAATCGCCAGCAGCGGCAGGAAGCCGGTTGCAACCAGCGCCTCGATGCCTGACTTGACGAACAGGTTCGCGGCTGTGACGGCCGGGCCAACAATCTCGTAGGCAAACAGGCACAGGATCATGCCGACGATACCCAGCGAGAAGTTGTTCACCACCATCTCGAAGCCTGATGGAATGCGGTGCTGGATACGCTTATCCATTTGCACCACCACCCAGGCACTCAGTGGGCCCATGATCATCGCGCCGACAAACATTGGGATATCCGCGCCGACGATAACACCCATGGTACCGATAGCACCGGCAACGGCTCCGCGCTTGTCGCCGACAATCTGGCCGCCGGTGTAACCGATCAGCAGTGGCAGTAGGTAAGTGATCATTGGGCCAACTAGCTCACCAAAGGCTTCGTTTGGTACCCAACCGGTAGGGATGAAGAGTGCGGTTATAAAGCCCCAGGCAATAAAGGCCCCGATATTCGGCAATACCATGGCAGTCAAATGACCGCCAAAGGCTTGCACATTAGCTCGCATGTTTGGTTTCACGTTATGTTCCCTCTTAGTATGCTTTTATAATTTCAAGCACTTGTTCTTTAGAAGATGCTTGGGCTAGCTTCTCAATGTTCTCTTCATCCACAAACATCTCGCTCAAGGCTTGAATCACTTCTATGTGGGTATCAGAGTCTTTTGCTGCTAAAGTAATAAGGACATTGGCCGGACCGAGATCAGAGCCAAAATCAACAGGGGACGGGAAGACATGGATACCAAGCCCAGTTTTCAATACCCCTGTTTCAGGTCGTGCGTGAGGCATTGCGAGGCCAGGGCATAATACGTAGTAAGGACCATTCTCTTGTGTCGATTGGATAATGGCATCGGCATACTGATTCGACACGTAGCCACGTTGCTCAAGGTAGTGAGTTGTTTTCCTTACAGCTTCTTGCCATTGGTATGTACCGTCGTTGATGACATCCACTAATTCGTGATCAATTAACTCGTATAGCATGTCTTTAACCCTGTTGTTCGTTGTTGGGGTTATTATCAATACAAGCGGATTAAAGAAGCAAACGGTCAAATTTTGTGATCAGGGTCTAATTAAAATTACTGTCAAGCGAGCATTTAGCTGTTGGATCTCAATTTAATCACGTAATTTATTTTCATTATTTTTCTGAATTACAAATCAATAGGTGAAATTAGAAGTTGATCAAATTAATGGAAATTTAATTTATTTTGCCAAATGTGATTGGTGTCTGTTTTTACTGATTGCACGAGTTAAAAGTTTGAGTTAGATCGGTTTGTGTTTTTACTCGATTTTACGGTTTTCAACGGCTTTCATATGGCGTTTAGCTCTGGTTCAGCGAGGAAATTATCGCCTGTAATTGAATTACGGTGCGGGTGAAAGTTATTGAGTTGCAGGCGCTTTTCAGCGGCCTTTATTTATAGGCAGGGCTGTGGGCCATAATATACAATCGGCCCACTATTGAGGGGGAGAATAGAGAGGTTTTTACCGAGTAAAGCTGTCTAATAATGATTTTTTGGATAAAGACTTCTTGAGTTCTGCCAGCCATTCGGCCCCTTCGCCCGAGAAGTAATCCCGTGTGGTTTCGTAGCCCAAGTTATAGAGTGTGGTCAGGCTGCCATTGTTGACGTTGAACGCGCCCCACTTATCAATGCCTTCCGGAGCAAGGTTGATATCGGGTAACTTGATGCTTTTCAGAAGGTGCGCCGAGCTGTAGATTTCAAATACCCGGTCGATGACATCAAAGGCATCGGTAAACTCATGGCTGGCTTTATGCTCCAACGGGCTCAAATACATCCCGAGATGAGCGCGGCATAAACCGTGGATCAGATCGGTCGGGTAGTTATTGGTGATACCGCCGTCGGCAAACAGCTTGTCGCCGATTTTTACCGGCGTGAACATGCCAGGATAAGCCGCCGAGGCCAGTAGCGCCTGAATCAGCTCTCCCTCATGGAACACCACTTGTTGCGCGTTATTGAGATCGGTTGCCGCGACATAGAGTGGAATGTCGAGCGCATCGAAGTTATCCCGTTTGATCCAGCCGTGGAAATGGCGGTTGAGCTTTTCGGCGTTGATCAAGCCCAGCTTGTTGAAAGAGAAACTGCTGGCTTTGAACATCTGGCTTTCGATAAAGAACGATAGGATATTCTCCGGGCTATGGCCAGCCGCATACAACGCCCCGACAAGTGCGCCGCCGCTAGCCCCGGAAATCACATCCGGTTTCACGCCTTGCTCGTCGAGGTACTGCAACATACCGATTTGCGCCATGCATTTAGCGCCACCACCAGAGAGGGTGAGCCCGAATTTATAGGGTTTGGGGTTAAAGAGTGATGCCGGCAAAATCTCTGTCCTGTACTAGCCCGATTGATGAGATCAATATACCACTAAGTTAACAAGATGAATGCTAAATAGCCGTTACAGAAATTTCTCGATAAGTACTTCGCCAATATCTTGCGGCGACAAGTTGTTCGGTGCCTGTTACAGCAAGCCGTTGTGTTTTTGCATGCTGAGAATCGAGGGGGGAAATTTGGCAGTCGTCATGATGGCTTATGACCGAGATACTGCTTTGTAGATCAATATCTTGTCTTTGTGAAAATTCCATGGATACTGACAGAATATTCGGCGGTTGCCTTACTTGATAGGGATGGTTGGTAATGGAAGTGTTATTGGTGCTTGCTCATGTGGCATTGATTTGGATACTCGCTGTAGCGACGCCAGGAGCCAATGTACTCCTAACGATTAATACCGCACTGCAATACAACCGCACTCTCGCCATGTTCTCTGCCTTTGGGGTCAGTACCGCGATATTGCTCTGGGCGTTTTTAGGTGGCTCTGGACTGGTCATCTTGCTGACGACGTTTCCTCAGCTGTTTAGCGTGATGAAAGTGGTGGGCGGTAGCTACTTATTGTATCTGGGGCTTCGCCAGATTTACCAAACCCGCAAAACAAAAAGGCTTGGCCAGTTACCTCGAGGCCAACAGATTATATCGCCATCGAACAAAAAGGTCTTTATCACGGCGTTTATCACCAGCATCCTCAATCCGAAAACCGGCTTTTTCGTGGTCAGTTTATTCAGTGTGGCTATGCCACAGAGCATGCCTGGCAGTGTGTCCGGAGCAATGACAACGACGATGATCTTAGCCATCATGCTCACCATGTCTTCAATCACCCTATGTTGGCACTCACTGCTCGCGACGGCCTTCTCACATCAATCTGCGAAAAGTGTCTATGCCCGTATTTCGGGTGTGATTGATTATATAACCGGTGGGTTGTTTACCGTTTTCGGTATCAAAGTCATGGCCTCATCGTGAGGTTTTAAGCACTTCACCGCGATTAAGCGATTCGCCTCAGTTTGCTCTTGGCCTTGTCGAACAAAAAAGGGATAAGGAAAATCGCCAGACAGGCCAGCCATGGCCGCATATCGTCTTTGATGTAAAGCGCATACCCTCCTGCCGCCAGCAGGTATATAAAGGGAATGGTTTTGCTATGGGTTCTGAGCAGCCTCAAGGCCAGAAAATACCCCGCCACCGCATTCAAACCTAGCCACAGTAATGATTCCGTTGCCCCAATCGATGCCTTGAACGGCGCAGGCAGGTAGATTTGCGAATACCCGCCCATTGGCGACAGGGCATCCGCCGCCAAGTGGATGCTGATCCCCGCACTCAGCCCGGCGGCAATCGGTTTGGCATACTTTGAGCGCAGCAATACCAGCACCAACACTGGCAACAGTGGGCTATGGGTGATCATAGAGCGGTGATGCAGCAGGGACATCAGCTGCTTGTCCATATCAGGCCAGAACAGGCCCAAGTACAGAAACAGTGCAAAAATCACCAAGTGTAAGTGCTTCATTAAATGTCCCTTTCAAAAAGGAAATCATAACCTAGCAAGGCGGGAGGGGGTAGAGGAGGAAACCTGCTTTGTCGACTGCAATGGACTTGTTCACTTTGAGGTTAACAACATCAGGATAAGTCGTAGCCGTAGCAGCTGTGGGGTTACAGTGAGTGAACACGCTCAGACAAAATATTTGCACAGTGAGTATTGGGATCAAGATCACTGAATAAAAGCACTTATGCGCTTAGTTTTGTATGGGTTATCTCTTGTAGGCATAGAATGATAGGAGGATTTTTATGCATACTAACTGTCCAAGCTGCTCTCAATATGTGTTCTTGAACCAGATACACAGAACCTGGCTAGAGAAGATAACGCATCGGCATGCGTTCAAGTACCTGTGCCCAAACTGCTCGGCGATCTTGTTTTCCCATTGCCACAAACATCAAATGTGGGTCGCCAAAAAAGGTAGCTGCGAGCATGACGTAACGTAATCATGGCTTGGTAGCCAGCGGCTTTGCTTGAGTGTGTTCGGTATAATTTGCGTGGTTTAATTTTCTACCTTTTTATCTGGTATGTTTTGCTGTGACAGCAGTTTGCTATATTTTGCATATTCGTTTGATTTAAAGTATTGATAAATAGATGAATAAAGATGTTGGCGCAGGCCAAGCCGTCTACTCGAAGAAAGTCCTCTCAATTTATGATCTATGGGTATTAGGTTTTTCCAATCACTACCTATGGAAATGTCCGACACGTCTAATCAGCCAGCAGTTTGCCGATTTAGTTACAGCTAACCACCTTGATGTCGGGGTGGGGACGGGGTATTACCTCAAGCAAAACTTGCCGGCCGGGGGCCAACGAATTGCTTTGGTAGACCTTAATGAAAACAGCTTGGAGTCAACGGCCAAAGCTATCGAGCACCTAAAGCCGGAGATCTACTGCCGCAATGTGCTCGAGCCGTTTGGACTGGGTTGCGAGGCGTTCGATTCGGTAAGCATTAACTACCTGCTGCACTGCCTGCCGGGAAGCATGTCTGAAAAAAGCATCGTGTTCTCGCACATTAGAGAGGTGATGAGCGCCGGAGGCGTGGTGTTTGGCAGTACGATTCTGGGCCAGGGGACGGAGAAAAATGCCTTCGCCCAGAAACTGATGTCGCTCTACAACAAGAAAGGCATTTTCTGTAATGATCACGACGAACTCGGCGCTTTAGAAGAGGCCCTGCATCAGTACTTTTTGAATGTGAAGGTGGAAGTGATTGGCTGTGTCGCCCTGTTCTCGGCAACCAAAGCATAACCAACACCTCGGAATATTTGAGAGTAGATCAACAGCCCTCTGGACTAAAGAGGGCCTTAATGGCCTCATTGTGCCGTTGTTTGCTTTGACTTCTTCACGACGAACAGAAACAGTGGATACGATATTTCCACACCCTCGAAGTTTTCCTGCCAAATTTCATAATACTGCTCTATGTGCTGAACGATAAAACCTGCGTTCTCCGCAATAGCTGATAATGCTGAAACATTAAAGCCATTGTGGCCATCAAAGCTCGGGTTATGCTTATGAAAGGAACCATCCTCTTCGTATAAATCGGCAATGATCAACATGCCATTATCTTCAAGCGCACTATGAGCATCCGTGAAAAATTCATTTACATCAGGGATGTGATGAAGTGTCATCAATGTCGCTATCGCTGAATGTTTTGATGTTAATTCAGACAGCCTGTCAATTTGATGGGTTTCAATGTTATTGATATTCGCTGCAGCTATTTTGGCTTGAGCAACTTGAAGCATTTTCTCCGATGCATCGGCGAGGTGAACATGAGAAAACGTATCCTTGAGCTGAAAGCCCAATAAACCCGTGCCACTGCCAAAATCAACAATGCTATGTTTTGATTCAAAATGAATCTCTTTGATTTTTGCTGCTGTAATTTCAGCGCGCTCGACCTTAGCAGGGCATGTATCCCAAACGCTAGCCACGCTATCAAAGTACTGACTCAAATCCCTTTCCTTGTATTGATAGGCTGATAAAAATACATAATACCTTGTTATTTATCAGCTTTCCGTGATTGATGCCCGTACTGCAAACCCATCAACTTATCGTGTCGTCCTGAAACCATCGCGCCAAACCAGCGCCCGATAACAGGGTCCAATGTCATCGCTGCATTCAGAAGAATGAACCGCAAGCAGGAGGACTGATTGCCCATCAAAATCGACAATTTTCCATTTATTGGCAAGAAATTCGTATGATTTTCCATCAACAACGACCCATAGGAATGTGCCACCAGAGCCACCCCACATGGAAGCCGAGGTTGAGCAGGAGAACTGCGACGCGTCCACGATTTCTTCTGGTTGGCCATCACCGGTAAAGTCATGCAATGAAATGGCCTGCTCAGTCGCGTGGAATTCGCCATTCTCAAAACGAGCGCATTCTTCCTTAGCATCTTGAACAACCGCGCTCGCATCTTCGGGCTGATCTGCGCCAAAAGCAAATCGGGGCAAACAAAGAGATATCAGGATGACAGATAGAAGGGTCTTCATTCAAACTTTCCTATATTCAGTACACAGCACATTAAATGTAGCAATGAAGAAGGAAAAAGCCGCTTATCAGATAAAGAGATCTTGCCGCGATTAATGACGACTGGAGAGGGTGGCAATGTTGCATGCACGTTAGCGGGGTAAAGCCCTCTAGGAGAGGGCTTTAAACGGCTTTAACTTTCAGGCTCAACGCCAGCAATAAGGTGCACGACACTGAACTAACAAAGCCCACCGAACTTCATACCAAAACCGCCGAGTGTAACTGGTCACCTTGATTGCTTTGTTGAACCAAGCCGCTGCGCGGCAGAGTCCTTTGATTCCATACACTGACCTCTGAGACCTTACCTTCCCGGTAAGACTTGGAGGCGAACCATGAACACCCAACAACAGCGCCAT
This sequence comes from Photobacterium gaetbulicola Gung47, assembly GCA_000940995.1. Classification (NCBI taxonomy): domain Bacteria; kingdom Pseudomonadati; phylum Pseudomonadota; class Gammaproteobacteria; order Vibrionales; family Vibrionaceae; genus Photobacterium; species Photobacterium gaetbulicola. The sequence goes on from CP005973.1 coordinate 44,165, forward strand.
TTCGAGGCGCTATACCAGCAACACCTTGATAATCTTATCCTACAAGGCAAGCGCCCGGCGACCATCGATGCCTACAGCCGTGCGGTACGTCGTATTTCTGCCTTCTTTGACTGCCCGCCAGATCACCTGACAACCGAACAGTTACGTGCCTACTTCCGCCAACTCATCCGCACCCACTCATGGAGTACCGTCAAACTCGACCGCAACGGCTTGCAATTCTTCTACCGCTATACCCTCAGTAAACAATGGATCTGGCTCAATATCGTCAAACCGCCGCAGGTCAAACGACTGCCAGACCTTTTGACGCCTGATGAAGTAGGACTGCTCATCACCATGACTCGCCAGTCACGTTACCAAGCCTTTTTCTTTACCCTCTACAGCCTCGGGCTCCGGCTCGGCGAGGGACTGAACCTGACGACAGCCGATATTGATGCCCGCACCATGCAGGTTCATATCCGGGAAGGAAAAGGCGGCAAAGACAGGCGGGTGCCGCTTCCAGAACGAACCCTGGCAGTAATGCGCCAACACTGGCGTTCACACCACCACCCTCAGTGGATCTTCCCGGGTGTTGGCACCACCGAACCGATGGATCGCGGGGGTGTACAAAAGGCGATGAAACAAGTCTGCCGGGACTGTGGGATCAATAAACGGATCAGCCCGCACTCATTACGCCACTGTTATGCCACCCACTTATTAGAAGCAGGGCTGGACTTACGGTCACTGCAGGTGCTGCTCGGCCATGCCAGCCTCAATACGACCGCCCGCTATACCCAATTCACCAAGGTCAAGTCGGCCTCTGCCGCCTTGGCGGTTAATGCACTGGCCAATAAGCTGGCGGTAATATGGGAGGCAGCATGAGTACGTTTACTTCCCTGCTCACCACACACTATGCCGAATTTATCCATCACTACGGCGATAGGATCACGCCTGATATACACCGGGCAATATCAGCAATGCGACGCTGCCGGACAGAGCAAGCGGGCTGCTCTCAGTGGTATTGTCCGCATTGCCACCATGACGACCGGTTGCCGTTAGGCTGCGGCCACCGTTCATGCCCGCAGTGTCAACAACGTACCGCCTCAGAATGGCTCGCCCGCCAGGAAGCGAAGCTGTTGCCGGCAGAGTATTTTATGCTGACCTTCACGGTACCAGCGCCACTGCGGGGCCTCGCCCGTTATCAGCCCGGGGCGTTCTACGCTGTGATGTTCCAGGTGGCAGCATCGGTATTGAAGGACTTTGCACACCGTCAACATCACGGTCTAAGTGGTTTTACCATGGTGCTGCATACCCATAACCGACGACGAGATATCCATCCCCATCTACATGTCGTGATGCCGTCTGGGTTCTACCACCCACAACGCAGGCAGTGGCACAAGGGTAAGAAGGGCTTCCTCTATCATCATAAAGCCTTGGCAAAAGTCTGGCGGGCACGACTGCTCGACACCCTTGCCCATCACCCTACACTTAGGCTTCCTCCGGCACCGCTCCCCACCGAATGGGTAGTCGACTGTCGCAACGTCGGCCGGGGCCTGCCGGCGCTGCAATACCTATCACGCTACCTATACCGGGGCGTTTTACCCGACAAAGATATTATCAAGTTCAATGACCACCAGGTGACATTCCGCTATACCGATAGCCAGACCCAGCGACCGGCAACGCGCACCTTGCCGGTTGTGCAGTTCTTGTGGCTTATCTTGCAGCATGTGCTGCCAAAAGGATTACAGCGGGTACGGGATTATGGCTTGCTACATGGCAGTACGAAGACGCTAAGGCTGACCATCCAGCTGATGTTGCTCAACTTGCCGACATGGCAGTTACCTGAACAAACCAAGCCCCAGAAAGCAAAGCGGGGCTGCCCATGTTGCCAGCATGCTATGTGCTGTGTCGGCTCCACCCGACCGAGATAGCCGCAAGGCAGACTGAATAAGGATAATGGCACTCAACACCTAAGAGGAGAACGCCAACGTAACACCGAACTCAGGCAGTAAGCCACTGAAGTGAGTAGCATTGTTATCACTTCTAGGCTGCGCTCGTCTTGAGCAAAGTCACGGGCGTAACGCCTATCAAACTCCCTCCGAGCAATTTACTTAATAAGGTTATACGGGCTTGTCCAACAACCGGATAGAAGTGTCGGCTGCGCGACACGTATCCTTATTTGTTATGTTCGTAGCCTCGTATGCCACCTAGTTACTTCCGAAAACCTACTTTCATAGACCTTATTCACAGTTGCTACATGAGCTGTGCAGTCAAAATTAAACAACACTACACGTTTTTTAATGGTTTTTACTCTATCCGTATCTACTTCAACTGTTAAACAGGCTTTCAATAACTTTGATAAGTCGATATTTTCCTTTATAGCTTCGCTTCTAAACCAAGCTGATAGCTCATTGGAAATATACAGTTCTAGTTCACCAACAATCGAATGTGAAACTGTTCCATCGAGCAAGTTAATACACAAGACACCATTGGGCAGCTCAGACAATGTTTCGAGGTCTTCCCCCATCCGCCAACCGACAAACATTTTGGGTAGAACTTCAACGTAGTGATTAATCCTTTTTAGTCCCATATTCCCTCTAGAACATAACATTTTATTCTGCGATCTTGTTTCGCATATCCACCCTTAAGCTATCCGGTAGACATTATGGATGTTATGTTAAACGCCTGACTTAGCTCACATTTCCTACCAACTCAGTCACATAACCCATTAAAGCCCACATTTTTGCACATGGATGCCTGTAAAACTATGCTTGAGTGACTTGAAAGTTAGTTACTTATCAAGAAGGCGATTTAGGTCAAATAAAGTGGCCTCTTGGTAGCGCCTTCTTTGGGTATGGACCTTGTGTTTTAGTGTTTTTGCGTTTTGTGATGGCCCGGTTGTCTTTTGCATCAGGCAACGCCGTAAAATGATCCCTATCTTCCCAGGAGCGATGTAGAGCAGATGGATCTGGTGTACGAATGGTTTAAACCCGCCGCATTAACCGACCTGCAATTTACTATCTTGGTCTCGCTGAGCTTTGTCACATCGGCGGTCACGGCTTTGATGGGGGCGGGTGGGGGCGCGCTCTTGATAGCGGTGATGGCTAGCTTTATGCCTGCGGCGGCCATTATTCCGGTTCATGCGGTGGTGCAGCTTGGCAGCAATGGCGGCCGACTACTGCTGATGCGAAAGGATGTCGATCGGTATCTGGTGTGGTGGTTTGTCGTCGGCACGGTGATTGGAGCTTTGGTTGGCGGTAATATTGCCGTGTCGCTAGAGCCTGCCTACCTCCAACTAATATTGGGGGGCTTTATCCTCCTAAGTTGCTGGGTACCTATCACTGCGGCCTTGAAAGGCAAGAAAAGCCTGACAGTGCTGGGCGTTCTGACATCATTTCTGACCATGTTTGTCGGGGCGACGGGGCCGTTTGTGATTGCCTCCATGCGCCACATTATTGCCGATAAGCTAAAACTCGTCGGTACCATGGCGGCCTTGATGTCGGCACAGCATCTGATTAAGGCGGTTGTGTTCGGTGGGCTGGGTTTTGCTTTTGCCGATTGGGCAGGAGTTATCGTGCTGATGATCCTCACCGGCTTCTTCGGCACCATGACCGGCCAGGCCCTGCTTCAGCGGGTGTCCAACGAGAAGTTCCAGCTGGCTCTTCGGATCATGCTGACCTTTTTGGCGCTGCGGCTGATTGGCTCAGCGTTGGGGTTCTGAGTTCGGCGCGTGCTCGCCGAAAAGCAGGACGTCGGGTTATTCCTGCAAAAACTGCTTGGCCACTTCGACTTCTTGCACTTTCATCAGTTCGTGGGCAGTTTGCATATGCTGCGACATTACCTGCTTGGCCTGCTCGGCATCGCCGCTACGCAGCGCGGCAACAAGCTGTTTCTGGCTCTGCACCCCGGTTAACCACAACTGGTGGTTCTCTGGGGCGTAGAGTTTCTTGTAGATAGTGAGATCGGTCAGCATCTGGGCGGTGAAACGGACGATGAATTTCAGCAGTTCATTGTTTGAGTAACTGGCCAGCAGGCTGTGGAACTCAATCGAAGCGATATGGTGCGCCTGCTCTTGGTAGATATCGGCGGGTGGGGTGGCGTATTTCTCGATTTGCGCTTCAAGACGTTGTAGCTGCTGTTCCGACAGCTTTCCTGCCAGCGAGGCGGCAACATCCGGCTCCAGCGATTGGCGGATCTGGTAAATGTCGGAAATGGAAATATCTTTGAAGAACAGGTAATTGCTCAGCAAAGATTGCGCTTTGCTCTCGCCCATTTCGGCAACGAATGCGCCCCCTTTCGGCCCGGTCTTGGTGGCCAGGATCCCCTGTGCTTCGAGAATTCGCATGCTTTCACGGACGGTACTTTTCGAGGCATCGAAAAGCTCCATGATCTGCTGCTCATTGGGAAGGCGGTCGCCAGGCGCTAAGCTTTGTTCGACAATCCATGCCTTGATTGACTCAGCAAGTTGTTGAGTGCGTCTACCTTTCGTGCTGCCTGCCACAATTACCTCGAAGTGCTGTGTGTCTATTTAATCGACTTGCTGTTAGCGGTTGATTCTTACCAATAATTTTTCTCTTGTCATCATTTTTTCTTATCGTTTTGCCAATCAAAAAGTATGCCTATAGTGGATTATTTTCGGACAAATATAATAATTTATCATGATAAATAGCTTTATTTTGATATTTATCATGATAAATTAGCTGCAAGTTTGATTGAAAAAAGAACGATTTTGACATGACGGGACTAAAGGAGTCTGCCAGCCTGACTTGGGAATGGTTGGAAGAAATAGCACGTTGTTCGCAAACTGCCGATCCGGATCGTGAGGGGGTTACCCGATTGTGTGCCTCTGACGAGCACCGCCAGGCGAACGACAAACTGCGCCAATGGATGCTGGCTGCCGGCATGCAAGTACGAATGGACAACGCGGCGAACCTGATTGGCCGCTATCCGAGCGCTGCGCCGGATGCCAAGACGCTGATTTTTGGCTCGCACCAGGACACGGTGCCCAACGGCGGCAAATACGACGGTATCCTCGGTGTGATTGCCCCTCTGGCTCTGGTTCATTACTTCAACCAGAACCAAATAGCTTTTCCCTACCATATCGATGTCATCGCGTTCAGCGATGAAGAGGGCACCCGCTTCCAGTCGACCTTGCTGGGATCGAAGGCGATTTCCGGTACGTTCGAACCGGCGATGCTTGATGCCGTGGATGCGCAGGGTACGACCATGCGCCAGGCCCTGGAGCAATTTGGCTGCCGCCCCGAGCTAATCAGCCATGATGCCTACCAGCCAGAAGAGGTATTGGGTTTTGTCGAGCTGCATATCGAGCAGGGCCCACAGCTGGAACAAGCCGATTTACCCGTTGGCGTAGTGAGTGCCATCACCGGCATCGAACGCCATACCCTGAGTATCAAGGGCAAGGCGGGTCATGCCGGCACGGTGCCGATGAACATGCGCCAGGACGCCCTGGTGGGGGCGGCACAGGTCATCCATTATTTCGATCAGCTCTGCAAAGGGCAGGACGACTTGGTCGGCGTGGTCGGCAAGATTGAGAACTTCCCCAACGGGGTCAATGTGATCCCGCAGCAGACGGATATCACCATCGAGCTGCGCTCACCCAATGATGCCTCACGGTTGGCTGCCCGCAGCACGCTGCTGGCAAAGATTGCCCAGATCATGGCCGACTATGATCTGGGCTACGAGCACCAGCTGATTTACCAGCAGGCGGCGGTGACCTGCTCGGAGAGTTTGTCATCGATGCTGGCACAGGCCACGTCAGCGGCAGGCATTGAGCCCATGCAGCTATTCAGTGGCGCCGGGCATGACGGCTTGGCGGTGACTCACCTGACGGATATTGCCATGCTGTTCATGCGCTGTAAGAATGGCGTGAGCCATCATCCGGATGAGGCCATTACTCAGGCTGATCTGCTGTCAGCGCTCGATGTGCTTCAGCAATTTTGTCTATTGCTCAAAGGCGATAGCACCCGTAGCTAGGAACGGCTGCGGATTTTAGGACAAGCCCTGCCTGGGTGGCAGCGGTGTTTTCGCACTGCTGGCATGGGTGGCAGGCTAATTATTAGGTACGACGGAGAAAAAATATGGATATGACGGATAAGATGGCTTCAGAGGCGAGTAAGCCTTGGTATAGAAATATGCCCGATCCTATGGTGCTGATCTTTATGATTTTGGTAGCGACCTATGTGCTGACATTCATTGTGCCAGCGGGTGAGTTTGCGCGAGTGGTGGCCGATGGCCGGACTACCGTGGTACCAGAATCCTTTGCCTATCTGACCGATACCCCGGCGCTACACTTCTTCGATATCTTCGTGGCCATTCCCAAGGGCCTGATCAGCGCAGCGCCTTACCTGTTTATCGTGTTTATCGCCGGTGGCCTGTTCCATATCTTGCAAAAAACCGGCGCGCTGGAAAATGCCATCGGTGTGGCAGTGAACAAGGTTGGGGTGAAAAACCGCAACGTTATTATCACGGTCGGTACCTTTATCTACGGCTTCTTCGGTGTTGCTGTTGGCTTTGAAAACAATATCGCCCTGGTTCCTGTTGCCGTGTTGATTTCGGCGGCGGTCGGCTACTCGTCTCTGGTCGGTACGGTCATGGCGGTCGGTGGTATCGGCATCGGCTTTGCGCTGTCACCGATCAACCCTTACACCGTGGGTGTGGCGCAGGGCATTGCTGAGTTGCCAACGTTCTCAGGGGCGTGGCTGCGTACCTTGATGGTTTTGACATCCCTAGCTGCCTTGGCGTACTTCATTTGCGCCAAAGTGACAAAAATGGACTTTAAGGAGCCGGAAGGTGTTGAAGGGCTGAAGCAAGATCTTTCCGAGTACCAACTGGGCGGCAAGGACAAAGCGACGCTGGGCGTTTTCCTGGCTGGCCTTGGCATCATGCTGTACGGCGTGTTCGCTAACGGTTGGTATATCAACGAAATTGCGGGCCTGTTCCTGCTGATGGCAATTGCGATCGGCATGGTGAACGGCTTGGGCGCTAACGGTATCGTCAAGCAGATGATGGAAGGCGCTTCCGGCGTGACGGCAGGGGCACTGGTTATCGGTGTGGCGGCCTCTATTCAGGTGATTCTGGACCAAGCCCAGATCATCGACACCATTGTTAATGCATTGAGCTCGCTGATCCAGGATATGCCTATTGCGGTATCGGCCATTGTTGCCAGTGTGGTTCAGGGGGTGATTAACCTGTTTGTTCCGTCGGGCTCCGGCCAGGCGATGGTGACCATGCCGATCCTTGTACCGGTGGCTGACTTGGTGGGCATGAGCCGCCAGTTGATGATCACCGCGTTCCAGGTCGGTGACGGCCTGACCAACCTTATTGTGCCAACCTCTGGCGGTACGCTGGCAATGCTGGCCTTGGGCCGCGTCTCCTACGAGCAGTGGTTGAAAGCGATCCTGCCGTTCATGGTGCTTGTTTACGCACTGTGCTGGGTCGCGCTATTCATCGGCCAGTTAGTTGGTTATTAATTGGCTTCACAGACTGAGAACCTATGACGATTTCACTGATTCACTTCAACCCCGAGACCGGGACAGCGGCGTCTATCACGGCAACCGGCGGCGTGTCTGTCGGGGGGTATGTTAACCATAGCTGGCGAGGGCTAGGGGGCTGTGCCACTCAGGGCTTGTTTACCAACCCTTGGTATGCCGAGAAAGCCAAACAGCTCTTGGGGGAGGGGCTCAACTGCCGCGAGGTTATCGAGCGGCTGAAAAGTGAAGATGCAGGGTTTGAGCAGCGCCAGTGTCTGGTGATGGACCGTAATGGTAATGCCGATGCTATCAATGGAGGGGAGAATATTCCTTATATTGGTGCTGTGGTATTCCAGCATATTGCCGTGGCCGGCAATATGCTGGAGAGCGAGCGGGTACTCCAGCGCTTTGCCGAGAGCTTTGTCCTGGCTACCTGTGCCAATGCCGAGCAAGTGCTCGCGGGCAGTGCGGCCCCTTGTTACTGCGAGGGCTACGAGAGCAGCCTGCCCGAAGCGCTGATCTTAGCTCTGGAAGCCGCGCTGGAAGCCGGTGGCGATAAGCGGGGCACCTACTCGGCATCGCTCCGGGTGGAGAGTATGACCCAGGCGCCGGTTGATATCCGGGTTGATTGGTCTGATGACAGCTTGATAGCGGATATGCGCAAAGTGCTCGGCCACGTCAGAGGCGATAGTTTCCAGCAGTTTCTGGCGCAATTGCCCAACCGTTAACTCCCGATGTAAAAGAGCCTGCAGAAGCAGGCTCTTTTTCTATTTATGGCCGGCAATCGTAAGCGGTGCCGAGCAGTGAGACCGAGGTGGTGAAATTGTGCGGGCTCATGGTGACCACGGTATCGGCCCCCATCTGGTAGGCATTGTTTTTCAGCTCGTTGACCGCACCCTGGATGAGGAGGTCGTTGCTGTAAAACAGATAGGAGTACCAGTGCCCTTCGTTGCCGGTTACTTCACCCACCCAGCTGCAGCTATCAAGGCTCGGCAAGCTGGTGGTAAAAACGCGGACTTGGCCGGCTTGCGGCAGAAGCTCTTCGCTTGGCGTCGTACAGCCGACGAGCAACAGGCTGACAAGACCTGCCAATACTACTTTTCTCATTGTATATTCAAATAACCTACTGATGACGCCACAATCGGCGCTAGATTAGCACCGTTCGCCTCTTATGCTAAGTGGGGATGTGTAAAGTAATTTTACCTGACCACAATCTAATAAAATCGGCCGTTGATCGACTCGGAAAGCGCTGCCGCCCGGGTTGAAATGGTGTGCCAGCTATCAAGTCGAGCCCACAGCAACTCGGTGGTCAACTCGTTGAGAAAACTAGGGATGATGGCCAACCGATCACAATAAGCGTCGCTTTCGTCGGTTAGGCCAAATTTTTGCGCTATTGCCCGTACCGAACCATCACAGCTCTGTGCTTGTAAATACTGCCTGAGTGCATGGAAAAAGACGTGATATTCGACCCTAACATGGGCAGGGTATTCCCGCCATACAGTAAGGAGCACCTTCCGATACGGGACGATAAGCTCTCCGTCCTTGTCTTTGTTGCAATCGACGAAGCCGTCTTGATCTTCGAAATAATCATCGGGCCCGTATTCGGTGGCATCGTCGGGGTTAAACCTGATGGCGAAGTAGTCATCATTGCCAACCATGCTGATCATTTCGAGGCAATATTCGGCGATTGTCTCTGGCGAGAAGCCAATATGGTCGAACACCTCAAAGCACAATTGGCGAGCGTTGTAGTCGCCATCGATAGTACAGGCGTAACAGAACGCCCCCTGTTTATGTCCGAACTTTAGCCATTGTTTGAAATCGGCAATCTCGCTCAGTTTGGACGAGTGCCGGGCGTTTTGGTACAGCTCGGCCTCGACGTCGTTAACGATGGCTAACGTGTTGTCGATGATCCGTTTAACTTCGATTGCAGACATGTCTTGGATTGGTCGCCCAGATAGAGTGGATAAACATCGGGTTGAGTATGTGTCGCCTAGTCTATCAGGCAAGGTTAACCGCTGTCCCATATCCAGATCGCGGAAATTGCCATTTTGACGGCAGGTATAGTTGGCTAACGGTTTGAGATAACTGTTGTGTATAGCGGAGGTTTTTGCTGAAGATGGTGGGAATATCACGATGGATACCCCCACGATGGCAACGGGTGGTTACAAATGTGAGTTGATATTAGCTACATAGCATCAACACAAGTTACACTCGATCTTGCCTAAAACAGGTCACATCGACTTCGACTTTTACATCAACCACCAAATCACAGACCATACAGATTCGTGCGGGTGGGTGGTCACCGAAAAACTCCTTGAACACCTTATTAAATGATTGGAAGTAGCGGGAGTCCGTGAGTACGACCTTGACGTGTACCACATCTTCTAGCGTGTAATTCGCCTCCTCCATAATATTGATGCAGTTCTGAATGGCGAGACGTGATTGCTCAACAATCCCGCCCTCAACAACTTCGCCATCGATCATGGGTGTTTGGCCCGAGACATACAAAAATCCCCCGGCTTGGGTGGCGCGGGCGAACGGCAAGTGCTGTCCGCCGGTTCCCGTACCGCCTTCGATGCCATAGCGGATAATGGTCATTGTACTCTCCTGTATAGGTCGACAAACTCTTTGGCCAAATCCTTCATCAATACGGCATTCATCAGGTGATCCTGGGCATGTACCATCACCAAAGTCACCGGTACCTTACCTTCGCCCTCATCAAGGCCGATCAGAGACGTTTGTACATCGTGAGCCATCTTCAGGTACTTAGCACACTCTTCCAAGGCCAGATCACAAGCCGCGAAATCATTTGTTTTGGCATATTGTATTGCGGCCATCGCTTCACTCTTTGACTGACCGGCATTGGTGATCAGGTTCATTACCGTCAGTTCGTAATCATCTTTGTTCACAATAGATCTCAACTTATCGTTGTTAGATTGAATTTCTGCCAGGGCTTTAACTGGTCCAGAAAGCGGATATTTTCGTGACTGATACGGCCAACGACATTGGAGCACCCGGTGTTTTCGAAGTCCTGCAAAGCGATATGCAATTCACCGGTATACTTGTTGTAGGCATCGTTTTCGACAATGACATCCCCACGCCGGATCATCGGGTTTGTTCCTTTCGGCTTAATACTTTTTCCTTTGTAGAGGTTACGGGTATGGCTAGAACGTATTGTCCTCTCGTTGATGTCACCGCGGACCCAATGTATTTGGTCCAAGACAATGGCACGTTCAACGTCGGTGATGTCTTGGTGTAATTCCACATCCAGCTCTAACAGCGCACGGTTAACGCTCGCGAGGGCGGCAAGCTCTTGGTCTGAGGCAAAGGCGTTTGCGATGAGTACATCATCAACTACGCCCGAGTTGAACAGCTCTTTGGCCTGAGTGGTAATGGAAAGGTCGCGGTGTGCTTCGATAGTGCAAAGGCCTTCCGAGACCGGCCACGGTCCGAGTTCGGCACTGGGTGCATTGACAAAGGCTGCCACCCTGATCCCTTCCTGGCGGAAGCTCTCTGAACGCTCCATGAAGTAGTACCACCCCAACCCCGAGTATTTCTTGGGGTAGAAGTTATGGCAGCCAATCAGCTTGTCGCGGTTTGGCTGGTAGTTAAGAATATTTTCGAGATAACGCTGCTCCGGGCTGATGTTGATTTCGATCAGCAACTCTTGCGGGTTGAACGTCATCATTGCTTCTTCAAAGCCGGTAAAGCCTTCGTCGAGCCTGATCCCAGTCAACCCCATTTCTTTGAAGAATGAGAGATCGTCGTGGCTTAGTTGGAGCTCACGAAAGACGCGGGGATCAACATCGGCGACCACGATCATTCCGTGCGCAACGGCATGCTGTACTACCGCTTTGAATTTATCAAAGACCGCTTCCTTGTCCCCATCGGCACATAAAAGACAAGTAAATAGTCGGCTGTAGCCATAGTTGCTCGCTTTATCGATATACGCTTTGATTTCATCCAGATCACTATGCTGGGGGTATACCGAAATACCTATACGTTTAGTTTTCATCAAACTTTCCTTTATGCGGCTTGCTCTTCAAGGGTTTTTTCGTACATGCGGACAAAGGGTAGGTACATCAGTACCGATGTGATGATCAGCGTGATGCTCAGCAGCAGCGCTGTGGTCCCCAGGTTCGTTGCCAGGAATGCCCCTAGCGGTGCAGGTGTGGTCCACGGTAGCAGCGTGACTACGTTGCCGACCAAGCCACTTGTTGTCGCAAACCATGCAATGGTGGCGTTAATCATTGGGATAAAGATAAACGGTATGAATAACACGGGGTTCATTACCATCGGCGTGCCGAAGATCAGTGGCTCATTGATATTGAACATGCCCGGTACGATACTCAGCCTACCGATGGTGCGCAGGTGGGAGTTCTTGGACCAAAATGCCATTACGCAGGCCAGTGAGAAGGTACAGCCCGCGCCACCCATGAAGATAAAGTAATCCCAGAAGCCCGCGACGAAGATACGCGAGGCTTCTTCGCCAGCAAGGATGGCATCCTGGTTGACTTGCAAGTTAGCAAACAAGAAGGGGGTCAACACACTGAGCACAATCGTGCCGCCATTGATCCCGGCCACCCACAATACCTGGACGAAGAAGACAGCCATCAGCAATGCAGGCAATGAATCCGAGACCACAACCAACGGCTGGAGTACGGTGATGATGAGCTCTGGCAATAATGTGACGGCTCCATCAGTCGCGGCATCGATCATCAGGTTGATGGGATGTAGCAGCACAATCACGATGGCAACAGGGACAATCAGCTCAAATGATTTCGCAATCGCCGGCGGCACCGAAGGCGGCAGCTTAATCGTTATCCCCTTTTGAACACAAATTCGTAGTACGTGAACAGAGATAATTGCGGTGAGGATAGCCGTGAAAATGCCTTTGGCATCGAGATAGCTAACCGACATGGCTCCCTGCTCTACCGGTGCGGCAACCAGTAGGAATGAGAACATAGCCAGAAAGCCACCGGTAATATTATGGAGGCCATAACTTGCCGACAGGCTACTGCCTATCCCGAAGGCGATAAATAGCGTCATGATCCCCATACTGACATAAAAGGGCTGCATGTATTTAGCTCGGGCTTCGACAACCCAGTCGGTGTACCACTCCATGTAGAGGAAGTTGCTGGGATCGGTTAGCGGCAGATTCAGTAGCAATAGAACGAATGAGCCGGTCAGCAAAAATGGGATGGCATAGGCAAAGCCATCTTTCATTGCGTTCAAGTATCGGGATTGGCTTACTTTGCCTGCAACGGGCATGGCATAGCGTTCAATCCAGTGCATCATTTTTTCCATCTAGATGCCCTCAACCAATTAACTCTAATGCATGGGATAGGACTTTCTGACCATTCATCACGGCATAGTCCATTGGGTTAATGACTTCGACAATTTTTCCATAGGGCTCTGCACGATTTTTGAATTCGTTATGCATATATTTCAATTGAGGACCAAGTAAAACAATATCGTACTCAGGAATCAGATCATTAAATCGCTCTGAGCCATAAGCTTCAATTTTAACTTCTAGATTCTGCTCGGAAGCACTTTCCTGCATCTTCTGAACCATCATGCTTGTCGACATACCCGCGGTACACATCAATAGGATTTTTTTCATTGTGTTACTCCATGAGATAGTTGTAATTATATGCTTTTATTTGCTTGGTTATTTTTGTTTTGCCTCGATGATAATAATTTTCATGAAATTTATTTTAAACCCCGTCTTTCTGTAATTATTACGAGGGTCACAGCAAACAAGGGTGAAACTTATTATAAAAACCAACCGCTTACTCATGGTTTTATTGGCGGCTTTTCCAATTGACGCATAAAAACAGTGGGTTAATTAAATTCGTGCTTCAAAATAAATTGACGCGTGAAAATAATTTACATAGCTTTTGTAAAAAAGAAATTCGGACGTTAAGGGAAGCGTAAAATAGCATGGAAAATAAAGTCGATGTAGTGTCTCAAATATTCAAAAGTCATGATAACTTCAGCGATGTAGAGCTTAAGATCGCTCAGTTTATATCTGAGAATCCTCGGTTGGTTGCTATTTCTAGCATTAGCAAACTGTCGAAAATGATAGGGGTCAGCACAGCGTCAGTTAGTCGGTTTGCTAAAGTTTTGGGACTGGAGAATATTCGCGAGTTGAAGTTTCACTTGGCTCAGTCCTTTAATTCGGTAGAGATGCCCGTTGTGGATCAGCGGCTGGCAACAAGTGGATATAATTTGATTTACGAGTCGCTGAGCACAATATTGCTTAATAACGTTACGACGCTATCAGGAAGCCATATCACTATTTTCAGCAATTTTATCGAAGAGGCGGAGACCATATATATATTCGGCTCCGACGCTATCACCCGGCACTGCGCAGAGGATGCAAAATTCAGGTTAACCCTGCTTGGCAATGTTGTTTTGACGGCTGACTCACCAGAGCTCATGCGGGCATATAGCAATAACTTCAGGCCCAATGATCTCGTTATTTCACTCGACATTAGCCAACAGCCAGAGCAACTCATCGAGGTGACCGCCAAAGCCAAGCAAGTGGGCTGCCGCGCCGCGGCGATCACCTCGCAGCTTTCTGATCTAACCAATCTCTCGGATATGGTGCTGGCGATCAATACCCAGGATATCAATGGCAAGTTCAAGTCCAACGCTCTGCGCCATCTGTTATTGACCTATATTGATGCCATCGAGTTAGAATTGCTCAGCCGGCAAGCAACCATATAAAAGGCTGGTCAGGATCAAGCGGGATAAGTTCCTCGGGAATACCCTGCCCACCATTGAAGACATGCTTAATTAGGGTATCGACTTCGTGTTGGTAATTAGTGTTTAGCCTTTCCACTTGGACCCGGAAGCGATTGGGCTGGAAATTGAGTTTGAATGCGTTCAAGTGAAGGGGGCGCAGACCACTTCCTATGTAATCGAGCAGTCCCAGTTGCTCACCTTCATTTTTGCATCCGGATAGCGTTAATAGATGCGCTTGGCCAAAGCGGGCGATCAAGAAGGTGGTGCTGCTGCCAGCCTGACCGCCCAGCAGCGAGGCAAAAATAAAGATGGTTGCGCCGGTCATGGCAACTGGCTTGCGGCCGATGGAATCAGACAGCTTACCTGCAAAGAACATGGTGGTCGCCATGCCCGCGAGATACACCGAGAAGGCGATATGGAGCTGCGATTCTATTGCACCTAGGTCACTGGCAATTTGGGGCAGGCCAACCAGATACAAGTCAATCGCCGTTGGATAGAGCAGAACGAGTGCAAAGCTGCACAGAAGAAACCGGATCATAAATACCTCATAGTTGTGTCGCGAGAAGTGTAGTGATGATCCGGCTGGCTAACGAGTTGCCATTTTGACAACAGGTATTTCCATTGGCGACATATAAAGGTTTTATGTATAAAAGTAAACAGCCGGCCTCTTTCGAGACCGGCTTGGTTGGTTGAATGGTCAGGGCTGGTTGTGCAGTTACTCAGCCAAACAGGTAGGTGTACATGTAACCTGCGCCGATGGCCATACCGAGGATCACGGTTAGGAAGGCGGCGATCATCTGGTTCTTGAAGATAGACTTGAGCAGGATAACTTCGGTCAGACTCGCCCCGGCACTGCCGATGATCAAGGCCATTACCGAGCCCATTGCCATACCTTTTTTCACCAGGGCTGCGCTCAATGGGATCACCGCTTCGGCTCGGATGTAGAGCGGGATCCCAATCACTGCCGCGACTGGGATCGCATACCACATCCCTTCGCCCGCATACTTGGCAATCAGGTCGGTCGGAATAAAGCCGTAGATGAAAGATCCAATTAAAATGCCCAGCATCAAGTAAGGAAGTACTTGCTTGAAGTCTTTCCAGGTTGAGTGCCAGATGCGTACCCAGCGGCTCTCTTCTTTCACTGTCAGTACGGCTTCACCACAGCTGCTGATTTCCACATCCACTTCTGCTTTGCTGCCGCAGCATGAGCTGGCAACAGGTTCTGGCTTAGGTTCCGCGGTACAGCATGAAGCTGCTGCTGGCTCGGGTTTGGCGCCACAAGTAGATACAGCTTTTGGTGCTGTTTTTGGTGAAGAATCACCACAAGAAGTACCACAGCTAGAGCCGCTGTCGGCAACTTGGTATGCCTCTTCACGGACATAGCGTTCGAAGCCCAGTTTTTCCAATACATAACCTGCAATGACCGATACCGCCAAAGCCACAGCGAAGTAGAACACTGCCACCTGGATCCCGAAGGTCACCACAAACAGGCCGATGATCAATGGGTTAAGCAGTGGGCTGGCGAACAAGAACACCATCATCGGGCCAAAACCGGCACGGGCACGCAGCAGACCTTTTAGGAAAGGAATCGTCGAGCACGAGCAGAATGGCGTGATGGAACCCAGTAGCGCAGCAATGACATACCCCTTGCCGTTGCGCGAGCTCAAGATCGACTGGATCTTCTCGGGTGTCAGGAACTCCTGCAGGACACCCACTAGGTAGCTAATGACGAGAAAGAGAACGGTTAGCTCTGCGGCGAGGAAGAGGAACATCCCAGCGGCTTCTTTGAACATGGTAACGAATTCAGGACTCATGGTTACTGCCTCACTTGGTACTATATTTCGACATGTGTCGAAATATAGATTCACAGCAGGTTGGTGTCAATTATTTATTTCTAGTTTTATCGAAATAATGAGGGCCGTGATTCTGGCTAACTCCTATTCATGGCTCTATAACGTGTATCCACCAATAGAAAAGCCAGTCATATGACTGGCTTGGTGTTCAGTGGTTATTGGAGTGTTGTTTGGTTTATTGGCAGGTGGCCGGACTTATCTCCTCCCACACTCCCCATGTGCCGGTCGTTCCGGGCTCTTCGCCTTGGGTCCACCACTTAGCCTGCCACAATGTGCCGTTATGCGTCACTTCGTCATTGGTGGAATAGGCGGTGGCGCTGTCCCAGGCATTTGGGCATACAGGCTGGTTGTCGTCATAGACAGTGACTTTCCTTGGCTGGTTGGCACTGTTGCCAGCGTTGTCACTGACAGAGTAGCTGAGGCTGTAAACACCGACAATATCGGTATCTACCGTCCCTGTCACTTGGATACTGGTCGAAATATCAATGTTGTTGGTGTCGGTTGCCCTCACCCCTGCCAGCGGATCAAACGCTGTTCCGCGAACGACTCGGGTATCGGCAATACCAGAAAATACCGGTGATTTATCTGGCTCAGGTGGCTGCTGGTTGTGGACATAGCTACCGTAGTCCTTGATGAACTGTTCGTTGTAGGGTTGCCCGGCGCTGTTGGTGCCCATGTCCCAGTTGACCGACCAGGTCATGACACCACGCAGGGGTTGGCCTTGCGCCTTCAAGCGATCGAAGGCGGCATATAAGGCGTTTGGATCTTCAACAAAGCCGTTGTTGGCCCCATCAATATTTGCTGGGATGCCAAATACCAGTTTGTCGTTGGTGATGGTGGTGTAACCTCGGGTACCGTTGATCAGTGAGTCGGAAATGTAATAGATGAACTCTTCTTTTCTGGCATCATTTTGCGATAACCAGCCAACCCCTTCGACATAAACACCGTCGCCGCCCTGATTGTAGAATTGCGGGTTGATGAAGTCATAGTCACCTTCCAGCCCCTGAATGTATGGTAGGTATTTGCCGTTGGCAGTCGTGAGATAGGGGAATTCAGGAGCCATGGTGATCATGAAATTCTTGCCCTGGGCCCGGTAGTGCTCTTTTACCATGCGAAGTGCAGCAGGGATCACGGTTTGGTTATCGGCTGCCGTAATGGCATTTTGTTCAAGGTCGATATCCAGGCCGTCGAAGCCGAATTTGTCGGTCAGACGGATCACTTCATCGGCAAAAGCTTGTTCGTCACCTGCCTTTAGCTCGACGTGGGCATCCGCGCCGCCAAGGGCCAGAAGCACACTGCGGCCCTGGCTGTTGAGGGTATGGATTTGATCGATGAAGGCCGATTCGGTGAGGCCAATGGCAGGGTCGAGCTGGAAGGTTGGGATGCGGCCCGCATTGAGATCATACACTTTCATGAAGGATACATTAACTACGTTGTAGTCGGGATGTACTTCCGTTAGATCAACGCAGGGGGCAAGTCCTCCGCGATAACCTGCGCCATCACACCAGTTGTGCCAGTAACCGACCACCACGTTGCCGGCTTGGGCCACCATGTCATTGGCCTGTACTGAGAGGGAAACCGTACTTGTTGCCATCAGCATTGTGGAAGCGAGGAGAGGCAGTGGTAATAGTTTCATGTTCACTCCTTTGATTGTTATTGGATACGCCTGCTTTGTTGTTATGGTTGTAAGTTAAAGCATGCATGCGTCAGGCTAAATAATTTTAGACACAAAAAAAGAACTGGATTCCGAATATTTCCTGCAAGATTTTTCTTACTTTGTTGAATACCGACGGGCATCTAAAGATACACCTCGCCTCAGGGAGCCATTTCCTTGCGGCGTTAAATTTTACCGAATAACGATAAATAGACTTCAACGTTATTTTTGTATTATTCGGACTTTATCTATCAGGCTGATAATTAGCACTTTATGAGTGAAATGCGCGGTAGCAGCTTGTAGATATTTGCCGAAATTGAAAATGTTTATGGCCTTAATTTGCTGCCATGCTGACAAAAATACACCTAACTTGCTGCTGTGATTGGATTTTTCTCACTTGTCAGAAACAAGAAGAAGCGCGTCTTTTAGGCTTTTAGTTAAGAGCAGGGAATGGCATTGCCTTTCCCGCAAATAATAGGCAGTAACAATAAAAAATAAACTGCCCATATAAAAATAACGTTGGTTTGGCTAGGTTTGGAGTGGTGTATGAATACCTCCCGTTATTTATTGGCTGTCGCATTGATTGCGACAGTTTCCGCTTGTCGAGAAGACTCGGACAATACTGGTTCACTTGATTTAGGCACGACAGGGTCTGAAGGGGCCGAAACTGTCCAGCAGCCTGTTCAAACTCCGCCTTCGGATGATGATCCGGCGCAAGAGTCTCCTGAGACTCCGCCGTCTGGTGGTGATGATGGCCAGGTCAGTGAGCCACCACCGCCTCCCCCCGAGGCGAAGTTGGACATTGATGGACTGCCGTTGCCTGATTTGTCGGTGACCCATGACTATGAAGCTTATTTATCGGCGCAACCGAAGCACTATACCCGCATTACGTCGCCATTTGGCAATGTGGATTCGCAGAACAATACCCCGTTTGACAACAAGGTTACGAATGCCGGGGCCAATTTGGGGCGGGTGATTTTCTATGACGTCCGCTTATCGGCCAATAACACGGTTTCCTGTGCATCTTGTCATATTCAAAAGCATGGCTTTACCGATCCGAAGACCTTCAGTGATGGGTTCGATGGCGGTAAAACCGGCCGTCATTCCATGAGCCTGACCAACGCGACCTACTACAGCAACGGAAAGTTCTTTTGGGATGAGCGGGCCGATACCCTCGAAGATCAGGTGCTGATGCCAATTCAGGACGCGGTCGAAATGGGAATGAATTTGTTTGATCTGGAAGTGAAAATGGCCGGAACAAGTTTCTATGCGGACTTGTTCACCCAAGCCTTTGGCGATGAGGCGATCACCAGTGACAGGATCTCCAGAGCCTTGGCGCAGTTTATTCGCACTATGGTTTCCTATGAATCAAAATACGATCAGGCTTTCTCTATCGGCGAATGGGATGAACCAGATTTTGCTGCGGTCTTCAGTGAGCAGGAATTGTTAGGCCTGAAGCTATTTTCTGGATTTCCGGGATCGGAACGGGATTCACTTGGCTGTATCGCTTGTCACCAAACCAGTGCGCATTCGATGGATCAGGCCCATGTCAATGGCTTGGATGCTGATACCAGCAGCGACCAAGGGGCGGGGAATGGTTTCTTTAAGTCGCCGTCTTTGCGCAATATTGGTGTGGGTGCACCTTATATGCACGATGGCCGGTTTGAAACCTTGATGGATGTGGTGGAGTTCTACAACAGTGGTGTTCAGCGCCACCGGATCTTGAGTCCTGATCTTACCAGCAACGGTCGAGTGGGTGGTACGCCTATCCGGATGAACCTGAGCCAGGCAGAGAAAGAAGCGCTGGTGGCCTTCTTGGAGGCATTGACGGATGAGACGTTCCTCAACAACCCGATCTATCACGATCCTTTCTTCCCCAATACTGTTGAAGGTCAATTACAAGCTGCGTTGGAAAAAATGGCTGAGCAGCAGGAAAGCGAGCAAGGGGGCAGTGAACAGTAGAACAGGGCGGCGGTATACGGTATACCCTGTTGCCGTAAACGGTAAGTTGAGGTTGTGCTCTTGCCAAAAAAAACCTGCAACAAGGATGTGCAGGTTGTTATGAAAGGAACAAATTGACGAGATATGAACTTGTCGTAGTTAGTTACGCAGGCAGTGTGCCTGTCGATCAAATCTGATGAATTTTTTTGGCCGGAAGGGTTCAGCCTCCCCATCCCTTGCTGCCTCCTGAGGATCGGCTGCTACTCCAGCCCGATTTGGCAGAGACGGTTGAGCCGAAGCCCCCGCGAGAAATCGTGCGGCTGACGGTTGGCTTGGGTTTCATGTGATCTTTACTGACCCGCACTGTGGTTTTTTTGTAGCCGCTGCGGCCGTAGTCATAGCCGTCAGCCGTGGTCCAGCGGTCATAGAAAATACTCCCTGGATAATAGGAGCGAAACATAGGCTGCGAATAATAACCACCGCGGTCTCTGTCGATCATCCGGGCAAACATAAATCCGGCCATGGCTGGCATAAACCAGTTGTTGCCCTGTGGCTGCATACAGGCGTTGGTGCCGAACTCGGCCTCGCAATCGTAGCGCGAGTTATACTTGGGCGCGGTGCGGGAGGCCTCCTGTAAGGCAAATTGGTAGGCGGCCTGACACTCCTCGGTGTAAGTGGGGTTATCATCGATACAGTCGTTGAGCGATTGATAGATGACGGCGTCTTCAGTGCTGTCGCTGCAACCTGAGAGTGCGGCGGTTGCCAAGACGGCGGTCATCGGTGCCATCGACACCGGACGCCAGTTTTTTTTCATACTGGCGAGAACGACATGCTTACTGCGTTTCATGTTGTCCCCCTTAGTATGTCATGCAGGCGGCGTTGAGCAGGCCGACGGACACAGAGGTTGCCGCCATGACAATACCGGCCGGGATCTCGCCAGCTTCGATACGCTCGACAATCTTCGGCATAAAGCCAAAACGTAAAATTGCAAAGGCAATTAACTGGGCAAACAAGGCCACCACGCCCCAAATGGCAAAGTCGATCAGGTTGACCGAGTTACTCGCCGCGCCAGCAATGGCCAGGCAGTAACCGATGATAGAACCCGACAGGCCGATGGCTGCCGCGATATTTTGCTCCTCCTTGACCAGCTTCCACTCGTCGTGCGGGGTGAAGCGGACGTAGACAAACTTGAACAACAGCAGAAATGCCAGCGATAAGGCAAAGTAGAGCAGAAATGCGCCGAGGCCGGCGAGTGAGTTGGTCAGTACTTCCATGTTAATCCTATCTCTTAGGTCATCTATTGAATGTTAGCCGATGAGCTTGAAATCCGTCGGCGATAAGTCAATCCCGGTGCTGATAGCCATACAGCGTTCGGCTTGGTTGCGGTAAATCTTCTCCTCGCCAGCGACGAGCAGGGACTCGAACAGCCCATTGCCGAGATCTCGCTCGTATATCATTACGAACTGATCGGTGTCACTGCTAGTGCCGTTTTCGAGCCAGGTCTTTTCTGTCATCGCAACCGGACGAATGTTGTCCCATACCTTAGTAAATTGAAAGCCTTCCAATTCCCAGCTGGGTTTGACGATTTCATGATCCAGCAAGTGTTGCCACTGGCTCTGGGTATCGATTGGGCGTGACTCGTAAAAGTAATACAGTTTGACTTCGCTGACGTCCGCCTCGGTGGGGCCGTGGGTGAGTACCTGGATGAATCCATCGTCATCGGTGTAATAGCGCAGTAGCCGAGTTTGCTCGTCGAGACGGACTTCGCCGACGGCTTTGATCAGCTGGGTACGGGAAGCGCCCTCAATGATCAGATCCGGCTCTATTAGCCGCAGTTTCAAATCATCAAGCTCAAAGGCTCCGCCGAGCCGCAAGCCCAGAATTTCAGGGCTACTGGGCGGGGGCGTTTGGGGTTGCTTTTTCTTGAACCAGTCGAACATAAACATTCCTGCGATGTTAGGTGCATTTAGACCAATTGATTTGCTCGACACGCTCGTCGGCAATATAGAACAGTTTGGCACCGGGAGGGACTTCCCGATCCAGCGGTGGATTCAGCTCGACGCCTTGGCCTGCGTCTATGGCAATAAGGATAGCCTCGTATTGCTGCTTGAAGCCGCTAAACAGTGGGGCAACGGTGCTAGGGCTGGCACTGGCAGGGTATTGGACCGCATACTGGGTCATCCCCTTGTGGGTACTGAGCAGTTCGTGGTGCAACTCGCTGGATCCCGGATCGATAGCCGCTTTGGCCAGCATTTCGACCGCCACTGAAGGGATGCACTCTACGTTGGGGCAATGCATCTTGAGAAGATCACTCAATGATTCGTCATTGAAGTAGGCCAGGATATGGGCATTGGGGTTTTGGTTGGCGCAGAACAAGGCGGCGGACAGGGTCACGTCGTCTTCGCTGTTGTCGATCACGATGCAGCTTGCGGTTTCGATCCCGGCTTTTGCCATGGCGTGGCTGTCGGTGAAGCTGGGCGTACGGACGAACTCAATCTCGCCGGGAAGCGGGTTTTCAATATCTGGTCGAACACACAGTACAATGGCGCGGTGGCCTTTCTCTTCGTATTGCAGCATTTTGATCAGGTGCAGGGTACGCTGCTCGTTCCACCCCAGCACTAAAATGTGGTTTTCCACCGAGACTCTCCTCCGGCCTAACAGTCCTTGTTTCCAATAATCAATAAAGGCGCTGGCGACCCTGCCGACGGCTAAGGCAAACAGCCCAAGCCCGCCGGGGATCACAAACAGCATCACGACCCACTTTCCGGCCACGGTTGTCGGTGACATATCGCCGTAGCCTACGGTGGAAGCGCTGACGACCAAGTAGTACAGGAAGTCGGTTGGGCTCTGGACTAGCGCAGACTCCCCAACCGCTGACAGCAGGGCATAACTGATAATGGTATAGCCGATCACCAGTAGGAGGAGGTTTCTGCCACTTAGCGCATGGAACTGGTGAGCCGCCCAGCGGCGAAATAAAAGCCATAATGACATACTGCCTCCTTGAACAAACGGCGACTACTTGCCCAAAATACGCTTGAGCTCATCTTCGGCTGACGACTGCTTGCCCGAGGTGATCCCGGCTTCGGACAATTTCTTGTCCAGGCTGCTGCCGGACTGTTCCTCGGCCATTTCGGCGGCCGCTTCGAGCTGGGCGGACTTTTCGGCCTGGCGCTGCTTGATGCGCTCTAGCGATTCAACCGCGGTGTGCATCTTGGCGTTGGCCCCGACATTGGTGGCCGATACCGCCGATTGGGCTTTCTGTACCGCTTCGTTGGCCTTGACCACGTCTACCTGCTGCTCCAGCTGACGCAGCTTGTCCTTGGCCTGGCTGATATTGGTGCGCATCTTCTGCTCTGAGGCGACGAACTGATCGAGGTAGGCTTGCTCGGCCTGCTGGTCGTTGCGAAGCTCGGCGACTTTCTGTGCACACTCAAGGGCGAGATCCTGCTGGCCTTTTTCCATCGCACTGCGGGCATGCCCCTCGTACTCTTCGATGCCCTGCTGGAAGCCATCGACTTTCTGCTGGGAGAGCTTACGCTTGGCAACAATGCTAACCAAGGCCTCGTCGGAGCGGCGAAGCTCTTGTTTGGCCTCGCGGATCTCTTGATCCAGGATCCTTAGTGCCTGGTTATCGGCGACGGCTTCGGCGGTTTCGTTGACACCGCCCTTGATGGCAGTAAACAGCTTTTTCCAGACACTCATTATGCAACCTCCTTGAGGTGATCTTGGTACAGCTCGATGAACGCTTCGACATTGCGGAACAGGGTGGCAACCTCAATCACAATGCTTTCTGCTTTGGATTGGGAAGACAGCGAACCAAAGGCTACGTAGTAGTCTCTGCCGCCAATCTCATTGATCCCGATAGTCGAGAGCGGGAACATCTTGTGGGTCCGTAATATGTCGTTGTTAAGGCTGACCGGGTCAATCACCTGATCGGCACTGAAAAGCAGGACTTCGACCAGGATTTGCTCGCCGGAAACGGCCAGGAAAGCTTCGATGTTGTCTTCGTTGCGCACAATGAGCGTTTGCTCGCTGGCTTCTATAGCCCAGCCGTCGTGTTCACTGAGCAGTGGGATCAGTTCGGATACTTGCCACGTCATGGTTGCTACCTTTTGGTTTAGGTTTCAGCGGATTGAACGAAAAATCTACTCTTATTATGAGGTTAAATTGTTCAATTGCCATGAAATGCTGTTTTTTTGTTGTGTTTTTGTGAGCTGTTTTATGCCGCTTGAGTACATTCGATGTTGTGTGAATGGTTGATAAAGGAGGGCTTGGGATAAATGGGGGAGGCGTATCTGGTGATGGGAGGATAAAAAGCCCCCTGACCGTCCGAATGAATCAGGGGGAACCTTGGGTCTTTCCTTGGGGAAAGTGCTGTTACAAAGCGAGTTCTTGTTCTAGCAGTTGGATCATCGCCGCTTCGTCACCGCAGTTTTGCAACTTGTCGCGGAAATCCTGGTGGATCAACTTGCGGGCCAAGCCGGAGAAGATCCGCATATGCTGATCACCTTGCTCCTTATTGAGTGTCAGCATGATGATGAAGTCCACATCACCCGAGTCGGACTGCCAATCAATAGGCGTTTTCAGCTGGGCAATACTGATGCTTGAATGGCGGATGTTGCCGGACTTGGTGTGCGGTATGGCAAAACCGTGTCCGAGCCCGGTAGAGAATACTGCCTCGCGCGCCCAGATATCGTCTTCCAGGGCATAGGCATTGTCGGTTCGCCCTTGCACGGCCAAGTTGCCGACCAGCGTCTGTATCGCCTCTTCTTTGTTGGCGAAATCAGCGTGCTTGAACACACAATCGATGCCCAGCAACGGCTTCTCCGGTCCAGTAGCAGAGGCATTCTCCAGTAGGGTAGTGACATCGTCGATGGTCGGGCACTGGCAAGCTTGCTCGAACAGTTGCTGGCAGTGTGTAAGCGCCAAATCATTGAGAGCCGCTTTGGTTGCGGTGATTTTTGGTGCGCTCATACTGAGCTCATCCAGTCCTGAACCCACCAGTAAAGACAATACTTTGTTATCAGCACCTAATTCACCGCACAATCCAACCCAACGGTTGTGCTCGTGTGCCGTTTTGACTACGTGTCCTAGCATACGCAAAAAAGCAGGGGCTAGGCTGTTGTATAGGTGCGAGACTTGTCCATTATCCCGGTCTACTGCCAACAGGTACTGGGTCATGTCGTTGGAGCCGATGCTGAAAAAGTCTACTTCCTGGCAGAACTGGTCGATGATAAAAGCCACAGCAGGCACCTCTACCATGATCCCCAGTTGTACCTGTCCTGAATTAGCAATGTCGCAGCTATCGAGTTCGGCTTTGACCTCGGCAAGCTGCTGTTTAACCCAGCGGATCTCCTCTATGCTCTGGATCATCGGGATCATGATTTTGGTGCTGCCGTATACCGACGCACGTAGGATCGCACGCAGTTGGGTGCGGAACAGTTGCTCGAATTTCGGGTAGATGCGCACGGCCCGGTAACCGAGAAACGGGTTGTTTTCTTCTGGAAGGTTGAGGTAATCGATAGGCTTATCACCGCCAATATCCATGGTACGGATGATCACTGGCTTGCCGACTGCCGCCTTGAGTACTTTGCAGTAGTGCTCGAATTGCTCGTCTTCCCCCGGTGCCGACTGACGGTCCATAAACAGCATTTCGGTGCGGAACAAGCCAATGCCCTCTGCACCATTGGCAAAGGCCGATGATGCTTCAGCTGAGCATGCAATGTTTGCCGCAATTTCAATTTGGTGACCATCGCTTGTGACGGCTGGCTGGTAGATGAACTGCTCTTTCTGTTTCTTTTCTTGTTGGCTGAGTATCAAGGCGCGCTGGAAGTAACGTTGGACAGGCTCGGTACAATCGGTTGCCAGCACACCGAGATGGGCGTCAATATAAACAGAGGTATTCAAAGCAGCCCGACATTGCTCGGCAGTAATGCCTGATAGGGTAGGAATACCAAACGCCCTAGCTAGGATCACGGTGTGAGAGGTATTGCCGGCGTGAGTGAGTACCAACCCCTGCAATAAGTGTTTATCTAAACCAATAAACTGGCTTGGCGTTAGGTCTTTGGCAAGGACGATGCTGGGCTCTGCCAGTTGAAATTCACGCTGACATTGTACCTCTGGATAAGCCGCTATCAGCAATTGCTCTGCCACATCTCTTATATCCAAAGCTCGTTCGCGTAAGTAGGCACTTGCAGACTGCTCTAACTGCTTAGTTAGCTTTTCGAAGGTAGCCAATATCGCGTTGGCAGTAGAGTGTTCGCGTAACAGGTCGGAAATACTGCCGGTAAAGCTGCTGTCGTTTAGGATAGCCAGGTGAGCTGTAATAATATCTTTCTCTTGCTGTGTTGCCTTTATTACGGTTTCAGAAAGACTGTTAATGACTTGCTGGTGAGCGTTGTGGAATCGAGCGTGCTCGTTATCGCAATGCTCTGTGGCAAACAGGTTCAGGTTGGTGTAGCTAAACTCAATTAATTTGCCGTGGCCAATCCCTGTGGCTAGTCGCTTACCGTGCAGCAAGGTTGGCTGGTGCCTCATCAGTGATTGAGGTAGCGGAAATGCTTCGGCATTGTCTTCGGTTGCGAGTGCTTCATCGCAATGGGGAAATTCATTATGGATGAAGCTTTCAAGAGATTGGCAGGCTTGTTCACTGTCATGGCCCTCGAAGATCAGCGAACAGTTGTCATTGAGCAAGGTATCTGTGCCGACTAGAGACAGTACACTTTTGGCATCACCTTGGTGATTGTTGCGGTGGTTCACTAGTGTGATTTGGCAATCAAACTGGCCGCAGGCTTTTTCGAGGTGCGTCGCCGGGCGGGCATGGATTCCATTGGGTAGTTCACAACGGAAAGCAAATTGGTGTTTCATGGGTACTACTGCCTTGTAATTAATGCGCTAACAGCTGCTGACATTGAGAGAACACCCGGCGAGGACGCTGCAGGGCATCTTGGATTGTGACTTCGAGGCAACGTTGGTTTTTGAATCGGGCACTCTGCTCGATATTGATATCGGCGGCGAGGACAACGACATCTGCCCGTGCGATATCTTGCTCGCTGAGGCGGTTCTCGATCCCCATGGCTCCTTGGGTTTCGACTTTGATGCTAATACCGAGCTTCTTGGCGGTATCCATCAGTTTGTCGGCGGCCATATAGGTATGGGCGATACCGGTTGGACAGGCTGTGATTGCGACGACTCTCATCATTTTCTCCAATCGTTTGAATTCTAGTACCCAGTCACTTGGGTATATTCACTACTATATGGAGAGGCAAGCAATGGCGGTAGAAGAGAAAACAACCCTTTACTGGACTTTTGTAGCACTCACATATAAGCGTGATAAGTCTCTCATATTGCAGCAAACTTCTTCTGTTTACTGTGCAACATCGGTTGAGGGTAGCTTGTAGAACGGAATAAGTGCGGTATTTTTTGTTAAGCCTCTTAGTCGGATTAGCATTTTTAAGGCTGCCTATTCATCCGGCCAGTGCCATGACGGTGTGGTTAGAATGTCCTGTCCAGGGATCACGGTTTGGCCCATTTCCTTCTCCAACTTGATCGCATTGCAGTCAGGGTGTTGCTCCAAGGCGGCAATCAAGCGCGGTGAATGGGAGACCACCCAAAGCTGGCTGTGTTTGGTCGCATGGAGGATCAGTCTTGCCAATGCTGGCAGTAGGTCGGGATGCAAACTGGTTTCTGGTTCGTTGAGTACCATTAGGCTTGGCGGGCGAGGCGTCAATAGTGCTGCCACCCAGAGAAGAAAACGCAATGTGCCGTCGGAAAGCTCGGCACCAGTTAATGGGCGGAGCAGTCCCTGCTGGGAAAACTCGAGAGAAAATCGGCTATCGGCATGGTGTATTATGCGAATGGATGCGCCGGGAAAGGCGTAGTCAATAGCTTTGAACAAGGTCTCTTTATCGCCGATCTCGATGATAGTTTGCAGGGCCGCGGCCAGATCCCTACCGTCGTGATGCAGAACCGGTGTGCGAGTTGCCAATTGCGCTTGACGAGCAGGTGCGTCGCGATCGGTTCTGAAGTGATCGTAGAAGCGCCAGCCACGGATGGTCTCTCGAAGCTGAAAAGCCTCTGGTGTGGCAACTGGATCGGCCATTTGATCAAACAGGCTATGGTAGCTGGCGATATGTTGTGAGATGACCTGCCACTGCCGCCCGCTGCGGGCTTTGATCATTGCCCCTTTGCGGTCGATTAGGCTGCTGGATGGCCGGTAGACCTGGCCGTTCCAGATGCATTCTCGCTTGATTTCGGGATCTTGGCCGAACATGGTTTGTGAAGAGGGAACCGGCAAACCCAGAGAGATGGCATAGCTGAACTGCTCGGTGGCAAAACCCAGCTTCATCCGCTTGGTGCGTTGGCGTACCGTGTATTCAACAGCCTGCTCACCCTGTTTCATTGCCCTTGAAAGGGTTTCAGGCCCCGCCCAGAAAGTCGAATCCAGTCCGCCTTCTTTGGCGATGGCTGGAACTACGCCACCCTGTGCCGTTTCGGCCAGCAAACGTAACGCTTTGTAGAGGTTGGATTTACCAGTGCCATTTTCGCCGGTAATGACATTGAGCGGCCCCAACGGCACCTTGAGATCCAAAATTGAGCGGTAGTTATTGATAGACAGAGCTGTGAGCATAATGGCGGCAGCCTTTAAAAAACACAGTTCACAATAACAGGTGATGCCGCAGAGGGTAAAGTAGGTTTCGGCTTTTGATGTGTTGCTTGGTTTAACGGCTGCGGTATTCGGTCGGGGTTTTCCCTGTCTTTCGCTTGAATACCCGACAGAAATAATTGGGGTCATGATAGCCGCAGCGTTGAGCCACTTCCTCTAGGCGGAAGTTGTAGCGCTTAAGCATGAACTTGGCGCGCTCAAGCCGCACCCAGGAGATATAGTCGGCAAAGCGCATGTGCCCTTCTTGGCGAAACAGCCGCGACAAGTGGTTCGGTGAGATATTAAAGCGGGCAGCAACGGTATTGCGGTTGATGTTGCGGTGGAAGTTTTCCTGCACGTAAATACAGATCCCTTTGAACATGTCCTCACCGCGACGGCTGGTATCTTCTGTCGGCAGGGTCAGCATATCCTTGCAATAACTGAGCAGCGCTAGCAACAGGAATTTATCGGCTGGCTGCTTTTGCTTTTCGTAGGCGAGGGTCGATAGTGCTGTCAGAATGTGATCGATGGCCCGGCCAGTCCGCTGCGGCACGCTGTACTTGACCACATCATAGAAGCCTTCCTCATTGTCGTGCTTGCTGACCAGGCTGAACCCGAGCTGGCTTTTGCCAAACAGTAAGCTGAGCACCGAGCACTCTTTGTCCCAACTCGGCTTGTTCCAGGCATTGGGCGGAATAAACAGGGCATCGCCAGGCCGGAGTAGAATATTCTCAATTTGGTGCTGCGGGCTTTCTAGTAAGTTTTCGTATTGGCCATTGAATACCAGTTCAAGGCGCGGAAAGTTGACCTGGTAACTGGCTTCGGGAGGCGGGACATCATCACCGGCAAACCAGATGGTATTGAAGGCGCTGCTGTCAGAAATCACATTATCAAGAAGATCAGTGAAGGTTTGCTTCATGTCATTACATCTACTCAACCACTCGCCACAGGCGCAGTGTTATCAAAAAGAAAGGCTAGCTCTGAATATGCATTACCTGAAGACGCATAACATACTGAAGACTAACCGTTTATATGATACCACTCTAATATCCGCCACTTCGAAATGATATTCTGCAAACTGTAGAGTAGGTATCATTTTTCAGAGTAATAATGTGCCAATGCCTTGGCCATTTAAAGCCAGGGCATTGGGGTGAGGTTTTAAGCCGAAGCGAGATGCGCTTCGATTTTATCCATGATTTGCGGGGCTTTCTTCACTGCATCTGCTACCCCGACACGAACGATTTTCTTGCCCTTGAAGCGCTCTTCGTTTTTGATTGCGATATCTTTGGTCAGGATGACAATATCGGCATTTTCTACTTCGGCTGACAGGATTTCATTTTCAATCCCGATAGAGCCCTGAGTTTCGATTTTGACTTCCCAGCCTTTGGCTTTGGCCGCTGTTTCCAATGCTTCTGCTGCCATATAGGTATGGGCAACGCCGGATGGGCAAGAAGTTACGCCTAGTAGTTTCATGTTGTTTTCTCCCGAAAAATTGTTAGTCGAAATCTAATTCAAGGGTGTCTTCCGCCGAGTCATTTTCAACTTTGGCGTCTTGACGTTGTTCGATAGGTTTTTTCAATGCATTGACCATCAGTGCAGTAGTTAGAGCACCGGCGGCGATACCGACGATGTAGAACAAGCGTCCGTCCACCACTGGTAGCACAATCAGGCCGCCCCATGGCGCATGGTTGAGGACGTTGAACATGAAGCCGACAACGTTACCGACCATGCCGCCTACCACGATAGAAGGCAGTACGCGCATCGGGTCGGCGGCAGCAAAAGGAATTGCTCCTTCAGTGATACCGATACAGCCCATGATGCCAGCGGCTTTCCCCGCTTCACGCTCTTCGTCGGTGTAACGTTTTGGTGAAAGCAAAGTCGCTAGGAACATACCCAGAGGAGGAACACAGATAGCGATGCCAACACCGCCCATTAGCCATGGTTGTGTACCGACTTGGGTTTGGGCGAACAAGGTGGCGACTTTGTTGATAGGGCCACCCATGTCGAAGGCGGTCATGCCACCGAGTACCATACCCAAGAAGGCTTTAGAGGCGCCAGCCATCCCCTGTAACCACAGGTTCATGCTTTCCATGGCCATGGCTATCGGCGTACCGATGACCCAGATCACCAAGCCAGAGACAATAAAAGTGCCGCCGATAGGCAGGATAAAGTAGGTTGAAATGGCTTTGAGTTTATTGGATAGCGGAATACGCTTGAGCTGCAGGACAACGTAGCCCGCGATGAAGCCGACCACGATCGCGCCAAGGAAACCGGCTTGGACTTGGTTAGCCAGGTAGGCACCAATCATACCTGGTGCAAGTGCTGGTCGGTCGGCAATCGAGTAGGCAATGTAGCCACCAAGTACTGGCACAAACAGGGTAAAACCAGCAATACCCATGTCCCACAGACCTTCCAGGAATACGCCTTCCGGTACCGCACCTTTCCCCCCCAGCATGACTGACAGGGCAAGTAATACCCCACCGGCAACAACGAAGGGGAGCATGTGGCTGGTACCCGTCAATAAGTGTCTTTTTAACACTGACAGTTGGCTTTTCATTTCGAATTACTCCATGTTTTTATGGTTTATTTTTTCAGTTGGCTTGGCCGCCAACGCAACAGGGTTGAGCGATGTTCTAAGACAGAATGCTGTCTGGATGGCTGTAATTATGGGACGGGAGATCAGATGAAACTATTGGATAAATAGGCCATTAGCTGGACTTTTGTACCCTGCGAAATGAGATGTGATTTAGCTCTCAGGCCAATAGTGAAGGGGGGGACTAATTTGCTGACGATGCATAAGCGTTTGGAGCAAAGAGGTATTAAAAGTCCAGTTGGTGAGGGAAAATCCAGTCTGCTCTTTGAAAATCTCTCTATTTGGTACGAAGCAGAAAAAATAACGGTCAATTGCTTTATTTTTAACACATAAAGCAGGCTGCTGGTGGATATGTAAGCACTTGGTTATTGGGTGGGTTTACAAGGCGGATCGTTATGATTATCATACGCCGCACTTACGGAGAGATGGCTGAGTGGTTGAAAGCACCGGTCTTGAAAACCGGCATACGTTAATAGCGTATCTAGGGTTCAAATCCCTATCTCTCCGCCACATTCAGAGGCCTTGTCATAAGACAAGGCCTTTTTCGTACGCATTGAGTTCTGAGTAAGGGATTTGAATCAAATCCACCATACTTAAAGCGCTCCGCCATATTCAAAAAGCCAGCTTAACTGCTGGCTTTTTTACATCTGTTACTTGGCAACAGGCTTCACAGGATTCTGTGCCTGCTTCTTTTTGAGCTTCATGGTGGAATAGACCGAGAAGATTGCCAGAACAATGAATGCTAGTGCGATAGGGCGTTCATACAGGAATGACCAGCTACCGTCGTACATTAGCAGTGATTTGCGCAGGTTGGTTTCGGCCATTGGCCCTAGGATGATCGCCAGCAGGATAGGAGAGGATGGGATTTCCATCTTATTGAGGATAAAGCCAAGCAAGCCAAAGCTGATCGCAATACCCACATCGAACATCGAGTTGTTGATAGCATAGGCACCGATCACCGACAGGAAGATGATAATAGGGATCATGATGATCTTAGGTACCTCAATAATGCGGCAGAAGAAGCGGATACCGAGCAAGCCGATAATCAACATGACAATATTGGCAACCAGCATTGAACTGAATACCCCATAGACGACTTCAGGACTTTGGCTGAACAGCAATGGTCCTGGCGTCAGGCCCTGCACAATCAATGCGCCAAGTAAAACAGCAGCTACCGCATCACCCGGGACACCCAGCGTCAATAGCGGAACCAGTGAACCACCGGTAACGCCATTGTTACCTGCTTCTGCTGCCGCTAAGCCTTGTACCGAACCTTTGCCAAATTCATCCGGATTTTTGGCCGAGCGCTTGGCTTCGTTATAGCAAACAAACGCTGAGATATCGGCACCTGCCCCCGGTACCGAGCCGATAGAGGTACCCATCAAACCACTTTTCACCGCAGTTGGCAGCATGGTTTTCAGATCTCTCTTGCTCAGTAACTTATGGTCAAATTTCGGTGGTGCGCTTTTCTTCTGTGTATGCAACTTTTCAAGCTGGTTGAGACCCTCAGAGATAGCAAATAAACCAATTAGTACCGGTATCACATTGATGCCGCTGTACAAATCCATCACATCAAACGTAAAGCGAGGCACACTGCTGATCGGGTCTAGACCTACAGTGGATACTAGCAAGCCGATACTGCCTGCAAGTAATCCCTTGAGGATGTTTTTCGACGACACACTGGCAATGATGGTAAGGCCGAACAAGGCCAGCGCGAAATATTCAGGCGCATTGAACTTGAGGGCAAAGTCAGCCAGTAGTGGTGCAATCGCAATTAGTACAATGGTACTGATAAGGCCCCCGATAAACGAGGCAACCGCCGAGATACTCAGTGCCCGAGCAGCTTGGCCTTTTGCTGCAAGGGTATGGCCGTCAAGCACGGTCGCCGCAGAGGCCGGGGTACCGGGCGTTTTGAGCAAAATCGCGGCAATCGAGCCACCATAGATACCACCGATATAAACACCGATGAGCATGACCAGTGCAGCCGTTGGCTCCATCCCAAAGGTAAAAGGCAGCAAAATGGCAACACCCATGGTTGCGGTGAGGCCGGGTAGGGCACCGAGGATGATCCCGCCCAGTACGCCGAAGATCAGTACGGGGAAAACACTAGGGCTAAAAGCGGTTAGGATGCCTGAAAATAAATGTTCTAACATATGCGGCCTCTACAGAATGATGCCGTCAGGAAGTGCGATCACAAACACTTCGCCAAACAGGAAATACACAGATACAACGAATACTGCTGCAATAACGTAATAAAGGGTTTTCTTCACCTTGAAATAAAATAGGTATAAGGCGAAGGCAATAAGACTGGCAAACAGGTAGCCAAGAAGGTGAATCAAGAAGGTATAACCAATTAAGTAGGCGACACCAAAAATAGACAGCTTTGAAAATATTGGTGCTTCTTTCTCTTGTTTTTTTTCCTTCTTGTAACGGTGGGCTTTTTGCCAATGCTGGAAGGCTAACACCGCCGAAATAAACATCATAGCGATAGTGACAACGGTTGGGAAAAAGGCGGCATCGACACTGGCATCTTGGAATATCGGCTTGTCGAATTGGCTGATAACGAAAAGGGAAGCGGCACCTAATAAAATGATCAGGGACGGGAAAAGAAAGTTTCTATTCAACATAGAATCCATCCTTGTGTTGAGCGTGTTTATAATAAGAGCCAGCAGGGTGTGCTGGCTCCTGAGTATGGTTAGTTAATTAGAGAGCCTAGTGCTTGCGTATCTTCGTAGACAAACTTGGTAAACTCTTCGGCATTCAGGTTGTGAATCGACATTGCGCCTGTTGCCATGAATGATTTGAATTCCTCGCTCGCCATAGCTTTGTCAAAAGCCGCACCCAGCTTTTCAATAATGTGATCAGGGGTGTTTTTTGGCGCACCGATGCCACGCCAAGTCCCCGTCACCACATCTACTCCTTGCTCTTTCAGGGTTGGAACATCTTCAATAAACGCGATACGTTTTTCAGACATTACGCCGAGGGCCTTTAGCTGTCCTGAGCGAAGCTGTGCGATGGCTTCGCCCGGTGTCACCATGGTGACATCCGTGTGGTTGCCCAGGACTGCTGGAATCGCTTCTGAAGCACCGTTGTAAGGAATGGCATTTAGTTTGATATCTTGATCTTGTTCTAGTGCCATCAGGTAGAAGTTTGGTGCTGCGGTAGAAGCAAACTTCACTTTGCCGGGCTCTTTTTTGGCATCAGCAATTAAGTCATTGATACTGTTGTATGGGCTGTCAGCAGCGACTAATACAACGGCTGGATCGAGGTTTACCATACGGATCAAGCGGAAATCATCGGCAGAGTGGCGCATCAGGCCCATTTGAGGAAGTGAGGTAATCTCGCGGGTGACTACTGTCAGGGTATAACCATCAGCGCGCTGCTGGGCACCAAAGCTCATCCCTACAGCACCTGCACCACCGGTACGGTTCATAATAGAAATATTCTGACCTAGAACATCTTTAGCACTATTAGCCAACGTACGGCCAACAGCATCGGTACCGCCACCGGCACCAAAAGGGACAACCAAGCGAATGTTTTTGGTTGGGTAATCAGCAGCAACAGCGGTGGCTGAAACTAGTACACCTGCGGAGATCATGACTGCTTTTAGTAATTTATTCATATTTTAGATACCTATTTTATTGTTCACGTCGGTAGGTTTGAGTCGGGTTATTCGTTTTTTGGAGTTGGTAGTCGTTGATTGTGAGTTGCTCGATGGCCAGGGCAATCCAGCCACTGATCAGCATGTCATACCATTGCTGCACCCCGCTGCAGGCGACGACGACATTGCCGTAGACAAAGGAGCCGTAATACAGCACATCATCATCTCGTAGCGACGATGGGTGAGCCGTTTGGTGATTAATATTGGCCTGGGAGTCACGCCAAGCTTGTTGGGCTTTCTTTCGGGCGAGTTGATCAAAAGGGATTGTCCATGCATCAGGTTGGCCGATAGAGGTTTCAACTAAAACGGCTTCTTCAAAGCTGGATTCCCATGGCTTGAGGCGGGGATCCATCACTACTATATGCAGTTCTTGACGGTTGGTTCGTGAGAATAGGCGCTCGATAGCAGGCCTAACAAGCTCGATTGCATCTAGGGCAATTTGTTTTTGTGTGTTCATCCTTACACCTTGATATCTCCTGTGTCATTTGAGGTTATTGTATTATTTTATATCAATCAAAGTGGCTTTTGGTAAAGTGATAAACTCGTCACCTATTTGTTTTTATCTTTATGATTTTGATCGCTAAATTGGTTTTTATGCGAGGGTTGCTAGGTGAGTGCGATCACTTTTTGGTTTGTTTTATTTGTATTATTAAATTTGGTTTGATTTGAAGGTTTATTTTTAAACGTTGAGAGAAAAGAAAGAGTAGATATGTCAGATGTAGCTCAGCCTCATGGCCCACAGGAATACGCCTGGTTCAACGAGCGCCTATACTGCCTTCTACAAGGAGAGATATTGAGCTTCCTGTGTTTTTCGCGATACTTGATTTAATTTATCTTTATCATAAAAGCCAGCAAATATGCTGGCTTCCCTACCATGTAGTTAATTGATACGTTTGAAGTTTGGCAGTATGGTTTCGGGTTTCTGCTGTACAAACTCTTCGCTTGGTGAATACGCTCTAAAGTAAACGAACCAATTTTCTCCTTCGCGGGTTTGAACCCAGTTTGCTTCGTTCACACCCGCCGGCTTGGTTGGCGAAAAATGGAATGTATAGTCGCCTTGCGCATTCTTTACCGTACCGGCAATGTTTGAACCTACGTCTGCGCGTTCAAGGTCGTTATCGATAATCGCTCGGTTTTCGACGTTGTAAACCGTGATAGTCCAAAATAGATCTGCGTAGTTTACCTTTCCATCTAGGGTTAGGGTGTAGTGATTGCTGCCATTAAGGCCGTCGCCGTTGTCATCTCGGTAGTTATCGAGGTAGATTTGTCCCCAGCCGCCATTTTCGAATCCGTGCATCGCAATGTCATTGGTTACCGCTTCATAGAACCAAGCGGCACGCCCATCTAGATCGACACCGTAAGCGCGGTCTTGATTTGGCGTGGAGGCGGTGGCGATTTCCCATGTATTTCCGGTAGGTCCATAAGCGGCATGGGGAAGGCGTTCGGTTTTATTGAAGTCGATGTTTTTTACCATCGCTTCACCCATAACGACGGCCTGCTCAAGAATTTTGCGCTGTTGAGAGGTCGGCTCGAAAGGTCTGCCCTTCTCAATACCTAACGGGCGAAGCATATCGTGCATGATACGGTCTCGCTCGGCCACGGTTTCTGCTTGGATAGCCTCGTCCAAAACCTGCCAAAATGCCATGCCGCGAGGGTGTTTGGCATCTTCACCGCGCTCCGGGTAGTTGACGCCTTTAGCGCTCAGCGGCTTACCGCTTGTATCTGTGATCTTGAGTGCTGCGAGATCTTTCATTCGCTGCTCTTCGGATTTCGCCATCAGGCGCACGCCGAAGAACACATAATTGGTGTCAGACTCCAGAACTTTCGCATCTTTGGGAATATTTGCTGGGGTTGGGCTGCCCTTGGCTTTTATGACGTAGGTGCCCGGCTCGGTCATCTGGGCAATGCCTATCTGCCACATCGTGTGCACTGCCCCGCGAAGCTCATCGGTTGGGATGCTAATAACGACCGGCTGTTGTTCGACATTGAACCAAGTTAGCGCATACGGCGTGGAGGTGTTATAGGTTAAACCTCCCAATTTTGCTTGATGGGTGGCGACATAAGTGATTTGGCCATCCTCGGCCCCCATTTTCTCGTAGGCTTTTTTCCAGGCGTAGTTTGAGACGAGAGGGACAGACCAAATGTAGGCCTGTGATGCACGTTGATAATCGATCAGTTCAAATAGGCGCTCGGAGCTTTCCTGAGTTGGAATACCATGTAAAAAGCTGTTCTCGAATGTAAATTC
Source organism: Photobacterium gaetbulicola Gung47 (assembly GCA_000940995.1). Classification (NCBI taxonomy): domain Bacteria; kingdom Pseudomonadati; phylum Pseudomonadota; class Gammaproteobacteria; order Vibrionales; family Vibrionaceae; genus Photobacterium; species Photobacterium gaetbulicola. Next base: position 80,972 of record CP005973.1, read on the forward strand.
ACCAGAGCGTGTTGTGATGGTTTCCGTCGGCTCGCTATTTTGCGCAAAGGCAATACCAGAAAGTGAGGTAACGGCCAGTATTGAAGCAATGGTGTTCGTGAGAGTTTTCATGATGTTTCCTCGCTAATAATTAAAGCTGGTAGTTGAACTCAATGCGGTGGTCGCCGTCATTGAAATCGGTGTTCTGCGTCCAATTGGCGAAGTAGCGAATATTGGCTTGTGGTGTTAGTTGATAACTTGCAGCAAATTCGTGTGCCAGCACGGAGCTGTCGCCCTCAAAGCCTGTATCTTTGAATGTTGACGATCCTGAGATAGTGCCCAGGTACATGGGGTTGTAGTTAAGCCAGACGTTATCGGTAATTTGCATCTTGCTGTACATCCCTGCGACATAGAATGTGCCGTGCAGGTTGTAGCGGTCCCTTACTTGGTCGGCATCGGGGTTGCCGCCTGTGGTCCCGGGCAATTCTTCACCTGCTGCCAGCCCGACCCCAGCTAGTGGGTAGAAGTTAAACCTGCCCATTTGAGGCAGAGCTTGAATTAAGCTGTAAGATGCAGATCCTTGGTTACTGTCAAAATCCCAGGAAACATCAATTTGAGCGCCTCTGCCGTTCGTCAGGTCTACGCCGAAATTTCTGAAGCGAATGGAGTCAATGCTGTCATCGTTGTCCCGGCTACTCCAGCCAATGGATTGACCTGCAACCCCTTTTATTTCAATGATATTCATACCCATGGTCGTGTCATTACCTGTGTCATAGGTCTGACCTAATTTTAGGTTCAGGCCCTTGTCGGTATAGCCCAACCCCGCCTGCGTATATACCGCTAATGGGTCTGACATATCTTGAATATCTGCTTCGTTGGCCGCTGATGCACAGGTAAATGTAATCGTGAGGAGAGAAAGTAGTGAGCGTTGTATTAGCATATTGCCTCGTATGGTTTTTCATTACTTCCCTGTAACTTGTCGGTTTTTGGTTACTATATAAGGCAGCTTTGGTTAAGGAAATTAATATAAACTAAAGAGATCGTTAAGCTGTGGTTTATGGTGAGCGCATGAAATTAAACAAAGTGGATTTGAATCTTTTGAAGATCTTTGTGACGGTGTACCAAGAGCGGAGTCTGCGCAAAGCAAGCGAGAAACTGTTTGTGACAACGCCAGCCGTCAGTCAAAGTATTAAGAAGCTCAAAGAGTCGCTCGGAGAGGAGTTGTTTGTTCTGTCAAATAAACAATTCTTGCCGACACCGTATTCCGATAGTTTGTACCAGAAAGTGTTCCCTTTGCTTGAGGGCTTGGCAATGGCCATTGAGGAGGGAAAGCAGTTTGATCCCTGCCAGATAAACGAAGAATTCCATGTCGAGTGCAATCCGCATGTACTCCCATGGCTAACCACCGAGTTATACCTGCTGCTATCGCAACAAAGCCCAGGCTCTACCTTGGTCACTCATACTATATCCAAGCACTCGATTGAGAGACTTCAACAAGGGCTGGTGGATGTTGTGGTTCATTTTGAAGTGGAAAATTTACCGTCAGACATTATTGCAGTGCCGATTGCTACCCTCACATTTGTCTTAGCGGTTAGGAAAGACCATCCATATAAAGGGACGAATGCCAATATTGATGAACTGCTCGAATACCCATTCGCGCACGTTGATATGGCGTATCTGGATCCTAACAAGCATTCACGACTGGAAGAAGAAGTCACAAAACTGGGTAAGTCTATGGCGTTCAGTTTGAGAACGACGTCATTGAGCGGATTGATAGAGACGATTAAACAGACCGATATTATTGCCCCCTGTATGCAGCCAGTCGTGGAGCGATATAAAAACGATATACGGGCGGTCTTCGTGGACGACCTAGAGCAGCCTGCGCTAGTTGAGGTGTATGCTTTCTTGAACAAAAAGAATCAACATGCTGCCAAATTCATGTGGCTGTTGGATCTTATTGATACTGTCATGGCGAATTCAAATGCCGCAATTAAGGATGCTGCCACATAGTTTTGTAATGTACGTCACAGGCAAAGAGCCCTAGGCGTGATCATGCAGGCCTGCCGTCAGGCAGACCTGTAAACTGAAGACCAAGATAAGTATGGCTAGAGCAGCCCGGCCTCGCGGGCTTGGTGGAGTACAGCAGGTTCCACCAAGGCGTAGGCCGCATCCCACAGGGAAGCGATATAGAGCTTTTCCTTGCCTTTGGCTTGCCGCTCAAGCTGATCGAGTTGGTAGAGTTCGTCTAAGGTTAGTGGTCTGGTAAATAATTCCTTCGCTAATTTAAGTTTTTCCATCTGCCTGACTCCGCAATACTAAATTGCAAAGTCAGCTGCAGTCGTATCAGTTTGGCCAGTCGGCCTCGCAATGATGTCAGCAAGCTTTGCAATTAAGGCTTGATAAGGGCTCAATGAAGGCCCCCTAATCAAACATTGTGTAGCAGCGACAGATCTTAGTTTCTTTGCTCTAACTTTTACTTATACCCTAATAGGTGCAGCCTTTGATTAGAGTGATCGAATCCACACTTGTTGCTTTTTTAAACAGCTTTGGGTGGAGATTAGATCTAGGTTTCGTCCCCGTGATCGTCGTTGTAGGGGATTACAGAGAAAGGTTGATTGGACTAGCAAATTAATCATTTTAGTTGTGATGGATATAACGGAACGAGCGCCAAAGAAGGGAGCCGACTATTGTGAACGACATGAAGTTAATGCCAGTGTCAGCTGGGCAGATATTGACCCGGGTTAATGAGGGGATTTTGACCGTTACGATGAATCGCCCTGAAAAATTAAACGGCTGGACGATGGACATGATGAATGCCCTCAAGGAGGTCTTTGATAAGGCAAACCACGATGATGATGTCAAAGGGATCATTCTGACCGGGGCTGGGAGCTATTATTCTGCGGGGGTGAATCTGAGTGGTACCTTGAAGCTCATGGCTCCACGAAAGTTACGTGAGCTCATTGCCGAAAACAACCAAGCCTTGTTTGAGATATTTCTTGGTTGCGCCAAGCCATTGCTTGTTGCGGTAAATGGTCCTGCAATCGGTGCCAGCGTGACCTCTGCGACATTAGCCAATGGAATTATTGCTGCTGATAATGCGACATTCTCAACGCCTTTTGCCGTTTTGGGTGTGACCCCCGAGGGCTGCTCGAGTGTGCATCTACCTCGCTTGATAGGAGAAGGCAATGCTCAGCGTATGCTTGGTACTGAAGGCTGGAAACCTGATGCCCAGCAAGCACTGGCTATCGGTTTGGTTCAAGCTGTTGTTCCGCAGTCTGAGTTAATGAACAAGGCTGAACAGGTTGTGCAGCAATGGATTGAGGAAGGACAGCTGCGACAATTTTTGGCCGGCAGTGAATTAGAGGAACTCCGTGCTGTAAATGCCGGAGAGTCTGGGCAACTGGCCGATGCCTTTTTGAAAGCGGCTTTCCTCAAGCATCAAGCACAGTTCTTGTGGCGCAAGAAAAAGTTTATGCCGTCGGTAATGTTCTGGCTGCTATGGGGACTAAGGCCAGTGTGGAAGTTTGCCTTGTAGTGGTGGATGTTCACTGGAGGCAGGCTAGTGGTGCCTGCCTCCACGACTTATAGGGTTAATCTGGCGAGGTTTTCTCTGGTCTTGGCTATGGTTTCTTCAAGATAGTTTAATTCTTGTTTGTCATCATCAGAGATTGCGTTGAAATATCGCCAATGAAGATTAACAAGGTGCTCAATGTAGTATTGCTGATTTATTTTAAGATCAATACCATTATCATCTTTAATATCCATTGTACTTATATCTGGTGTGCACACCTGTAGTCTCCGCCCTTGAGTAGAATAACCTTGTCCATCGACATATGAGATAAAATGAGAGCTGAGCAGTGGCTACATTGATATTTTGCGTATTTCTTCTTAGTTAACTTCTCTAATATTGTTCTATGCAAACGGTAAAAAAACACACTTTCTTTACAAGATGGGCAATTAAAATACATATATCACAACCTTGATGTTATTTTTTGCAGTAACATTTCTTAAGAGGAGAGTGATACCCACAAATACAGATAAGAGTATTGGTTTCTGTGTTAATTAAAAAATTATCACGCTGGCCACATTTAGGGCATGTTATAAGCTGGCAGTCACAAATTTCGCTTAGCATCCGTGTGCATTGTCCTGTGTTTCTATGGAACCGGTATCACAATGATGCATAAGTGCATCATCTCTTTCTGTGATCTTGGTTCCAGTTTTTAATATTAATTTTGTTGCGCTTTGGGGTGTCTTTTTTATCAGGCATTTTTTATTTTGTAACCTACTGTTTTATATTAGTTCTTAGGAAAATAAATACATACAAGTGCCAAAAAATATTTACATCATCTTTTTTTGTGTTAAATCATGCTGTGTGCAAGTTATTACACATTATGGTTATTTCTCTTCACATTATTGTAAGATATAAAATATATTTTTTTATTCGGCGAATTAGAAAATAAAGAGCCATCTTGCCGAGCAAAACAAATATTAATTCCCGTGCAGTGAATAGAACAGGTTTGGTGTAAACACTTACGATGTATTTATCTAACAAATTCTCTCTTTAAAATCTACACGTGTTTCTTGTTTGTAGTGTGATGGTAAATAAACAGGCTCATTAAGGTACGTAGTTGGTGTGTTGTTAAGTCATCCTGCTGATGAAACCTGTTCTTTCGTGATGTCTTCATAAAAATGTTGTTTTTGATTGTATTGTGACCAGTTGGCTGTTTTTGGGGTTTACAGCTGGCCTTAAGCAACTTATCATATGCCGCACTTACGGAGAGATGGCTGAGTGGTTGAAAGCACCGGTCTTGAAAACCGGCATACGTTAATAGCGTATCTAGGGTTCAAATCCCTATCTCTCCGCCACATTCTAATAGTCAGTAGCAATACTGGTTATTTGAGCTTTTGGGTAAGCAGGGTTCAAATCCTCCATGCCCAGAGCGTCTCCACCACATTCTAGAAACTAGGTTTTAAGCTGAGTTTCACACAGAATTGGAGCGGTAGTTCAGTTGGTTAGAATACCGGCCTGTCACGCCGGGGGTCGCGGGTTCGAGTCCCGTCCGCTCCGCCACTACACTGAAGCCCTTGTCGAAAGACGAGGGCTTTTTTGTATCTAACGCTCCCGAAAGTGCTGCGCACTTTTGTCTGCGGGCCGGGGTGCCGGACCATCAAGTCCGTCCGCTCCGCCACTACACTGAAGGCTCAGTCGAAAGACTGGGCCTTTCTTGTATGCGTTGAACATAGGCGTCAGTCCTGCGGACTGATGAGTCCCGCTTGGACGCAAGCCCGGCCGCTCCGCCACTACACTGAAGCCCTTAACTAGGCATCCCCGACGAAATACGAGGCTTTTTGTGACACTAGATTATGATTGGTTATCTGAGTCAGTGCTCACCAGCCTTGCTCCTGGCTCATAGATGCCCTTGGTGTCTTCTGGGTTGTAAAGCTCACAGGTGCCAAGTGACAGGCAGCCACAGTTGATACAGCTACTCAGCTTCGATTGCAGGCTTTTTAGTGCCTGAATTCGCTCCTCGAGCGTTTTATTCCAGTCTCGTGCGAGCCTTTCCCATTCTTCCTGCTTAGGCGCTCTATGCTTGGGCAGATCTGATAGGGCCTCAGAGATCTCTTGCAGTGAAAGCCCGATATTCTGCGCGGCTTTGATCACCGCGATCCGGCGCAAGATTTGCCGATCATAGAGCCTGCGGTTTGCGTGATCCCGAGAACTCACAATCAAGCCTTTCTCTTCGTAGAAATGCAGGGTAGAAACATTAATACCAGAGCGTTTTGCTACCTGGCCGACGGTCATGCTCATGTTAATTTCTCCGCCTCATGCTGTTGCACAGACACTAGCTAAGTTGAATTAGGGGCTGTCCCATTATTTTTAATTTAGCCACAAAAAAAGCTTTACCTCAACCTAACTTGAGGTTTTATCATCCTTTCCATACCAACAAGCGACAGTAGTTAAGTGGTTAAATTTTAAGGGGTAATAATGAAAGTTTTGGCAATTGGCGCAACAAACAGTACCACATCCATCAATAAACAACTCGCGACGTACGCTGCAGGCTTGGCCGAAGGTGCAGACGTTGAAGTGTTGGATTTGAATGATTTTGATATGCCTATTTACAGTGAGCAAAGAGAAAAATCCTCGGGTGTTCATGAACATGCCAAGCGCTTTTTCAGCAAGATTGGTGAAGCAGACGCCGTGGTGATTTCATTCGCTGAATACAATGGGTCATATACAGCGGCGTATAAGAATATTTTTGACTGGGCATCACGGATTAATATGAAAGTGTATCAGGGGAAACCCGTTATTATGCTTTCTACCTCACCAGGTCCGGGCGGTGCAAAATCAGTATTGTCGACGGCTGTGGAATCAGCGCCGTTTTTTGATGCAGAAGTAAGAGGCTCATTATCGGTACCAAGCTTCTATGACAATTTTGATGTTGAAAAAGGTGAGCTATCGAACATTGAGCTAGTTGAAGAACTTAAATCGGTCATGCGCAAAATTTAATTACCGATATACCCAAGTAATTTCATGATGCTTGGGTATATTTGAAATGCCTTAACTTTTCCGCTAGCCCTGCCAGTAATGGCGGGGCTTGATGATATTAAGCCTTAGGCTGCCTTGCTTGTTGTCAGCATAAAGATACTGCGGCCGAGCAAGCGGGGAAGATCGTTTTCTTTTACCTCGGCTCCGAGCTTCTCTTCTATAAGGTCCTCAAGATCCCGCCATGCCTGCTTTGCGTACTCAATAGCCACATGGTGCGAGGCATTATTGAGCAGTAACTGCATGACTGCATTAAATGTCGGGCGAGCTAGGGCTGACTCAAACGATGAACTGAAGGCGTCTCTGCTCGACAAATCGAGTTCATTCAGTACGGTATTGAAAATCCTGCCATCAAGCGCTAATAGAAAGTGCTCTTTTTTACCAAAGTGATTGAGAATACCGCCACGCGAAATACCTGTCATGGTTTGCAAGCGGGTGTAGGTCATTTTTTCATAACCGACCTGAGGGTCTAGCAGGCACTGAATGACTGCATCCAAAATTCGCTGGCGGGTTTTCAATGCTTCTTCTGGGGTTACTTTTGCCATCAATGGGGTCCTACGTCGAAGTTAAACACCCAAAGGTGCTTGCAAGAAAAGATGCGCTATCATTTTACGGTTCATTGTACTGTAAGGTTTGAGTGGGTATCAATGTCAAAATCTTAGAGAGTGCTTACCGCTGCTTTTACCCGATAAATGATTTTGGCGAAAAGAACAATAAAAAAGGCGCTAAGTGATTCACTTAGCGCCTTTTATTTACTTAATGTTGGCTAACTTAGCTCAGCAATTCTTTAGCTGTCTCAACTGCGTTTTCAGTCGTGAAGCCGAACATCTTGAATAGCTCGCCTGCAGGTGCTGATTCGCCGAAGGTTGTCATACCGATGATACGGCCGTCGAATCCAACGTACTTGTACCAGAAGTCGGCAATACCCGCTTCAATGGCAACACGAGCCGTTACGTCTGATGGCAGAACAGCTTCACGGTATGCCGCGTCTTGCTTGTCGAATGCATCGGTAGATGGCATTGAAACAACGCGTACTTGCTTACCTTCAGCCGTTAGCTGGGCAGCCGCTTCTACCGCTAGCTCCACTTCAGAGCCAGTGGCGATAAGGATAAGCTCTGGCTTGCCTTCACTGTCTTTCAGGATGTAGCCACCCTTAGTGATGTCAGCAACCTGTGCTTCAGTACGCGCCTGCTGCGCCAGGTTCTGGCGCGAGAAGATCAGCGCTGTTGGACCGTCTTTACGCTCGATAGCCAGTTTCCAAGCTACGGCAGACTCAACCTGGTCACATGGACGCCATGTGCTCATGTTAGGAGTCAGGCGCAGAGATGCCATCTGCTCAACCGGCTGGTGAGTCGGGCCATCTTCACCCAGACCGATAGAGTCGTGAGTGTAAACCTGGATGTTCTGCACTTTCATCAGTGCTGCCATACGCATTGCGTTACGTGCGTATTCCATAAACATGAGGAAAGTCGCACCGTATGGAACGAAACCACCGTGCAGCGCGATACCGTTCATGATCGCGGTCATGCCGAACTCACGCACACCGTAGTGGATGTAGTTGCCAGAGAAGTCTTTTGCTTCCAGTGACTTAGAACCAGACCACATCGTCAGGTTAGAAGGTGCCAGGTCAGCCGAGCCGCCCATGAACTCAGGTAGCATCTGACCGAACGCTTCTAGTGCGTTCTGTGAGGCTTTACGAGATGCGATGTTTGCTGGGTTCGCCTGAAGATCTGCGATGATAGCGTTCGCTTTCTCTTCCCACTGCGCAGGTAGTTCACCGTTTACACGGCGCTTGAACTCAGCTGCTAGCTCTGGGTGAGCCGCTTCATAAGCTGCTAGTTTTTCGTTCCAAGCCGCTTCTTTCGCCGCGCCCGCTTCTTTGGCATCCCACTCAGCGTAAACGTCAGCAGGGATTTCGAATGGACCGTGGTTCCAGCCTAGGAATTCACGAGCCGCTGCGATTTCGTCGTGGCCCAGTGGTGCACCGTGACAGTCGTGAGAGCCAGACTTGTTAGGTGAACCGAAACCGATGATAGTTTTGGTACAAATCAGAGTTGGGCGAGGATCTGCTTTTGCTGCTTCGATTGCTGCGTTGATAGCGTCTGCATCGTGACCGTCTACTGCTGGGATAACGTGCCAGCCGTAGGCTTCGAAACGCTTAGGCGTATCGTCAGAGAACCAACCTTCTACGTGACCGTCGATAGAGATGCCGTTGTCATCCCAGAACGCGATCAGTTTACCAAGGCCTAGGGTACCCGCAAGCGAGCACGCTTCGTGAGAGATACCTTCCATCAGACAGCCGTCGCCCATGAAAGCGTAAGTGTAGTGGTCAACGATATCGTGACCGTCACGGTTGAACTGGGCTGCCATGGCTTTTTCAGCCATTGCCATACCCACCGCATTGGTGATGCCCTGTCCCAGTGGACCCGTTGTGGTTTCGATACCCGGTGCATAACCGTACTCAGGGTGGCCCGGGGTTTTCGAGTGTAGCTGGCGGAAGTTTTTCAGATCATCAATTGATAGCTCGTAACCTGTCAGGTGAAGCAGCGAGTAAATCAGCATTGAACCATGGCCGTTGGACAGCACGAAGCGGTCGCGATCAGCCCACTCAGGGTTTTGTGGGTTGTGGTTCATGTGGTTGCGCCACAATACCTCAGCAATATCCGCCATACCCATAGGTGCACCCGGGTGACCAGAGTTTGCCTGCTGTACACCGTCCATGCTCAGGGCACGGATTGCATTTGCCAACACTTTACGTTCCATATTTGTATCCATTATGAAATTGTCTAAATCGAAAAAGGAAGAAAGCGGCAAATGGCCGCTTTCTAAAATTATATCTGCAGGATTACAGACGCTCTGCAATCATGGCTTCTAGCTTGCCCTGGTCGGTGGCGAAGTTACGGATACCTTCCGCTAGCTTCTCAACAGCCATTGCGTCTTGGTTGTGCTCCCATAGGAACTCTGCGTGCGTCATCGCCGCTGGACGTGCTTTGATTTCAGTGGCAGGCGTTAGCTTCTGAACCACTTCGCCTTGCGCATCTTCAAGTTCTTGAAGCAGCTGCGGGCTGATAGTTAGGCGGTCACAGCCTGCAAGCTCAAGGATCTCGCCGGTATTGCGGAAGCTCGCACCCATTACCACTGTGTTGTAATCGTGCTCTTTGTAGTAGTTGTAGATCTTGCTAACAGATAGTACGCCTGGATCTTCAGCAGCTTCAAAATCACGGCCTTCTTTGGCTTTGTACCAGTCCATGATGCGACCAACGAATGGCGAAATCAGGTAAACACCGGCTTCGGCACAGGCACGTGCCTGAGCAAATGAGAATAGAAGGGTCAGGTTACAGTTGATGCCTTCTTTTTCCAGAACTTCAGCAGCGCGGATACCTTCCCAAGTAGAAGCAAGTTTGATCAGGATACGGTCATTTGGAATGCCTGCATCGTTGTACATTTTGATCAACTGGCGGGCTTTGGCAATGCTGCCTTCTGTATCGTATGAAAGACGTGCGTCAACTTCGGTAGAGATACGGCCAGGTACGACGTTCAGGATTTCTTTACCGATGTTTACAGCCAGCATGTCACAAGTGTCTTGGATTTGTTGTTCTTTGTTGTCACTCTGTGCTTTGGCGTAAGCAATGGCTTGTTCGATTAGCGGGGCATATTCGGCAATTTGAGCCGCTTTTAGGATCAGGGATGGGTTGGTGGTCGCATCTTCCGGCTTGTACTTACTGATAGCTTCAATGTCACCTGTATCAGCAACAACAGTAGTTAGCGCGCGCAGTTGTTCCAGTTTAGTACTCATATATTCCGACCTTATCCTCGTAGGGCATTGTTTCAATGCTAGCTAAAAAATCCTGCTGGCAAAGTTATAATTACGCTTTCTTAACCTTTCCGTATCAGACCAAAAACATGGCCGATGAGCGGATGGAGTGCTTAAGAACAATTGATGCTTCGATAATTAGCGTTTTGACATATTTTGTCAATCATAAAAGTGCTCAAACTGTGTTTTGATCTCAGTTTTATCTGGTCTAGGTGCTTAAAGACCAATAATTCAACAGTGCAAATAGCCTTTAAGGAATATGCAGGATGCTTTTGTGTTGAGCGCATGCTCATGAGGCGGATCATATGTTCGTTTCGGGCGTGATATTAGCTGGGTAGAGGGCCGGTGAGTTGTTGCTTAGCGATGGATATCTTTGTGTTGACGATTTACAGGCAGAAACGAGCGGCCCCGGGAGTGGCGATACTCCCGGGGCCGACTGCTGGTAGGTAGGGTTACATGGTGACGCCGATGGAGAGGATGATACAGTTTAGCGCAACAAAGAAGGCAACCAGCGGTGCGATAAATTTCAGCCAAGTTACATAAGGGATACGTGCAATGGCCAGACCGCCCATCAGTACACCGTAAGTTGGGGTAACAAACAGGACAGTACCAATTCCGCTCATAAACGCGGTAACGACTAATTCGCGGCCAGTGTTGGCAAAATCACTCAATGGCGCCAGGATAGGCATACTCATCACTGCCAAGCCGGAGGTCGACGGTACAATGAACGATAGCAGCATTTCAATTCCGTAGACGGTGTTGATAAACAGTACCGAACTCTTGCCGGCAACAAGGCCTTCGGCATAGTTAAGAATGGTATCGGTGATATTGCCCGCTTCCATTACGACAACGATACCGCGTGCAACACCGACAATTAATGCAACCCCGATAAGATCGGCTGCGCCGGCGACAAACGAGTTAATCAGGTCATCTTCGCTCAGTCGGCCGACAATCCCGCACAGGATCCCCATGAAGATAAACAGGGTTGCCATCTCAGCCATCCACCAACCGAGAACGGATACACCGTATATCATGATAGTGAATGTCAGGATAAACAGTACCAGTACCGCTTGCTGCGGACCGGTAAGTACCGGCAAGTTGCTGGTGGTGTCTTTGTTGCCAAGAAAATGCTGTTCGTGATCATCACGCAGGTGGGCAAGCAGCGATGACTCTGGATTGTTCTGTACCTTTTTGGCGTAGCGCATGACGTAGCCGATACCGACAACCAGGGCGATTGCCAGAATCGCGAAACGCAGTTCTACGCCGCTGAGGAAGTCTACGCTGGCTGCGTTAGAGGCGATCACCGTACCAAACGGGTTGATAGTTGAGCCAAGGGTACCGATCCCGGTACCGACGAATATCACGGCTACGGCCACCAGAGGGTCAAAGCGTGCAGTCATGAAAATGGGGATAAGTAGGCCGTAAAATGCCAGTGATTCCTCAGCCATACCGTAGGAAGTACCGCCGAGCGCGAATAGAATCATCAGGATCGGAATCATATAGATCTCTTTGCCTTTCAGCCGCACCATGATCCGCGCAATACCGGTATCAATTGCCCCGGTTTTGGTGACTATCCCTAAGAAGCCACCGACCATCAGGACAAAGAGGCTGACATCAATGGCCCCGATGACGCCGCTGATAGGATCATAAAAACCGGAAATGGGGGCCATTAGCGTGTCGAAAAACCCTTGTGGCGACGATTCAATGATTTGGAACGAGCCAGGTAAAGGGACTTCACGGCCGAGTTGCTCGTTCATCTCGCGAGTGTATTTCCCTGCTGGCAGTATGTAGGTCAGCATGGCAAAAAATGCTATCAAGAAGAACAGGATGGTAAATGTATTGGGAAACTTTTTAATTTTTAGCATGGTGCTTCCTTAGCAGGAGGTTGTGGTGCGATCCTGCATGAGTTGGGTCGAAATTAAATGAAGCGTTTGGTGACGTATTCGGATGTCATGCATTGCAGGACACCCCCGTAAGAGAGCTCGAATTCGACCAGGCTGCCAGTGTGGTAGTCTGTCTGGCTGTCATTGATGTCGATGATCAGGTGGTCGCTACTGCCGCCGATAACGATGATGTCCTTGTCTTTGGGGGTGATCTCGCTAATATCGACATCTTGCTTGCCGATTGCGCAAATGGCGCGTTTGCGTAATCCCCGGTCAACAAACTCAGGCTTGTTGCCAAAGGCATCAAGGGCGGTGGAATTGATCGGTACTGAAGGCTTTATTTTGAGCTCGACGATTTCGGCCGTGAGATCAAAAGTATCTTGCTGGGTATTGGGGATTGGATCATCGTTTAAGCCAATACCCATCAGAAGTGATGCCCCGAGCCTGAGCTGATTGATATCTTGTGGAAGCTGACCATTGAGCATCAAGGGCAGAGCGGCCGAGCTGGCGCCGGAGATGTACTTCAGCGTGATGCCTAGTTCAGATTCAATCTGTCTGGCGAGGCTGACTAGTTTGCTCTGGTTCTCTGCAGTGGGCTCCACGCCACCGTAGCAGGCGAGGTTGGTGCCGAGACCGACGACCTCTATGCCTGGCATCGCCATCGCTTTGTGAGAAAGCGCGATCGTCTCTTCTTCATAGAACGCTCCTTCGCGGAGATCACCCAAGTCATGCATGAGGATAATCTGATGAGTTTTATGCTGCCTGACTGCCGCGTCAGACAGTGCCTCCAATGTCGTGAGTTCTGAGTTGAGGGAGATATCGGCATAATGCACCACATCGTCGGCCTCGCTGATGGCGGGTATCCTTAACAGCATTTTTTCCGCATCAAGTCGCTGGATTTTTTTTAAATTGGCAATGCGTGAATCGGCCAGCAGGTGAATTCCGCCGTTGATAATCGCCTGTCCAACCTCCGGATAGGCGCAGGCCAGTTTGGTTACGCCAGCGGGGGAAACGCCGTAGCTGTGGCAGGCGGAAACCATATTCTGAGTATTTTTGGTGATCGTATTTAAATGAATATTAATGCAAGGGTAAGTGCTCATATTATTACCTTTAGGCAATATTGTTATTTGTTATTATTGAGCACTATTTATGGGTGAAGATAAATAATGAGTTTTGTATGGTTACTTTGAAAAATGACAATGTATTATTTTTAATGAAATAATATCCGCGGGATAAGTAATTTTATCCCACGGTAAGAATAATTGTATTTAAAACACAGTTTGTTATTTGGATAGGAGGAGCGGTGATTGTTGCTGTTGGTGCGAAATGGTGATGGCACGAATTAATTCAGCGGCGGCCTTTGATAATTCTTTTGATTCAAGGGTGGTCAAATGAAATTTGGCAAAATACTCCAGAGAAGGGGGCGTTAACTTTGACCATTTCTCCTCGCTGCGCCCAAATCGATGCGTAGTGATCTGGCAGATAACCAACAAAATTGCCGGATAGGATGAGATGGGCTGTGGCTTCCATGTTGGTACTGCAGGCAAGATGGAGCAGATCTTTGGTACCGCTAAGCGGTGTGATTTTGTGGGACAGACCACGCTCTACAACTGGAAACTGTCGGAGCTCCTGGGGAGTGATCTCCGTTGAGATAGCGAGTATTGGGTGGTCGGGTACGCAGTACAGGCACTGTCTTTCGCTAAACAAGTAGGTGTATTTTAAGCCGTCTTTGGGGACTTCGGAAGAGGTGATCCCTACTTCTGTTTTACCGTCAAGCAGCATCATCTCTATTTGGTAGGAATCCCAGATATCGGTGTTAATAGAGACTTTCGGGTGCTAATTGTTGATGGGTGCATATTTAATTTAAATTGTGCAGCGGAAAAACCACCTGAATCAACGATTGTCGTAAATAAGTGGAGGAGTTTAATGTCAACGTCATTAATTTTTCGCATCTCATATTCTCATTCTTATTATTGGTTTTAATATTCAAGCCAAATAGGTGCACAACAGAAAAATAATAATCTGTCAGGAATAAACGGGTTATTGTGCAATGCCATTAAACAGGAAGAATAATGGCATTGCGTTATCAAGTGGTGAGGGCTACCTGATAGTGAATCTCTTCAATCAGCAGCGATAATCGCTGTTCGAGCAATGAAAGAACCTCATCCGAAGGAGGGATACCGGCCTTGATATTCTTTTCGACCGCTGCTGAAGTTTGCTGTACATAGATGGCACCGATGCTGCCTGATGCCCCTTTCAGTGAGTGGCTAATCAATAGCGCTGAATCAAAATCTTGCGCAACCAGGGCTTGCTTTAACTTTTTCATATCCAGGCTATGCTCGTCGGCAAACATCTGCAGGAACAGGCATACGATATCGTGGTCGTCGTCCATCATCTCTAGCAGGCTTGTCAGGTCGATTTGCTTAAAGCCGTCTGGATTAAGGTTGCCCACGCCGTTTGTTGGCTGACTGCTGTCGTGGGGGGAAGCTGCTTCATGGGGAAGGGCCAGCCCCTCAGCTTCCAGATCCGAGCGTAGCCGAGCCATATGGGTGATCTTGCTCTTAAAACGCTGCAGGGCATCGACTAACTTTCTTTCATCCAGTGGTTTGGTAAGCATACAGTCCACGCCGGCCTTGAGCATATTGCGCTGGGTTTCGGCAAACACATCGGCGGTACAGGCAAAGATCGGCGTCTGGCTGGCCGGAGGTGGCAGTTTTCGGATCCGCTGGGTCGCCTCGATACCATCCATGACTGGCATATGGTTATCCATCAAAATCAGATCAAAGGCCTGGCTTTCGAGGATTTTCAGGGCTTCGGCACCGTTCTCGGCTGTGGATGTTATAAATCCTCGCTGCTTGAGGAAGCTTTCGATGATCAGCACATTGAGGTGGTTATCTTCCACAATCAAGACGTTTAAATTGGCAAAGTCCAGATTGTCAACGCTGATATCACTGTTCTCGTCGCTGGTGTAATGACCCGGTTGCAAAACGAGATCGACCCGGAAAGCGGAGCCAACGCCCTGCTCGCTGGAAACCGAGACATTCCCTCGCATTAGCTGGGCCAGCTGCTTAACGATACTCAGGCCCAATCCCGTTCCGCCAAAACGGCGGCTGGTTGAGGCTTCGGCTTGGGCAAACGGGTCAAAAATGAGCCCGATTCGGTCGGCTGGGATCCCTATACCAGTATCGGAGACCTGGATATGGAGGTACTGGTCGCCACTCGATTCACCTGCGGTTATGGACAAGGATACTGTCACCTTGCCTTTTTCGGTGAACTTAATGGCATTGCTAATAAGGTTAAACAACACCTGCCTGATCCGAGCCTTGTCGGCATAGAACCACTGGCGGCGGTCGAAGTCGCAATAGATATCAAATTCAATGCCTTTCTCCTTGGCAAGGGAGTGGTAGGTGCTCTCTATTGCCCCGACGAGGTCCGTAAAGCAAAAATGGGTCGGGTTGAGTTTCAACTGGCCCTGTTCAATCTTGGAGAAATCCAAAATATCATTCAGCAGTGCCATCATATGCTTGCCGGACTCCAGCAGGGTGCGCAAATGTTGCTCCTGCTCTTTGCTGAGTTCCGTTTTGAGCAGTAGCTGTGAGAGACCCAGCATCCCGTTCATCGGGGTTCGGATTTCATGGGATAGGTTAGCCAGGAACACCGATTTTGCTCTATCGGCGGATTCAGCTTTGTGCAGGGCTTGGTTTAGGCGCTGGGTATCGTGGGCGATTTTGTTGGCCCCTTGGTTGAGTGCGTCGTGCAGGACTTTGAACTCATATGGCCCCTTGAAGTTGTTCTGCCGGCTATAGTTACCGAGTTTGAACTGGGCCGCGAACCGGGTCAGGGCCGCGATGGGGGCTGTGATGTGCTTTGTTAGCATCAGGGACAACACGACGACGATACCTGCAGTGATCAGCAGGGCCAGCATGAAGTACTGCTGTAGGTAGTCGATGGTTGCCGTGACGGTGTGTTTGGGGGTGATCGAAGCGAGATACCAGTTTGTCCGACCCGGCAGTTTGACGTTGAGTGGAGCCAGGGTTGTGACCATGGCGTGGCCCTGGCGGTTGGTAAAACTGTTCATGTCGATTGAATGCTGCTGGCCAGTTGCCTTATGCTGCTGGGAAAGCGGCAACTGCTGATGGACATACGCTTTGAAGTCATCGAATATGGCCAGGTCTTGGCCTTGGTGGCGGCCGGAGAGGATGATTTCTGCCTTGTCGTTGATCAGCATGATGTAGTCGCTGTTGCTGATCTGCTCGCCGAGGAAGGTTAGCTGGGTATTGAGCTCGTTGAGTTGGTAGCGAATCAGCAGATAGTTTTCGTGCTCATCATCAGTGTGGTGCTGATGCGTTACTGAACTGATGATATAGAGGTACGCGGTGTTGTTGCTGTACTGCACCTGTGAGACCAGAAGCGATGCCCTGCCATTGCTCAGGGCCGCCAACCGGCGGTGAATATCTTCCAGTCCGGCTTGTTCCAGGGTGCGGGTTAGTTCCGCTGGCTGGGTCTTGGCAGAGCTGGCGATAATGGTTAATGTCTCTTGGTGTCTCTCTAGCAGGTCTAGTTGGCTGAAGCTCGGGTCAACTGAAGACAGCTCTTTGAGATAGTTGCTTATAAACGTCTGCTGGCCCGGTAGCCGTGTCTCATCGCGGGCAAGGAGCGGGAGCTCAAACACCGGGGAGCTGGCCAGTTTACGGATACTGAGTAGTCGCTGAGCAAGAATGTCATCGAGGTTGTGCGCAGCAAGTGCAGTGCGGCTACTCAGGCCTTTGGCTATTTGCTCGGTCGCTACCGTTATTAGCTTATCGCTGCTGAGCCAGTTATAGATAAAGGCTGGAACGATGCCAATAAATAGCATACTCCCAAGTAAGATTGGCTTAATTCTATTTGGTATCATCCGTGAAAATCCATTTCGTTACCGCTTATAAAACGCTTTGTAACGAGTGTGATATATCTTCCATGAATTGATCAACTGCAACCGTGAAGCGAGGGGGAGAAATTGGATCTCCCCGTCATTATTTGCTTGGTTGGCCTAACCGACCAAGAAAAATTAGCTAAGCAGTTGCTCGAGGGTCAGTGGGGTTGCCACCAGGCCCATGCGCTGGGCTGGGGTAATGCCGTCTTTATCTTGGTGGCACAGGTTATGCCATGCACGGTAAATATCCAACAGAGGCAAAAGACCACCTGGCCGAAGTTTACGGCGCGGCTCGTTTATGAAGTGACTGAAATGATCTTGGAAGCGCTGCTGGTAGCGAGTTATCTCTTTGTGGGTGGCAATTTCAAGCCATTTTCCTTCATCGCCTTTTGCGCCGCCTAGATGACAGATCCCTTTGCTGATCTCTTGGTGGCGTGTGAAGGCCCAGCGATCACGCCACCACCCCATCAGCACAATGTCAATCCGGCCTGCCGGTTGGCCGTGTTGCCAGTCGGGATCCGTTTCGACGTAGATCGGGTGTATGGTTTTGTCCTTGATACGGTCGGAAAAAATGGAGATGCAGGCCGAGCGTAGCAAGGTTTCCTGCGGCATATAAATGGCCAGTTCTTTGTTCTCGCTCAGCATCTGCTGCAGGTGCATATAGTGGGCATAGACCGTGTATTGCGGCCTGATCAAGCAGCCTTTAGACGGATAGTTCAGTCGAGGCTTGCTCGAAAGGGGGTCCTCAAAATTGGGGCGCGCCATGATCTGCCGGTAAACGGCATCGATGTGGGCAAGCAAGCCTTGCGGCTGCGGTGGCTGGGCTTCGATCAGTTGCGCTGGAGGGGCTGCCATAAAACGTGCCCCGTCGGTGTAGGGGTCATGCCACTCGCTGCGCTCTTCGTGCTCATCGGGCTGGTAGTTGATGTCCTGGGCCAGTACATATCCTGACTCGGCTTCGCAACTGGCTACCCAGAGTACACCGTTTTCACTATTGGGTTGTAACTCACTGATATTGGATGCGAGAGCAAGCTGGGGGGCATTTTTGACCAAACGAGCATCGAACATTGCTAGCTGGCGGCGACAGCGGCTGGCAATATGTGTCAGCTGATCGTAGAACGATTTGGGATTCATATTCAAGCGACGGCAGATATCCCTGACAGGATAGCCAGTAAATAGCATCGCCAATAATTTCTGCTGGATTTGATTCTTGCCATTGAATCCCGACCAACGATCCACAAAGGTGGCATGGCAGCATTTACAGCGATAGCGCTGGCGGTCACCACTAAAGCCAAAAGCATGGTATAGGTGGCGATGGGTCAGTACTGGCAGCCCGTGGTTTTCACACTCAGGGTTACTACATGCCGGCATCCCGCTGTTTTGCTGTTGTTTAAGACGCAGGGCTTCTTCGACCACATCATGGTTATTGATGATCGGAGGGAAAGCTCCACACTCTTTACAAACCAGCATGGGTTTGTTGGGGTTGTTACGTTGAAGGACGTAATTATGCGTGTCGATCGAACCGAAATTGCTGCAGCTGACGGTTTTACAATGATTAAGTTGATGACCGCTGCAGGCTTGCGGGAGTAATGAATCGTGGTTGTCGATACGGCGTGTATTCATCATGTCAGCCTAACCTTATCCATGGGCTTAAGCAACAAGCGCGTTATGTATAATTATTGGCAGGGGAGAGAGCCCTTTAGGGGGGTGGTACAGAGCAGGTTTCCCTACTCTGTACCATTAGTGTCTACAACAGACCTTGTCTAGCAACCTACGCCGGCCTTCTATGGAGAGTGCCATTCAAATTGTGTAAGACGCCACATTTTACAAAATTTTGAGCTGCGAGATAGCAAGGCAAAGCAATACTGTAGAGACTAATAATTCTCACTGTCTGTCATACCAATACCATCTGGTCAGATGGTATTGGTATGAGTGCATCCCCAAATAACATGAAGTTACTTGGACATACAATAAGGCGTGGCCGATGAATCGGGGGTACACCGGCCACAGGTAGGTTCGTTACAGCTTGATTGCCGTTTCCAGTGCAACGTTCATCATCTGTGCAAAGGATTTTTGGCGATCGTCTGAGCTTAGTTTTTCACCACGCTTGATATGGTCTGAAACCGTTAGGATAGTCAGGGCCTTGGCGCCTAGCTCAGCTGCCACACCGTAGATACCCGCAGCTTCCATATCAACACCCAGCATGCCCAGTTTTTCCATCTTGTCGAACAGGTCAGCTTCTGGGCTGTAGAACAGATCGGCAGAGAAAACGTTACCCACACGAACAGGAACATTCTGTGCGCGTGCTTCGTTAACAGCGGTCTCTAGCAGGCCAAAGTCAGCGATAGCGGCAAAGTCGTGGTTGTTGAAGCGAATACGGTTAACTTTAGAGTCTGTTGACGCGCCCATACCAATGATGACATCCATCAGTTTAACGTCGTCGTGTACAGCCCCACAGCTACCTACACGGATGATGTTCTTAACACCAAACTCTTTAATCAGCTCGTGTACGTAGATAGAGCATGACGGGATACCCATACCGTGACCCATTACAGAGACACGCTGGCCTTTGTATGTACCGGTGTAACCGAACATATTGCGAACGTCACAAACAAGTTGAACGTCTTCAAGGTAATTTTCAGCAATGAATTTCGCACGAAGCGGATCGCCTGGCATCAGGACTGTTTCTGCAAAATCACCAAGTTCAGCATTGATATGTGGGGTAGCCATAATTCACTCCAGGTATGTTGTTTGTACGTTATAGTTTCGTTGTGTCGTTTCTATTCAATTGCGTATCAAGAGAAGAAACGCTCAACGATGCTTTGGTAGGCAATGCCACCAAGGTAAACACCGACGATTCCCATAATGCCTGGTAGCACCGGTGGCGCAGGCAGCGGAAGTTTAATGGCCGAGAAAAATAGACCAACAATTAATCCTGCAAAAATTGCAAGCAGAATCTCATTCATGTGTTTACCCTCTATGTTCATTGTGTATTACGACGTCGTGGGCTGCTCTGTTGGCGCCTTAGTTAGCGTTGTCGTTTTGATGGCTAAAGTGTAAGCAAGGATGTCCGCAAATCTCGCGATCATGATCACACTTTATTGAGCTGTTAGTCAAAAACACACCATTGATTACCAAATCTGTTGAAAGGGTGAGGGGTATCGTTTGCGTGAATGTTGGAAGGATAACATAAAATGGAATCAAAAATGATGCTTAAGTTGTTGAAAATTGATGGTTTATGTGTGCTTGTGGTGTTTGGTGAGAAGTAAGGAAACAAGCTGAAACAGTGTGAGCAAAAATGTGATGTTGTAATGGATTTCATTGGGGCTAAAGTCAAAATCTGCTATGGATTCCCCGTTTTTTGTTTAATTCGCCCCCTATCTGACATAGTGCCAGCCCAGTTAATTAGTCGGAGGATCCCCCTTCTGGGTCTTCGAAGCCGAAGGCCGGCGATAAATTGTTTTACCTTGCTTGATTGTTGCGACAACCTCGATAGTTCTAATCAACCCGGGGGCAATTGCCATCGGGTTGTCAGAGAGGATCACGGCATCAGCTTGTTTGCCGGGCACCAGCTCTCCCTTGGTCTCTTCTTCAAAAAACTGGAAAGCCGCATGTTTGCTCATGGCAGTTAACGCTTCCAGCGCTGAGAGGCGTAATCCGCTGCCCATGATTTCTCCCTCTTTGGTTACCCGGTTGACAGCGGACCAAAGGGCAAAAGTGGTGTCGAATGGATTGGGGCCTGGAGAGCAGATGTTGCTGGCTGATAGACCCTCTTCCAAGGCTTGCTTGATCGGGCTTTGCCCGTTTGCCCGGCCAAGGCCGAGCTTATCGACATCGTCCACCCCATCTAGGTAGATGTTGCTGGTGTCAAAACAGCCGAACAGCCCCAATTTGGCATATTGCTGTATTTGGTTATTGCGCATAAAACGCGACATAACCACGACGTGACGTTGATCTTGCCCGGCATTGATTTTGAGGTCATAGCTTGCTTGGATTATGGCGTCGATAGCGGCATCGCCTACTGCGTGGATGAACAGCTGGCGTTCATATTCGACGGCCAGTTGAAAGAGAGCATGAAATTGGCTGAAGGGCATCAATGGGCTACTGCGCCAATTTGGGGCGGGTAAGTCGGGGTTCTCTTGGTAGGGATAGGCCATCCAAGCGGTAAGGTCTTTTGTGGTGCCATCTAGCTTGAGCGTGAAGCCGGCTATCTTTAGCCGGTTGCTATATTGGCCGAATTTAATCTGATCGCTGCCGGCCAAAGCCTCCAGCTCACTGGCGCTGGGGATCGCAATAATATCCAGCGTCAGCTTATTTGCGTTTGCCTGGGTGAGCAGGGTTTCAAGTGCTTTTCGATCGATATCAATATCCACCAAGGTTGTGATGCCCTGGCTGGCAAAGGCCGCTAGACTTTGTTCAATGCTGCCAGTCTGTTCGAGCAATTTAGAAAATTGGCTGTTGCCGGCAAAAAATCCTGGGAGCATGGTCTGGCCATTTAGATCAACCACCTCGGTGATATCACCTTGGTGGCGCATAACTCCAATACGTGTACCTATCGCCTGGACCTTGCCGTTCTTAAAGGCAATGGCTGTGACTTTCTGGGAATGTGGTGACAAGGTGAGAATGTTGCCATTGAAATAAATGGTATCGGCGTCTGGCGTATCGTCCATGCTGTCACAGGCAATCAGGGCAAGCAGACTTACTGCGGCAAGATAGCGCATGAGTTCTTTGGGCACGGTAGTGGGCATCAACGAGTCATCCTCCGACAAGAGGTAAATGAAAAGCCAGTTGTTTGATTATAGGCTTGGTTGAGCTGCTGCACGGAAAACAACAATGGGATTGGTAATTTGCAGCAATACGCACTACCCATAATAAGGATGTGATGGGATTATTTTCGAAGGACAGGAAGCATGAAAAGAATAGGGTTAGCGGTAACGTTATTGCTCAGCGCAGCACCCGCCTCGGCAGATTTGTTGGGTTTCTCCGTCGGTGCGACTGTTGGTGGCGCCAGGGTGGAATACCAAGGTAATGATAATACGGGCGTCGAGTATGGTATAAATGGCGCTTATCATCTTAATGATATCTTTAGTGTCCATGCCGGTGTGGTGCAGGGCAGTGCCGATGTCGACGCGCCCAATCAACGTGCCAAAAATGAAATTGACTACACGGCTTTTCCGCTTACGCTACGGGCAGATTTGCCTTTGGTGATCGGAAGCGTTTACGGCAAGCTCGGTACTAATTACTATGATTATGATGTCGACCAGTCAGGTCAGCCAAGAGAAAGTGACGATGGTTGGGGATTTGCAGGTGGCGCGGGAGTGGTTTTTACCATGCTGCCGTTTATCGATTTGTCGCTGAATTATGAATATCGCGATATGGGCGATGTAACCAACAACTCGATCCTGTTCGGGATCAGTGCCGGCTTGTAGTCAGTTGGCTTTCCACACTGGTTATGTTGCCAGTATGGAATAGGGCATCTTTTGGGCTTGGCGGGAACTTCTTAAAGTGCAGGTTTGGCATAACTGATAGATAACATGACAAAAGGGATTTGATCTTATCGCATTGTGGTGCTTTTTACCGGTTATTCAAAACAAGATTCTGATCACCATAAGGAAGAGCGTTTTTTTGTACAATAAGGTCTGTCCAGATAACCACCCGGAGGTGCCCGATGAGCAACTACGAGCATTACCAATCCACGGTTGAGCAGGTATACCGGGCGAGTATGCGAAAAGTCGCGAAACCCTGGCACATTGAATATCTTCCTTCGATGGAAAACTGCCAGCAGGCACTGAAATTTGTATCTCCGAAAGGTACTATCTGTCAACGCTTGACCTTGCCCGCTTCATCAGCCCAGCTGTGTTGGCCCAATCAAGGTAATGTCAGCCAGCATATTACCGATTTCGTGGTAAGAGGAGCGTCTCGGCTTGCTCCGCTTCGCCAGAGTGCTTTTCGCAATAATTTTCCGTATTGGTTGGAAACCTGTATTCAGCAATTGCACTCACTGTGTGATGCAAAAGAAAAGCTGCTGGATATCGTGAGCAATGCACGATTTCCTTTCCCCAGCCAGGTGAATATCGAAGGTAACTATCTGCCTTGCTGGGTGTGGAGTGAAGATCAGGGCTACATGGCTGTGTCGGTTGTCGACCGCCGTACCGGACGCTTTTCCGGAGTACGCCATGTCGAGTCGGGGCAGTTGATAGACCAAGAGCGCTGGCTAGGTGCACAAGTAATTGATTCGGTCGAAGAATCAATTGATACCATCGACCATTACGTTAACGAGCTGATTCAATCACAGAAGAAGGTGGAGTTCGAAGAGCCAACTTTGGCTGATGCCATCAATAACCCGTGTGCCGCGACGTTAGGTCCGGTGGCCAGTGTGGCGCTGACAATGGCGGTCGTCGCCGGATTCTTCATTACCTTTAAGTGGCTACTTGGCTTTTAGCTGAGCATGACGGTTGCTTGACCAAGCCCGCGTTATTCCTGGTTATCACAAGGAAGCGCGGGTTTTTTTGTTGGTATTGCCCCCCCCCTCGATCGTCGCTAAGCGATAGGCCGTGAAGTTGCTTGGGTCTGGCCGGTGTTTGCGCTAGAATCGCCAACGCAATGATCGGGGTAGGAATTTCAGCATGCATAATTTGACGTTACTTTCTGAAGCAGAAAAAAATCGGGTGGAACTGGATAAGCAGGCGGCTTATTCCGTTTGGCAAGTGAAGAACGGCAAGAAAGGCTACGAGGTATTCGTTGAGGTCGCGGGTAATATCGATGACGACGATGAACGTGAGTTTTTTGAACAAGCAGTTGCGAAGTACAAGATTAAGATGGGCGTTGCATAAGTATTAGTGGCGGGATGTTGCTACGGTTGTCATTTTTATCTATTCAGATCATGATTATTAGGCGCAGTACGCGCCTTTTTTGATTCAGTTTGATATGTTAGCGAACGGTATGTATTTGGCGCTAATATATTGCTTTTCGGCATGTTATTGCCATGAAGAGTGTATAGTCATGCTTGGGGGTTCCCTTGCTAGGGCAGAAGGAAGATGTAATGAGCACAAGCAAGAAGGTTCTTGTTGTTGATGATGATCAGGAAATTCGTGAGTTGTTGGACGAATACCTTACCAAGGCGGGGTTTACGGTTGTAACTGCTGCCGAAGGGGAGGAAATGAAGCGCCGTCTAGCGATGGGGACCCCTGATTTGATCTTGCTGGACGTGATGATGCCGGGGGATGACGGTTTTACCTTGTGCCAATACATTCGTAAAACGTCCGATGTGCCGATTATTATGCTGACTGCCGTATCAGATGAAATGGACCAAATCATTGGCCTTGAGCTTGGGGCGGATGATTATATTGCCAAGCCGTTTAGCCCTCGCCAGTTGATGGCCCGGATCAAAGCGTTACTGCGTCGCGTCAAGCCAACCGAAGCCCAGCAGATGCCGTCTGCCCCCAAAGCGATTAGGTTTGCCAACTGGCGCCTGGATACGGCCGCCCAGCGTCTGTACGATCTGGATAAAGAGAAAGATTACGAGCTTAGCGGCAGTGATTTTGCCTTGTTGATGCTGTTTTTGACGCGTCCGAACGAAGTGCTGGATCGTGATACGATCTCTTTTGCAACCCGTGGCCGTGAGGCAACCCCGTCGGCGCGCAGTATTGACGTGCAACTTAGCCGGTTGCGCCAGCGGTTGGGGGATAAGGGTACTCAGCAGCGCTTGATCAAGACAATCCGCGGCAATGGTTACTCATTCAATGCCGAGGTCACCTACGAGGAATAAACAACCTCGCACAGCTTGTGGTTTTAACTATGAATATTCGAAAGTGGTGGCCAAAGTCCCTGTTGGCCCGCACGCTTTGGTTTACCCTGCTGGCAGTGTTTCTTGCCCAGGTTATCGCAACCAGTATTTGGTATGGGCAGTCGAAGCAACGTGATTTGGAAGGCCTGGAGTCGGCCTCGGCCAGCATGGCCAATATGTTTGCCTCGACAGTGACCTTCTTCCAGTCCCTGCCCCTGGAGTACCGCCATATTGTGCTCGACCAGCTGCGCAATATGGGGGGGACCCGCTTTTTCGTTTCCTTCAACCAAGAAGAAATCTTGATTGACCCCATTCCGGACTCGCTGATGAAGCGGACCGCGGTCGGGGCCTTTGAAGAAGTGCTCAGTGAAAAGCTCCCCCGGTTGGATGTGATCCGGGTGGAGTTTTCCCGTCCCGAAACCTTACATGTTTTGAAAAATGATATCTTGCTCAGCGATCTGCCTCGCTCTTGGGCGCACTATACCCTGAGCCTCGAGCCGTTCAACCCGCCGATTTTGGTGGTGCAGCTTGAGTTGGCAGAAAATGAGTGGCTGTATATCGCCGCCTTGTTGCCAGCACCTTATGTGACCTTGGAAGACGAAATTATCACAGGCCAGCAATTGGTGTTTATGGTGTTCATGACTGCATTGCTGCTGGTGTTCACTTTCCTGATGATCCGGCGTCAGACCAAGCCGCTTAAGCGCCTTGCCTATGCGGCCAATGCTATGAGCTTTGATATCTACCAGCCGCCGCTTAAAGAGGAGGGGGCGACGGAATTGGTGACGGCGACACGGGCATTCAACCGGATGCAGTCGCGGGTACAGCGCTACATCGATGATCGCGAGCACCTGTTTTCGTCTATTTCACATGATTTGAAAACACCGATCACCCGGTTGAGACTGCGTGCCGAACTGATTGATGACGATGCCAAAGTAGAGAAGTTCAACCGCGACCTCGATGAGCTGGAGATGATGGTCAAAGGGGCTTTGCAGACGGTGAAGGATACCGACTTGCATGAGAACCTGACCCAAGTCGATTTGAAGGAGATGCTTTTTAGCATCGCGGAGCGCCACAACCAGCACCAGGTCAAGGTGACCATCCCGGCAACGAAAATAGCCCCGCTGATGGGGAAGCCGCTGGCCTTGAAGCGCTGCTTTAGCAACCTGATTGACAACGGGGTCAAGTATGGCGGAGAGGTGCGGCTGATCATCGTTGATGAGAAAGACTCGCTGATCCTTATCATCAAAGATAAAGGCCCGGGTATTCCCAATGAGTCCCTTGAAGCCGTGTTCGAACCTTACGTACGGGTGGCGAAGGATGAGGAAGGGCATGGTTTGGGGCTGGGTATTGCTCGCAATATCATCCATGCCCATGGTGGTGATATGGCCATCCATAACGCGGTAGATGGCGGGCTGGAAGTGAAAGTCTATATTCCCCGCTTGTTGAAAGAAGATTAAGGCAATGAACACGAAACACACCTTGATAACGGCTTTGTTGATGCTGGCCTGTGGTGCGGCTTCTGCTGGAGAAGTGGAGGTCTTGCACTGGTGGACATCAGGGGGCGAAGCACGATCAGTCTCCCTATTGAAGGATAAGATCCAGGCTCAGGGCAACCACTGGAAAGATTTTGCCATTGCCGGTGGTGGTGGCGAAAGCGCGATGACAGTGCTGAAAACCCGTGCCGTTTCGGGCAACCCGCCTTCAGCGGCGCAGATCAAAGGTCATGATATTCAGGAGTGGGGGCGGCTCGGCTTCCTGACGGATCTGAATGATGTGGCAAGTACCGATCATTGGTCGCAGATCCTGCCGCCTGTTGCCCGCCAGATCATGATGTACGGCGACAGTTACGTCGCTGTGCCGGTCAATATTCACCGGGTAAATTGGCTATGGGCGAACCCCAAGGTGTTTGCCAAGGTGGGGGTGGATGTGCCGACATCGCTTGATGAGTTTTTTGCCGCCGCGGACAAAATCCAGCAGGCCGGATATGTCCCGCTGGCCCATGGTGGTCAGCCGTGGCAAAACGTGACCCTGTTTGAAGCCGTAGCCTTGGCGGTGCTGGGGCCTGAGGATTACCAGCGTGCGTTTGTTGAACTGGATATGTCAGTCCTTGGCGGCGATAAGATGGTCGCTGTCTTCACCCAGTTTCGCCGGATGCGAGATTATGTCGGCGCCAGTTACCGGGGCCGTGACTGGAGTACGGCGACAGCCATGGTGAGCAGCGGCGAAGCGGCGATGCAAATCATGGGGGACTGGGCCAAAGGGGAGTTCGAGGCTGACGGCAAAGAGCCGGGCCAGGATTACTTGTGTATGGCAGCGCCGGGCACACAGGGGTTATTTACCTACAATATAGACAGCTTTGCCTTCTTCAAGCTTGCCGATGCAGCCAACAGCCAAGCTCAGAAGGACTTAGCCCGGGCAATCCTGGATAAGGAGTTCCAGTCGTCGTTCAATCTCAGCAAAGGCTCGATCCCGATCAGGATGGATATGGACTTGGCCGAGTTTGACCAGTGCGCCAAAGATTCGCTGGTGGTGTTCAAGCAAAGCAGCCAGTCTGGTGGCTTGGTACCGAGTGTCTCCCAGGGGCTGGCGACAACCAGCTATGTACAGGCTGCGATATTTGATGTGGTAAGCAATTTCTTCAATGCCAAAACAGCTGATCCCGAGCAAGCGGTTGATCGCTTGGCACGGGCGGTGAAATCTGCCATGTAGTGGTTTGATGGATAGGCTGATTTCTCTCAAGGGTTGCTGTATTGGCAACCCTTTTTTGTAATCGAAACAGCCTTCCTCTTTAAGTTTTATATACTTATATCCAAGTAACTCCAAGTAGCATGACTGCGTGCGATTAGCTCGGCTGTCAGGCAAGGCCGCGATAAGTTGATCTGGCGGCGCTAATATAAAAATCGTATGAAAACATCAGGAAGGAGCCAGGATGTAGAAGGTTTGAGCAGGCCCGCGCTTGATGGGGTTTCTGAGTGTGGCCTGTTTTAACAAGGGGAGAGCAATGAAATTATTGTTTTTAGTCCGTCACGGTAAATCTCAATGGGGTGACCCCACCTTGGATGATCACGAGCGTCCTCTCAACAACCGTGGCCTGAAAAATATTCCCAAAATGATCCACCGCTTGAATGGCTGGCAGCAGGGCCCGCAGCTAATTGTCACCAGTTCTGCGCTGCGTGCCGCCCAAACGGCCTATTTGTTTGCACAGGGGCTGGAGTGTGCCCCCAAGCTCGAATCAAACCCTAAGGTTTATACCGAGTCGGCATTTGAACTGATGGATATCATCCACGAGAGCAGTGATGTGGTCGATCGCTTGATGCTGGTGGGCCATAACCCCGCCATTACCATGCTCGCGCAAATGTTCGGCTTCAAAGGTGACAACATCCCTACCTGTGGTGTGGCAGTGTTTGGTTTCGAGGTTGATTGCTGGCAGGCCATTGCCGAAGAGCAGGGGACCTTGTTCTATTATGATTACCCCAAGCGGCCCCGGCCAGATAGCACGTCGAAAGATATCGGGTGATTGATTAGTAAGTCGTTTGGCTGGATTTTGCTGAAACTATAACCATACAGTTGTTGTGGGGTTTACAGCCTTGTGAATGCTGTATATCATACGCCGCACTTACGGAGAGATGGCTGAGTGGTTGAAAGCACCGGTCTTGAAAACCGGCATACGTTAATAGCGTATCTAGGGTTCAAATCCCTATCTCTCCGCCACATTCAAAGGCCTTGTCGCAAGACAAGGCCTTTTTCGTATGCATTGAGTTCTGAGTGAGGGATTTGAATCAAATCCACCATACCTAAAGCGCTCCTCCACATTCAAAAAAGCTAGCTTAATGCACCGTTCCCTCACGCTGTAATCATCCATTTTTGAGAAGCTAGCCGACCAAAGCGGACTTTTGTCCTGAAAATTTCCTCTTCCTCCTCACTATGATGGCGCCATCAGAACGAAAGAGGAAACAATGATGACTGCTCATATCGCAGGTTCTGCAGAAGATTTTGCTTCAACCGTAATCATGCCGGGCGATCCGCTACGCGCTAAATACATAGCTGAAACTTACCTCGAAGATGCCAAGCTGGTGACGGATATCCGCAACATGCTTGGCTATACCGGCTACTACAAAGGCCAGCTTATCTCGGTCATGGGTCACGGCATGGGCATTCCCTCGATGGTGCTATACGGCCACGAGCTCATCAATGACTTCGGCGTCAAACGCATCATCCGTATCGGTAGCGTGGGCGCAACGCAGAAAGATGTACACATGCGCGATGTGATTCTGGCCCAGGCGGCAGGCACCGACTCTCCGACCAACGCCAAGCGCAGCAGCGGTTATCACATGGCGACGTCGGCAACCTTTGAACTGCTGCACAATGCCTACCTGTCAGCGACAGAGAAGGGTATTGATGTCAAAGTCGGTAACGTGTTTACTGGCGATCTTTATTACGATCCAGACGAAGATCTGATCCCGGCCCTGGAGCGCTTTGGGGTACTGGGTGTCGATATGGAAGTGGCGGGTCTGTACGGCCTTGCGCACCAGCATGGCATCGAGTCGCTGGCGATCCTCACTGTGTCTGACCATTGCATCACGGGCGAAGAGACCACGGCGGAAGAGCGCCAGCTGTCGTTCAATAACATGATTGAAATTGCGCTGGAAACCGCAATTAAGGCTTAACCCTACACTGAGGGCCGGCAGGTTCGGCTCTCCATGATTTTAAGAACATCTCCTCAATGAGCCCTTGGAGTGAGCAATGAATAATAAAATGACACTCACCGCGATCAGCTTCCTCGCCAACTTCATTATGGCAGGCTTCGCCACCCAGTTCGGTATGCTGATCCAACCTATCGCCGATGCATTCGGCGCCAATGTAAACGAAGTCGCATCGATTTTCTCGCTGCTAAACGGGGGGGCACTGGCCGGTACCATTGCGGCTTTCTTCCTGATTGAAAAGATAGGCATCAAGCGTATCACTGTCCTGTGCTACGGCGCGATTGCACTGGCCGCTTTGAGTTTATACGCAGCACCCTCGCTATTTATCGTAATGCTCTGCATGACGGTGATCGGTTTTTGTGGCGGCGTCGGTCTTTGTATTGCAGGTACTATCGTGGTGTCGGTATGGAAAGACAAAATCCAAAGCACGATCCTGGTCGTGCAGGATGCCACCTTTAACATTGCCGGTGTCGTGTTCCCGATGATCACCACCTATGCATTGACCAACGCAATGAACTGGAGCATCAGTTACCTCAGCGTCGGGGTTGTGGCTCTGGCGACCATGTTTGTTGCCCTACTGACAAACTTCAACCAATGCAGCGGTGACAGCAGCACAGAGCAAGAAGCGAAATCAGAATGGAACTTCGGCATCATCAGTGGCGGTGTGGGCCTGTTCCTTGGCATGCTGGCGCTGTATACCTTCCTGACATGGGCTCCGATGTTCGTGCAGACGAAATTCGATATCCCATTCGAGCAAGCTGGCAATATCATCACGCAATACTGGTCGGCGGCACTGATCGGTGCACTGGTTTCGACTGTGATTGTGTCCCGGGTGAAGATCCAATATTTCCTGCTGACTATCATTTCTGTCGCGATGGTGCTGACCGGCGTTATCGTTGTCACGGAGAAGCTGGAGTGGATCTCTTACCTCACATACGGCTACGGCTTTGCCTGTGCGGCGCTGTACAACGCATTTATCGCTTATGGTGTGTCTTTCGTACGTAATGCAACCAGCAAAAACGTTTCTTACATCTTGATCAGCGGCAGTGCCGGTGCAATGTTTAGCCCGGCAATCAGCTCGGTCATGGAGAGCGTGGTCGGTCTACAAACGGTAATGTACTCGATTCCGGTGATTTACGCGGTGATTGTTGCCATGCTGGTGGCTTCGGTGAAATACAAAACCGCCGACGCGAGCCAAGCGCAAGCGGCCTAACCGTCTTTAAAGATTATCAAACCGGCAAAAGGTCTGCGTGGTGCAGGCCTTTTTCTTTGCCGTTCAACTGGAATACTAGCCCTCAACGAACGCGCGCAAGCCGTCTAAATCAAGAATGCGTAGCCCTTTCTTTTCCTTGGCGATAAAGCCTCTATTTTCCAGCTCGTTGACCGCACGCCGGTACACGCGGTCAGAGGTCGCAAACCGCTCAGCCTCAAGGTAGTTCTTTTGAAAGCCGTCAACGGGAAGATCATTGAGGTACTGGTGATAGATGTCATATGCCACATTGTAAGCAATGGGATAGAGCATGCGCCGGGTCAGGATCTCTACCGTATCTTGGTAATCGATGGCGATAGCACTGGCAAAGTAGAGCGAGAGGCGGGGTTGCTCCAGCAGGCAGCGCTGCAGCTTCTGGGGATCGATGATGGCAACGTCAACCGGTTCGACAGGCACAATATCCATCTGACACCGATATCCCGTGAAGAACTCCATCTCGCCGAACAACTGTTGTTCGCACTCAAGAGTCCCGAGCTGAAAGGTCTTGCCGTTACGGGCTGTCATGCCCATCGATATTCTTCCCGAGTCGACAAGATACAGGTTTTCAACGTGTTCGCCTTGGGTTAGGAGCTTTTCGTTCTCATCGAAAATACGGCGCGTGCAGATACAATCTCGAATCGTCTGTTCGATGAGCTGTTTATCCTGACTCCATTCCGATTCAAAACGTCCTTTGCCTAGGGTTTGTAGTTGCATTGAGTTACCTTGGAAACTGACTTCAGCAGTGGACGAGCATGCTATCACAAAAAGGGGAGGCTGCATTTACTCCAAATAGAGAAGAAGATCCCGCGCCATCAATAAGCAATTAATGGCATAGTATTGGGCTCGTTAACGGTATCAGGAGAAAAGGGATGTGTTCTTCGTTGGGGGTAATGTCAGCCGGACAGTCAGTATTGGGTGTGAATTATGATTTTCAGTTTGACCATGGGATGGTGGTGATCAACCCGCGCAGGTTGCAAAAATGGAGTGAGTTACCCCAAGGTGGAGTGTTCCGCTGGCAGAGTCTCTATGGCTCTGCCACGTTAGTACAGTTTGGCTGTGAGTTGCCGAGCGGAGGGATCAATGAATCGGGGCTGAGTCTTCATCTGCTCGAGCAGCGAGATGCCGCGTATCCGCCACTGGCCGCCACGGATACTGTGCTGGGGGAGTTGCAGTGGATTCAATACCAATTAGATGTTAGCCAAAGCGTTGATGATGTCGTTGCGAGTTTGGATACTGTTAAAGTTCATAGCCAATTTATTCCGTTGCATTACGTTGTCGCGGACAGTTTTGGCCAGGGGGCCGTGATTGAGTTTGTTCGCGGCCAGGTCGAAGTGACCCGGTTCAGGGAGGGGCAACCCTTGGTGCTTACCAATCATAGCCTGTCAAGCAGCCGCCAGCACGACCAGAGCCAAGCGAGCAGGACTGATGATAACAGCTCTTTTTCCCGTTATTGCCGGTTGAGTACGTACAGCCTGTCTTATTGCAACGGTGTGGAGCCTGAGTCATTTGTTTCGATAGGTCTTGACCGGGTGGCGATAGCCGGGAGGTTCTGGGACCCGATGTTGCATTTATTTCGCGGTGCGAGCAGTTTCAGAACCTGTTGGCAGGTGCTTTTTCTTCCCGCGACAAAGGAAATGAAGTTTAGGCGCTATGAAAATGGCAAAGGCTTTAATCTAAGCCTGGAACGGTGGGATTTTTCGGCATTGGATAAGCGATTGAGTAGTGATTTCTCTTGCTTGCAAACTGGCGGCGACAAGCTGGAATTTTCGCCTTATTCGTTAAAGGACAACCGGCGCATCGTGACCAAAACGTATCGGCCATACCGGCGACATTTTCCTGCTCAGGCCGTTGAAGACATTGCCCGCTACCCGGATGAATTTATGTTATCTGCGGAGTAAAGGGAGGCCGATTGATACGCCTGTGGCCACATAATCTAATAAACAAAGTTACTTAGTTCTACACTTGTTGCAGGGGGCTTTTACGCTGTTTGGGTAAATTCATGATGCTGGATGTCAATCATGTTGAGTAATAGGATCAATCAACTTGTTGAGAGAGCGTTGTTGGAAGGGGACATTAAGGCAAAGGTCGCGATAGAGAAAATCAACCAGAAGGCGATTCCTGACGTGGAGATCCCAGCAAGCACTACCACTCAGTACGAAGAGAAGATGATGCTGGAGATCCAATTGCAGTCCGACAGGCTCAATCAAAATGCCAGAAAAACGGCAACGGTTGTCGCCAGTCTGCCTTTTATTCTTTTTCTTCTGAGCCTAGTGACAGCTTGATGTCAATCGATGGCGTCTTGGGATCCGGGCGCTCCGTGTATTTTTGCCTTATAGAGGGCAAAGCCCGCCGTTGACGTACACGGCGGGCTTTGTCGTTAGTGGGAAACGATTTTACTGAGTGACTGTTTCCTGCTCAGTAACAGCCAGCTTGCCCGCCTGCTTTTTTTCAAAGCGGGAGATCCACCACCATGCAATGGCAGAGAAGACCGCAGTCATGAATACATTGATGAAGAACGCGCGGACCAGGTTAACACCCGTTGGGAAGGCTGATGCGGTCATGCTCACCACGAAGATAACGATAAGTACCGACACAATTGCCATACCGACTTTGCGCGAGCCCATGCGGAAATCGCGAGGGGTGTCATCGTATTTCCAGCGGAACACAAAGTAGGCCGCCATGATGAAGATTGGCGGTAGCATTGCGGTACCGGCTGTCAGGTTGATGGCTTGGTTCATCATGTCCTGTACCGACTCAGAGCCGAAGCCGTTGACGATAAGCATCACAAATACGAAGGCAAACTGCCACCATGCGGCGCGCACAGGTACACCGTGTTCGTTAAGCTCAGTGGTTTTCTCGCCGTAGACGCCTTTAGGGATTTCAGAGAAGTGGATTTTTACCGGAGCTGCGGTCCACATCATCATCGAGCCGAACATGGCGATGAACAGAACGATACCGACAAAGCGGCCAACCAGAGACTGGGAAATCTCGAAGTAGTTCGCCATACCGGTAAAGATTTCGACCATACCGCCGGCGTAGGTCAGATCTTCACGGGCGACGAAGACGTTGACCAGCAATGAGCCCACAGCGTACATCGCGCCGATTGCGATACCCGCGGCAATGATGACTTTGATGAATGACTTGTGGCCGCCTTTCACGTCGTTGAGGTAGGCTGCCGCTGTTTCAGCGCCGCCTGCTGCCTGGAAGATCCAGCACATAATACCCAGCGTTGCCCAGTTGATGGTCGGGCTCATGGCTTCCATGGTGATTGGCTGGGCTGGCGTATAGTCGCCGCTCAGTGCCATTAAAGCACCAAGCACATAGATGCCGAACAACGCGAATACGCCGTAGGCCACTATCTCGGAGATTTTACCCAGCCAAGACGCCCCTTTGGTGGAGATGTGGGTAGCCGCCGCAAACAAAACGATTGATATTAGCGAGGTGACCATTGGCGAGAAGGTGTATTCGTAACCCAGCATAGCGTAGGACGCATAGGCGATAACGTTCGGTAGTAGCGATACGAACCAGAACAGGTTAACGAACCAGTAAAGGAAAGAGCCAAGGTAAGCTGCTTTGGTGCCCAGAGGTTTTTTCAGCCAGTCGTACATTCCCGACTCGGAGTTCTTATTGGCCGATACAAACTCGGCAATAATGAACACGAACGGGATAAAGTAGACCACGGTAGCCAGCAAGAAAATGGGCGCGGAGCTCAAGCCGAGCTCGATGTTGTTGTTTACGATGTTGCGCACGTTGAAAACTGCCGCAAAGGTCATCGATAGCAACGCAAATTTGCCAATCGTGCCGCGTAAGGATTCAGACATTGTGTCCTCCGTTATTTTGTGTCTGTTAGGACTGATGTTGTGTGGTTATACCCAAGTAACCTGGAGGTGTCCGACGGTTACTTGGGTATAACAGCACTTGGTTGCGAAGTCCAATTAGTTATCTGTTGCCTTTGCCTTGCTTGGCAGAGAAAGCACAATGGGCTTCCTCTGCCATTTGATTTTGGGGTTACTCCGTGGCTAATGTCGGTGCGGCTTCTTTCATCCGCTCTTCATCACCAAGGGACTTCTCGTACTGGCTGTACTTCCACCAGGCAAAGCCAAGGAAGATCACGATGCCGCCCACGTTGTAGAAAATGATGGTCATGATGTCTGCGCCGGTCGGGAAGGTAGACGCGAGGAATCCGATCGAGAAGATACCGATCAGAACCGACACCACGGCGATACCTAATTTGCGCGAGCCCATCTTGAAGTCACGCTCCAGGTGGTCGAGCTTGAGGCGCAGGTTGAGGTAGGCCAGCATGATGAATAGCGGTGGCAGCATTGAAGCCGCAGCGGTCATGTTGATCACGGTATTCATCAGGTCTTGCGCCGTATCCGAGCCCAGTGTAGGGATCACCATCAGCGGGAAGACAATGGCGTATTGCACCCATGCCGCGCGGGCAGGCACACCGTTTTCGTTCAGCTCGACGGTCTTCTTGCCGAAGATGCCTTCAGGGATTTCAGAGAAGAAGATTTTTACCGGGGTCGCCGTCCACATCAGCAGCGAGCCAAACATCGCGGTGAAGGACACCAAGCCGACAAAGCGGTTCATCAGGATTTCCGGCAGACCGAAGTAACTGGCCATACCCTCGAACACCTGCACCGAGCCGCCGGTGTATTTCAGCGCGTCGCTTGATACGAACACGTTGATCAGGATAGAAGCCACGGAATACAGGGCACCGATGATAATGCCCGCCACGATAATCACCTTGACGAAAGACTTGGAGCCGCCTTTGACGTCGTTAACGTAAACCGCGACGGATTCGGCACCACCGGCTGCCATGAAGATCCAGGTGGTAATACCGAGGAAGGCCCAGCTGAATTCCGGGATCATTGCCTCAACAGTGATAGGATCAGCAGGTTGTACCCCCCCGATCAGTGCGGCGCCCGACAGCAGGATGTAGGACATGGTCAGCAGCAGCATCAGGGAGGACGTCACAGAGGTGATGGGACCTAACATCTTCGCACCGTTGGTCGAAACGTAGGTGGCGAAGGCGAACAGGATCATACTCAGCGCCGTGGTAGTAAACGGCGTCAGGATGTATTCGTAACCGAGGAAGGCATACGACGCATAGGCGATTACCCTTGGCAGCAGCGACGTAAAGAAGAACAGGTTAACGAACCAGTAGGTATAGGCCGAGATGAACGCCCAGCGGCCACCCAGCGAGCTTTTCACCCAGGCATAGACCCCAGCCTCTGAATCTTTGTTGAGCGAAACAAATTCCGCGATGATCAGGCAGAACGGAATGAAGTAAAACAGCGTGGCCAGGAAGAACATCGGCGCTGAGGCCAAGCCAATCTCAATGTTGTTGTTGATGACATTGTTGAAGCTGAACACTGCCGCAAATGTCAGGGAGAGCAAGCCAAATTTGCCTATCGTATTACGTTTTGTATCAGACATTTTAATCTCCGAAGAGTCACGTTATATCTAGGGTATTGGAAGGGCTGCCGGCCGAGGCCGGGCCCTTCTGTTATTATTTTTTTGAATGTCTTGTTTACTTGTTAAGGAAGTAGCCATCTTCGATGGTCACTTTCAGCACGACCTTGCGTACCCGGTTGTCACCGTGGAAGCGATACGCTTTGTGGTTGTCGCAAATCGCCACTTGGCCTTCGTACAGCTCGCGGGTTTCGCCGGCACCTTGCAGGTATTCGCGGTCGGTTTCGTCGCGGTAGGCCTCCACCACGTCAAGCTCTGACTTGTCAGCGAACTCAACGGTTTCACGGCCTTCCAGGTAGTAGTGCACATCGAAGTAACGGCGGTTGCCTTCGAAGGTGCCGGTGTTGCGGGCAACACCGTCTTCAATCATGTAAACCAGCGAATCGCCGATGGAGTGCATTACGCCATCTTTGATATTGGCGATGTTTTCAATCGCTTCGACACAGCGATTCCATTTACGGCCATCGCGGTATACCTCTTTGAATTGCTCTAGGCTCTCTAGCACGATCATGATTGTCGCCTCGTTTACTGGTTGTCTTGGGTTGATGGAGCGGTGAAAAAGCCGTTGCCGAAGTCATGGCCTGCCATGGCTTGCGCGCTGCAATCACCGGCTTGCAGTGGCATCAGGGTGAGGCCGTAGCGGAACTCATCCATGTAGACACGGTAAGAGTCGAGCACTTCGCTACCCCACGAGTTGGAGCCGAGGCCCATCAACTTGTGGTCAAGGTTCAGGGTGATATAGCCGCTCTTGACCAGCTCGATAGTGTGCTGGGCTTCATGCAGGTTCTGGTTGGTGTAGAACCATGCACTGAAATTGATTTCCTGCTGCGGCTTGACCAACAGGCCGGCACCGTGACGGTTGGTCAGGGCTGCCCAGCGAACATGCTGGCGGTTACCGTTGTTTTGCGGGAACGGGTAATTCTCGAACATGTCGGCAACGGTGCTCTGGTAGATATCAATCAGGTTGGCCTGCTTGCTGTCCTGGTAGTTTTCTTCCGGGCCGCGGCCGTAGTACTTCACCTGGTCGAAGTCGCTGTTGATCCCCAAGTCGAGACCGATAACCGGAATGACATGCGGGTAGTCGCCGTAGCGCTCGCCGCTCAGTTCAATATTGAGCTGGCCTGCGGCGTTGATCTGGTAGCGGTACTGGCAGCGCATGCCGAAATCAAACACCGGCGGAGCAATGATGCTGGTGGTGGTGATGTCAACGGCGTCGGCGTTTTTAACCACGTTGATACTACGGAAGTGCTCCTGCATAATTTGCAGGTGGGCTGGCTCCCACAGGCCTTCGTGCTCTTGCTTGTGGTTGTCGATCATCGGCTTGAAGAAGTTCAGCTTAGGCTCTGACTTGATCAGCTCTTCACCGTTGACCACCCACGAGGTCAGCTTGCCGTTGATCTTCGAGAAGGTCAGCGCAAAGTTGTTGCCGGAGATCACTGTGTTCAGGCGGCTCTCTTCCACCATCAGCGGTGTGGCGTTGTGATTGATAAAGCGCGCTTCGGTCGCGGTGTTTTCTTTAAGCGGGTACTGGTAAACCGCAATTTCGTGGTTGGCAGCGCTGTACAGCGTGCGGCTGTCTTTGCGCACCGTGAAGTTGATGAACACTTCACGCTCGTCCAGCTCTGGGATAGCAATCGTGATTTCGCGGCTTGTGTTGGCAGCAAGATCTTCAACTTTGAACTGCACGGTGCGCAGGGTTTCGCCCTCGGCGCGGATATCGGCGGTGATGGTGTAGTCGTTCAGATCGGAGAACCACAGTTTGTTCTCGACCAGGAACTTGCCAGCCTGTTCGTCGATAGCACGGATCTTCACCGGTGCGATCACTTGCTTGTACTCTTTCAGGCCTGGGCCCGGGGTCTGGTCTGGGTAGATCAGGCCATCCATGCAGAAGTTGTAGTTGTTCGGGTAGTCGCCGTAGTCGCCGCCGTACTTGTAGAACTCGGTGCCGTTTTCGTCACGGGCCAGAATGCCGTGATCACACCATTCCCACACGTAATGTCCCTGGATATGGTCGTGCTGGTAGAACACGTTTTGGTATTCGGTCAGGCCGCCCGGGCCGTTACCCATGGCATGGGCATACTCACAGATGATGCGAGGCTTCTCGTGCGGGTGCTCGCCGAAGTAGTTCATCAACTGGGCGCGGGAGTACATGGTTGAAATCACATCAACCACTTCTGCGTCGCGATCTTCTTCGTAGTGCACCAAACGGGTGTCATCAATCGCCTTGGTGGCGCTATACATAGCGCGGATGTTGCAGCCGTAGCCAGACTCGTTACCCAGTGACCACATGATGATTGAAGGGTGGTTCTTCTGGGCGTGGACATGGCGCACTGCACGGTCTACGAAGACGGTCTCCCACTCGGCATCATCGGTGATTCGGCTCAGGTCGCCGACATTGGCAAAGCCATGGGTTTCGACATCGGCCTCAGCCATGACGAACAGGCCGTAAATGTCACACAGCTCGTAGAAGCGCGGGTCGTTAGGGTAGTGCGCGGTACGGACCGAGTTGATGTTGTGCTGTTTCATCAGGATCAGATCTTTTTCGATGCGATCCATACCGACAGCACGGCCTTTGAGGTGGTCGTTGTCGTGACGGTTGACGCCATGCAGCATGACGTATTGGTTGTTGATGTAGAACAGGCCGTCGCGCACTTTGATGTCACGGAAGCCGACACGCTGTGGGATGATTTCCAGGGTGTTGCCCTGATTGTCCTTAAGCGTCAGGATCAGCTGGTAAAGGTAAGGATTTTCGGCTGTCCAGTGAGTCGGGTTATCGAGCTCAATGGCAAATTGTGTCTGTGCCTGTACCTGTGAATTGGCATCGATAGTCAGCTCAGGGCATGCGCCCTCGGCAATGATCTGGCCCTTGTCATACAGCGCGTAATCCAACATAAGGCCTGATGCCTGAGTTGCAGACAGGTTTTCGAGCTCGACTGCGCAAGATAGCGTTGCTTGCTGGTAGTTCTCTGCAAAATCAGTGCGAACCGTGAAGTCCTGGACATGCACCAGCTCTTTGCCGACAAGGTACACATCGCGGAAGATCCCGGCTGTCCACCACATGTCCTGATCTTCAATGTAGGTGGAATCAGCCCACTGCATCACACGTACCGAAAGCAGGTTGTCGCCTTGCTTAACGTATTGGCTGATGTCGAACTCGGCGGTCAGGCGGCTGCCTTTGCTAAAGCCGACGTATTCGCCGTTTACGTACACTTCGAAGTAGGTTTCGACGCCGTCGAACTTGATGATGGTCTGCTTGTCTTGCCAGTTTTCGCCCAGTGTGAAGGTACGCTGGTAAGCACCGGTTGGGTTATCGGTTGGGACGAACGGGACATCGATAGGGAAAGGGAAACCCTCGTCGGTGTATTGCAGATCGCCATGGCCTTCCATCTGCCACATGTTAGGGACAGTGATGTGGCCCCAGTCAGCCATTGGCTGGGAGTAAAACGCCTCTGGCACCAACAGCGGGTGGGTAAAGTATTGGAACTGCCACTGGCCGCTGAGCAGCATGTAGTGGCTGCTTAGCTCTCGCTGGAAAGTCTGTGCGCTGGAGAGGGAGTTGTACGAGAAGAAGTATGCACGTGGTGCAAGTCGGTTCTCATGTAGGTGAAGGAAGTTTTCCCAGTTGTTCACGAAATGCCTCCGGTTCGATACCGATGTATTTTTTGCCATGACCAGGATGTTGGCCAGGTAACTTGGGAATCAGTTTAGTAAAAGTTTTACTAAATTGAATCGGTAAAACTTCGATGCTTTAACTTGATCACGGTTTTAACTGTTGGTTCGCTCAATAGTGTGATGGTGATTAAGAAAATTGACAGAGAAGCGGTTTTACCTAGCAGAGTGAGTGGGAGAGGGGACTGACTGGTGGGCAGGCTTTGAAGAGCGATACAAAAAAAGCGCTGTATATCAGCGCCTTATAAGATATTAAGCCGTAATGTAAAAGCTATAAATCACTTCGTGGTATCGCGCAACTTGAGCTTGCTTGGCACATACACTTGCAGCGGTAATGTCCTGCCGTCGCGGATTTTTTCAACCAGCAAGTTAACCCCTTGAATACCCATCATTTCAGAGTGGATACGAACCGTAGACAGTGACGGGAAGGTAAACTTCGCGGTTGGGATATCATTGACACTGATTAGGGCAATATCGTCAGGGATCTTAAGGCCGTGCTCGTGAATTGCCCGTAATACCCCGATGGCGATGGAATCTGAAGCCACAAACAAGGCCGACGGATAATCACCGGTCGCAAGCATTTTTATTGCTAACTTGTAGCCGGATGAGCTGGAGAAGTCGCCGCGGTAGATATCCTTGCTGGAGACGACGCCTTTAAGCTGGCCGTATTCCGCAAAGGCTTCTTCGCGAATATCGGCCACATCCGGTAGATCCTGCCCGCCAATAAAGCCAATTCGCTGGTAGCCCTGTTCGATGAAAAAGTCGGTGATTTCCTTGCTGACCCTTGCCAGGTCAATATCGACAGAGTCATAAGGTGAGTGGGGATCACTGAAATCCACAAAGCAGATGTTGTCCGACAGCGTTTTTACTTTCTCGAGTACTTTCGAGCTGTTACGACCAACTAGAATAATGCCGCTAACCTTACCGTTTTCATTGGTAATTTCCCCGTTGTAACAGTTGGTTAGCTCAACGCCTAACTTGCCGCACTGGGTCTCAATACCATAGCGGATAGAGAGGTAATAGGGGTCGTTAACCTCAGCTTCTTGCTTGTAGTTATAGACAGCCAAGAAGTGCTGCTGTTGTTTTTTGCTGGTCGCCAGGGCCTTGGAGGTGCTGGTTTTGTATTCCAGCTTTTCAGCGATCTCGAGAATCCGGTGCTTGGTTTCTTCTTTAACGCTGAGAGTCGGGTCGTCGTTGAGAACGCGAGATACCGTCGCCAGAGATACGCCCGCTTCCGTCGCGATATCTTTCAGTGTCGCCATTTACTTGTATCCATTGGCAAGGCTCACTCACCGTGAGCGGTCTATCAATTGACTTATTGTAAACAAACTCGTTGGTGAAGTTCTACGTTTTACTAAAATCATTTCAAATAAACCGCGGGCGATACGGCTAAGTGGATGATTGATAACTGAGAGGTATTCAGCGGTGACATCGCATTTTTGATTATTACCAATGGGTATAATACGTTACCTAATAACCGACTTGATGGCACTGTGCGCGCATGGGTCAAAAAAAGAACGTGACTGCTTGCCATCTGCCTGGGTTCTGGTAAGTTAAAGGTGTTTTAGTAAAATTTACTTATAAGGAAATGCATCATGGAAACCATTGCTTACTCTGACTTCGCCAAACTGGAGATCCGAACCGGTAAGATCATCGAAGTGGCTCGTCACCAAAATGCCGACAAGCTGTATATTGTTCAAATCGATGTCGGCGAGCGAACGTTGCAGACCGTGACCAGCCTGGTGCCATACTACACGGAAGAAGAGTTGATGGGTAAGCAGGTGGTGGTATTGTGCAACTTGGCCAAAGCCAAGATGCGCGGTGAAACGTCTGAATGTATGCTGCTTTGTGCCGAAACCGATGATGAGTCGGAAAGTGTACTCCTGACCCCCGAGCGTGCGATGCCGGCGGGGGTCAAGATCGTCTAGGGAGCTCTCTCTGTATGTGGGCAGAAGCACGGATTGCTAAGTGGCTTATTCAAGATGCCGATAGGTGTAGGGCGCTGCAATGCGCTCGCCAGCTAAACCTGCCGCAATGCTACTTGGCAGCGGGGTTTGTCCGCAATCTGGTTTGGGATCACCTGCATGACTATAGCGAGCCTACACCGCTCAATGATGTCGATGTGGTGTATTTCGACCCCGATGAAGACGATCCCAATCAATATCTGTTTTATGAGCGTCAACTGACGCAGATGCTGCCGGATTGCCACTGGCAGGTGCGCAACCAAGCACGGATGCATCTGCGCAATGGCGACACCCCGTATTCCAGTACATTGGATGCGATGAGTTATTGGCCTGAAAAAGAGACGGCGGTAGGCGTTCGGCTTACCGGCGAGGGGGAGTATGAATGCATCGCGGCTTTTGGTTTTGAATCATTGTTTGAGTTGCAGCTTACCCCCAACCCCAAACGTCCGTATTCGCTTTTTACCGAACGGCTGAACGGCAAGAACTGGCTTGAACATTGGCCTAAACTGCAGGTGATGTAGGGGCTTGATCTAGCTCTTGTTCAAGGTACAGACAAAAAATCCCCTCAGCTGGCAACAGCAGTGAGGGGTTCCGAATCTAGTTAGGCGGTTAGCACAACTTTGCCGACAGCTTGCTTGGATTCCAAACGCTGGTGGCCCTGGGCAACGTCCCAAATACTGTACTGGCTGTCGTCAACCAGAGGTTTAATCTGTCCATCGTCGACCAGTTTGGCAATGTGGGCCAGGATTTCACCGTGCGCCTTGCGGTTGATGCCATAGACCAGAGGGATCGGCATCAGCACACTGTGGAAGCTCAATCCTTTCAGGGCGACCTGCAGCGGATCGCTGATTGGCAGGATGGTCGCGACCTTGCCGTTGTAGCGGGCTGCCTTGAAACTGTTCTGGATGTGGTCGCCGGCAATGGTGTCGAAGACGGCATCGAAGCCCAATCCGCCTGTGAGCTGCTCGGTGTAGGCTTCGACCGATTGCTGTTCGGCATTGATCACATGGTCGGCCCCCAATGTGCTGGCTGTGTCGAGGTTTTTCGCCAGTGAGGTGGTGGCGACGGTTGCCCCCAGCACTTTAGCCAGCTGCACCGCAACATGGCCGACACCGCCGGTTGCGCCGTGGATCAGTACATTGTCACCGGGTTTGATCATCATCTTGCTGACGAGTGCTTCCCAGGCGGTGATTGACACCAGTGGTAGTGCGGCCGTCTCGCGCATCGACAGCGTTTCGGGTTTGTGGGCCATCAAATCGGCATCGACCAGCATGTACTCGGCAAGTGCCCCGTTGGTGCCTGCGATACCGCCGGCGCAGCCATAGACTTCCTCGCCGACCTTGAACTGCTCAACGCCCTCGCCCACTTCGACGATGACCCCGGCGACATCACCGTGCAGGATCTCCGGTAGGTTGGCTGACCATGGCGTCTCCGTCGAGCGAAGCATGGTATCAAGCGGATTGACACTGGTTGCCTTTACCTCGACCACCAAATGGCCTGCTTTTGCCTTGGGCCTATCACGCTCGACCTGTCGGAATACATTGGCATCGCCCAGTGAATCAATAATCATCGCTTTCATTGTTTAACCCTCGTTTGTTGAAGCGGGGCCAGTCTATTGATTGCGTTAACTGCAATCCATGCATTAAAAGACAAGTATATTTTGTCTTTTATGCAAAATATGCTTAGGTAGAATACTGCTCCGTGATTGGAGGTAAAGATGATCAAACGACTGCAATATTTTAATGCCGTGGTGGAAACCGGCAGTATTTCTGAAACCAGCCGGGTGTTTGATGTCCAGCCTTCTTCGGTTTCCCGCCAATTGGCGGCGCTGGAGGAGGAACTTGGGGTTCGGCTGATTAACCGCAATACCCGAACGGTATCGCTCACCGAAGCCGGGCAGACCTTTTACAGTTATTCTCAGCATATTGTTGCCAGTCTCGATGAAGCGCGCAGGACCATCAATGATCTGCAGGATATCCCGAAGGGCAAGCTGGTGGTCAGTGCCACGGTGGGGTATGGCGAAGTGGTCCTTCTGCCATTGATCAACGAGTTCCGTCGGCGCTATCCCGAGGTGGATATCCGCATCGAGTTGAGCGAGCGGGTGAAAGATCTCATTGAAGACAATATTGATGTGGCGATCCGAAGCGGGGAGCTGGCAGACTCTTCGCTGGTCGCCAGGAAGCTGCAGAACAATGATTTTATTCTCTGTGCCAGCCCCGAGTACCTCGAGCTGGCACCAGAACTGAACTGTCCGCAGGATTTAACGGAGCACCACTGTATTCGATACGGCTATGCCGGATGGCAGCATTGGTATTTGATCGGCGAAGAGCTGGAGAAGTTGTCTATTGGCGGTGGGCTAGAGGTCAATACGGTTAACGGTCAGAAACAACTGTTGCTCAGCCATTGCGGGATTGCGCTCATTCCCCTTTGGGCTGTTGCCAGCGAGCTGGCAGATGGCCGCTTGCAACAGGTGCTGGCGGAATATCGCTTCAGTCCGCAGGCGACGCCAACGGCGACCTATGCCATCTATCTCAAGCGGGAGATGGTTCCACCCAAGGTGCGGGTGTTCATTGATTATCTGATCGAAAAGATACACGGCAACAAACAGGAGCTTTGAGCTCAGTGGCATTGGCTATACTCAGAAGGCATCATGAAC
Organism: Photobacterium gaetbulicola Gung47; assembly: GCA_000940995.1. NCBI lineage: Bacteria > Pseudomonadati > Pseudomonadota > Gammaproteobacteria > Vibrionales > Vibrionaceae > Photobacterium > Photobacterium gaetbulicola. The sequence goes on from CP005973.1 coordinate 125,609, forward strand.
ACAACTGTTGAGGGTGATGAACCTATGGCTGCAGATTTTGACTCCATGCTCCCTGAGCTGAAAGAATTTACGATTCCGGATACGCCGTTCAAAGTCGTTGATCCGACCGGGTTGCCAGATGACACCCGCAAAGCATTTGATGATTTTCTGGCGGGCTCGACCTTGCCTCAAGCATTTTGTGCCTATAGCCACGATTACTCGCAGTTTTGCAAAATGGTCCGAAATGGCGATATCAATATTGGCTAGCAACTGTGCCACGGGACGGGGTAAGAAAAAGGCCGCGGGTGCGGCCTTTTTGTTTGGTGTTAATCTATGTCTATGTCTATGGCTTATAGAGAAAATGTCACGCCGATGGTTCGGCCCGGTTCAACGATGATGTTGTTGATCGAGTCGTAGATTTCAAAGCCTGACCCATTCGCTTCTTCCGTGTCGTGCTGGGCGGTACAGGTATAGCCGACGGCATACTCTCCGGCATACACATCACTGAAGCTGAATTGTGCCTGCATACCCGATGGGTCTTCAACCAGAGGAACTGCAACTGCAGCCAACTCTACTGGGCGGCGTTCGCCTTCATTACCGATTCTCGGATCGTGGAAGCCTAGCATCTGGCTTTGCTCGGTAGCGCCTCGATACAGGTAAACCGCGTCCACAGCATCTAAGTTGTTGTCGTGACACACGCTTTGGATGGTGTCGATGTCAATGGTACCGCGGATATGGCCTAGTCGCGGGGCGATATCATCGACATGGACGATTTCGAAATCTTTGTTGCCGAGGAAGCGCCAGTCATGGTTTTTATTGTACTGAAGGGTTTCTTCCAAGTTAAACCAGAATGCCAGGTTGTTGTAGCCTTTTTGTACCGTAAACGGCTGGCTGACCAGACGGCCGGTTGGGCGGGCATTTTGCGGCGGCTTGGCACCGGCACACGAACCCTGGCTTGGTGTGGTTAGGTAAAGATAGCTACCGTCGATATCACGGACGTGTGAGTCATAGTCAACTTCTACCTGCGTACCACTTTCGTATTTACCATTGATATACAGGCACATCTCATAGTCACCCGGCGATAGTTTCAAGTCTTGGAAAAGCGGGTAGGCATTGTCACCGTTGGCATTCATGACATCGATCATGCGTAGCTCATTGGCTTCTTGCTCGAAAGTGATGTGGTACGCCTCGCACTCCCCGGTCTGATCGCAGGTGGCGTCGTCACCGCCGTTGCCGTTGACTTTTTTCAGGTAGACATAATTGAAGGCGATGACGGCTTCGTCAATGTCATCGAGACATTTGCCGTGATTGCAGTTTGTACTGCTGTAATCACTTGTCTCAATTAGGCTTTTGCTGGCGCTTGCCGGGGAGCTGAGCTGATTGATCACGCCAAAGTTCAAGGTGGCGTCTGTTGGCCCCGGTACGTTTCCGCCATTGTCATTATTGTCGGAGCCACAGCCAACAAGGATGCTGCTCAGTACCAAAGGTAGGAGTAACTTATTGCTTTTCATGATAAATCCTGCCGAAACTATTTTGGCGGAATATATAGAATGGTGCAGATAGGTATGTCATCAGATTGTCAGACGCACTAGGCTTGGGTAGGTTTTCACAAAATGGGGAACTATCGGCATAAATTATGCTGGATATAAGCCGTGTACTTCTAACTTCTCTGTAAAGGAGAAAATAATGAAACTGTCCAGTATTGATATGCCAGCCGTCCATGAGTTGCAGGCGCTTGGTTATACCAAGTCAGAGTGCATTACTATTATTGAGCGTGAGATATACCGCCTGAGCTCAACAGATCGTTCATATATCGATGCAATGTGCGATAGCCAACAGTTGAGAAAAGATGAGGCGCTAGACAAAGTGCGTAGAATGAAACGCACGCGCTTCTTCCAGTATATCCAATGCTTTGTTTTTCTTTGAAAATCGCTAATGAAGTATTATCGCCATTTATTCCTCCCAAATTGATTCCCATATTGCAAATGTAGATACCCAGCAATAAAGATATAGGCTGGGTATCAGTGACTATACTCTCAACACGTTTGATATGTGATTGAAGAGGTATTCCATGACTTTCCTGATATCTTGGCAGCTTTATCAAGGGCGGTTGCATCCTGTGCTGGCGCACTTTTCCAAACTGACAGAAGAGCAAGACAAGGCACTGATGGGGCCGGATATCAAGTTGGTTGGCCGCTGGCATGACTTGGTCAGTGGCACGGGCGTGTGTATCGTAGAATCTGACAGTATCGAGGCCGTGACCGCTTATGCGTTGAAGTGGAACAGTGAAATGGAGATCACGGTGCAGCCTGTGGTTGATGACGCCATGGCCCGAGAAATGGGTGAAAGGCTTTCGTTGTAATCTTTAATTAAGAACAAAGCCTGATATAAACCGCGCCTTCCTCATTCCGCTTTAGGTGATGTGATGACTTGGTGGAAAGAGGAAGGCTGAAGGATGGCCCGGAGTGCTGTTCTTTCTTGTATTGCAGAATCTTCTCCTGAAGCGCTTACCTTGCAGCATTCGCGAAATTTCCCCCTATACATCCTCACAATGACTTTAGAACCTAAAGTCATCCCTTGAGCAGAAAACCATGGTCGTTTAGATTACGTATTGTGGTAAAAGCGTTTTGTTGGAGGCTCCCCATGAATCGGGTACACCCTAAATCCCTTTATGGAAGCAAATGGACCAAAGTGGAAGTCGAAGGGCGAGAGAAGCATTTTATGGTGATCGATGTGGAATATGACGACAACCAAAAAGTCGTCTACTGCCTAATTCAAGCGGTGATCAATCATCGAATGTTTGAGCTTGATTGGCGTGAGCTCAAAGATAGCAGCCGCTGGATAATGGGCTGGAAGTAATTCTCATCGTCAGGATTAAACATCTGAATTGTCGCTCTGTGAGATTGGTTATATAACGCGCATTCTTTTCTAATTTTGTGAAAACGTGATGCAGAAGTTAATCGATGCGCTGGCGACCCAGGGATATTTTGTTTGGGATGACTTTCTCTCCCCTGAGCAAGTGAGTGAGCTCAAATTGTGTTTGCCGGAGCAATGGACCCAAGCCCGAATTGGCCGTAACGATGAAGTGGCTCGTGAATCATCGATTCGTAGTGACAAAATTCATTGGCTAGCGGCAGATCAAGGTATCGCGGTACAAGATTACCTGGAGCGTATGGAAGTTATCCGCCGAGAGGTCAACCAGCACTTTTTTCTCGGCCTATTTGAATATGAAGCCCATTTTGCCAAGTATGAAAAAGGTGACTTCTACCAGAAGCATTTAGACTGTTTTCGTGGCAATGAGAATCGCCGCTTAACGACAGTGTTCTATATGAATGACAGCTGGGATGAACAGGATGGTGGCGAGCTGGTGGTCTATGACTTGGATGACAAGGAATTGATGAAGCTAGCGCCTAAATCAGGCCGCCTGTTTGTGTTCCTGTCCGAGCAGTTTCCTCATGAGGTACTGCCGACCAATGTCGAGCGCTTCAGTATCGCGGGGTGGTTTCGCACCAACGGCGTGAAAAATAACATGCTCGATATCGCGCAGTAATGTCTTTAGCCATACCCTGAGATAACAGGGTATGGCTATTTATTTCATAGCAAATTCAGCCCAAACGCCGTTTTTACTTTATCGAGTGTTTGTTGCGATTCTTCCTTCGCTTGCTCGGTTCCTTTCTTTAACACCTCTGTCAGATATCCTTTATCTGCAATTAATGCCGTCACTTTACAATGTAAATTTCCTTTGTCCCCCGCTTGCGGGGGACTAGAAACAAGCGAGTTATTTTTCCTGGTTAGCCTGTTCGATGAGCCGTGTGCGCTCGTTGGTGCCCCGGTTGCGGATCTCATGCATGACAAAGATCAGCGGGTCTCGGGTCCAAGGCTGGCCTGACTCCTTGTCGTAGTCGTTCGGCAGCTCGATCCCCTCGGGGGCATAGGCATCGATACCGGCATCCTTTGAGGTGTTGATAGTGCGCAGGCTGTGCTCATAGAAACCGACCACAACGGCTTTACCGAGTTTATCAGTTCCTCCGGCCAGTTTAACTATCTCTTCGGCAACGCCAATCGTACTGAGGTAGATGATGGTGCCGTCAGCGCCCACTTTGGGATAGATGGCAGTGAGATCCTTTTCATCAATACGATCTCCAATTTCCTGGGCAATTTCCCACTGGGCATATACCGGCTTGCCGGTTTGCTTGTAAATCTCCACAACCGTATCTGCCAGCGCTTTGTTCATCGGACCGGGCGACTGGTTGCCATTTTCGGCAATTCGGTTACCAAAGGCATAGGCAATAATACTGTCTGCTTGATCAAGCGATAGGGGTTCCCCTTGCCAGGTCAGTAGGTTTTTCATAATAAAGTCAGCTGTGTGGGCTGCTACTTTCTCATCTTTTAATTGTTCGGTTAATTTTGCTTCTATCGCTGCTTGTAAATCGGCGTCCGATAATTGTTGTGCGATGACCGCGGGGGAAATGAAAGCAATGGTTGAAATTGCAAGCACGGCTGATTTAGCAATTATGTTCATGTTCATTCCTACCATTTGTCTGGGGATAGATTTTAACTGCAAACTAAAGGCTAGCATTAATTGGGTTTTCGGCGACTTTGTTGGCTATTTGGCAAAGTAGATGTCGGTGCTGTTCTTCTGCCATGCCCTTGATTCTGTGCGACAGATCTGAGAACTGATAATCGGTTGTAAGCATTTTTTCTCTTTGGGCTTTGTTAACTATACTCAAAGGTACGGTTTTTAAGTGTCTGAAATTAATAGCCAATATAAAAGTGTTCTTTTGGTACTTGAACCGAGCGTCGTTTTGAAAGGAGATTGAAATGCGGTTAGCAATGGCAGTGGGAATAGCATTGGCTTCATCAGTGGTTGTGGCAGAAGGTGACAATGTTGAGGTTGGGCAGGCCCCAACAGAGCAGCAGCCTCTTTTTCTTTCAAACGGCTCGCAAGAGCAACCCTCTTACACCTCCCATTATTCGAGTGCTCCCTATACCAATACTACTTGGGAGCAGGTGCCACGTGATGCCTCAGTATATGACTCGCCGTATAACGTCGCTTTATTTTCGGGAGAGAATGGCGAGGACAAGGCGCGTATGTGGTCACAAACCAAATCAATTTTTTGGTATGGCGTGGGGGTGGCTGGTTTTATTGCACTGTTACCGGAAGATATCTCGAACTGGGATACTAGCGACGACCGCTTGCTGGAAAAATGGTGGAACAATGTCAAAGACGGTCCGGTATGGGATAGGGATGTGTGGTATATCAACTATATCGGCCACCCCTACTTTGGTGGGGTGTATTACCAGATCGCGAGGAAGTCGGGATACCGGCAATGGGATGCTTTTGTCTATTCCTTCATGATGTCGACCTTCTATTGGGAATATGGTGTAGAGGCTTTTGCCGAGATCCCTGCCGTGCAGGATCTTGTTGTTACTCCGGTGCTGGGATGGGTATACGGTGAATGGGCTTTCCACAAAGAGCGCGAGATTATTCAGGGCGGGGGGAAAGTCTGGGATTCCGAATGGATGGGAAGTACTGCCCTGTTCTTGCTCGATCCGGTTGATAGCCTGGGGCGCGGCGTAAACCACCTGATGGGGCGTGATGTGGTGAAGGCGGGGACGGGATATATTGGCTATCAGGATGTTGCACTGCCTAACGGCCAGACAGATACCCAGTTCAATGTGAATATGAACTTCCAGTTCGGTGAGGGGGAAACTAGCCCGGCAATGCGCCGCAGTTATACCCGGGTTCGCAACGTCACAACTCATGATCCTGTAGATTACGGTATCGTCGGTATCTCGGTTGGTGGTCGTTATCTGGATTTGGATGATGAGTGGGGGATCGAAAATAGCTGGGCACCGATGATCACTCTGGGTGTGTACTACACGCCATCACTATCATCTCGCTTGCAATATACCCGTATCGACACCGACAGTAAAACAACGGGTGAAAGCATCACCTATGAAAATTACAGCTTCGATTTCCAATATTATTTCCTTACTGATGACGATTTACGTCCTTATATCAATGCTGGGATCGGCGAAACCCTGCTGGAAAAAGATAGAGATACCACCACATTCCAAGTGAATGGCGGGCTTGGCTTACACTATAAACTAAACAGTAATTGGGCGCTGCAGGCCGACTGGGTTCATTTCTACAGCGGCAAACTCTCAACCAACGATGACTTATTTTCAGGCCAGCTAGTTTATCGTTTTGGCCGAGGTGAGCGGTGGTGATAAGCCGTAAGAATAAGCATTTTTCCATTTTTTTTATGCCTAATTGACTGAGTTCTCAAAGTGATCTTTTTCTGCTCATAATTTATCCGTTCGCGATATTAATCACGGTTTTTATCGCTTGAGACTAGATACTAATTTCGAATAACAACAATTACTTGAAATTAGATAGTGGTGCGATCATGAAAAAAGGAATTATCAGTTTACTTTCCCTTTCGGTCTTAATTGGACTCAGTGGCTGTAACAGCGACTCTGGATCCGAATCCATCGACTACGGCAAGAAGGCGACCGGCTATCTGGTCGATATCGCCGATGAAATCGAGGGTATTGGCGCGCGGGAAGCCAGCACGCCAGAGGAAGAGGCGATGGGCAACTGGCTGTACGACAAGTTAACCGGCTTTGGCTACGACGTTGAGGTTCAGCCTTTTACCTATCAAAAAGGCGATAAGCTACTTTCCTCGAAAAACTTTATTGTTGAGAAGCAAGGGGCGAGTGAGAAAACCATCGTTTTGGCCGCTCACTACGACTCCACCGGCTCTGATCACGGTTCACTGGGAGCGACCGATAATGGCGCTGGAGTTGCTGCTGCGGTGGCGATTGCCGAAAGCCTGATGCAAGAGTCTCTGCCTTATACTGTACGTATTCTGTTCCCCGGCGCGGAAGAAAACGGCCTCAACGGCTCGCTGCATTATGTTCGCCAGGCGTTGGACAACGACCAACTGGACAACGTCATTGCCATGATTAACTACGATACCGTCGGTGGTGGCGACTATGTTTATGTGCATGCTGCGCACTCGGATTATGCTGAGTATCAATCCACCTGTGAGAAGTTGGGCTTGGGTGAAGCAGACTACAATGCCCAACCCCATGTCCGGGATGCCATGCTACAGGCTTCAATCGCTGTCAAAGGCGAAGAGGGACAGTATACCGTTCACCCTGCTTTCCCGGGCTACCCAGAGGGGGAGACTGGGTCATGGTCTGATCATGCGGGCTTTGCCTGTGCCGGTATTCCGATTGCGTATGTTGAAGCGACCAACTTTGACATCAATGGTAAGTGGGGTTTCGACGGCTATTCGCAAACGGTTAACCCTGCAGCTTGGGACTGCTACGATGCCGAAAACAAAACTGCCTGTGATCGCGAGAATGAAACCCGATGGGGCAAGATTTGGCATACCGAGTTTGATCGTTTGGATAAATTGGAAGAGTTATTCCCGGGGCGGGTTGAGCAGCAATTGAGTGATAACGTGAATATTGTTTTGGAGCTAATGACATCAGCGGGTTATATCAGCGATAAATGAGAAATAAACGATAAAAAATACTTGTTTTACCTAGCCGAGGTTTATGGGTATAAATCGCAATGTACTTTTAAAGACAAACCCAAGGAACGCTAGGAAAATTGGGTATATCGTATCTTTTTAGCACTTTTGGCCATCGCACCTTCTGATGGCCTTTTTTTATTGTGGCGTTAGTGCTTGCCTCGATTTTGTGAACGTGGGCTTTTGGCTGGACTTCACAGTTTGCAGAATAATAATCGGTAGGGCTGTCTGTATTGTCGTATATTCGCTGGTGTTAACTGACCGGTATACAGAGGAATAATGGCTAAGCAAATCGCCCAGAATGAGAATCCGCAAGATACCTCAGATGCAGACGCTGTTGGCCCACTGAGCTTATTTTCCTCTTATGAATCGATTCATATCGAGTTGCGTAAGCCGCACCACATGCCCTGCTACCATTGGCACGGCCAAATAGAAGTCAACATCCCCTTCGGTGATGATGTCGATTATGTCATCAATGACCACCCGTTTACTATCAGCAATGGTCATGTCGGGATCTTTTGGGCGACCACACCGCACCAACTTATCGAGCCCGGTAAGTCGAGTAATATGGGGATCTTGAATATACCCATTCATTACTTCTTGGCTTGGCCTCTGGACGAAAGCCTGCTCAATCAGATCACCCATGGCACAGTGGTGCAGTCAGCGCTGCCAAATCTGGTGACCGAGCAGCAGATTGCATTCTGGATGGAAGAAAGTAAAAGCAATGACATTGGCTTTCGTCAATTGGCGGCCGATGAAATGTCCCTGATGTTAAAAAGAGTGTGCCTAACAGGCTGGGAGAAGCTGACCCATACCATGGAAAGCAAGGGGAGTATGAAAGGGCTCTCCAAGCACTCGCAATTCCATGTGCAGAAAATCTTGGAATATATCGCTTGTCATCATGATTCTCCTTTGACAGTAAAAAGTATTGCGGAGCATGTTGGCTTGCATACCAACTATGCGATGAACTTGTTCCAGAGTGTGATGAAGATGACCATCAAGGAATATGTCACTTCGATGCGGATTAACCACGCCCGCGCACTGCTAGCGGATACCAACCGAACGATTCTCGATATTGCCCTAACGGTGGGTTTCAATTCAAATAGCCGCTTTTATGAAACCTTCCAGCGCTATATGAAAATGACGCCAACGGAGTTTCGCAAGCTCAGTCGCAAGAGTAATAAGCTGGCGCAGTATGATAGCAATTTGGATTTCCAAGGCATTCCTAAATGATTTTCGACGAACCTGCTGTATATGATTAGGTAGCTGTATCAATCCACGTTACACTTTCATTTCCATCTAGCTTCAATGAAAACACATCAACATGAACTCCAGCCATAAACTTCAGATCATTGATCTTATCCTTGACGATCTACAGCAAGCCTACCATGGGGCTATGCATGCCGCTGATCAGGCACATAGTGCCGCGACAGACGATCAGAGTGTGGCGGAAACCCAGTACGATACGTTGGCGATTGAGGCGGCTTACCTAGCCCACGGACAGTCACAGCGAGTTGCCGAGTGTCTGGCAGATATCAATGCTTATGATAAATTGAAAGCGGCGCTGCCAAAGTCATTAGATGAAATCGTATTGGGGTGCCTGATCCATCTTCTTGATGAAGACGACAATGATAAGTGGATTTTCTTTGGGCCTGCGGCGGGAGGTATCAAGCTGAAGCTTGAAAACCATGAGGTCGTTGTCGTCACGCCGTCATCACCATTGGGCGAAGCGCTGCTGGGGTTGACGCTTGGCGAAGAGGCTGAAGTCCATATTGGCGGCAAGGTTGTTTTCTATGAGGTAGAAGCTATCTACTGATAGTGGGTGCTGACTACCAATGAGATAAAAATAAAGGGGGAAGTGTGATTCCCCCTTTATTTAAATCATATCCGACTTTTATTAAGCTTTCGGCTCTTGTTCGGGATCGGCCATACTGAGTAATGAACGGTTTGGGGTATCCATCATCTCGTCGTACAGTGCCACCGTCTCTTTGAACTGTCCTTTTTCTTTACTCGGTACCGAAGACGCCATTGGAATATTGGCGGTCATTGGGTTAACGGCACGGTTACGGATCAGGAATTCATAATGGATGTGTGGTCCGGTAACCCGGCCCGTTGCACCGGCCAGGGCAATACGCTGGCCGCGTGAAACTTTCTGTCCCTTGCGCACCAGGATCTTGCTGTTGTGCAAATAGCGGGTACGGTAGTTGGTACCGTGCTGGATCACCACATATCTACCCGCGTAAGGATGGTTGACCACTTGGGTGACCACGCCATCGCCCGTAGCAATTACTGGCGTACCTGTTGGGGTGGCAAAGTCAACACCGTTGTGCGGCGACACGCGACCAGTTACAGGGTGACGGCGCTTAGGGTTGAAGTTTGAACTGATCCGGTAGGTGCGGCTGCGTTCATAAGGGTAGCGCAGGAACGCACGCTGCAGGCTCTCGCCTTTTGCATCGTAGAAGTTACCATCGCTGTGTAGGTAAGCTGTTGTTGCCCGGCCGCGGCTATGGATACGAATTGCACGTAATTCATGCTGACCGGTGACTTGGGCATCGACCGACTGGCGCGAGACAACCACTTCGAATTTGTCCCCGGCGCGGATATCACGGGAGAAGTTAAGCTTTTCCTTTAGCAGGCTGGTGATCTCATAAATCTCTGTTGCGTTTAAGCCGGCTTTCTGGGCTGAGACCGAGAAACTGCCGTGGATTTCGCCACTGGCGATGATATCTTCCCAATCACCCGGAATATTGACTTCTTCAAGCTCAAAACCATTATCTTCTACCCGCTGGTAGGCGACTTTTTGAGCAATGTTGAATTCCAGTTCTAAGCGATTCAGGCGCTTTTCTGCCGAATTGACCCAAAAACGCAAAGTATTGCCCGGTTGTAGGGTATCAATCTTCAAATGGTTGAGATCGGCTTCCTGCAACTCTTGGATCGTCCGTAGAGGAATGTTTAGCCGGGAGAAAATTTGGCTAAGCGTATCACCTTTCTGGATGGTATAGGCATAGCGCGGCGGTTCATAGACGGGCTGATCAGCAAGATCGCTGGGTGCCCACGGGGTGGAGTTGACCGCAAGGTTAAGTGGAACCGTGCGGTTGTTGGTGCTGGTTTGTGTCAGCAGCGCTGCGATTGTTAACAGCGAGAAGCCAGCAATCCCTAAAAATTTGGTCGACATCCACTTTCGAGAAAGCGTCGAGTTTTGCGTAGACATGGTAAAAGAACTCGTCGTTTTTATTTCTGATAAAGGTTCTTTATCTTGGGTTACGGAGTGTTGGTATCGCTCTCCATAACGATGATGATTTTTTGAATGTTTATAACTATGCATCCATTACAGGTGCGATAGTCTGCCATAAAGAGACCTCGCATGTGTTAAAAAGGTTCCTCGATCCCAAAAAAATCACTTTTCTTGCGTAAAAGATGCACATTTTGTGATGTATGTTTGATTTTTTAAAGCTTAGATTCGCTTTGCTTTATCAAAGCATGAAAAAGCTATCTCTGACATTGCCCTGACATACTTTATGGCTGATGTTGCGTATGGATGGTTGGACATTCATCGTGATGTAATCGGCGGTGGGGACTTGATGCTTAAATGTAAAGTGGTGGAAAAGGCAAGAGTTTAAACAAGCGAAGAAAAGAGGATAAAAAAACAGCGCTCATTGAGCGCTGCTTTTGTGATTCGAACGGCTGTTGCCTACTTATTAGACGAAGCGGATTTTGACAGCCTGTAGGCTGTTGCTTGAGTCGTCCATATCAAACTCTACCAGGCTGCCTGAAACAGGTTGGCCTTGGCTTGCAATATTGGCACCGAAGAAGCGAATGTCTCCGCCTAGATCACAGGTGATAAGGCCCGTACGGTTGGTTGGGTTGTAGCTGCGGATAATACCGGTATGTGAAATCATAATTTTACCTTTTTGCCCAAACTCTACATTCTGTCCCGGCTAGCGTTTGCTTTGTCTGCCAGCACTGGGGAACTTGCTCTGAGATTGTGGCTATCAAATTGAGTACAAATGCTGAAAACAGCGCTTGTCTTGCCGGGTATTCAGCACTCGCTGTTCCGGTTTACTCATTGACCTTGTCTCTGGTATTCACGTCAGGAGTTCACCTAGCTCGCTGACTCATCACTACAGGCGCTCGCAACTTAGCGTGGCAGTGGTATTTAATAGAGATAATCTTCTGGGGGAGCATCAAACTTTGGCGAGAAGTGAGGTGTAGCCTTTGAAAATCATATGTCGGTCTGAGTAGCAGACAGGGCTAAACTAACGTGATTTACCGGCGTTGTAAATACATTTAATTGCAAAAAAGTGTGATCTTGATTTACCAAAGTCCCGGTGCGTTGAACGCTGTGACACAGGAAGAGCTTCCCGCAATTGCCTCCAATGGTTGTTCGGTCAGTGATTGTGCCTGCCAGCCATGCGGGAAAGAAAGTGGCAGTGGCGCTTTGAACTCTTGCTCGGTAATGCGTTCGAATCCGACCCTGCTGTAATAGTTGGGATCACCATAGGTAAAGGCGATCTCAACGCCTCGCTGTTTAAGAGTTTCCAAGCCGTAGCGGATAAGTGCCTGCCCAATACCCTTGCCTTGGCTCTGTGTACTGACAGCGACAGGTGCCAGTAAAAAGGCGGCTTTATCCGTTTCAAACTTCAGGCGGGTAAACAGGATGCTCCCGACTAATTTGTCTTCTTTTGCGGCAACAAAGACAAAGAGGTCGCTGCTGTCTGTGGTATTGAGCAAATCCTCGACTAGTTTGCCGATCGCTGCGCCTTCGTTCGAGCCCTCTGAGTCCGAGAAGGTTTGGGTAAATAGCTGGATAATTGCTTCGCACTGGCTGTTGTCATAGATACCGTAATACATTTTTAGTTCTCCTGTTAATTGATAGCAGAAGTTTAAACTGTAAAGCTATAGACAGGTCAACACTGAATTCTGGGAATAAAACAATATCCTGCTCAATAATTCTGAGATCACTAGATCTAGATGGTATGTCTAGCTTATTGAACAGGAAACGTTTTTGTTTGCAACCCCGTTTCTTAGTGGTAGTCTGAAACGACCGTAGGTGTTTCAACCTTCATTTGGATTCAAGGATGGATTTATGAGTTTGAAAGAAGAAACGAACTGGCGCACAACCGAACGAGATGCGCTATGTGCCGAGTATGAACTTTACGTCGAGCAGATGAAAAACCTGGGCTTATCTTGGGTTGATTTTAATGACTGGCTAGATTACTAGCCCCTAACTACGTACTGTATTTATCTAGTATTTAACCATTTCCGTGCCGTTGTTGTCTCAACGCGGCACATAACATTCTAATTCTCGCTCTCGTATTTTACGCAAAACTTTCCACTTGATGAGTGATGTAGAGCTTCCAGCCAAGTGCTTGATACACACTAACAGCGAAGTCATGGCTAATGGCGAAACCCGGTGTCGCACATAATGTCTTTGTGTTTGCCAATACCGATTTACATACGGTGAATGATCCAGCCTGATGACAGGCATGCCTGTAAGCAGCTTGCTCGTCTATTGCCTGAGCTTGCACCAATAAGTAACCTATTGTTGGTGCTTGAAGGTCGCTACCGGCAGATTATTGCTCGTCCGCCCCTTTCTTAAAATAAATTCTGTTTTTTTCATCGTTTGGGTTTTCCTCAGGCACGTCCAGCGCTGGCGTTGTGAGTGTTTTAATGATATTTCTATACTTTTGGAAATAAATGCAATAAACCTGAGTTCATTTAAGTGACACGTGCCAGACGTTACTCGTTTATGGTTGAAGCCATTCTACGGGCATTTGTTAAGTGCAGGGTTGAAGAGTAGATCAAGATGAGAAACGCAATGCAAAGTTTGCTATCGCAGCAAGTTATTGAGGATGCCTGTGAGTGGGCCATCATGCATGGTGTGGCTTTCAGGCAGGCTGATAATACGGCAAGGCACTGTCCGTTCAGTATTGCGCCGATGACAATGAAACGTGACGTGTATGAGCACCTGCTTAAGGTAACACCGCTGATCACTAAGCTGATCAGCCAGGTATCGGAGGACCATGATTTTCTCCAGGCATCACTGGGTGATTTGGCCAAAGCCGACCCGTTTTTTGGCCGTCTGATGTCGCTTCACCAGCAGGCACACGGCGACGGCAACGACAGACGATATCCAGCCAGGCAGCCGCTGTTGTTGATGCGTACCGATTTCATGGATGATCGCCAACATGGTGCGAAAGTTATTGAGTTCAATGGCATTGCTGCTGGTATGGGGCCGTTTGGCCAGCGTGCAACAGAATTCCATGCTTATATGCAAAGCCAATGGCCCGCAACGTATCAACATTGGTTGGAGGAAAGTCATGCTGTGCCAGCGGAAAACCAAGGCCTAGTGCAGTTGGCCTACGCGATTGCTACCGCGGCGAAAAAAATCCAGGCTGATTTCAATGCCAAGGGGAAACCGACCTTTTTGATGGTTGTGCAGAAGAATGAAGATAACGTGTACGACCAGCATTTGCTTGAAGTTGAGCTGCAGAAACTCGGCTTGCGTACTGTCCGCCGTACCTTCGAGCAATTGAGTACCCAGCTTTCGACTGGTGAGAACCATCGGTTGGTGCTGGATGGTGTCGGTGCCGTCGATGTAGCCTACTTGCGGGCGGGTTATCAGTACTCTGACTACTGGGTGCCTGAGCTCAATGAATCTATCTGTTGTCATACCTTGAGCCAGACTCGGCTGTTTATCGAACAGCACCATGTCGCGCTCAATGCCACTATTAGCCAACAGCTTGCAACAAGCAAATCGATGCAGATGCAGCTGACGATGATGACCGCTCAGGACTATGCTCGCTGGGGGCTAAACCTTGAGGAAGCTCTGCTTGTGAAGAGCGTGTTGGCCGAGATGAAGCCAGTCAATAACACCACGATTGAGTGGTTCAATACCCAGGCGATTAAGCATGAGTGGGTGTTGAAGAATCAGGGAGAAGGCGGCGGTCACTGTGTATTTGGCGAGGATATCAGCGCTAAGTTGGCTCAGCTGTTGTTTGGAGACTATGATGCCTGGGCATTGATGCAGCGTCTTTATCCCCATGAGCGCGAGAAGCCAACGATTGCGGTACGGGATGGCACCCAGAAATTAGTGGATGATTTGGTCAGCGAGATAGGCCTGTTTACGGCTTATTTCAATGGCGAGCCCGTGACACAGCTAAAGGGGTATGCGGGGTATTTGATCCGCAGCAAACCGGCGAGTGAAAACGAAGGGGGGATCCACAGCGGCAAGGGGATCCTCGATTCGCTCACCCTTGTCGATTAAGTGGGGTAACGAATCCAGTGAAACGGGGGAGGCTGCAATGCCTCCTTTTTGCGTACTAGCTAGAGCCTGAATAACTCAACGCGAAGGTGGTTTTCATCTTCGTAAGCGATAACGGATTGGAAGTCATCACATTTATCGATAACAGCCGAGAAGGTGTCTTTGTCGTCAGTACTACCAATAAACAGGATTTGGGTTGACTTGGTCATCAAGCCTTCTTCGTCGAAGCTGGCTTTTAGATCTTCATCCACCACGCAGACCAATACTTTGCCGTAGCGGGCATTCAGGTCAATCTTGTGCGCTTGAGAATACTGTACTTTGGTTTTCAGCTCAGATTCTATGTCATCAACCATCCCGACAAAGCGGTACAAGTCGGTGGAGCAAGTCTGGGTGAGTTGCTCTACTTCATTGCTCAGAGTGGTTTCCAAATCACCCTCAGGGTGTCGGCCAATATTGATCCACTGCTTGGCTGTTTTTTTTATGGCTCGGTATCTGTTTGATTTAGCTATACGTTTTAAGTACTTAACTAAAATATTATTCCTTTCAGCTAAGGTAAGGTGCTTGTCCAGTTTCTGAAATTCGAGGTGCAATAAAGCATTGGTACTAACATCTAGCAACTGCTGGGTTTGGTTCATTAACGTACTATCCAAATCTCTACAAGATTATCGGAGGTATTATATCGAAATTTGAACAAAAATTTTTACATTTTCTCAGATAAAATACCTTTGATAAAAAAAGGGTCATACGGCAAGTCGATTTTCTGGTTGGAGTGGATACTTGGCTGAGTGTTGCGTATCTGGAGTTGGCTGAATTTCAAGCGGCCTTGGTGTCGGCTGTTACGGTGTTGTTGGCTCATCAGGTCAGAAAAGTGCAACACCAACCTAGCCGATGAAAGTAAGTTGGTATTGAATTAGGGGAAGGCCAGGGTAGATATAATTGACTAATAATAATCAAGCGCCAATTCATCTTTGATTCTATTACGGAAGATTGATTTTAATATTTCACCCAGTTGAAGGTTATTACTCAAATCCTTAATCTGGAGTTTGTCTATCCAGTAAATATCTGCGAGAAGGTGTATATCCTTTGCAAGCTCAAATAAACAATCAAGCGACATATCATTGATTGTTTTTTCCCATGCTGGCGTTATATCAACTATAATAATTCTGTTTGGGCGCGTTTGGCTTTTTATATCTTGTATATAGGGGTGTAATTGATCAACGATAATGATCTCGCACTCTCCTTCACCTTTATCATGTATTTTATAAGGTCGGTCATTAATGTGGATTTTTATACTGTTATCTTTTTCAAGAGTACCGTAGAATGACATTATAACTTATCTCTGTAAATTTGTTCCGGTAGAGCAAAGCTACCACTTCCGGTGCATCCATTCTATGAATATGAGAAATTCAATTTTGAAACTATCTAGAGCATAAATACTTTCATAAATGAATATCTGTTATGCGTGGTAATTTTGTTATTACATTTTTATATTACACACACTTAATTACTTCCCTGCCTTTGAACGGTCATATTCAATAAGAGATGATAATGAAAAATTTATATCTATATACAGCTGTTGCACTTACAGGTTTTTCGGCCATGAGTTTTGCTAATGAGTCTTCTCGACTGAGCGGTGAAATCATAGTGACTACGGGCTATATGTCCACTAACTCGAATTTGAGCACCGATGGCAATGCCCGCCTGAATGACTTGAATAGTAAGGGGTCCCATACCGATGATTTTATTGCCGCCCCGCTTGGTAGTCTGAGTTACCGACTGGATGACAATAACAAGCAGCGGGTTTACCTTGGTACCTCAAGGGACGATCTTGCGGTGGGTGATCTGGCCTTTGAGATTGGATACCAGCACGACTTTGCCAATGGTACCCAGCTTGACGTAGCTTACCTGCCGACAGTCTTATCTGGTGAGGTGTGGGCCAATCCCTACCAAACGGGCAGCGGCCGACAGAAAACCGATATTGAAGGCCATGCGTTTCGTATGAAGCTCAACAATATCAATAATACCGGTATGTCGCTGGATATGGCCTATGCCTCTGCCGAAGTGGATAACGAGCAAATTGCGGAACGGGCGCTGCACCGTGACCATGATACTTACTACATCAAGGGCTCGTACCAATCGATGCTGAGCGAGCGCTCTGGTTTAGTTTCTTCCGTATCCTATACCCACCGAGACGCGAAGGGTAAAGCCGAGACATTCGATCAATACAAAACGGAGGTAACGTACTTCACCTCAGTTGACGCACATAAGCTGGCATTGACGGGCGGGTATGCGCACCGAAGCTATGATGGTACCAACCCTATCTTCAATAAAGATCGTTCAGACAACCGCTACAAGCTATTTTTGGCTTATGAATATGCCGATTTTGCTGGCTGGGATAACTGGAGCCTAGTGTCATTGGCCGGGGCTAATTTCAATACTTCAAATATCGATTTCTACGAGAGTGAAGAATATCTGATGACTGTCGGCTTGAGCTATAAATTCTAAGGCCTGTCATCAAAGAAAACGGTAACCAGCAGCTCAAAAGCGGGTTACCGTTGGACGCATTTGACACGCATTCAAGTCATCGGCGGTTGAATGACCGAGTCGAAGAATGATTGCATGGTTTGATGCAAGTGCTGGTTGAGCGGGTAGCCTCGCTTGGATTGGAGGTAGCTACCAGATATGCTGAATTCTCTTAAATTTGCCGGAATTTTAGGTAATGGGTAACAGGCTAATTTATCACTCAGGCTCATGATATAGCTGCTACTGAATTTGATGGCATCAGAGTGCTCAAGTTTATCGATAGCAATAGGAATGCTGTGTGTTCTAAGCGCAACTTTCGGGGTGTACCCCTTGTCTAGATAAAGTTCGTCATAAGGATCGTGCTTAATGTTGACAGCATCGGAGACGAGTTTCACCAGTGGGAGGTGCGCAATGGCGTCGAGTTCGTTGGTTTGACTCAGTACTGGGTGGTTTTTCCTGGCAACCAGACTGACTTTTATGATGCTAAGGTGGTGCACATAAAGCTCTTGAGGTAGAGGGTAAGGTGAATAGTGAACCATATAATCTATTTTGCGTTCTAGAATGTCTTGCAACGATCCTTCTTGCCAATAGATAAGCTCAAGGCAGGCGTTAGGTAGTGCCTTGTTGAGGGCCCGATATATGCCTTGACCAAACGTCTCAAGCAGGCTCAATTCAACGGCAATAACTATCCTGCCACTATATTCAAGCGGGTCAAAGCTTTGATAGGAGTCAAGCACGTTCGCAAATGGGGTAAGCATGTTTTCTGCGGCTTCTGCCAGTTTTTCGGCGAGCTCAGAGGGTTCGACACCATGTGCCTTGCGGATGAACAGCTGGTCACCGAAGGTTTCCCTTAGCTTAGCCAATCCCCGGCTGACACTGGTCTGGGAGATCCCGAGCTTGTCGGCTGCAGTTGACGTGTTACGGGTTTCCACCACCACCCGAAGCAGCTTCAGTAGGTTTAGGTCGAGATCCTCGAGGTTTGTTTGCATGTGCTCTGTCTACTCCATGGCCACATTCCATCATTAATTAATTATTACCATAGCACATGTATATTTAATTAAAAGTTATAGGTGTGAATTATTAACAAAATAAAACGACTGGTTAATTTTCTATTCAACTTTATTATTTTATGACTTTATATTTTAGGTAGATGACGATGCAGACTATTGCGATTGATGGCTTTGTTTCATTTACGCTGGCAATTTGCTTATTATTTATAGGCAAGTTTGCCACTATGCGCTTTGAAGTGTTGAGGAGGTATAGTATTCCAGAACCGGTGATTGGTGGTTTTATTTGTGCCATTTCGGTAGCCTTTTTTTATTATTTTTTCGAAACCAAAGTTGAATTTGATCTCGGGGCAAGAGATACCTTGTTACTGTACTTTTTTGCAGGTATTGGATTGAGTGCAAATATCAAAACGTTATTATCAGGTGGAAAGCCTCTTCTGATACTGACGTTGTTGGCGATTGTTTATATTGGGCTGCAGAATATTGTCGGCGTCAGTATTGCGTCTTTATTTGGCTTTGAACCGCTATTGGGTTTAATGGCAGGATCTATTTCCCTGATTGGCGGTGTGGGTACCACCATGGCCTGGTCGCCAGCGTTTGCGGAAATGGGGATGGAAGGCGCCGCCGAAATTGGTATCGCCAGTAATACACTGGGGCTTATTTCTGCGTGCCTTGTCGGGGGACCGATAGCTAACTATCTGATTAAAAAGTACTGCTTAGAGGCCAATGCCGATCATCAGTTGGATATTGGTGTTTGCCACAATGAAACCGTTAAGCTGGATCACTTCGGCTATTTGTATGCATGGCTGATGCTCAACTTGAGTTTGATGCTGGGCTACTTTGTTGACATGGGACTTGCTTCTATGGGGCTTCAGTTGCCTATGTTTGTTGCGTGCCTCTTGGCTGGCATCATTATTGGTAACTTCAAGTCGGTGGTATTAAAGCAAAAGGCCAGTAAGAATGCCCAGCTTGGACAATCTCTGATTTCAGATGTGTGCCTCGGTATGTTTCTGACAATGGCACTGATGGGGCTTCAGTTGTGGCAATTGCAGAGTTCGATATTGTTCTTGAGTGCTGTAATCGTCAGCCAGGTTATTCTTTCTATTGGCTTTACTCTTTTGGTGGTGTTCCGGGCCATGGGGAAGAACTATGAGGCGGCAGTCATCAGTTCGGGTTTTGGGGGGATCACTCTAGGATCAACGGCCACCGCGATTGTCAACATGACGGCGGTGACCCAGCAGCATGGTGCGGCACATAAGGCTTTTATTATTGTTCCACTGGTGTGTGGCTTCTTTATTGATATTGCCAATGCGTTGATTATCAATGGATTCCTGCAGTTATTTTAGAGGGGGAATGGTTTTTTAATCCATTCCTACAGGCAAAGAAATTCAATTATTGGTGTTGATGTAAAATAACACTTAGTTAGGGGCGCTGTTTAATCAGCGCCCCTTTTGTTCAATTCTGCACTGCGATTGGCTCGATTTTTTACTTGCCTGGAAGTGAGTAGTAATTGGGGAACACAGCGTCAGCTGAGGTTGTTGAGTGCATCCATTGAGCTAAACTCCATATCTTGTAGAGCGAGCATATGCTTGAGGGCGGCATTGTAATCGCTGGTCTTGTGATACACCTCGACAGCACTGCGCCAAATTTCAGCACCTTTAGTGTTAGGTTGTGAAAGTTTGGACAGCATTTCATATGGGCAATCAAAATGACACGGCATAGCCCATTCAGGATAGAATTTTACCCACATTCCAAACTGGTCATCTACAATGTCAACGTTGTAGGGGTGTACCGTGAGGCTAAGGCTACCGTCAGCTTCTCGCCAGGTTCGATAGTATGCTTCCTCGGTAATGTGGTCTGTATCGCCAAGCTCCGGATCGAAGTGTGTATCTTCTCGCAATGCCTGTCTGATGACTTGTCTATTGTCATTACGAACCTTGCCATTGTTGAGAATTATGAAAAAAGCATCCATATCCACCACCTCCGTAAGCAATTGACTAAATTGTGTAAAAATCTACAAATTATTTATAGAGCGATCCACCTATTTTGTTGTTGAGCATCAGTATGTCTGACTCGTCAGAGATGGTCGCGATCTGCGCTGCAATCAAGTTGTGGAAGCTGTGACAAGTGATATTGCCACCGAGATCTAATTGGCCGTCTTGGCGCTCGTTCTGATATCGCTTGGGGCTATCAAAAAAACGAATCCTACTTTAAGCGGGCTCTTCTCAATGCCCAGCAAAGCCTTTTGTTGGGCAGTTTTTCAACTACGTTTTAAGCGTCAATGTAATCAATATACGTCCCTGGAAAAGATCGACATCAACCTGCTTTGGCTGGTATTACTATTTTTTGCGGTGCCTTGCTTTTCTATGCAGGATTTTTTCCAAATCCTGAATGGCTGTTGACAGTTTGATCCCGCTGGTGATTAAGCCATGCTCGTGGAACAGGATGGATGGGATCCGTTTCAAGTTAAACTTGTGACAATCGGTCGCGGTTGTTAGGACGATCTCTAAACCGGCAATCTCGGTGTCATGTAACCAATTTAATTGATGCTCTGAACACACAACGGTGACACGTCCTACCTGCTCTCTTTGCCACTTGTTGTCATGCACCGAATAGTGAGGCTGTAAATTCGACATGCCATCTCTCAAAATAATAAGCCAGTCATCATTTTACGTTTTCTTTAACTACTCAAAGTTAAAGTTATGTCATTTGATGCAGGGGGAGTAGAGATGCCCAATCGTGCAGTGAACGACTGCCGGGTATTTATTTCTTATTCCCCGAGCGGGGAAATAAAACAGCCTGGGCAATGCCCAGGCTGTTACGTATGGTGCGCCGAGCATGGCGTTGTTCTAGGAGGTGAAAGTCCTCTACGGGCTCAGTCGAGCGAGAACCGTTAGCCTATGCAAGGGTGTCCACCGTGAGGTGGGATCTGAAGGAAGCAAACGGCAAAACTTGGTTGTGACGAACAGAAATCTGATAGTAGGCCAGTACAACTTGGGTAACCTAGCCATATATAGAATAGCCCAATGCCTCGACGGGAAGTGTGTACGGGTAAATCAGGCACAACCAAGTGAAAGAACAACGTCTTACCTCGGGAGATCTTATTAGCTGTCTCGGACGAGACTAGTGCAGCAGTGATGCTGCGTGACGGTTAATAAGAAGTCAGCAGAAGGCATAGTACCTTGGGGAAGTACAACCCAAAGGAAGGCCGGAACTGAATATATCAAGAAGCAGTCACTAGACACTCAATCATGTGGAGTCATAGCAAGATGAACAATATCTCTACGTACCAATGGGCAACACCGCAAGTGACGCTCATGGCTACGAAGAATGACAAGCATGTTTGGCGTAGACAGGAGGACGAGTCTTGGTGACCTCAACTCAGTTGATGGAGCAGATCTGTTCATCAACGAATCTGAACCAAGCCCTGAGAAGAGTAAAGAAGAACAAGGGATGTGCTGGGGTTGATAAACTCGACATAGCAGCCACTATCTCGGTGCTTCGGCAGTCTTCCAATGGGCAAGCGCTCCGCCAGAGCCTTCTGGACGGTAGCTATCAACCCCAACCCGTCTTGGGTGTAGAAATCCCTAAACCTAGTGGGGGAGTGAGGCAGCTAGGTATCCCAACGGTACTTGATAGGATTGTCCAACAGGCCATCACATCAGTCCTGACAGATATCTACGAACCTAAGTTCTCCAACAGCAGTTACGGGTTCAGGCCCAACCGTAGTGCCCACCATGCTCTGGCGGCAGCAAGCCACTACATCAGGGAGGGGCGGGGTTATGTAGTCGATGTTGACCTAGCGAAATACTTCGATACCGTGAACCACGATAGGCTGATGCACAGGCTATCGAAAGATATCACAGATAAACGGGTACTGAAGCTGATCAGGTCATACCTACAGGCAGGCATAATGCGAAACGGGTTAGTCGAGCAGAGGCAACGAGGGACACCACAGGGTGGCCCATTATCTCCGCTGCTATCAAATATCGTATTAGATGAGTTGGATAAAGAGCTTGAACGAAGAGGGCATAAGTTCTGCCGATATGCAGACGACTGCCAAATCTACGTACACAGTGAGGAAGCCGCAAATCGAGTAAAAGCCTCGATAACGGAGTTCTTGGAGCAGAAACTGAAACTCACGGTCAACCGGGAGAAGAGTGCGGCAACAAGAGTGACAGAGCGGACTTACTTAGGCCATCGCTTCCAACGAGATGGAAGTATCCATATCTCGAAGACAGCACAAACTCACATGAAGAAGCGAGTGCGTCAAATAACGAAGCGGAATCGAGGACGAGAGTTGAAGACAGTAATAGTCGAACTAACTCAATATCTAAGAGGTTGGCAACACTACTTCAAGCTCGCCATGCGGAAAAGCGCGATGCAGCGCTTGGATGAATGGATAAGACGGCGCTTACGGTGCTACCGACTCAAGCAGCGAAAACGCAGACACAGCATAGCGACATGGTTACGCCAAGAAGGCGTAAACGAGCGCAATGCTTGGAAGCTAGCGATGTCAGAGAAAGGATGGTGGCATCTGGCTTTATCGCCGCAGCTCAATCAGGCCATGCCAGTTAAATGGTTCAAGGAGATGGGCATGTACTCATTGAGAGATGGGTATGAGTCACTGAAAATATATTCGGAACCGCCGTATGCGACCCACGCTTGTACGGTGGTGTGAGAGGACGGAGGCCGTGAGGCCTCCTCCTACTCGATTGAAAGATTAGCCAATGGCTCTATTTAGCGTTCATTGCTCAGCGTTTAGTGGCTTAATCTTGAAGAACAGCGCATAGTTCAATGGGATGACTACCAAGGTCAGCACTGTGGCAAATAGCAGGCCAAACATAATGGTCACGGCCATGCTCTTGAAGAACGGGTCAATCAGCAAGGGCGCGACGCCAAGAATGGTCGTTGTTGCCCCCAAGATCACCGGCCGTGCCCGGCTCATCGCCGCATCGATGATCGCATGGTAAGGCTCCTTGCCGGCATGAATTTCATTATCAGCCTGATCAACCAGCACAATCGCATTTTTCACCATCATCCCGACTAAGCTCAGGAAGCCCAAAGTGGCCATGAACTCAAATGGCGTCTGGAAAATAATCAAGCCAATAGCGACACCTACAACCGCGAGTGGAACCGTTAGCCAGATAACCAGTGCCTGGCGGATACCATTGAACATGAATACCACCGCCAAGACCATCGCGGTGAAACCGTAAGGTGCGGATAGCATCAGGCCTTCATCAGCCTCTTTGGCATCTTTGTATTCACCGTGCCACTCCAACTGGTAGCCCAGAGGCAACGGCATGTTTTCGATTTCGGCCCTAATTGACTCGAACGCTGTTGACGTCAGTACGCCTGGCGCAGGGTCGGCCTGTGCCATAATGGTCGGTATGCGGTCGACGCGCCTTAGCATCGCATCCTGCCATACGACATCGTTTGACTCGATCAACTGACTCAACTGGATGAAGCTGCCTGCTGTTGAACTAAAGACCTGGGTTTGTTCAATAGCATACTCATGATTACGCTCATCTTTCGGTGCGCGAACAACAATAGGCACCAGATCATTGCCTTCGCGGTACACACCCACTTGGCGACCCGACAAGGACTGTGCAATTGCGCTGTTCAATTCTTGAGTCGTCAAACCGAACTGCTGGGTTTTTTCAGCGGAAAATACCGGGCTTAGCACCGGAACTTGCTGCCGCCAGTCATCTTGTACCGCAATCAGGTTCGGGTTGTTGTTCATTAATACTTTTGCCTGCTCGGCCAGTTGGCGCAGCACTTCACTGTCAGGGCCTTTGAACGCGGCTTCAATTTTCTTGCCGCCACCTGGGCCCAACATGAATTTCCATACATTGATAGAAGCATCCTGATAGCGTTCGCCTAATTCAACCTGTAGCTCGGCAACTAGCGACTCAATAATGTTGTAATCGTCGACATCAACCAAAAGTTGACCATAACTCGGGTTCTCTGGCTCGGCTGAGTAGGTCAGCATAAAGCGCAGACCGCCAGAGCCGATAAAGCTGATGGTATTGGTCACGCCGTCTTTGGCTCTCACGTCTTTTTCAATATCGAGCATGATGCTTTCGGTACGCGAGATATCTGAGCCTTGCGGCAGGAAGACATCAATCGCAAACTGTGCCCGCTGTGATTCTGGCATAAAGCCCGGTGGCACATAGCCGAAGGCTTTGACTCCAATAATGAACACCGCAACCATCACCATGATGCTGGTTTTCTGGTTGTTGAGGACTTTGACCAATACCCCTTTGTACAGCTTACTGGCGCGTCCTGGCTGTGCGTTGTTCTTCTGTGCGTTGACCTTGATGAAGTCATGGCACAGCAGTGGGGTGACAGTAATAGCCAGTACCCAGCTCAGGAACATGGAGTAGAGGATCACCCAGAACAGTGAGCCGGCGTATTCACCCATGTTCGATGGCGACAAGCCGATAGCGCTGAAGGCACAGATCCCGACGATGGTGCCACCGAGTAGTGGCCACTTGGTTTCGTCAACGATTTCGGCAGAAATCTCTTCGCGATTGGCATTCGGATTCTTCTGCAGCCGGGTCAGAATACCGTCGGTGACCACGATGGCGTTATCAACCAGCATCCCCAAGGCAATGATCAGGGCACCGAGCGAAATTCGTTGCATGGCGATGTCGTCAATCAGCATGACGATCAGTGTGCCGGCAACCGTCAACACCAGTACGAAGCCGATGATGATGCCAGTACGTACTCCCATAAATAGCAGCAAGACCACAAAGACAATGACAACGGCGGCAATCAAGTTGTTGATGAAATCGGCGACAGACGCTTTTACCGATTCAGACTGAATCGAAATGTTGTGCAATTCAATGCCAACAGGTCGCTGGCTTTCCAGCTCGGCAATACGGGCGGTGACCGCATCACCCATCTCAACGACATTGCCGCCAGCAACATTCGAAATCCCTAGACCGACAGCACGCATACCGTTGTAACGCATTAGTACGGATGTTGGCTCCTGGTAACCACGGGTCACTGCAGCGATGTCACCAAGGCGCAAGATGGTGTTGTTTTCACCAATACCAATTTGTAAGTTTTTCAGGTCATCAAAAGTACGTACGCTTGAGGTTGGTACTACGGCAACACGCATCGATTCTGTTTCCAGCGTCCCCGCTACCGTAACCATATTCTGCTTCTGCAGTACCTGATAGATTTGCTCGGCAGAGAGACCAAATTGTTCCAGGCGGGCACTGGCGATCTCGACAAAAATTGCTTCTTGTTTTTCTGCCATGGTAGTGGTTTTAGAAACTCCAGGTACCAGTACCAGTTCTCGCCTGAGATCATCAACGTAGTCTTGCAGCTGTTTGTCGCTATACCCTTCACCGGTGACCGCATAAAACTGGGCGAAGACATCGGCAAAGTCGTCGTTGACGATGGATGGCCCGGCGCCCGGTGGCAGCATACGCTGTGCATCATTGATCTTCCTGCGTAGCTTGTCCCATACTTGTTGCAACTCGGCATCGGTTTGGGAGAAGTTGCGTTTGATCTCTACGGTCACCTCGGACATGCCTTGCTTGGAGACGGAGGTAACCTCTTTGACCTCCTGCAGTGACTGTACCGCGCCTTCTATAACATCGGTGATTTCATCAGACACTTCCTGGGCGGTAGCACCCGAGTAAGGCGTCACAATCACCGCCTGCCGGATCACAAATTCCGGGTCTTCAAAGCGTCCGAGCTTGAGGTAGCTGAGGTAACCGCCGATCAAGGTCAGGGCGATCAAGACCCAAACACTGGTGCGTTTGGCTAATGTATAGCGCGCAATATTCATTATTTAGCCTCCATCACAATGGGTCTTACCTTGATGTTTTCAGATAAACTTGCCGTGCCTGCAACCACGATTTGTTCGCCAACTTGCAAGTTGGAGGTAACTTCTACTCGGCTGCCTCTTAGTGCACCTGTCGTTATAAAGCGTTTTTCCAATTGGTTCTCGCTGTTTACCAACCATAGGTATTGTTGACCTTGGTTATCGGGCAAAATGGCTGACAATGGGGCTGTAATAGAGGTCGATACTGCTTGTTTGTCATCACCTGGAATAACCCTTACAGTCATGCCAGGCAGAACCACGGTGTCGTTGAGCGCAACAAAACCCAGTGTTACTGAGTAGGTCTGGGTAACCGGATCTGGCTTGGTTGAGTAGGTTTTCAAGGTCAGCTCAAATTGCTTGCCCTGCAAGGCAGGGATTTGCGCCATGATTGTTGGCGAATGCTGGTCTTCTTTTAGCATCAGTCTCTCTGGTACATCTATCACCACTTCCATATCTGTTAAGTCATGAATAGACAGAATATTTTCGTTGGCCTGTACCAATACATGGGTATTGCGGTGCTTGCGGCTGATAATGCCGTCAAACGGTGCCAGCAGGTGGGTTTCCTCCAACCGGCGCTCAGCTTCGTCTAGGCGGTGTTGGGCGAGGCGGAAGCGGACTTCAATTTCTTCCAGCTGGCTTTTGGAAATTGCCTGGCTGGACTCAAAGATGGATTTGGCGCGCTGATATTCTGTTTGCATATTGCGCATCTCAATACGTGCAGAGTTTAAGTTTGTCTCGGCGTCTTTAGGATCCAGTTTAGCCAGCAGGTCCCCTTTCTTCACTTCATCACCTTCTTTTACCAGTACTTTAACCAAGCGGCCGGAGGCGCGAAATGAGAGATCGGCCTGCTGCGCGGCTTGAACGGTGCCGCTGAGGCTCATTTCCGATGTACTGGAAAAGCTAACCGTTTCGGTCATGGCAGGACGGACTACCGGCTCCTTGGTTTCTGCCGGTGACTCCGAATTACAACCCGTTAAAATTACAACGGATAGCGCTAGGCCAATAGCGGCTTTCAGTAGTTTGTAATTGGCTGAGGTTGGAAGTGGTAACTTCATTAATGCTGTCTCCGAAATGCTCGTTGTCAATGCGTGTTCTAAGTGTTGGTTTGTCATTTAATGTGGCTAATGGTAAAGAGCGTGCGGGGGGAACACTATGTATAAGAGATATTCATTTTTGGCAGAGCGCCATTACTGGCGGAGTCGATATTGTGCGTTTGTCTAGAAATGTGGGTGGAAGCTTTTTGTGGCAGGTGATTCTGCTGAGTGAGTGTTCGTTGGTTGGTTGCTGGTTGCTGGATTACAGGTACAGGGCATCGCTGCCCGGTTGGCCATATCTGTAAAGTGGCGCAGGCTGGAGGGGGAAGTGATTAGTGGATAATTAATAGTTTCAACAGGTAGGCACTGAGATCAATGCGTATAATCGCGATAATAATTAGGCCCCATACAAGGGGTTCCAATAAAAGATTCAGCTTTATCATTGTGAAAAATCCTAAATACACCATTGCCGCGAGGGGAAAATTGCTGATCGTAAGACAAAAAATCTGTGTGTGTTGTTTAAAACCAAGTTTATGGGTTAACGGTGGTAGTGGCTATGGATAAGAGAAATTCATATTTGAAGATTCAGTCTGTTGGCGAAAGCCGGTTGAACCATGGCCAAAATGGTATCAACGGCGCGTTACATCAATGATTGCGTGTCTGCGTTAGTTTAGAGTGGCCCTGCTAGATGTTTGTATATTTTTGAAAGTTGAGTAGTTGATGAGTCAGAACGACATTCTGCAAAAAATAGCCAGCTTTACGTCAATCGAGCAGGCGTTGGAGTACTTTGAAATTGACTTCGATAGTAAGTTTATCAATGAGTACCGCACCCAACTGGTCAAGCGCTTCAATGGTTACTTATTGATTTCAAAACCTGACGACTGGTTCTCTGCCCGTCGTGCTCTGAAAAATGCCTACTGCAAGGTGCAACGAGGCCGGTTGGACCCGCATACCCGCTCGGCCTGCCGTGGCTGTACCTCGTGTCAGCGGCGATAATAAGCGATAGCCTTGCTGTTAGTAAAAAGCCGACTCTGCGGGAAAGCGGATTCGGCTTTTGCTGGCTAAGTTAATGTTTCAGAACTAGATGGGTACCACGAGGATATCAACCGGTGATTTGTTGATGAGGTGCTTGGAGTAAGAAATAATATTGCTCCAGAAATCATGGTGATGACCACAAATGATCAGTTCGACCCCGTTATCTTGGATGATACCTTGTAGCTTGTTGCTCAAGTCACCGGTACCCACCAAGAAGTGTTTGATTGGATAGTCTGTATCGGTTTCGAAGGCTTTGAGCTGCGCCATTTTGGCTTCACCCAGAGGGTTTTCGTCCGGGGTCTTCTTGATATCAACCAGCTCTGGGTAGATTTCCCCGTGTGTGCCGTCAATGTGGACAAAAGAGACCTCTGCATTGAGTAGCTTTGCTAGAAAAACAGCTCTATCAATTAGCACATTGGTTTCTTCAGTTAGTTCAAGTGCAACTAGGATATGTTTGTATTTCATAACTACGCTCTCCTGCTTAGTAATTTGCCGAAGTAACTCAAAGTTACTTGGATATAACTCCAGCATAGTTCGAGACAGAAAAAAATAGTGTCGAAGATGTCTCAGAATAGCTAAAAAGCATTTAATTTGTTGAAATGTAATACAATAGTGCTGACAAGGCGGCGTCTTATCATTGCGTGTATTTATGCCTACCCTGTTGTTGTCTAATTTCTATACCGGTCACAGCATGGCTGGTGGCAAATTGGGTATGCTGAGTCTTGTCTATAATCAAGTGAAGTTATAGGCAATACTTACCCTGTTTATTTGTGAAGGAAAGCAAATATGACCTGCCAATCTGCTGTGGTGACGCCTGACATCACCTTAATGATGTCGGCATGGTTCAATCAAGACTTCCGCCTTTCGAACGACTTCCCTGTTTAGTCTCTTTGCTCGGGCTTACCGGCATTTTACCCATATAAACCGATTTCATCAGTGTGGCCTTCACACCGTTGATTTAATTGTCTATTGCCGCTGGCTGATAAGTCCAGGCGGCTTTATTGGAGAAAAGAGATGAAAAGGATCCCTGAACCATTCCGTATCAAGATGGTAGAGCGAATTCGGATGACCGATGAAGAAGATCGTCGCAAGGCATTAATCGAAGCGGGCTATAATCCGTTTATGCTGCGCAGCGAGGATGTGTATATCGACCTGTTGACTGACTCGGGCACCGGGGCGATGAGTGACAACCAGTGGGCTGGCTTGATGATGGGGGACGAGGCGTATGCCGGAAGCCGTAACTATTACAATCTCTGCCAGGCCGTTCAACATTTCTTCCGTTACAAGTTAACCGTACCTGCTCATCAGGGGCGGGGAGCCGAGCAAATTCTGTTTCCATGCCTAATTGAACGTATGCGCAGTGTCAGGGGAGGGACAGAAGCGATATTCCTCTCCAACTTCCACTTTGATACCACTGCAGGCCATATTGAAATGAGCGGCGGTAAGGCCATCAACTTACTGACTGAAAGTGCCTTCCATACCTCTATCTATGATGACTGGAAAGGTAATTTTGACCTCGAGAAGCTTGAAGCGGCGATTGAAAAATATGGCTCGACAAACATTGCCGCCATCATCACCACGGTAACGTGCAATAGCTCGGGCGGCCAGCCGGTCGCAATGGAAAACATGCGGGCGGTGTATGAGCTGGCGCAGAAGAACGATATTCCGGTGGTGATTGACTCGGCCCGGTACTGCGAAAATGCCTATTTTATCAAGCAACGTGAAGCGGGCTATGCGGATAAATCCATTCTGGCGATCATCCGCGAAATGTACCAGTATGGCGATATCCTGACGATGTCGGCGAAAAAAGATCCTATGGTCAATATCGGTGGGCTTTGTTGTATTAAAGATCACGAAGAGCTGTTTCAAGCGGTGCGTACGCGCTGTGTTCCTATGGAAGGCTTTGTTACCTATGGCGGAATGGCCGGACGGGATATGGAAGCTTTGGCCCGGGGATTATATGAAGCAGCGGATGAAGACTTTCTTCACTACCGGATCAGCCAGGTGAAATATCTCGGCGAGCGGTTGCGCGAAGGCGGGGTACCTATCCAATACCCTACCGGCGGTCATGCGGTGTTTGTCGATGCCAAGAAGATGCTGCCTCATATCCCTCCTCACCAATTCCCGGCTCACGCGCTGTGCAATGAGCTTTATCTGGAGTCTGGTGTGCGAGCGGTGGAAATCGGCTCGTTGCTGATGGGGCGGGATCCGCAAACCGGGAAGCAGAAAGAGACGGCCTTGGAGCTAATGAGACTGACGATTCCCCGGCGGGTATATACCAATGACCATATGGACTACGTTGCCGATGCGCTCATAGCGGTTAGCCAGCGGGCCGGTGAGATCTGTGGGTTGGAATTTGAGTACGAGCCACCAGTGTTACGTCATTTTACTGCAAGGCTGAAGCCGGTGAAGTGTGAGTGATTGTGTTAAAGGTGTTAAATGGTAACCACTTTGCTGAAAGAACCACCGCGGGTCGATGGCTTACGGTGGTTTTTGACCGATTTCTAACGTAGTGATGACGCTGTGCCCACAATCATAACGCTACAATAAATACCAAGTTATATGAGAATGCTCATTAAGGATATCAAAATGAAAAAGACCTTACTTGCACTGGTTGTGGCTGGCTTCGTACTGACGGGATGTGATCAAAAAGCCACACCTGAATCCCCATCTCAAACAGAGACTGATTCTGCAGTCGTGGTTGAAAACCCAACTCAAGCCGGTGGTGCTTCAACAACAGAAACACCGGTGACTTTGCCAGAGGTTGAGCAAACGGAAGCTGTCCCAGCGCAACTGCCTGAAGTGGCACAGCCAGTAGCCGATTCTGCTCACAGCGCCCGTAATGCATTGGACTGGAATGGTACCTATACCGGTATCCTGCCTTGTGCCGATTGCGAAGGGATCAAGACTGAGCTGGTGGTAAAAAAGGATGGTACGTTTATCCTGACCGAGGTGTACTTGGGCAAGGAAGACAATACCTTTGAATACGAAGGTTCCTTTAACTGGAATACTGCCGGCAACACCATAGCCCTGCCGGGTGCCGGAGATGATGTTGTGCAGTACTTTGTCGGCGAGAACCAGTTGTTCCGCTTAGACCAAGAAGGTAACCGGGTGACCGGAGAGTTGGCGAGCAATTACGTGCTACGAAAGCAGTAGTGCTCGGTGATGGGAACTGAAGAAACGATGTGGCTATTGCAAGTAAAAGACCAACGTCCATTTGCGAGTCATCAATGATAAAAGCCTCTCAGTTGAGAGGCTTGGTTTGCACAGGCTATTTCGCAACGGCATTTGGGAAGTTTTGCATTTCTTCAACGGCTTGTGCCTTATCGATTGGACGGTAAGCGCGTAGCACAAAGTTCCAACCGGCGTCATTCATTTCAATCACGTTGTTTGCTGCACCACAGGCCTCGCCTTTTGGTGCAAAGTGAATGGTGTAAGAACCGTCTTTATTTGCTGTTGCCGAGGTTGAATCTGCACTGTTTTTGTCGGTCATCAACCAACCTTCTCCAGAGTAAGCGGTGATGGACCAGTAGCCACCTTTATCATAACTCAGTGTCGGTTTTTCGAAAGTAATGCTGGCACACTCAACTTTACCCGTTCCGGCTCGTGTGGAATATATCGCATAATCTGCTGGTAGGCCTGCCCAACCGGATGCTGTACCTATCATGAAATCCTTGTTATCAGGCGTTGCAGTAATGCCCGTCGTAAAGGCTTTTTCCGTTTTGATGTCAGTGACCTGTTTTTCCCATTTTGCACGAATGGCATCACGAGAAGCGTTATCCCAATCTTCTGCCGGCTTGAAGGGCTTGGCTGATTTAGCATCAATAACGGCAGCATCTTGTAGGCGGTGGGCTTCATCCATGCCTGCGGTCGTAGCGGTCCGCATTAGGATGTAAATGTAGTCTGACCCAGCCTTTTTTGAATCAATGTAAATCTCCTCACCACCATAAATCGCCATGTGATTATCATGGTTGTTGTTGAAGAAATGCATGATTTGGTATGCATCACCTTTGGCCAAGCGGAAGGTTGCTCCTTTAGAAACATCTACCACTGCCGTTGAGTACAGCAAGTCGGTGTTTGAACGAATGATCATCTGATTATCAACAGTGACGTTGTCGCGGTTATGGTCAAACCGGTTGATTGGTTGACGTTCTAACTGCTGAGTGAAGTAAAGATCGGTTTCGGCGCGGGCGAAGTTGGCGTCAGTCACTTCGACGGCAGCCATTGTCTGCATTGAAGTGATGGCAATAACAGTCGCTAGGATAGTCTTTTTCATATCGCAAACCTTGAGGAATCATCAAAAGATGAATACACAGTATAGAATCACTTATAATCACTGAAATGAATTGTTGTTATTTGTATGATGACCAAAAGGAATTGACAGGATTAAAAGAGGCGACTGGCTCTGCAAGATAACCAGGTCGATTACAAATGAAAAAAGATCTGGCGAAACCAGATCTTTTTGATGTTGCCAGTATGTCTACCGTTGGCTGTTTATTTGGTAGTGTAGTAATGCCTAGTTGACCAGTTCGAGATCGGATTTCGGCACGCAACAACATGCCAGTACCTTGCCCGACTCTTTTTCTCCCGGTAGCAAGGCGGGTACATCGGGCTGGTCCACTTCCCCTGATTCCAACGTCATTTTGCAGGCTCCACAAAATCCGGCCCGGCAGCTGTTGGGCACATTGAGCCCCGCTGCTTCTGCCTGTTCCAGCAAGGTCTGTTGGTTATCGCCACTGAACAAATTACCGTTGATGCTGATAGTCACTTCTTTGGTTTTGCTCACTCCGCGAGTGAGTGGCCCAAAGGCTTCTTGGTGATACTGTGCCACATCAAGACCCGCATCCAACAACATCGATTTGGCATCGTCCATGAAGCGGTTTGGGCCGCATACAAATACCTGGCGCTCGCTCAACGCATCGAGCTGTTCTAAGTGCGCCGCTTCAAGCCGCCCGGATAAACCGTTCCAGGTTTTGTCAGGCCGGCTGAGGGCGATCATCACCTTCAGCTGGGGGAATTGCTTTTCTAGCGTCTTCAACTCCTCAAGGTAAGGAATATCTGCTTGGGAGCGGCACTGGTGGTAGAAGATCACGTCGCGGACTTGATCATGGTCGGCCAGGTAGCGCAGCATTGAAATCATCGGTGTTACACCACTGCCGGCAGAGAGCAATAACAGTTTGTCGGTGTGGTGGCCTAGGTGGAAGCTACCATCGGGCTGTTCTGCCACTAACGTGTCACCGACATGGAAATGGTCATGGAGCCAATTCGATATTCGACCATCATCGACCCGCTTAACCGAGATCCCATAGCGTCCCGGTCGGGAAGGACTAGACGACAGGGTGTAGCGGCGGGCCACATATTCACCGTTTATTTCTACCTGAACGGGGAGGTGCTGGCCTGGCTGGTAAGCCGGCAGTGATTGCTGTTTGGTAGGCTCAAGCCAAAAGGTGCAAAAGTCGCGGGCGACTTCCTCTCGTTCAACACAGGTCAGGGTGAGGGCTTGATTGCCATTGTCGAGATAAATCTCTTTTGGTTTGCTCTCAAGTACTTCGATCTTATCACCGGCACGAATGATCCCTTCATTGAGCGCGACCAAATTTTGGCCGAAGAAAACTTCGCCACTGCCGTCTGAGCGAAAGGATGAGAGGGTATTAAGCGGCTCTTTGAGTGCATTGAACTCGCCAGTAGCGGGATCCACCGTGGTCAGGATACACCGGGCACACGGTTTCACCACTTCGAACTCGACATCGCCGATGCGGATCCGTTTCCAGCCATCTTCGGCAAAAGGCTCGGTGCCGGATACCACCAAGTTGGTACGGAATTGATCCATTGTGTGTTGCTGGGGGCTGCGGGCATTGAGTGCCTCCAGTGAGGCTTCGCTGATCACCAGCAGTGGATAGCCATCTGCAAAGCTGACAGGCTGATTGATCTTGGCTCTCAGGCGTTGGGATTGTTCACCGGTATAGAGCAATTGGACCGGTTCACCGATAATTCGGCTGAACCAGTCATTGGCTGCTTGGGTTGTGAGGTATGCGTTGAAGGTGTCCTTCCACACGGTTGCTTCAGACTCGACCATTTCAAAGTCGGTATAGCGGAGTGTCAGCGGGGGCTGGCCGGGAAAATCGAGTACCAATCCGTTAGACAACAATGCCGCGGACACTTTGACTAGTTGAGGATGCTTTCTTGCCGTGATCATACTGCCGTCAAGCCGCGAGACCATAAAGCGTCGATCGAAACTCAACCCCTGTTGCTCAACCCATGCGTGTGACAGGTTTATTCCCGCTATCGACTTTACCGGGAATATGTTGATTTGGCTTAGCGTCGGAATTTTGGCTAATTGACTCACTGTTATCATCCTTGTGTCATTATTTTTGGTTTGGATAACGCCATTTTATCAAATACGGTTTGGTTCCGGTGGCAATTTTACTATTGATGGAATGCAGTGGCTTGATGTATTGGCGTAAAAGTCTCCCGTGGCGTCAAAATTACGCTTGGTAATTTATACTTATTTACAATATTTGTAGCTAGCTGTATGAAATTTATGAATATTTGTAAGAATTAAGCCTGATTGGTCGTTCATAATACCTACAAAATATAAATTGTTTTAAAGAGGGAGCTATGAACCTATTACGGCATTATGGGGTAAGAGCCAAATTATTGGCTTTGATCGCTATTGCAGCCATTTTAATGCTTGTTAATACAGCATTTCAGGCCAATGAGAGTTACCAAAGTGATATTGCGGATCGCAAAATCTCAATGCAAGAGCAGGTGAAAGCCGCGATTTCTTTGGTGCAATACTATTCGGACAAGTATCCATTCGAGCAGGAAACGGCTCAACAGGAAGCAAAAGCCGCGCTGGCCGCAATGCGGTTTGATGGGGATAACTATTTTTGGGTGATTGCCACTGACAATACGCTGATTATGCACCCGTTGCGCCAGCAGCAGGAAGGGCAATCGATGCAGTCTATAACCGATGCCTCGGGTAAGCAGCACTGGTTGGAGATGACCACAATTGGCCGCTTATCCGGCAGTGGTTTTTTGGATTATGCCTGGATAGCGCCGAGCGGTGAGGTATCCGAGAAAATTTCCTATGTCGAGAGTTTTGCTAAATGGGGGTGGGTGGTCGGTACGGGTG
Source organism: Photobacterium gaetbulicola Gung47 (assembly GCA_000940995.1). Taxonomy (NCBI): domain Bacteria; kingdom Pseudomonadati; phylum Pseudomonadota; class Gammaproteobacteria; order Vibrionales; family Vibrionaceae; genus Photobacterium; species Photobacterium gaetbulicola. The sequence continues at coordinate 160,973 of CP005973.1, forward strand.
TCCACCTTCTCGATATTGAAGCGCGCTTTTTTGATAGTGCTGTTTTCCAGCTTGGCGTCAGTCTGGTTGTTGTCTCTATCTTGGTGGTATTCGGGGTGTGGATCAGCAATGACATTAGCCAGCCGCTTCAGCAATTGACCGCGCGCGTCCGTAAGCTTGAGCAAGGCGACTTAACACAAAACTTTACCATGGAGCGCCGGGATGAAATCGGCCAAATTGCGGAAGCGATGCATCAAGCATCATCTGCGATGCGTACCACATTACTGGCTGCCAACCACAATGCACAGCAGTCGGTGAGCATGGCCGGTACCATTGCCGCTGCCAGTGAACAGTGTGCCCAATCGATTACCGAGCAAAATCAGCAGTTGGCCCAGCTGGCTACCGCCATGGAAGAAATGAGCACCACTATCAATGATGTAGCCCAAAATGCCGAGACCGTTTCATCGGCAACTGCGGCAATCAACGCACAGGTTGATGCGAGCAATCAGCGTATGGTGCAGGCGATGGCAGCGATCCATAGTGTTTCTGAAGGGATAGAGCATTCCGATCAGCGAGTCGGCGAGTTAAAAGCCGGGGTAGAAGAGATTGGTAATGTTACCCAGGTGATCCAGGGGGTCTCGGAACAAACCAATCTGCTTGCCCTCAATGCTGCAATCGAGGCTGCCCGTGCCGGTGAGCAGGGGCGCGGTTTTGCCGTGGTAGCCGATGAAGTGCGTAACCTTGCCAGCCGCACTCAGCAGTCGACGATCGAAATCCAGGAAACAATCGACAAGTTAACGCAAAGTACCCTCAACACCGTTAAATCGATGGCAGACAGTACCGAGCAGACACAAAACAGTGTTGAGCATAGTGAGCAGGTACAAAATGAACTTAACCGCATTGCCGGTTTAGTCACTGAAGCCAATGACATGATCATGCAGGTGGCAACGGCCGCCGAACAACAAGGCACGGTTACCGAGGAGGTGAACAATACGGTTAACCTTATTCATACCGCGACGGATGATATCAACAAAGCGGCCCAGCATTTGGCGTCGGAAAGCCAATCTTTGAGTAAAGCGGCTGCCACTTTGGGGGATCAGCTCAAGCAATTTAAGGTGTGAGTACCTTTACTTTTCTTCCCGAGACAAAAACCACAAGTGCCAGCTTGTGGTTTTTTACTGGTAGTCAAATAGGCTTATTTGGTCAGGGCTTGGTTTAGCCACTGGTCAAACTGGCCTTTAGGCAACGCGCCATTGATTGTCTCTACCATTTGACCGTTCTTGAATACCATAATAGTGGGGATGCTGCGGATACGGTACTGTGCCGCCAGCGCTTGCTGGGCTTCGGTATCAATTTTGACGAAGCGTACATCTCCGTTGCGCTCTTTGGCGACATCTTCGAAGATAGGGGCAAAGCCGACACATGGGTTGCACCAAGGGGCCCAGAAATCAACTACAACAGGCTTGTCACTTTGGATCAGGGAAAGGAAATTGTCCTGCGTACCTTCAATAGGCATGCCGTCTAGCAGGCGATCCTTACAGGCACCGCAGTTGGCGATGTCATTCACTCGCGCCGTTGGAATACGGTTCATGGCCTTGCAGTGAGGACAGCGGGTAGTCATTGTAGTCATAATCGGGTTCCAGTAAGTCTTGTTTCTTACTAATTTAACGACTACCCAAGTATAAGCAAAGCAGGATTAACAGATTATATTGATAGAAATAATCTATCGGTTAGGTATACCTCAATGTCTACGGTCGTTATATCGTTGTTCGTTATTCTTCAATAGTTAATTGGCTTAGTGGATCAAGCCCAGTTCTTTAGCTTCCTCAATGGTAAGGCCGCTGGCACGGATGTCGCGAAGCATTTCAATACGGCGACGCGCTTCAGCTTGCTGGCGTTTGTTCTGGGAGATGTGTGAAGCGGTTTCGTCTTTGAAATCCCACTTTGAGGACACATCTGACATTTCATTATGGTCGATAGAATTGATAGACACATTAACCTCCTAAATAATCCCTGCGTCGAAATCAACTTATCTTTATCAGAGGAATTTGCTGACGTTAAGACGTTAAAATCTACTTTGTGACACATCCCAAAATTGTGCAATTTCTATGAAAACTTGCTTTTCTCCACCGACAAACGGGGGTAATGTTGACGGTTCCACATCAGTAAAAATTCACGTTGTCAGATCACTTTTTCGAGCGGCCTTCCCTCCCTTTTTGACTCAGCGTTTTTATGCCTATTGGTAGTTTGATAATTAATCATGTAACTGATTGTATATTAATGCGTTTGTTGCAATTCTAAGTTGTTTGTTGATAACTTGGTCAATTGGTTTTTAAAGGGTTTACAGCGGTCGTAGGATCCCATATCATTCGTCGCACTTACGGAGAGATGGCTGAGTGGTTGAAAGCACCGGTCTTGAAAACCGGCATACGTTAATAGCGTATCTAGGGTTCAAATCCCTATCTCTCCGCCACATTCTAATAGTCAGTAGCAATACTGGTTATTTGACCTTCTGGGTAAGCAAGGTTCAAATCCTCCATACCCAGAGCGTCTCCACCACATTCTAGAAATTGGGCTTTAAGCCGAGTTTCACACAGAATTGGAGCGGTAGTTCAGTTGGTTAGAATACCGGCCTGTCACGCCGGGGGTCGCGGGTTCGAGTCCCGTCCGCTCCGCCACTATACTGAAGCCCTTGTCGAAAGACGAGGGCTTTTTTGTATGCATCGAAATTGGCGTTCGCCCTTCGGTCGAATGAGTCCCGCTGGAGCGCCAGCCCGGCCGTTCCGCCACTGATTTAAGCCTGATGCGAAAGCGTCGGGCTTTTTTGTATGCGTTTGATATGGGCGTCAGTCCTGCGGACATATCTTAAATGCTATAGCTGGATAAATCGCTCTGCTGCTTTCGGGCGTCTTCCAATGTCTTAGGAATAGCTAATTGCCTTGATTTCATTGCTTTTACCGCGTTTTCAATTTTGCTATTGGCTTGCTACGGGCTGACAGTATGGTTCTGTTGATATGACATTTTGCTCCAATAGCCCACTAATTAGATGGTACGCCCCATCCCTTCCCTACAATAGGGTTAGGTGAACACTGGGAGAGACCATCATGCAAAACACTGTGATCATTGGCATTGATATTGGTAAAAATCTATTTCATCTAGTCGGAAGAGATAAGGCTGGCAGAGAGGTTTTCCGTCATAAGTTTAACCGAGCGAAGCTTATTCAGTTTCTTTCTTGTCATGAACCAGTGGTTGTGAAATGGAATCTTGCGGTGGCTGCCACTGGTTAGCAAGAAAGTGCGCTAGTTATGGGCATACGCCAAAGCTCATCCCTCCTCAGTATGTTAAGCCGTATGTAAAATCATATAAATATGACTTTATTGATGCTGATGCAATTGGTGAAGCGGCATCGCGACCGCATATGAGATTTGTCACGCCGAAATCCGAGATGGCACAAGTGTTAACTGTTATTCGACGCGTCAGAGCAGCTTATATTTAGGATCGAACCGCATGCATGAACCGTATCGGCTCGATGTTGCTTGAATTTGGTATCAGCTTACCCAAAGGCCACCATCAGATGAAAAATGTAATCCAACGCATATTGGATCATGATGAACTGCTTCCACCTTTGCTTCTTCTCGAGGTCAAACAATATTTTGATCATTATGAGTTGCTTAACTCACGTATCAAGGAGCAAGACGACAAATTACAGCGGAACATACGCGAAGAAGGTACAGCAAAACTTCTTCAAACCATACTTGGTATTGGCCCAATAACTGCGTGTTGCTGTTTATCAGCAGTGCCTAACCCTCGAGACTTTAAGAATGGACGGAACTTTGCGGCTTGGATTGGCCTTGTGCCCTATCAATACTCAACGGGCGACAAATCAAGGTTGCTCGGCATATCAAAACGTGGGAACAAAGAACTCAAAAGAAGAAAGCCATTTAATTAATGTCGCAGTCGTAGCTTTGGCGAATAAGGTTGCACGCATAGCATGGTCAGTGATGGCTGAACAAAAGCCATTTGAAATTAGAAATTAATACAGAGTTTGCAATGATAATCTTTGATGACAAAACGGCTAGACCACCAGATTGAAGACCTGATGGACAGAACAGCAATAGTATGCTTTCTCACTTTTGAGGACAATCTGGCGCGGCTCTCATCGTAGAGCTGGGACTAATGAAAGTCTCTAAATGACTCTGAATACATTAGCGCAAACCAACTCCGTTATTGGGTTTATTACTTGCAAAACGGGGCGTACCATACATTTTGTCCAATTACGTTTTATCGCCTCGCTTAAACCAGCCTGCCTCCCATTTTGATTCTCGAGAATTGAAGGGAGGCAGATGCTACAACAAAACAGGCCCAGCTTTGGCCTAGTGGGTGTTGGCGGGGAACGAAGCTGGGCCCGAGGGGGTGTTACTTTAGCAACTTAAAACTTGTTGCTTAAATCCTGCTATTTCAGATCGAAGCGGTCGGCTTCCATCACTTTCACCCAAGCCTTGACGAAATCAGCGACGAATTTCTCCTTGGCATCATCTTGCGCGTAGACTTCGGCAATCGCCCGTAGTTGTGAATTAGAACCAAAGACCAAATCCACGCGGGTTGCTGTCCATTTCTTCTCTCCCGTCGCTCGGTCCGTACCTAGGTATGCGCTGTTGTTAGGACATACTGGCTTCCATTCTGTTGCCATATCAACAAGGTTGATGAAGAAGTCGTTGCTGAGTACGCCAACCTTATCGGTCAAGACGCCATGTGCGGTATTGTTGTGGTTTGCGCCTAGTACACGCAGGCCACCAATGAGAACGGTCATTTCTGGCGCGGTCAGACCAAGCAGTTGCGCTTTATCCAGCAGCATTTCTTCGGCTGGCACTGAGAACAGCTTTTTAGCAAAGTTACGGAAACCGTCAGCTTCTGGCTCCAGTACCGCAAACGACTCTTGATCTGTTTGCTCGGCGGTGGCATCAACACGGCCTGCTGAGAATGGTACCTCAACATCAAAACCACCGTCTTTCGCAGCTTTCTCAACCGCAACGTTACCAGCCAGGACAATGAGGTCGGCGATGGACACGCCACGCTCACTGGTATTGAAACTAGCCTGAATACTGTCTAAAGCGGCGAGGACTTTGTCTAGCTGCTCGGGTTGGTTAGCTTCCCAGTTTCGCTGTGGCGACAAACGGATGCGCGCACCGTTTACACCGCCACGATAGTCTGAGCCGCGGTAAGTTGACGCACTAGACCAAGCGGTAAATACCAGCTCAGAAACAGTGAGCCCTGAGTCAAGAACTGCTTGTTTCAGTTCAGCAATATCACTATTTGATAGAGCCGCAAAACGTGCTTGTGGCAAAGGGTCTTGCCAAATCATATCTTCTGACGGGGAGTCTTCACCGATGTATCGGCTCTTCGGACCCATATCGCGATGTGTCAACTTAAACCAGGCGCGAGCAAAAGCATCAGCGAATTGATCTGGATTTTCATGGAAGCGTTTTGAGATCGGGCCGTAGATAGGATCCATACGCATTGCCATATCTGCGGTCGTCATGATGGTTTTGACTTTCTGAGATGGGTCATGCGCCTTAGGTGCCATATGTTCTTCATTGACACCAATCGGTTCCCACTGCCAAGCGCCAGCCGGGCTCTTCACCAGATCCCAGTTGTAGCCAAACAACATGTCGAAGTAACCGTTATCCCAAACGATAGGGTTTGGTGTCCAGGCACCTTCAATACCAGAGGTTGTCGTATCATCCCCTTTACCTGTGCCAAAGCTGTTTTTCCAACCAAAGCCCATTTCTTCCAGTGGTGCAGCTTCTGGTTCTGGCCCCATCTCTTCTTCGGAGCCTGCGCCGTGCGTTTTACCAAACGTGTGGCCACCTGCAACGAGGGCAACAGTTTCCTCATCGTTCATCCCCATACGCGCAAAGGTATCGCGGATATCGCGGCCTGAAGCGAGGATGCTTGGATCGCCATTTGGCCCCTCAGGATTTACGTAGATCAAACCCATTTGCACTGCGGCTAATGGTTTTTCTAAGTCTCGGTCACCGGTGTAACGCTCATCACCAAGCCATTCGCTTTCAGCACCCCAGTAGATGTCTTCTTCTGGCTCCCAAATATCGGCACGGCCACCTGAAAAGCCAAAGGTTTTTAGTCCCATGGATTCAATCGCAACGTTACCGGCAAGGATGAATAGGTCAGCCCAAGATAGGCTGTTGCCATATTTTTGTTTGATAGGCCAAAGCAGGCGACGCGCTTTGTCGAGGTTGCCATTGTCTGGCCAGCTGTTCAGGGGCGCAAAGCGCTGGTTTCCTGTGTTTGCGCCCCCGCGACCATCTGAAGTACGGTATGTCCCTGCTGCGTGCCACGCCATGCGGATCATGAACGGCCCGTAGTGGCCATAGTCTGCGGGCCACCACTCTTGAGAGTCAGTCATTAGTGCTTCGAGGTCTGCCTTCACGGCTTTGAGGTTCAGCGCTTTGAAGGCTTCTGCATAGTTGAAGTCTTCACCTAAAGGATTTGATTTCTTATCGTTCTGATGCAGTATTTTGATATTCAATTGGTTGGGCCACCAATCGACATTCTTTGTTGCATTGCCACCGAGGGTTGTATTCCCACCATGCATGACTGGACATTTGCCTGCTGAACTTGGTTTATCGTTACTCATTTTAAGCTCCTGTGCTGTCGGCTCATGTTGCGACAGAGTATGTAATTAGAAAACTCAATGTGAATATAGCGACAAAGCAGATTGGTCACAGATGGTTATATCGATAGTTGTGATAGACCAGACCTATCTATTAGGAATACTTATTATAACTTGTTATATATCAAATTATTATATTGGCTTTGCAGATTAAAGAAACCCTGCCTAGTAGGGTGCTGAAGCAGGGTTTGAGGTTAAGGACAAGGCTGGCCGTTAAGCGTGTTTCAGCTCAACTTCGTCGGCGATGAATCCACCGGTCTGATGCTCCCAAAGCTGGGCATAGATACCGTTATGATCCAGTAGCTCCTGATGGGTACCTTGTTCTACAATCTGCCCTTGGTCGAGCACGATCAGACGATCCATGGCAGCGATAGTCGACAGGCGGTGGGCGATGGCGATAACGGTTTTGCCTTCCATCAACTGGTAGAGACTTTCTTGGATCGCCGCTTCTACTTCTGAGTCGAGCGCCGAGGTGGCCTCATCGAGGATCAATATCGGTGCGTCTTTCAACAATACGCGGGAGATGGCAATCCGCTGGCGCTGGCCACCAGAGAGTTTGACACCGCGCTCACCGACCTGGGCATCATAGCCGACGTTGCCATGGGGGTCGCTGAGGGTTTCGATAAACTCATGGGCATGGGCCTGTTTGGTGGCACTCAGTAGCTCTTCTTCTGTTGCATCAGGGCGACCATAAAGAATGTTCTCCCTGATTGAGCGGTGCAGCAGCGACGTATCTTGCGTCACCATGCCGATTTGACCGCGCAGCGAATCTTGGGTTACCTCGGAAATGGTCTGGCCGTCAATTTTGATGGTGCCCGACTCGACGTCGTGGAAGCGCATCAGCAGGTTAACCAGGGTCGATTTGCCCGCGCCGGAGCGGCCAATCAAACCGATTTTCTCTCCCGGTTTGATATTGAGGTTTAGCCTGTCGATAACCCCTTTCTCTTCCCCGTAGTGGAAGCTGACATCGCTGAACTCGATCCCGCCTTGGTCAACATCAAGGGCTGGCGCGTCTGGCTTGTCTTCGATAGCAACAGGCTTCGACAGGGTTTTCATACCGTCAACCACAGTACCGATATTTTCAAACAGGCCGCCGACTTCCCACATGATCCATTTTGACATGCCGTTGATACGCAGCGCCAGGCTGACTGCGATAGCGATGCTGCCGATGGTAATTGCTGCGCTTGACCATAGCCAGATAGACATACCGGCGATGATAAATACCAGCAGGTAGTTGATGGCTTCGACAGACAGGTTGAAGCCGGTGACATAGCGCATCTGGCGGTAGACGGTATCCATGAAGCCGGACATGCCTTGCTCGGCATATTCGGTTTCACGGTTGGTGTGCGAGAACAACTTGACGGTTGAAATGTTGGTATAGCTGTCGACAATACGCCCGGTCATCATCGAGCGGGCATCGGCCTGCTCGGTGGCTACGGTTTTGAGCTTGGGGACGAAATACAGCTGGATGCAGATATATGCCGTCAGCCAAAGCAGCATCGGCAGCATTAATCTGGCATCGGATTGACCGATCATCACCACCATTGAAGTGAAGTAGACGGTGATATATACCAGCACGTCGAGCAGCTTCATCACGGTTTCCCGCACCGACAGCGCGGTTTGCATCACTTTGGTAGCAATTCGGCCGGCGAATTCATCCTGGTAGAAGGACACACTCTGGCGAAGCAGGTAGCGGTGAGCCAGCCAGCGGATCGACATGGGGTAATTGCCCAGCAAGGTTTGGTGGACAATCAAGGAGTGCAGGGTGATCAGGATAGGCACGACGATCACTACTAACAGCCCCATGCCTAAAAGCTTGCCGCCCTCTTCGGCCCAGAATGTATCCGGATTGTGTTCAGCCAGCCAGTCAACCAACTGTCCCATGAAACCGAATAGCGAGACTTCTACGATTGCTATCAGCGCACTGAGTACCGACATTGCCAGCAGTGGTAGTTCAAAACCACGGGTATAGTAGCGGCAAAAGGCAAACAGTCCTTTGGGAGGCTGTTCTGGCTCGTTGGGCGGAAAGGCCTGCGTGAGCTTTTCGAAACGTTTGTACATAAAATGATGATTCCAGTCTGGCTGATGTGTTTGGCAAAATAGCTCTATCGAAGGCTAACGCTCTGGCTCAGGGATGCGATGACTTGCGCAATGACATGAAAAGCATCGTGAGAAATAAAACCGGAGCAATATCTCGATAGGAAAAAGGAATGTGCAAGGAATTATACCCAAGGCACGCGTCGTCACTTGGGTATACATATTATGGTTATCGATTGTACATTTATGCAATTAAGAGTTTAAGACTTAATTCTCTATCAATCTTGCCTAATTCTGCTTATTTGTCTGATTGATACTTAGCGATAAGGCGAAACCTAGCTTGATTGTTATACATTAACATGCTGATTGTAATATACAGGTAGGAAACACTGTGAATATCACTGAAATATCTGCGGAGCAGACATTGCCGATTCGGCATCAGGTGTTGTGGCCCCATGAGAGTATCGAGTTCTGTCGTGTGCCGGATGACGCCGACGGGCTGCATTATGGGGTATATACGGACGGGCGGTTGGTGTGTGTGGCTTCGGTGTTTGTTTCGGGGGAGCAGGCCAGGCTGCGAAAATTTGCCACCTTACCCCAATACCAGGGCAAGGGGATTGGGAGTGCGGTCATTGAGGCTGTACTGACCGAGCTCAAGGGGCGAGGGGTACGTTATTTTTGGTGTGATGCCCGCAAATCAGCTGGCGGTTTTTACCAGCGCTTCGGGATGGAGCCGGAAGGCGAGCGGTTTTACAAAGGCGACGTTCCCTATTTCAAGATGGCAATGGCATTGACATAATAACGACCTTGCACACATGTTACCGGTAACTCAGCGTCCCACACTCATAATCTCAACAGTATGCTTAGCGAAGCTAAGATTGGGGCCGCACGGAATATAAAGACAATTGTAGGAAGAACAATGAAACAAAGTCAGCAACTGAATCTCGAATTTACTCCACTGGTAGAGCAGGGCTTTGCCCTTGCCGAATGTCCCCGCTGGGATTGGCGCCAGCAGGCTTGGTGCTGGGTCAATATACCTGAGGGGGAGTTATGGCGACTGAAAGGCGGCATGGCAGAAGTCCGCCGCTGGGATGACATGTTAGGCTGTGCCGCCATGTGGGGGGAGAGTGGGTTCGTTCTGGGTACCAAGTCAGGGGTGTATCTGCTGGAAAGCTGGGAGGCTGAGCGCCAGCAAATCGTGCCTCTGGAAAAAACGCACCCGAGAATGCGATTCAACGATGGCCGTGCTGCGCCTGGGGGCCGTTTTATGGCCGGTACCCGCAACGGTGCCAAAGAGGGCGATCAGGGCCAGTTTTATCAATTGATGGCGGGCGGCCAGCTGGAGAAGATGCCGATGTTCGCCTGGACCTGCAATGGTTTGGCATTTTCGCCGTGCGGTAACATTCTGTATTGGGCAGATACCGGCTCCAGCTTGGTGTACCGCGCCGACTACCATCCGGCAACGGGCGAGTATGGAGAAAGCCGCGTTTTCTGTGATCTGACCGGTTTCGCAGGCCGCCCAGACGGTGCCTGTGTCGACAGCGAGGGCGCATACTGGGTGGCGATGTACAGCGGTCAATCCGTGGTGCGGATCGGCGCCGATGGCGAGGTTACGCATGTGATCCCGGTTCCTGTGGACAACCCAACCATGGTCGCCCTTGGGGGGGAGAAAGGTAACCAACTCGTGATCACCAGTGCCGAAAGTAGCAAGGGCCCGGGACGGGTGCTAACCACGCAAGTGGACTGGCAGGGTATCGAAGAGCCCCTCGTAACAGTACTCTAACTTTTTGTGTTGGGGCGCACTTATTCCGCAATGAGGCAGTTACGCCCCTTTTCTTTAGCCTTATACAGGCAGTTGTCGGCGCGATGGATCAGCGAGTGGATATCACTCTCGGCATGGGTGATTCCGAGGCTAATGGTGTACTTGATGGTGTTACCGAGGATCGTCAGTTCGGATTGGGCGATCTCCTCGATCAAACGGTTTAGCCTCTGGATGAAAATGTCCGGTGCATTGCCGTAAAGGATGCAGAACTCTTCCCCGCCAAAACGGGCAACCAAGGCATCAGGGAAATAGATCTGCAGGGTGTTTGCCAGTTCGATCAGTACCATGTCTCCGATATGGTGACCATAGCTGTCGTTGAGCTGCTTAAAATTGTCGATATCCAGCAGGGCCAGACAGCGTGGTCCCGTGTTTTTTTTCACCAGTTGATGGTTGAAAAAGTAGCGACGGTTCCACGCCTGAGTCAGATAATCACGGTTGGCCAAAAGGTAGAGATTACGCTCGGAGTCAAGAATATTGAGCGTACTGTGTAAGCGGCAATAGAACTCTTCCTGGTTGAACGGCTTTTTCAGAAAATCATTGGCTCCGGCCTTGAGAAACTTTGCGGTTAGCGCGGGCTCTTCGCTGGCTGAGAGGCCAATAACAGCAAGCTGTCCGGGGCGAAAGCGTTTTCGGAGCTCTTTGATCAAGCTGACGCCGTCCCGTTCCGGCATCGAGTAATCGGTGATGACCAGAGAAATCGACTTATTCGAGTTGATCATTTCCAGGGCCTGTTCACCGCTGCGGGCTTCCAGAACGGTCAGGTACTGTCTTTCCAACAGGCTGCGGATGTACTTGCGGGCAGTGATGGAGTCATCAACCACCAAGGCGGTATGGTCGTGGTTGCGTTCCAGGCGCTGGAGGATCGGAATCATGCTGCTAATGCAGGTCGGGCTATCTTTGGGAATATAGTCAATGACCGTCTTCGCCAGTACTTTTTCGCGGGTCATCTCATCCATTAAGGCCGTCAAAACAATGACTTTTATCCCTACGGATAGACAAACATCTATTATTTCTCCGTCTTGGCCGTCTGGCAGGCAGTAGTCTAGAATGGCACAGAGAAAGTCAGTACTATTGTCTAAAACAGCTTCGGCTTCTGCGATGGAGTTGGCAAGTACCGGGGTATAACCTGCTTGTCGCAGCTCACTTTCAATGACTCGTCGAAATGGACGGCTATCTTCGACGACCAATATTTTCTGTTCCATCACTCTAAACCTGTAGCTGTCTATTATTATCTTTGTCTATAAGGCGCCGTATTATGGGCTATTTTATATTGAGATACAATTAACACATTCTCTTGAGCTGAGAAGAACATTTGTTTGTCTGTTAGAGGGCTGGTTTGGGCTTTCTGAATATCATACAAAATTGAAAGTGTTGAAAGGCATTATTCTCAAGGTTGATTCATGATGTTCTTTCTTGATGTTATCTCACTGATGTTAAATTAGGTTTTTGTCAGTGTGCTTGTACCATGAATGTGGTTGTTCTGACGGTGAATTTGTAAGTTCAATCTTGAAGAATTGGTTAGTATGGTTATTTAGCTGGCAGTGACAGCAACGCGTGCTAACAGCAAAAAATAAATTAATTGGGCTACCAGTCATTATTTAGTTCTGTTATCTTTTTTCAAGTAATAAATTGGTAACTTATTTTTCATTACAGCGATGATACCTTTGAATGGTTAATTACCTCGAGTGGTAGGAGAGTCTTTGATGGACAATTACACGTGGTGTAATTGCCCATGGGAAATTTAATTATTCAGCTTGGCTGTAATGCTCGAGAATAGCCGTGATTTCTTTGATCCGGCGGCAGAAGCTGTCCTTAGAGGCTCGTTCCAATTCGGTATGATCGCCATCACCGAAAGGGCCGAATCCATCCAATGTTGGGACGCCGGCACCCGCCATAATATTGGCGTCGCTGACTCCTCCGCGCTGCTCTGTTTTTAGAGAATAGCCCAGGATGGTTGCAAAGTTATCAAGTAGGGCTTGCTGTTTTGGTGAAGGGGTCATGACATCACGCTGTAAGCCGCCTTCTATCGTTGCAGTCACGCCTTCTACGCCGTGCTGGTGGATCAGTTCGGGGATCGTAGTTAGCACGCGCTCTTGCTCCTTGAGGTGGGTAAATCGTGCTTCAACCATTAATTCAGCTCCGGGAGATATCGTATTGGTACTGATCCCGCCTTTGATTTTGCCTACATTGACCGTTGTTCCTTGTTCGACGCGTGTTAATGCATCTAACGCAATCAGCAGCTTGGCAGCGGCGAGGTTGGCATTCTTGCCGAGATGGTAGTTGTTACCAGCATGGGCCGCTATCCCAGTGAGTTCGATACGATAAGTCGCTACACCTTTTCGGCCAGTCACAACTTCGTGCTCTGGACCGGCGGCTTCGAAATCGATACAGGCATCGTAATGGTGGGCGAGTTGACGGGTGACAAACTTGCTGTCATCACTGCCGGTCTCCTCATCGCTGACCAGCAGGACATCGATATTGCGGATTTGACCATGGGTTTGGTAAAGATTTCGCAGGGCACTCAAGGCGACAAAATTGCCCCCTTTCATGTCGCACGTACCAGGACCGTACACCCACTCCTCATCTTCTCGGAAGTGTTCAAAAATCCCCGGAGGGAATACGGTGTCCAGGTGGCCAAGTAATAACACTCTGGAAGCGTTGTTTTGCTGTGGTGTGGTGAACAATAGGTGATTTCCCACCTTTTCCCGATGAAAAACCTCAACATTGAAGCCAAGTGGTTTTAACCACTTTTGCATGGTCATACCACTTAGATCTACGCCATCTTTATTTCCTGTCCAGGAGTTTATTTCGACAATTGTTTTTAAGTCAGTGAAATCGATAGTTTCCATAATTTGATTCCTTGCACAAGATGAGTGTTTTTTCTGTGCGGTTTGAATAAAAGTTCCACATGGCTCACTGTTACCACACATATGCAACATTATGATGTCAAACTATATTACTATCCTGTTGGTTTTACTCACAATGCCATAGCGGCATATTTTAGAACTGCTCACAAAAGGAGTGACACATGGCTAGGCACCGGGTCGGTTTATGGATGTATGAAAATTGTGGAGGTAAGGAAATAGAGCAAAAGATCGTCAAGAAGCTGCGAGAGCGTGAAATTGATGCCCTAACTGGGCTGAATTTGGCTCAAGCGACCGCCTTTGACGGCAATATTGTATGCAACGGGCAGCAACTCAACGAACTCGACCTGTTTTTTTCGTATAACGCAGGGCAGCAGACGCCATATCAGGTGTACCTCTATCAGGTGCTTAACTCGATGATGCCAATGATCAACAACTATCAATCATTTGCGCTAACCGAAGATAAATTCCGCACCGCCCATGTGCTGAAAACGAACGGCATTACAACGACTGACTATGTGATTTGCAATAAACATAACTTGGAGCAGGTAAGAGCACATATGCAGTTCTGGGGTGGCAAGGCGATTTGTAAGCCAGTCGACGGCTGGGGCGGCAATGGCATTATCAAGCTAGAAAGCGAGCGTGATCTGGATTTGCTGATGCCGTTTATCCATCACCAACAGGCACCGCAGTTCTATATCGAGCGGGTTATCGAGAATGATTTCTCTGATTACCGTATCGACATTGTCGATAACAAATTTGTTGCCTGTTACGGACGCAAAGCAGCTCCCGGCAGCTGGAAGACCAACGTCACCAGCGGTGGCAGTGTGATTAAGCGAGAGCCAGTGCCCGAAGTGGTCGAGCTGGCTTTGAAGGCGGCAAAAGTAACCGGCCTGGAAGTGGCCGGAGTCGACATTATCTATGATGTCGAACACCAGCGCTATGTGGTGATTGAGGTCAATGGTATTCCTGCGTTTGCCACGCCAGACCAAGAAGCGTTCGGGCTGGATTTCAATGACACCAAGATAGATTTCTTGGTCGACCTCATTGACCGCACCGTCACCAAAGACAGCAAAGCGCCAGCCAAAGGCTTTATTCCCTCACTGTCTGAAGCACTGATCAAACCTAATTTGCTTACCGAGGAAGCTGCAGTATGAACACCCTGACCCAAGCTCGTCCCAGAATTGGCCTGTTGTACCTAGATCATGTACTGCGCTTCTTCAACCGCTCTAACTTCAGGGGTTGGCCGGACAAAATCGAACAGGTCACTTACCACTGGGGTAATGATAAAGACCGTTTTGTTGCTGAGGTGAAACGCAAGAAAATCGATGTGTTGATCGGCAATATTCCCGCTACCGCCTACGAGACTTTCCGTGAAATTGCCCGTGAACTGCCAGATGTACGCTTCCTGCCGTCGCTCGATAGCCAGTTCAGCAACAAATCCAAGGAAAACGTGACCCATTTTTGTGAGAAATACGATTTGCCCATCCCGCGAACCCGTATTTTTTATGCTGTCGATGAGGCGTTGGCGTTTCTGGCAAATACCGATTACCCGAAAATCGTCAAGCGCTCTTATGGCCCCTCTAACTACGGCGGTTATTTTGTCCATAAGGTGGATAGCGCCGATGAAGCATTGCGTTTGTTCTCGGAAAAACGTTATTACCCGGCTTATATTCAAGATTTCGTACCAATGAAGGCGGATATCCGGGTGATGCTGGTTGGCCACCAGCCGGTTTGTGCATTCTGGCGTCGCCCGCCGGAAGGTGAGTGGCTGACCAACACCAGTCAGGGCGGCAGTATGGATTATCAGGCGGTACCGGATGGCGTGCTTGAATTGGCGGTGAAAGCCTCCAAGGCGGCCAATGCGGAATACTGGGCCTGTGATATTGCGGTAAGCATGGAAGATGACTACACCATCTTGGAGTGTGCGACCGCTTTTGCTGCCTTCCCGTATATCCGTGACTGGATTGGCCTGTACCTGATGTGGCTGCTGGCACCGCAAGATTTCCGCAAGCCGTATTTTGCCCACCGTAACTGGGAAGAGCTCGGCAAGATTGACTCGTCGCTGCTTCGTACCATGCGTTATATCACCTTTGGCCAAGCAGACTATTCAACTGATACCGGGGAGTACGCCCCTGCTGATGAGCGCTATCGCCTGCAGGAAACGAGCTACCAGCGTGAGGAAGAGTGGCCGAGTGAGGCATGGAATTTTCAGGGTAATACTGCTTACAAAGTGATAGCTGCAACTTGCGAGCCGGTTGTGAATGTGAGCCAGATTATGGAGCAGGAAGCAGACACCGGTATCGAGCAGCGGGAAGAGGTGGCTAATGCCCCTTTGCATCATGCCGTGGCTGAGAAAAAAACGCCTAGCGAAGAAGAGTTGCTGGCGTTTTTCCTCCGGGTAAAAAGTGTCGGCAAAACCTTGGCCACTGATATCGTGACAACGTTAGGGGCCGAGGAGACGGTACGGTTACTCGATCACCAACCAGAAATTTTGCTGCAGTTCAGGAACCTCAAGCACAAGAAGTTAGCCATAATCATGGATGCATGGCGTGAGCATGGCGCTCATGAGCCGTATCGCTTTGACGAGGCGGTCGAATGAAGAAACAGTATATCTCTTACCAGGACATGATGGATTTCCTGGCAGGTGCGATGGCGAAATATCCGGATTTGATCCGCTTGCAGAGTATTGGTGATACCCATGAAGGCCGGCCCATCATGATGGTCACCATGTCGCAAGATGTGGCCTATGCGGATCTGAAACCGGCTTTGCTCTATACCGGTACTATTCACGCCCGGGAGTGGATCGGTATCGAGCTGGCGGTCAGTTTTGTCCAGTATCTGTTGGATAATTATCCGTCCAATCCGGATGTGGTGGAGGCACTGACCCGCAATACCCTTTACATGGTGCCCTGTCTCAACCCCGATGGCTTTGAGTACTCCCGTAAGCATTTCTCGTTTTGGCGCAAGAACCGCCGTGATAATGGTGACGGGACGTTCGGGGTCGATCTCAATCGTAATTTTGGTATCAATTTCCGCCAGTCGACCCAGACCAACTCCAATATCTACGGCGGGCCGGGGCCGTTTTCCGAGCCAGAAACGCAGGCGATCAAGCAGTTTGTCGAAAGCCGTGACAATATCTGCGTGGCGCTGGACTACCATTCGCAGGGCAATGTGTTTTTCCCGGCCCATAAGTTCAACCACGAAGCGGAAATTGAAGGGACGGATCTGAATATCCTCTGCGCCAATATGGCGCGGGAGATCTACAAGGTCACCAACCGCCAGTACGGTATCCATCGTGGTAAGCCGCCGGCGAACCTGATCCACGGCAGCGGGCGGGAGTATTACTACGACAGGGGGATCCTCTCGACCGTGGTCGAAGTGGGGAGCCGGAACATTCCGGATTATTTGATCAACATGTCGCAAAGCGTCGATGAAAATATCCCAGCTCTGCTCTATGCCCTCAGAACGACGATCGATTACTCAAAGCTGGCACCGAGCCGGCCGGAGAGCTTTTCAATCAAGGAGATCACCGCCAATACGGTGGAAATGGTCTGGGAGCCGGGTGCCGAAGATGAAGGTTGCTATTACCAGATCTACCGCAGTGAAACCCCCAAGGCGCCCTGTACCCGGGATAACCTGATCGCGATAACTTCGCAACTGCGCTATACCGACAAGCAACTCAAATCAGGCCGTCGCTATTTCTACAACCTGCGCAAAGTGAACCGGGTGACCCGGATCAAGTCACCGTTTGCCCCGGAGCTGAAAATCAAAACCTTGCTTGAACGCGATGAGTTTGCGTTCACCCTGTTCCCGGGCCCGGAAAAAATCGGTTATGTCGGTGAGCTGACCCGCACTAGCAATGCCGAGCACTTTGGTCATAACTCACTGTTTATCGGGGTGAACAAGACCAAGGGGATCTGCTACGGTGTGATCGACTATGACATGAGCCGGTTGCCAGCCGATGCCAAGATCAAGGATGCGCTGTTCTCGCTCTATCCGATGAACCGGGTCGGGGCGAAAATCGAAAACTACGGCGAATGGTCAGTCTCGATCCTCAACCCGGATGAGATCAGTGATATTACCGACTTCGACCAGATCCACAATGCAACGCCTATCCAGACCTTGGGGGATGCCATTGACTCGGATCAGCTGACTCAGGGGATCTGGAAGAGCTGGCATTTCAGTGCGCTGGAGAAAGAACTGATAGAGCAACAGCTTGAAAAGGGACGTTTGCTGTTGCGGCTTCAGGGGCCGGTCAGTTTGCCGGTGGGTAATGACTCACAGTTGATGCAGTTCGATATCGGTTACGGCCGTTTCGGCGGCGGGATCCATTACCGGCCCAGCCTGGATCTGATCTATCAGCGCAAGCCATTTCAGCTGGCGGTTGGTGCCAGCGCCTACCATACCGTGACATCCGAGGCGGTGGCGTTCGGTAAGCTGCAAAGTGGCTACGATGCCAACGGAGAGCGTATCTACGGGGTGGTGGATTTCACCTTGCCGAGAATGTCCGAGCAGAGTGATGTGGTTTTTACCGACGCCTACTTTGTGCTGGAAAGCGCGTCGCTGACGGGGATTAACCAGCCGATGCGCTTCTTGGTGGAAATGGTTGATCTCGATGCGCCTGATTTTGAGCAATTGGCTACCGGTGAGCCGATAGAGTTTATCGGCTACGAAGTCAGCAGCGAAGGGTTGGCCAAAACAGCCCGCCAGACATTCATGTTCGATAGTTCTGCCCGTCAATACCTTGAGGATTGCTATGATCAGAGTCGGGCGGTGAAGCTGGTGATCAAGGCCACTTCGGCGTCCAGGCAGCAGGATGCTGTGGTGGAGTGGAAGACCGCGTCGAACGACGGCACCATGTCGACCCAGTTGGTGGTGGAGTATATCGAGCGTCGCAAGCAGCCACTCGATGCGCCGGAAAATTTCCAGGCCAGCCTGGAAGGAGGCATGGTCAAACTGACGTGGGATCCCCCTTCAGACAGCGATTGGGTAGGAGCCTACGTGGTACGCAACAGTTTCCATCCTCCGCGCTCACCGTTTGATGGCGTTAAGCTGTATGCCGGCAAGGACGGTTATACTTTCGATAAGTTCGGCAATGCTAACCTGGCCAAATACTACTCGGTGTTCAATTACGATAACGTGCCGAACTACTCGGCGCCTGCGGTACTCAAGTTCAGCTCAGATGAAGTGACCCCGATTGAGTTCGATGAGTTCGAAGCCCAGGACGAGATCGAACAGCGCTACCGTCAGGGAGACTGATTGATGGGCCGGCAATGGCTGATATGAAAAAGCCGCCAGCGTGATGACTCACACTGGCGGCTTGCTTTTAGGGCAATATGTTCAGGCTAAATAGCCAATAGGTCTTTTTAACTCTGTCCCTGCCAAATCAGTTCACACTGTTGGCTGCCGTCTTTGGCAATCGGCTTTTCGACCAACCAGCGTAGCGGCGAAACGACCGGGCTGGTGGTGAAACGCACCGAGGTTTCCAGGATGGCCGATAGCGGTACCGAAAAATCGAAGTCCTCAAACTTGCCGAAGACTTCCACCGGTGTCTGCAGGCTGAAGATCTGGGCACGTTTCGACTGTGGCCGCAGATAGAGGGCAAAGTCGCGGTTGGCATAGCTGGCATCGAACTGACCATTGACCTGGATGCGGGTGGTATCGAGCAGCAAGTCGCGCTGACGCATGGTGCCTTGCTGGATATCTAATCCGGCAGCCACGCAGTTGAGCACAGAAGGATCATTGCTGGTGAAGTTCGGAATGATCGCATCGGTCAGGCTGACCGCCCACAGGTCGATCAGGTCCGACTCAAATTCCTGCGGCCAGGCGGCAAAGCCGATAAACCCGTTGGCGTTGTTCATCAGGCTATCTGGCGAATTGGCCAGGCTGGTCAGGTTGAACTGGGTGGAGATATTGCCGTGCATGCCGCTGTCAGGTGCCAGGCGGCGGGCCAAGACCCCGTAGTCGAAGTTCTCGACATGGCCACTGAGCTGGATATCGAACATCTCGCCCTTGGCCTTGATCTCGCTGGCCATTTCGATATTCCCGCCCGGCAGTTGGACGGTCATCGGCTTGAGGGTGAAGACTCCGTCTTGCAGTGCCCAGTACAATTGACCGGCACCTAACCAATCTTCGCCAGAGCGAACCTCATCGACATCCAACGAGAAGTTGGCGTTGAGCATCTCCAGGCCGTCGGTACTGATCAGGGCTGTATTCTGTTTTTCGTCAGTGTTCGGTGTCGAACCATCGGCGTTAGCGCCCTCGGTACTTTCATTTTCCCAGGCCTGCCAGTCACCGACCTTGAAGTCGTCAAGCTGGATGAAAGGTGCACGCAAAGCCAGTTCGAGGCGCGGGCGAAGCTCCGCCTTGATTGGCGGCAGCCAAGCCCCTTTCCCCGTTAGCTGGCTGTTGTTGACCTGTACCGTCATATCATTGAGGTGATAGCCCCTGGCGTCCATCGACAGGCTGGCGGCCAGCTTGACGGGTCCGTAAGGCGGCAAATCGATATCGCTGAAGGCTTCGAGCCGGTCGAGATTAGGGGTAAAGGCCTCGAAGGTGAGGTTGAGCGCCTGCGGATCGATCGGCAGGCTCAGATGGGAGCTGGCATCAAAGCGCATGTCGCCCAAACTGGCTGCCAGTGTAACCGGCAACGTATTTCGGCCGTCATTGGCTTCCTTGAGGGAAAGCGATGACAGCTTGAAGGATGCCGCTTTGCCTGCCGCCATACCGTTGATAGTCAGGCGGGTTGCGGTGTCAGGCCCGGTTACAAACCGCCCTTGGTCCAACTGGACTGCCAGCGCTTTGCCGGTGTAGCTGTCGGCAAGATTGGCATGGCCGCCGATCAGAGTTGCATCGACTTCTGTGTGCTCCATCAGCTCCAGGATAGTACGGCCCGACAGGGAGACCGCTAGCTTGGCTCGGTCCAGACGCATATCAAAATCATCGGTGACATCGAATCGGCTCAGGATAGCCCCGATATCCGGCTGGTTGACCGCAAGGTTGAGGTCGGCTTCGATATTGGCGGCGTTGACACCCAGGCTCAGGTCACCTTGGTAGGCGCTGCCTGCAAAACGTGCACTGATCGGCGCTTGGGTCATTTTGCCGTCACGGATTTTGCCGCTGAATGACAACTTGTCTAGCTGCTGATCTGCCCATTTCAGTTTGTCGGCACGGAAGTTCAGATCGGCGTCGGCAATGACCAGATCGCTGCCCAGTAGCGGCACGTCCAAGTTCACCCCCTGGGTCGGTACGGTTTGCTCGACCTGTGGCAGTTCGTCATCGTTGATGAATTGGCCGAACTGGGTGAAATCCAGTTGCGAGAACCGGGCATCCATCACCAGGAACGGGCGCTGTTGGTCCGGTTGCCAACGCAGCGTGACATCGCCGTAGCTTTCCAGTAGCGCCAGATCGGGCATGGCCAGATCAATCCAGCCGTTCTGGTAGCTGAGCTTGCCATCGATATGGATGGTGCCGGAGATATTGGTCTGGGTTCCCAGCCATGGATTGAGCAGGCTGGCATCGTCGCTGTTGACCTTGAGATCGAACCAGCTGCCTTCTTCCCAGCGGGTATGTTTCAGGAGTCCCTCGGCGGTGACGGTGATGGCCGGAGAGTCGAAAGTCAGGGTGGTTGGCCAATCGCGGCCCATCATAATATCTTGCAGGGTACCGGCCTGGGCCTGGATGTGGGCCGGGATGCCCATCAACTGGCCCTGAATGTCGGACTGGAACGGGCGGCTGATGCCGGCATTGAGCCTGGCTTGGTCAATGCTGAAGCTCGCTTCGCTGCCCCACTTAACCAATGCCTTGTCGATGGCAAGGGAAAGCTCGGCGCGCTCCAGCCATTCACTGAGCTTGGTACCGTTGGTGGTCACCGCGAGCTCGGCACGATCCAGATGGCCTCGGGAGTAGGGAATTCCGGTGATCCAGCGCGCCATTTCACCCAAGGGGGATTGTTCGGCCCCCAACCGGATATCCAGGTTGGACACCCAACCAGTGGCATCCAGTGACGCTTGGCCGCGGAATGGAACCTCGGCAATATCGGCGGTCATCGGGGCTGCCAGTATCCCGGCTTTGCCGTTTATCGATAGCGACAGGTTCTCAACCGGTGTTCCCAGCCCTTTGATCTCATCAATTGAAAGATCGACCCGGGTGGTGGTTTTCTCCAGCCATTGCTCGAGGGCTCGTTGCAGCGGCGATTGCTGGGGGGCTGCGGAAAAAGCCCGCATCATAGGCTGGGGCTCGGGCTGCAGCCAGGGACGCAGGTCGATCAGCGGAATGTTCAGCTCGCCATTAATGACATTGTGAGCGCCGAGTTCGATATTCAGGTACCCGGCCCCGTGGGTGATCGGGCTGTCGATAACCAGATCGCTGATCTTGATGTTACTGGCAGAGGCGTTGAGGTGAGTTGATACCGTCAGCGGCGCAACGTGCTTCACATCCAACCCGAACAGGGCTTCGATAGGGCCGGTATCCTGCCACTGCAGGCTGATATCGGCACTCAGGATATCAGCGGCGTCGGCATCGATATTCAGTTCGGCACCGGCAAAGGAGCCTCTCGCTTTGACCTTGCCGGTCTGCTGGTTGATCAGTTGCTCCAGATCGCCGGTGAGCTGGATATCATAAGGCTGGCCTATCATCGCTCCCTTGGCCGTAAACTCCCACTCGTTACCGGGTTGGCTGAGGCTGAGGGAATCGAGGTACCAGTCGAAGAACTGCCCCTGGCTTTGGTCTTCGAACATGACCGATAAGTTGCTGGCAATGATACGGTCGGTGATGGCGAGCTGCAGGGCTCCGCTTTTTCCGCTGTTCGCTTCTTGGCTAGCGGGCTCTGGCTGCGGGCTCTGAGCCGATCCCAGCAACCAGTTGGCTTTTCCGTCATGGGTTTTGGCCAAGTGCAGATTGATGCTGTCGAGCTCAAGGTAGTCGACTGCCAGTGTGCCCCTAAGCAGCGGCAGCACCGCGATTTTAGCGTTGATTTTGCCTGAGCTTAGCATTGGTCGCCATTCGAAGGCCTCGATGTTGTCGATATGAACCCCTTCGAGGTGAACCTCGGGACGGAATGACAGGACCAGCCCCATCTCCCCGTCAATGCGGGTTTCCCGCTCGAGGTTGGCGGTCAGCCACTGGTTTATATCGTCTCGGTAGGGTGTCAGGTCAAGCTTCACACCTACCGCGAGGGCGGCGGTAAGAATGGCTGTGGGCGTGAGCAGGCCAAGGCCAACCCACTTACTGATTTTCTTCAGGGGGGATTTTACCGCTTTTGTCGGTGCCGCTGGGTTTGTTGGTGGTGCCGGCTGCTTATTGGCAGCATGGTTGTTATTTTCTGGGCGCATAATGATTGCTGGAAGGCGAAGGACAAACAAAAGGTATCGGCAAACTATCGCCGCTACCGCAATTTTGGATATTGTTT
This sequence comes from Photobacterium gaetbulicola Gung47, assembly GCA_000940995.1. Lineage (NCBI taxonomy): Bacteria > Pseudomonadati > Pseudomonadota > Gammaproteobacteria > Vibrionales > Vibrionaceae > Photobacterium > Photobacterium gaetbulicola. Next base: position 183,778 of record CP005973.1, read on the forward strand.
TATTAGTGGTTGTAACCTTACCATGAAATGGGTTTAGGAGGCATTAGCGGCGGTGGAATTTACATAGCACTGACGGTTGTGTCCGGTTGTTTACACACTGTAAATAACCATTAATTTCATTAATGTAAACGATGATTGCGAACGGTTTGAGCCATGCGGATTGGATAAGTAAAATCACGGTACGATTGGAGTAATGTATGACAGAACAACGTACAGAATTATTCGCGGCCAGAGAGTTGGGATCGGGGTTTGAAGCCGAACCGACGTCGCACCTGACGGTGACGCTTCAGCCCGGCCAGCATTTGGCGATTAGCGGGCCATCTGGCTGTGGAAAATCCAGCCTATTGCAGGTTATCGCTGGTTTGCGTCCGCCTTCTTGCGGTGAAATCCACTGGCAACAAACCACGATAAAAGAGCAGAACCTGTCTTGGTGGCGGCAGCAGTTCTGCTATCTGCCCCAGCAAGCGGTGATGGGCGGGGACACGATTTTGCAGGCTTTGATGCTGCCTTGGCACCTTAAAGCCCTGGCCCTTCCGGAACCTTCCCATGAGCGATGTCTGCAGGTATTGGCATCGTTGGGTATTAGCCATTCTCTCGAGCAGTCGACCAGCAAACTATCCGGTGGGGAGAAGCAGCGTCTGGCGATTAGCCGCGCGCTGCTGATGGATCGCGCGTTGTGGTTGATGGACGAGCCGACCTCGGCGTTGGATCCTGCCAGCCGTGACAGCGTGATCGCACTGCTTGACCAGTTGTCGCTGACGGTGATCTCCGTATCCCACGATCCGGTCTGGGTGAAATCGGCGCAGCTTCATCATCATATGGGAGGCGGCAATGAGTGAGACTTTGGCGATCAGTAATTGGGCTCTGGCGGGGTTTTACCTGCTGTTTCTCATTCCTCTTGGCCTTTTCCAGCGTTGGGAATTCGGGCTGAGCAAGACGCTGATCTCGGCGGTTTTGCGAATGACGCTGCAGTTGTCGATAGTCGGTATCTATTTGCAGACGCTGTTCGCTTTCCAGAACCCGTGGCTCAATACCTTGTGGCTGTCAGTGATGGTAATTGTGGCCGGGTTCAGTATTTGCCGCCGTGCAGGCGTACCGCCGAAATCTGTGTTACCGGCTGTATTGAGTGGTCATGTCGTTGCGCTGCTGGTCGTTTTGCCCTTGTTATTGGCGGGGGTGATCCAGGTAGAACCTTGGTGGCAGGCACAATATCTGATCCCGGTAGCGGGAATGTTGCTGGGTAACTGCTTGGCCGCGAATGTATTGGCGTTGGAGCGTTGGTACAGCAGCTTGAAAGACAAGCAGGACGAATACCAATTTTACTTGGCGATGGGAGCGCCTAAGCCGGAGCAGCCATTTATCCGCACGGCGGTGAAAGCCGCCTTGGCCCCACAGTTGGCATCGATGACGACGTTGGGAATAGTCAGCTTGCCGGGCATGATGACCGGTCAGATCCTCGGCGGTACCGAGCCCTTGCTGGCGGTGAAATACCAGCTGGTGATCATGGTGGCGATTTTTATCTCGGCCACGCTGTCGGTCACCACGACCCTGACGGTTGCCAGTCGCTCTGCCTTTAATCGTTATGGTCAGTTGATGTATTAATGCGTGCAGGCTATTGAACGTAGATAAAAAAACAGCCGGCATTGCCGGCTGTTTTTTCGAGAATAAGCAATTATTCTGCGATTTCTGCGTTGTGGTAAACGTTCTGCACGTCGTCACAATCGTTTAGCGCATCAAGGAATTTCTCGAATTTCGCTACGTCTTCACCAGCAACTTCAGTCATGGTTTGAGGAACGAAAGAAATTTCTTCAACGTCTAGTGTTACTTCAGGCATTGTCGCAGCTAGTGCGTTTTTCACCTTGAAGAACTCAGTGTGCGGAGCAAATACTGTGATCACGCCGTCTTCACACTCGATGTCAGATACATCAGCATCTTCCATCATTAGGTTCTCAAGTACTGCTTCTTCGTCGTCACCTTTGAACTGGAATACAGCCTGGTGCTCGAACATGTGAGCAGTGGTACCTGGAGAGCCGATTTTTGCGCCGTTCTTAACAAACGCTTGGCGAACATCCATGAATGTACGGTTGTTGTTGTCTGTTAGACAGTCAACGATCACCATGGTGTTACCAGGACCGAAACCTTCATAGCGTGCAGTTGCGAAATCTTCACCGCCGCCACCTTTCGCCTTGTCGATCGCTTTCTCGATAACATGGCTTGGAACCTGATCTTTTTTCGCTTTTTCAATTAGGCGTTTCAGGGAAAGGTTGCTATCAGGATCAATACCGCCGTTTTTCGCACTTACGTAAATTTCTTTACCGTACTTTGAATAAACTTTGATCTTTGCGCCCTGTGTTTTTGCCATAGAGGCTTTACGGACTTCGAAACTGCGTCCCATAGGAATCACTCTCTTTTAGATATTTGGGATTTCTGTTGGAGGCGGATTTTATCAGTAACCAAGGCGGTCTGGCTAGGGGGTATAGGTTGAAAGGCGGGTTGATTGGTGGGGTAGATCAAGATCTGTTTTGAAATTTGAACCAATCTTCTCACTATCGCTAGATTATTCGTGGTGAAAACGGTACAAAGCAAAGGCCCAAGTCAATTGGGAAAAGAGAAAAACAGATAAAAATAAAGAGACGTAATACCAATGAAAATTGTTGCTGTCACCGCTTGCCCAACAGGGATTGCCCATACCTACATGGCCGCTTCAGAGCTGACCAAGGCTGCCCAGCAGCTCGGGGTACAGATGATGGTGGAAACCCAAGGGGCGATGGGAATTGAAAACCAGCTGAGTATTCAGGATATCGGCCGGGCCGATGTGGTCCTGATTGCCTCTGATATCGAAATTGAGCACCGGGCACGATTTACCGGCAGCAAGATCCACTGTGTGACGATCGAAGAGGTGCTCACCGACCCTGTTGGCGTGATTAATCGCTGCAAAGAACTTTGATTGCGTCACGCTATGACTAAACCAGCATGATAATTGAACGCCGTATCACCTTTACCCTTGATGACGAGGGCCTGCCAGCTTGGAAGCTCAACCGGCTGAAAACCTTGGCGGGCTATTTCCGCTCGGTGGTGGTGATCCACAATATTTCCCAGCTCAGGATGGCCAATGTCGAACAGGCGATGCGAATGATAAGCCTGGGCTGTATGCCGGGCGATCTGTGTCAGTTGATGATCGAAGGCTCGGATGCCGAGCTGGCCTGCATGGTGCTGACTGATTTCGTTACCGAGCACTGCCATTTAGTCTGTACTGGCCACCGCCACCTCAGCCAGCGAGAGGCTAAGGCAGAGATTGCCTTGCCTTTTGCCTATGAGCTGAGCCAGTTATTGCCGTTGTCCCAGCTTGGCGCGAGTTCGCTCGACAAAGATGGTGTACTGACGCAAATCAGCCGCCAGTGCGCCCCCGGCCAGTCCGATAAAGCCGCCCGTTTGCTGGAGCAAATGCAGGCGAGGGAGGCTGTGTCGTCAACGGCGATGGGTAATGGTATTGCGCTGCCGCATATCTTGACGCCTGATGTCGAGGTTCCGGTTGTCGTGCTGGCACCGTTGGTGCAGCCTGTCGAATGGGGGGCCAAGCGCGGGCCGGTTAGCTGTGTGGTCGGCTTGGTATTGCCAGCTCCTCCCCTGCGAGAGTATTTGCTGGCGTTTTCTTCTTTTTCCAAGCGGCTGCTGGAGCCTGATTTTTGTCAGCTGTTAACGGAACACTCACGGCCAGAGGTTCTGAAGGCGGTGGTACTCGACAGCTTGTCGCTGCCGTTCCGGTGACCCTCTACCATCAAACGCAATCGCGCTAATCTCTTCCCCGATAATCCGAGGGGGTCATCCCGGTTTTGTTCTTGAACACCCGGTAGAAGTAGTTCACATCCTGAAAGCCGCATCGGGTGGCTACTTCGTTCAGGCGGAAGGTGTACTTTTTCAGCATGAACTTTGCCCGCTCAATGCGTACCCAAGTGATGTAGTCGGCCATGCGCATATGCCCCTGTTGGCGAAACAGGCGCGACAGGTGGTTAGGCGTAATGTTGAAGCGCTTGGCAATGGAATCGCGGGTAATGGGGCGGTGGAAGTTCTCCTGAATATAGATACAGATCCCCTGGTAGAGATCTTCACTGCGCTTTTTATGGGTGTTGCTGGGGGCCGCGAGCATCTGCTGGCAATAGCTCATTAAGGCTTGCAGCAGGTGCTCGTCCATCGGTTTTTGCAGTGGCTCTTTGGAAAGGGCATTGAGCGCGGCAAGGATATGGTCGATGGCAAAGCCGGTCCGGGTTTGGATACTGTGCTTTTGCACATCGTAGAAGTTGGTCTGCCCTTTGGACTTGCTGACTAGGCTGAATCCGAGTTGGCGCTTGCCAAATAGCAGGCTGAGTACCGAGCAATCGGTATCCCAGTTGGGTTTGTTCCAGCTGTTGGGGGGAATATACAGGGCATCACCGGCCATGATCTTCACTTCGGTAATACCATGATCCGGATCTTCCAGCTGGTTGAGGTACTCACCGCTGATGACCATCTCCAGCCGGGGGAAGTTGACCTGGTAACTGAATGGTGGCGGAGTGACATGATCACCGGCAAACCAGATCCGGTTGAAGTGCTCACGCTCGGCAAGCAGGGTTTCGATAAGCTGGTGGAATACTTGGCTCATGGTACTAATTGGTCTTGGCTCAGATGTGCTAGTGGCTGTTATTATCTTTTGCTCTTGTCTCTATTGTCCTTGTTCTCGGCCTGATACCGTGAAGCTGATCACCTAAATTTCTCGTCTCAGGCTGGAAAATCGTGTTACTTAAGTCTAGCTGCTGTTATTTTTTGATTTAATGCATGCACTATTTATGAACCACTACATTGTTTTAAATTGTTGATTTATATTGGCTTTATTGACTTTGCGGGTGGTTGATATAGCTGGGTTTATTATGAGAGTCCGATCACACAACAATACAGGTGTTACAAATGTCCAGTAAATGCTCCTCTGGTACACTATAAGAGGCGTACTAAAAAGCCGAAAATATCCCCAACGGTAAACAGTATGCCGATATAAATAATCAAAGGGGGAACACTCATGATCACCAATCTGATTAATGAGCAGTTGATTTGCCTAGACCTTAAGGCAACGACAAAAGAAGAGGTGTTTGTTGAGATGATCGACATCCTGCACAAGCAGGGTCGAGTCAGTGACAAGCAGCAGTTTTTGGCCGATATCCTTGCCCGCGAAGAGCTGGGCAACACAGGCTTTGAAGACGGCGTAGCATTGCCGCACGCCAAAAGTGCCGCAGTCAGCGAGCCGGCAGTCGCCATTGGTATTAGCCGTAGCGGTATTGAATACGGTGCCGAAGATGGTCTGCCTTCCAAACTATTTTTCATGATTGCCTCGCCAGACGGCGGTGCAAACCACCATATCGAAGTGCTGGCCGAGTTGTCTTCCAAGTTGATTGAAGACGGCTTTATCGATGCTTTCCTCGCGGCTAAATCGGAAAAAGACGCGCTGGCTCTGTTGCTGGAAAAAACAGAAACAGCAGAGGCACCAGCGGCTGAAAATGGTTTCCTTATTGGTGTGACAGGTTGTCCTGCCGGTGTTGCGCACACTTACCTTGCAGCGGAAGCGCTTGAGAAGGGAGCGAAAGAGCTAGGCTACGAAATCAAAGTCGAAACCAATGGTTCTATCGGGGTGAAGAACAGCCCGACAGCCGAAGAAATTGCCCGTGCCGAAGCGATCATTGTCAGCTGCGACAAGCAGGTGGACATGGCTCGTTTTGCTGGCAAGCGCTTGATTAAAACCGGTGTTAAAGCACCGATCAAAGATGCCAAAGGCCTGATTGGCCAAGCCTTGGCGGCTCCAGAGTACCAAGCCTCTGGCGAGGATGCGCCAGTCGAGAAAGGAAGCAAAGTGACTCAGGCGCGCTCTGATCTTTACCGCTACCTGATGAACGGTGTATCGCACATGATCCCGTTCGTAGTAACTGGTGGTCTGTTGATCGCCCTTGCTCTGGCAATTGGTGGTCAGCCAACAGAAGCGGGTATGGCCATTCCTGATGGCAGCATGTGGAACAAGGTACTGGATGTTGGTGTCGTTGCATTCACACTGATGATCCCTATTCTTGCCGGTTATATTGCTTACGCCATTGCTGACCGTCCGGCGCTTGCACCGGGTCTGATCGGTGGCTGGATTGCCAACAACGGTTCGTTCTACGGTGCGGAAGCCGGTACAGGCTTCATCGGTGCTATCGTTGCGGGTCTGTTGGTGGGCTACTTCGTTAAATTTATTGTTACCCGCAACTACCACAAGTTCATCCAGCCGCTGGTGCCAATTATGATTGCGCCTATTACCGGTAGCTTGTTTATCTCGAGCTTGTTCATCTTCGTCATCGGTGCGCCGATTGCGAGCCTGATGGATGGTTTGAACGCGATGCTAACCAGCATGAGTACCGGTAACGTTGTTCTGCTGGGTATCGTTCTGGGTGGTATGGCTGGTTTTGATATGGGGGGTCCATTCAACAAGGTTGCCTTCTTGTTCTCGGTCGGCATGATTGCCAGCGGCCAGACACAATTTATGGGTGCGATGGCATGTGCTATCCCTGTCGCTCCACTGGGTATGGCGCTAGCGACAGTGATTGGTCGCAAGTTCAATATCTTTGAAGAGTCCGAAATTGAAGCCGGTAAAGCGTCTGGTGCAATGGGCTTGGTCGGTATCTCGGAAGGTGCGATTCCATTCGCGGCGCAAGACCCAATGTCGGTTATCCCTGCCAACGTACTAGGCTCTATGGTTGCAGCTGTCATGGCCTTCTCATTCGGTATCACCAACAGTGTTGCTCACGGTGGCCCGGTTGTGGCTCTACTTGGCGCGATGAACAAACCGGTTCTAGCACTGGCGTGTATGGCGGCAGGTGCGGTAGTCACAGCACTGGTAGCTGTTTCACTGAAGAAGATGCGTCAGGCTAAATCACAGCAAACTGCTGTTGCTTAATCCCCCAAGCAATAGTGTTACACAGTAAGGCCTGAGTTACTGTGTCCTGAAGCTCCCTTATCTGAGGGAGCTTTTTGGCTTAGAGGGAGGGGGTGGTTCGTTGATTAACCAAGAAGAATCGATGAAAAGTAATGAAAAACCTCTCATTGCAGGTGGTTTTTGGTAGTATGCGCTGCTGGTATGCGATTAACCCAGAGTGTTAATCGGATTTCATTAGCTCCTCAATAGTCGGTTTGGGGTCTTAATGAAATCTGCATTAGAAATAAGGAAAGCTATGACTACTTCCTCTCGTTTTTATCGTATGCATAACGTAATTCAGGATTATGCATGGGGCAGCACCACATCGATTGGCCAGTTGTTTGGTATCGAGAACCCTGAAGGCAAGCCGCAAGCGGAGATCTGGATGGGCGCGCACCAAAATGGCTGTTCGCAAATTGAAGTCGATGGCAAACCGACACTGCTATCTGACTTTATTGAGGCTGACAAAGCGAACCTGATCGGTGCTGATACAGCCGAGACATTTGGTGAGTTGCCATACCTTTTCAAAGTGCTGGCTGCAGAAAAAGCCCTGTCAATTCAGGTTCACCCGAGCAAAGCCCAGGCTGAGGCGGGTTTCGCTAAAGAAGAAGAGCAGGGTGTACCTCGTACGGCAGGTAACCGCAACTACAAGGATCCCAACCATAAGCCTGAGCTGGTTTATGCTCTGACACCTTACCAGGCCATGAACGGTTTCCGCGAGTTTGGGCAAATTGTCTCTTATTTCCGTGCCTTGGAAATTGAAGAAATTCATGCGTTGGTTGCAGCGCTGGAAGCAAATCAGAACGAGCAAGGTCTTGAAGGTTTCTTCGAAGCTATGCTGTCGTTGGACGGTGAAGCGAAAGAGAGCAGCGTGGCCAAGCTACTGGCCTATGCCGACGCGCACAAGGATGAAGAATTGTTTGCCCTGATCTTGGACTTGGCAGAGCAATACCCTGGTGATATCGGTCTGTTTGCCCCGCTGATGCTGAATACCCTGACACTGCAGCCGGGCGAAGCCATGTTCCTGGATGCGTGTACGCCACATGCGTACATTAAGGGCACGGGATTGGAGATCATGGCAAACTCCGACAACGTACTTCGCGCAGGCCTGACGCCAAAATATATGGACGTGCCTGAGCTGGTTGCGTGCACCCGCTGTCAGCCAATGCCGTTCGATACTTTATTGCTGGCCCCGCAGACTGAAAATGGCGCATTGCACTACCCAATCCCTGTGCCTGACTTCAAGTTCAGCGTTTACCAGCAGGCGGACAATGTAGAGCTAGAGACAAGCAGTGCAGAAATCCTGCTGGCGGTAGATGCGCCATTGACCGTCGCTCACATCGACGGTGAATCAGTGACTATTGGCAAAGGTGAATCAGTCTTTATTCCGGCCAATACTGGTGCTTACCTGGCGAGCTCTGAAGGTAAATTTGCCCGCGCCTACAACTAGGTGTGGTACATTTGAGCGAATTGCGGGATTGTTGCTCGGTTGGTGAAGTGCAGTTCGAAAAGCCCTTTACATCAATCGGATGAGCTCGTACCATACGCCGCACTTACGGAGAGATGGCTGAGTGGTTGAAAGCACCGGTCTTGAAAACCGGCATACGTTAATAGCGTATCTAGGGTTCAAATCCCTATCTCTCCGCCACATTCGAAAGCCTCGTCAAACGACGAGGCTTTTTTGTATTTCTTGGGTTCTGAGTAAGGGATTTGAATCAAATCCGCCATACCCAGAGCGCTCCGCCACATTCGAAAGTCTCGTCAAACGACGAGGCTTTTTTGTATTTCTTGGGTTCTGAGTAAGGGATTTGAATCAAATCCGCCATACCCTGAACACTCCGCCGCATCGACTTTCTATGATAGATTTTACCTATTAAATCGATAAGCATAATCTGCGTGACCTATTTCCTTATAGTGGCATAATGAACTCATCAACAGGGAGCAATGAAGAAAAGGCTCCAGTTGCAACAAAGACTTATCAATATTTAGGGAATTCATTATGTTCGAATCAAAAGAAGGCCAAGCGGTACCACAGGTTACCTTCCACACTCGCCAAGGCGATCAGTGGGTAGACGTGACGACAGAAGAACTATTTGCAAACAAAACGGTTATCGTCTTTTCACTACCGGGCGCATTCACCCCAACTTGTTCTTCTAGCCACCTGCCTCGCTACAACGAGTTGGCATCAGTTTTTGCAGAGCACGGTGTTGATGACATCCTGTGTGTTTCTGTCAACGATACGTTCGTGATGAATGCATGGAAAGCTGACCAAGAAGCTGAAAACATCACTTTCATCCCAGATGGCAACGGCGACTTCTCGAAAGGTATGGGCATGCTAGTTGCAAAAAATGACCTAGGCTTCGGTGATCGCTCATGGCGTTACAGCATGCTGGTTAAAGATGGTGTGGTAGTGAAAATGTTTATTGAAAACGACGAGCCGGGCGACCCGTTCAAGGTTTCAGACGCAGACACTATGCTGTCTTATGTTGCTCCAGAGCACAAACTACAGCAATCAATCACGGTATTTACTAAGCCTGGTTGTCCATTCTGTGCCAAAGCGAAGCAGAACCTCATTGACAATGGTCTGAACTACGAAGAAGTGATTCTAGGCAAAGACGCCACAACTGTTAGCCTGCGTGCAATCTCTGGCCGCAGCACGGTGCCTCAGGTATTCATCGGTGGTCAGCACATCGGTGGCAGCGAAGAGCTAGAAGCTTTCCTTGCCAAGTGATTGCTGAGCTGAAATAGCCGCGAACTTACCGCCGCTCTATCCGCACAGTAAAAAGCCAAGTAGGGTTATCCCTACTTGGCTTTTTTGATATTGGTGCAAATGCAGTGAATGGGCTAGCGGCGTGGACGGCGGCCGCGTGATGAACGCTCTTTGTGGGCTGATGCTGCTTTGGCCTGTGACTTCAAGATCGATTCCACCGTTAGCTCCATCGGCTCTTTGGGTTTAAGGCCGTGCGGGAAAGTGCGGGCACGTGGGGGGAGATCGTATTCTTCTGCGGAAGCACGTGGCATGCGCTTGAAACGGTAAAGGTAGAAGTTCTCGAGCTTCTCTCTTGCCCAAGCCGTCTTCTTTAGATACTTCACACTGCTCGCAATCGATGGGTTGGTATGAAAACAGTTGATTCGCATTGCCGTATCCAGGATCTCCCAACCGTAGTAGTCCACCAACTCTTGCAGTAAGGTTTCTAACTTAAGACCGTGCAGTGGGTTGTTCTGTTGTAATTCAATTCTTTCTTCATCGGTCATCATAACGAGTTCCTAAGTATCTAACTTAACCAAGATTGGTTGGGCTATGTGGTATGGGCTCGGGATTCTAGCAGAGTTTTCTAAGCTCATATACCGCGTTATTGTTTCTTGATTTAGAGCCACTAGATCTTCAAAACAATGCCTTATCTATAAGCTTATAAATTCTCGCTGAACCTGTATCTTGAAATAGCTTGGGTATAGTCATATGCCAGTGGGCTTGGAGAGTAAATAACTAAGGTGATGATTAAGGCCGTAGATTCCATTTATTTATTGTTACCGTGTGGTAATGGTTATTTGTATCTTTCCCGTATTGTTCGTTTTTGTGCAATAAGTAAAATGGCCTCATCAAAAAGAGGGGCCGATATGAAAAAAACGATTTTTAATAACTTCCGCTACATTGGCTGGATAGTGATCTTTTGTTCCATGCTGGGGTCGATGCTACTAATCATGATCGGTGCGTCGAAAGCGTATTCTGCCTTTGATGTCTTCATTTTCAATGCCACACCTCAAGCTGAGTTAATGCATCTCGACAAAGCGGATATTGCCATTAGTTACCTGATTAAATCCTTAGATACCTTCTTGGTTGCCCTGGTGTTGTTCATTTTCTCTCACGGTGTATTTACCCTGTTTATCTCGGATAAAACAGCCGATGAGCAGCAGAGTACACAGGTGCTGAAGTGGATCAAAACCCCGAATATTGGCCATTTAAAAAACATTTTGGCTGAAGTCATCATTGTGATTTTGTTTGTGAAGTTCCTAGAGCTGGTATTGGTTAATTTCAATGACCTGAGTTGGAGCATATTAGTGTTGCCCGCATCCATTCTTCTCTTGAGCCTAGGATTGAAATTCCTTGAATTGGGACAACACGAACAAGCAGGGCACTGATCCTGCTTGCTTCCATCTTTTGTCACCCCGTTATGCTAGCGGGTGAGCAAGTATACTTAACGTGTCTAAATAGATTAGGGGGTTATCATGGCTAAGGGATCGTTCATTTTGCATTCCAACTATCCACCATCGGGTGATCAACCTGAAGCAATAGCACGGCTGATATCTGGCTTGGAGAGTGGTGCCACCCACCAAACGCTACAGGGGATCACAGGTTCCGGAAAAACCTTCACCATGGCCAATGTGATCCACCGTGTGCAGCGCCCTACCTTGATACTTGCCCATAACAAAACACTGGCAGCACAGCTGTATAGCGAAATGAAGCGCTTCTTTCCTGAAAATGCCGTGGAGTATTTCGTCTCCTATTACGATTACTACCAGCCAGAGGTCTATATTCCGGCCAGTGATCGCTTTATCCGTAAAGACTCCGCGATTAATGAACACCTTGAAAGGCTACGTCTATCGACCACCAAGTCCTTGATTGAGCGCCGAGATGTTATTGTCGTTGCTTCGGTTTCATCGGTATATGGATTGGGGGATCCCAATGACTATCGTGTTTTGCAAATACCACTTACCGTGGGGGCACATATCGAGCGGGAAGACTTTATTCGCCGTCTTGAGCGCCTGCAATATACGCGTTGCGAGCGCACCATTGAACGGGCAACATTCCGAGTGCATGGTAATTGGGTTGATATCTTCCCGGCAGACTCAGAGCATAGAGCGATCCGGGTTGGCTTATTGAGTGACACAGTAGAAAGTCTGCAGTGGATTGATCCCCTAACCGGAAAACAACTTGGTAAAATCGAACATTATTTTGTTTCACCAAAAACGTTGTATGCCACACCGCGGGATAAGATCCTAACGGCCAGTACAGAAATACTTCGTGAGCTGGAAGAACGGGTTGCAGAGCTTAACGGTGAAAACCGCCTTGTCGAAGCGGCACGCCTCTATGAGCGTGTTATGAGTGATGTCGAAATGATGCAGCAGCTAGGTTATTGCTCCGGGATTGAAAACTACTCCTGTTATTTGAATGACCGGGATCCCGCTCTGCCACCAACGACGTTGCTTGATTACTTACCGAAAGATGGCTTGCTGTTTATTGATGAGTCTCATGTGATGGTTCCGCAAATCTCAGCCATGTACCGGGGGGATCAAAGCCGAAAAGAAACCTTGATTGATTACGGTTTCCGCTTGCCGTCGGCGAAGAACAACCGGCCTTTAAGCTTTAAAGAGTTCGAAAAAATCAAACCCCAAACCATCTTTGTATCGGCGACCCCTGGTGATTATGAATTGAATCGTTCACAGGGTGAGGCAATTGAGCAAATTATTCGCCCGACCGGCCTGCTTGACCCTGAGGTGGAGGTAAGGCCGTCAGCGGATCATATCGATAATTTGCTGGGGGAAATTTCGCAGCGAGTTGATAAGAATGAACGGGTACTTGTGACCACGTTGACGAAGAAAAGTGCGGAGGATCTTAATGACTTTATGGTTGAGAAGGGGATCCGCGTGCGTTATTTGCACTCTGACGTAAAAACGGCTGATCGGGTCGATATCATTAATGGTTTACGGGCGGGTGAGTTTGATGTCTTGATTGGTATTAACTTGTTGCGTGAGGGATTAGATATTCCAGAAGCCTCGCTCGTGGCTATCCTCGATGCGGATCATGCCGGGTTCTTACGTTCGGTACAGGCCCTGATCCAGATAATTGGCCGGGCTGCGCGCAACGCTAACGGTAAGGCTATTTTATATGCCGATAGAGTGACCCCCGCCATGCAGCAGGCGATCAATGAATCAAGCAGCCGCAGGCAGCGCCAAGTGCTCTTTAATCAAGCTCATGGGATCACGCCGATGTCATCGTTGCGCAAGCAGACGTCAGAGCATGAAGCACCACAGGAACAACAAACTCACTCGGTTGCGTTTTGTGAAAACTTATCTGTTTTGTGTCAGCAGATCACCGAAAAAGAACAACATCTGCTTGCGGCCGTGGACGCCAGTGATGCACAGCAGATCAATGAGATCCGAGTTCAGCTAGATGAGCTCTACCGTCAGTTCATTTATATGTAATATGGCACTTGGCAAGACAGCCCTTTAAGCCTCCCATTACCTTAAAGGGCTACCTTGTTGTTATTTCCGGCAATGTTACGCTTACCTGCTTACCTTCATTGACTCTTTTTTGAACTCTTCAAGCAACTTCTTGCCTTGGCTGTCATCACTATAGATACTGAACCCAAGTACATGGAGTAAGCAATAGGAAAGTTTAGGATGAGCGAAAAAGTAAAAAATGCACTGGTGTGGTTAAAGGAAATGCTCGATTCGCAGCAGGTGCAGTTCCAGATCGTTGGCGGCCTTGCTGCAACCATTCATGGTGGTAGCAGGGAGGTGGCGGATATTGATCTATACATTCGAAGGGTTGATGCCGACAAAATCCTACCATTGGTACGTGCCTATATTTCTAAGCCTCTAGCCCACTATGTTGAAGGTGGATGGGATTTGCAATATTTTCAATTGAGCTATCAGGGGCAGAAAATTGAAATCGGTATGTCTCCCGGCACCAAAATAAAAGCAGCAGGCAGTGGTAATTGGATTGAGCTCAAAACGGATTTCTCTCAATCTGTTGTTGGGAGTTATTTGGGCGTTGAAGTGCCCACGATCCCTGTTGTCGAGTTGATACGATACAAGCGGGTGTTGGGTAGAGAGGTCGATCTCATTGATATCAATGAGCTGACCGGTGGTTCTGCGTCAACATCCACGTAGGTTGCGGCTATTCGCCGCAGGCCTTTTCGACGTGTTTGGCATCAGATTATTGTTTTCCACACAAAGTTAAGCATTTATTGCCAACAAGTACGAGCCATCCCATCAGCCTCGCCTTTGGGGATGGCTCGTTGGCTTTGTGTGCAGTGGTCAATGAGTCTTAGTTGCTGCTCGGTTAGAGAGCCATTGCCTGCCTATGTAACCGACTGGATTTATACGCCAGTCCAGAGCCGCACAGTAGAATGAATCCACCAATTCCGAGGAATATTGCGGCATCACGCCATGTATCGGCTGAAATAGCAATCAAGCTAACCAGTATCCCCAGCAGCGTCAAGGCACGCCCCATGAAGATCCCGTTGGTATGATCAATAGGGCTCTGCTCCTCTTGGCTCATTGGCATGGCGAGCAGCTGGCGAATATCTTGCGTATTACGTTCGGCTCGGGACAGCCAAGGTGTCAGCATGAAGAAACCACCAGTGAAAATGAGATGTGCGATGAAAGTGGCGGCAATCTTAAAATCGACATGCTCTCGCGCAGTCAATGTATAGTCGAACAAGGCGGCTACCCACTCGACCTTGAAGCCGAAATGCATGAACAGGGAAACTGCCAAACCGACCAAAATCGTTGCCCATCCCGACCAGCCCGGGGTGCGCAGGTTAAGCAGGGCCAAGAAGGATGGGATCGACAGTGGCATCTGAATCATGGCGGTGAATAGCATCATGATGTCGAACAGGCTGTAGCCTTCCAGCCGAGCAAAGAAAAGGGCAACGGCACAGGCCATGACGCCCGTCAGCAGGGTGGCCATTTTGCCAATCAGCATTTGTTGCCTGTCTGTTCCTTGGGGATTAACCAGTGAGAGGTAAATATTGTTTACCACGATACCAGCATTGCGGTTGAGTGCCGTGGTCATTGGGGAAACGGTAGCAGCCAGCATAGCCACCATCACCAGACCTAGCAGGCCGTTTGGCATATAGTGGTCGATGTAATACAGATAGGCGGCATTATCCGCGCTGGCACCCAGGTTCGGGTAACTGTCGACCAGATTAATATCCAATGAAGCGACAAACCACGGTGGTGAAAACCATAGTAGAGGCGCAAACAAGAAAAGTACTCCGGCCAAGGTTGCTGCTCGAGTGGCTTCTTTTTCGTTGCGGGTGATCAAGAACCGATAGCTGCTCAGCGCATTGTTGGTATTGAGGGTTTGGCTAAAGAGCACTGCACCTATCCACAGAACAAAAATCTGCCAGATGGCAATATCTTCGCCCATGATGGTATGGGATAGAGAGTCGACAGGGAGTACCAAGACTTCTTTTGCGGCGGTGAAACCGACAACCAGCGTGATGGCGATGAGTAGAACCAACTGAATCACATTGGTGGCAGAAACGGTCCAAACACCACCGGAGACAGCAATGAAGGTGACCAGTAAACTGATCCCAACGATAGTAACGTCAATGCTGATGCCAAAGGTCGCCGATAAAAAGGCCCCAAGCCCGTTAAGCCAAATGCCGGCTCCGATAAGGGTGATAGGAAAGCTCAGCCAGGTAAAGGTTTGCTCGGAAGATTTATCGAACCTCAACTTGATCACATCCATGGCGGTGGCAACTCGCAAACGGCGATAGCGTTTGGCAAAGTATAGCGCCGAGATGAAAAAACCTAGGGCATTCCCCCAGAACACAAACATGATACTCAGCCCATCGGCATAGGCTTTCGCGGCAGCACCGGTAAAGGTCCAGGCAGAAAACTGGGTCATGAAAGCTGTTGCGCCAGCCATCCACCAAGTCATGGCACTGCCACCCTTGATGAATCCTTCCGCGCTAGTGGCCTGATGCCGAAAAGCTTGTGTCACTTTGATGATAAAAACAAAGTATAGGGCGATCATGGCCCAGTCTAGATATGTCAATGCCTGTACCTGCTTGTGGAAAAGTTCCTGGAGGGGTTATTGGAATTGTATTTTACTTTTTTGGAAATATTGATTCAAATTGATCTCGGGGTTTCATGATCACAAACAAAGCAGTTTTCAGGTGGTACGTGATAGGAGGAGTAATTAATTATTTGAAATGTTTCTATTGTGGTTTCGATAGTCATGTCATTGTTGTTAGTAGGTGGGATTCTCTATTTATTGCTCTTTAAGTCTTGTATTACAGGATATTTTGGAGGATGAATAGTGGGATTACATTCACATAATCCACCAGTATCTGCTACATCCATCTGAAGAAGTTGCTATTATTTTCGAAATTCGTATAAACGTTTCGATTTTTGCATTGTTCAGAGGTTTACATGCTAGCTCACCCTCTCGTTGATACTTTTCAGTCTCTCAATCGTTACCTACAGTCGCAGGTCATTGGCCAGCCAGACTTGGTTAAGCAGTTGCTAATTGCTCTATTGGCTGATGGGCATATTCTGGTGGAAGGTCCGCCTGGGTTGGCAAAAACGCGAGCAGTAAAAGTGCTAGCTGAGTGTATTGAAGGCAGTTTCCAGCGTATGCAGTTTACCCCTGATCTTTTGCCTGCAGATTTGACCGGAACAGATATTTATCGCCCAGAGACCGGGGCTTTCGATTTTCAGGAAGGCCCGATTTTCCATTCGCTGGTACTAGCTGATGAAATCAACCGGGCACCGGCCAAGGTGCAGTCGGCGATGTTGGAGGCGATGGCCGAAAAGCAGATCACCGTGGGTAAACAGACGTATACGCTTCCTGAGCTATTCCTGGTGATGGCAACCCAAAACCCGATCGAACAAGAAGGGACCTACCCACTGCCAGAAGCTCAACTGGACCGCTTTTTGTTGCAGCTCCAAGTCGAATATCCAGATAGTGACAGTGAATTGGCAATACTGCGGCTCAACCGAGGTGAGGCACTGGGCGTGAAAAGTGAAGAGGCCGTCCATCTATCACAGCAGGATATTTTCAAGGCGCGCCAGCAGGTGCTTGAGCTGTATATGGCGGAAGAGATTGAGCAGTATATTATCCGACTGGTGATGGCGACGCGAACACCAGAAAGATACGACGATCAGCTGGCAAGCTGGCTGCAAATGGGCGTGAGTCCGCGAGCGACCCTGGCGCTGGACCGCTGTGCCCGGGCACATGCCTGGTTGGCTGGGCGCGACTTTGTCACCCCGGATGATGTGATGACTATGGCCTATCCGGTGCTGCGCCACCGACTGTTGCGCAGCTATGAAGCCCAGGCGGAAGGGATCGACAACGATTTCATTATCAAACAGCTTCTGAGCTGGGTGACTAGCGCATGATCCTTCCAGCCCATAGTGATGGTATTCATTTGTCGCTGGCGGAACTGTTGCATTACCAAAAGCAGTCAGTCCGCTGGCTTCCTCCTGCCCGTAGTATCTGGTCCTATCTCAGCGGCCAACATGACAGTGCTGGTAAAGGGCGGGGCATGGACTTTGCCGAGGTACGTCCATATCAAAAAGGGGATGATATTCGGTCTATTGACTGGCGTATTACGGCCCGAACGGGTAAGCCCCATACCAAGTTATATACCGAAGAAAGAGAGTGTCCGGTGATGCTTGCGGTTGATTTATCCTCGACCATGCAATACGGCACTCGGTTGTTGTACAAGTCAGTTCAAGCGGCACATATCGCCAGCTTGATTTGCTGGTTAACGGTGGCGCAAAAAGATCGGGTTGGTGCGGTTGTTATTGGAGGTCAGCAGGTAATTGATTGCCCGCCGACAGCCCGTCAGCAAGGGCCACTACAGATCATGAATGCGATAAAAGGTATTCATGACAAAAGTTTAAAGGTGGTTCAAGAGCAGCATCAAGACACATTTTTAGTGGCAATGAATCAGTTACACCGTCTCTGCCCGAAAGGCAGTGAGCTAATTGTTATTAGTGATTTCAATCAGCTATCAGCCTGTACTGAAAAGCGGTTAAAGCAACTGGCTCAGCACAATAAGTTGAGGCTACTCCATGTTTTTGACCCAATTGAAAAGGGTGAAACCGCATTTCGGGGCCGCCATTGGCTCGGCGATCATCAACGGTCACTGCCGATAAGCTTCGGTCGCAAGTCCACCTTGCAGTCTTTGCAGAATGATTTTGAGCATCACCAACAGCGTTTGGCAACACTCTCAAATCAACTCCAATCCCCTGTTTACCATGTCTCTGCTGGCAAACCATTGATCGACCAGCTTGGAGGATTACGTGGATAGCGTATTGAATCTTGCTCCCTTGGATCTACCCGCGGAGCCTAGCTGGTGGCCGTTGCCGACATCTACATGGGTGGTACTTGGCGGGCTTCTCTTTATTGTCCTGCTTCGGCTCGGATATCACCATTACCAAACCAGGCTCAAGCGGAAAGCCTTGGGCCATCTTTCACGGCTGGAGAGCCGACCCGATCTGCCGGCTCTTGATTGTTTATTGCGGCGTATAGCCTTGACCTATTTTCCGCGTAATCAAGTGGCTGGGCTATCTGGTGAAGCATGGTTGGCATGGCTCGATAAACAGTTGGATGGACAGCTTGATGGGCAACTCGATAGTTTGCAGTTTATGGCTCTGAAAGAAGGTTGGCTATCCGGTCTGTATGGCAATAAGCCACTGGAACAAGATCAGTGGCAGACGTGTATCGCAGCCAGCCGACATTGGATTTTGCACTTCAAAACGGAGGGTAAATGCTAGCGTTTGATTACCTCGCCGTAGTGCTGTTGCTTCCGCTGCCATGGGTTGTCCGTCGTTTTGCCCGTGAGGTTGAGCCTGTATCCGTGCTAAGGCTCGGACGCCTTCCCAATGATCTCGATGACAGTATTCATAACAGCAGAGTGCCAATGGTACTGAGCATTGCCGCTTGGCTGTTTTTGCTATCGGCCTTGGCCCGCCCCGTTTGGCTCGGTGAGCCAATAAGTGTTCCGATGGAGCATCGAGACGTGATGCTGGTAGTTGATCTGTCGGGCTCAATGGATATCGAAGACATGAATGGAGGGGGAGGCGAAGCCATAAGCCGGATGACGGCAATGAAAAGTGTTCTTGTTGATTTTGTTCGTCGGCGTGAAGGGGACAGGCTAGGGTTGGTGTTATTTGCCGATCACGGTTATCTCCATACTCCGCTGACACTGGATATTCGCAACCTGGAGCAACAAATCGAACAACTTACATTGGGTCTAGTTGGCTACATGACCGCGATAGGTGAAGGTGTTGCCATTGCCACTAAGACCTTCATTGATAGTGAAGCTCCTCAGCGGGTCATGATCCTATTGAGTGATGGTAGTAATACCATCGGCGCGGTAGAGCCAATGGCAGCGGCGGAGCTCGCCAAGGATAGCAATGTCACCATTTACAGTATCGGCTTAGGGGCCGAGTCCATGATGGTCGAAAATGCCTTTGGTGAACTGCACGAAACCAACCCGGCCTGGGATCTGGATGAATCGCTGCTGACTGAAATTGCCGAATTGTCGGGAGGGCAGTACTTCAGGGCCCGTAACCAGGATGAACTGGCAAAAGTGTATTCGTTGATTGATGGGCTGGAGCCGATTTCTGATGCCGAGCAAACTTGGCAACCTCGGTATGACCTTTATCCGTATCCGTTGTTTATGACTTTGCTGCTGATGGTGATGTTGGCTGCCTACCGGAGGCATTATGGTTAATTTCTTGTCCCCTCACTGGCTACTGGGGCTATTGGTTGCCCCGGTTCTGCTTTGGCTGAAGTATCATCGGCAGCAGCAGGGCCTGATCGCACCGCACCTACAACAAGAACACTTTTATTCTCGAAACCGTTTCAGCTGCTGGGTTACCCTTGCCTGGGTGATGGCGATGGTCGCTATGGCCGGGCCTCACTGGCGTGAGCAGGATCGGCCCCACTCTGAACTTGAACGGGCACGGGTTGTTGTGATGGATATGTCGCAGGCCATGTATGGCCGGGATATCTCGCCAAGTCGCTTTCAGCAGGCATTCTACAAAATTACGGACCTGATCAGCCTGCTGGATGAAGGCTATACCGGTCTGGTGGCCTACTCGAATGCGGGTTACACCATCAGTCCCCTGACCCATGACAACAATACCGTGCTGACCCAGATTGAATATTTGTCGCCTGATGTCATGCCGACCCCCGGCAAGAATGCCGCTGCCGGGGTGGAAGAAGCAATGACGCTTCTGGCGCAAACCTCGTTCGGGACTGGCGATATTCTGCTGGTCACCTCGGGGATCAGTGAAGCGGAAAGAGCCGATATTGCCTTGCTGTTGTCAGATACACCTTATTCTTTGTCTACTTATGCCATAAGTACTCCGCAGGGGGCCGTCCTCGACGACAAGCATGGTCAGCCACGTCTTGGTCGTGGTGGCCAGCCCGTGGTGTCTCGCTTGGTGCCTGAGCGTTTGAGCGCCTTGTCTGCGCTAACTGGTGGTATTTCGGTAACTTACCAGCATTCGCAGCAAGATATAGAGCAACTGTATGGATTCTTGACAAAAACACGCAGCCTCGAGGAGGTACGTGAGCTGTCGGAAGGGTTATCGAGCCAGTTTATCAACGATGGCTACTGGCTGCTGTGGCCGCTGGCTGGCATGCTGCTGTTTGCCTTTCGGCGCGGGGTGATCTGGTCGGTCGGTTTGCTGGTGTTGCTTCCGGCATCCCCGGTAGAGGCGGGCAGCCTGAGCCAGCTGTGGAACAATGCCGATCGGCAAGGTTACCAGCACTACCAGCATAGAAATTACCACCGGGCGGCGAGTACCTTTGTTGATCCTGCCTGGCAAGGCGTGGCCCTGTATGAATCTGGTGACTATCAAGGGGCGATTGACGCGTTTTCACAGGTGACTGACGGCAGCAGCAATTACAACCTCGCTAATGCATTGGCCAAGTCCGGTCGGCTGGAAGAGGCGCTCGTCAAATACCGCGAAGTGATAGAAAGCCATCCTGAACATCAAGGGGCCAAATTTAATATTGGCTTGGTGGAAGGGGCGCTGCAGGCGCTTGAAAACCAAGACCGCGATAATCAGGAGCAAAGCGGTGAGGCGGGGGATAATGGTAATTCCGATGAGGAGGAGAGCGGTGACAGTGATGGTGATGAGGAACGTGATGATACAGGCTCTGATGACAATCGTGGTGGCGTGGACAACCTAGAGTCGGATCCCGACACTGAAAATGTCCCTGAACAGCAAGGTGAGAGTAGTACTGGTAACAGTGATTCACAGGGTAACCAGCCAGAAAACCCACAGTTTTCTCCTGATAGTGATGGTGATTTTTATCCGCCGCAGCAACAGCATGGTGAGTCTGGCGAGTATGACGCGGATGAATTTACTGCAGGGGCGGCTGACTTGGACTTTGGCACGCCTACCGAAGACGATATTGAAGCAATTCGCCATCAGTTGAGTGAACTCGGCGAAATCAATCCCGTGCTCAATCGGCTTAGTCTCATTCAAGATGACCGCACCTTGCTGCTGAGAAACTTACTGCTGATGCAGGCTGAGCTGAAAGAGCCTTCTGAACAAACCGAGATCGAGTGGTAATCAAAAATGATAAACAGAGTTCTAATCTTGTTGTGTGGCTTAGCGCTAGCTCCGTTTAGTGTAATGGCCGATAGTCTGGTGGATAACGGGCTTGATGATTTAATTGGTTTATCGGCTGAGTTGGTGCGCGATACGGTGTATCCGGAAACGGAAGTGACTTACATACTGAGGGTCGAGTCACGGGCCGATATCCACTTCACCCGCGTCAATCCGCCTCGGGCCGAAGGCGTCAATGTACGTCGAGGTAGTCAAGACCACGAGTATTATTTTTTAGGTAATGAAGAGTTTAGGATATCAACCTATCGATTTTTTGTTTCTTCCGAACACGTGGGTGCCATCATCCTCGAGGGGGCATCGTTGACCCATGTCGCAGTCAATGAAAACGGTACCCGTCGGCGGGTGAGGAACAAGGCCAATTTGGTTAATCTCGAAAGCCGGGCTATCCCCGACAACTACCACGGGCTGTGGCTACCGTCAGACAGGGTCACATTGGAGCAGGAGTGGTCGACGCAAGCGTCAGCGATACAAGTCGGGGACTCAATCTCGCGGACTCTCAGCCTGTACATTCAGGGCAGAAATATTGACTCGTTTCCAGAGTTAACCGTGGATTACCCTGAGGGTATGAATGTCTATAGTGAGCAGCCGAAATTCGAAACTACCGATGGCGGTATGACGATGACACTTCGCCAGGTTATTGTGCCACGAGCTGAGGGGTTGTTCGATATACCGAGTTTGGCCATACCTTGGTTTGATACTGGCAACAATACAATCGCGGTGGCCAGTGTGAAGGGGTTGGCTCTGAACATACAGCCTAATCAGGTACAGACGCTGGCGCTGGGGGAGCCGCAAACCGAAGGGAGGAGTGAAAAATACTGGCGCTATGCCACCGTGGTTGCCGTCCTACTCTGGTTGCTCACCTTGCAGCGCCTCTATCGAGCTCGTAAGCAACTAAACGGGCTGGGAAGAGCGGCGGTAGGAAGTAGTAAACAGGACAAGTGTAACCTTCAAGTTGCGTTGGAGCAGCGTAACCACCAAGCCGTTGTTGGGGCTTGGGGAGTTGCTGAACCATATGTAAAAAAAGAATGTGGCCAATTAATGGATGC
Source organism: Photobacterium gaetbulicola Gung47 (assembly GCA_000940995.1). Classification (NCBI taxonomy): domain Bacteria; kingdom Pseudomonadati; phylum Pseudomonadota; class Gammaproteobacteria; order Vibrionales; family Vibrionaceae; genus Photobacterium; species Photobacterium gaetbulicola. The sequence continues at coordinate 206,188 of CP005973.1, forward strand.
CTATTTTGCGGCATTTTATAGTCGGTCAATAACAGACGGTGAGCCTGAGCGCATTGCAGTCCTCAACCATCTCAAGGCAATGAGGTTGGTTAAGACAAAAAGCGCAGACTTTGCCCCGATCGAGCCCTAGTTAAAGGGGAATACCAAGTTCCGAGATGTAACTAGAAATATAAAATATCGTATAAGATTAAAAGCGGTAGGTGAAAGTTGCCGTTTTTTTGTTTTTATTCAGCTTAAGTTCAATATTCCGCGTGCAATGCAAACTGTTCTGTGAATAACGCAAACTAAATACAGCGCCATCTGTTTTTGCTATAGGTAAATCTATGTAAATTAATTGTCCTTCAATCTCTGAATATCCATTTATTTTCGTTGAAATATGATGTTTTAATTTTCCCGTTTCGATTGTTTTCTGCCGATGAATTTCATTGCTTTGTTGTTGTTTTGGCTTTAACTTTCTGTATTTTAAGCTTTTGCTTTCGGTTGCTTGTCGAATTACCTTTGCGCTTTCGACCGGTTTCAATCTGGTTAATACAGCAAGCGAAGAAATTCATGAGAATATTTTATGATTTAAGGTTTATCGATTCGTATCTCAGGCATGGATAACCCACATGATAAAGCCATGATATTGGTATATGTTATATATATTGATAAGCATATTTCTATCTTCTTATCACTGCTTAAATTAATATTATTTTAGATTAAAGCTAAACCAAAAAGGTGCTCTTGAGCGGTCTATAGTAGCTTTATGATTAAGGAGTCGACGATGGGTGTAAATAATAAACTAATGGCTGTTGTTCTTGCTTTGTTGCTCGCGGGGTGTTCATCGACTATCGCGCTTGAAAAAGGCCAGACCTGGGAGCAGTTTGGCTATGATTTGGCGATGCGCGGAAGCAAAATGATTGAAACATCACGCCTTGAATCCGTGGATGTGGCTGCCTACAAAAAAGGCTATGTCGCTGGCTTAAAAGCATTCTGTGATCAGGATGGATATGATATCGGGCTCAGCGGGCTGTTCTATCAAGGTACCTGCGATGAGATAAACCCTAATTTTGCCGAACAGTACAATATTGGTTGGGTTGACTATGAAATCAACCAACAGAATTACGACTGGGAGCTGGGCACCTACGATCCATCCATTGAAAGTGATGAATTCTAGCGCTCAAGCGAATAAACACTTCTTCAGCTAAGCCTGTTGGCTATCTGCCAGCAGGCTTTGCGCGTGCTGTACCTGTTCAGCATGCGCATCCTCAATCCTGTTATTCCACCACGTGCATATCCAGCCAACAACCTGATGACTAAATGGGCATTGGGTCTCATTTTTCAAAATAGATGATTGTCGAAATGATTCGACTAAACTAGTATCCATCCTATCTATTGGGGTTGCCAATGGCTGCGCAACTCTATTTGCATTTAGTGTTTTTGATTTTAATTTACTGATTTTAAATGATTTTAAATGATTTTGTGGTTTGGGGTGTTTTTCGAAACGATACGGCTGGATGGGCCGCCTTAGACCGTTATTCAGGGCTTCCAAATTAGTTTAAAGATTTTTCGGGAATGGTATGAAAACAGTGTTAAAGCCGACGTTGCTCGCGCTGAGTATGACAATGGGTGGTTATGTGATGGCAAGTTCAACGATGTTTAGTGACATGATTAATGTTGAGCGTACGGAGTCTGCATCATCAGCACACTGGCAGGATGATAAAGAGAAGATGGATGCTTTCATCGGTGGCTTGATTAACAAGATGACGTTGCAGGAAAAAGTGGGGCAGCTGGATCTGCAAAGTGGCTTTCGCAATGTCACTGGGCCATTTATCAATGAATCCTACGAACAGCAGATTAAAGACGGGCAGGTTGGAGCCATCTTCAATGCTTATGGTGCCGACTTTGGTCGTCAGCTCCAGAAAATAGCGGTTGAGGAGACCCGCCTGGGTATTCCGTTGATTGTCGGTCACGATATCATCCACGGTCACAAGACCATCTTCCCACAATCGATTGGTGAAGCCGCAACCTGGGACTTGGATGCGGTTAAACTCAGCGCCCGCGTTGCTGCAAAGGAAGCATCTGCTGATGGCATCATGTGGACATTCGCCCCGATGGCCGACTTGGTTCGTGACCCTCGCTGGGGCCGCGTGTCTGAAGCGGCCGGTGAAGACCCATTCTTATCAACGGCCATGGCCGTTGCCCGTGTTGAGGGCTTTCAAGGCGATGACTTAAGCCAAGAAGACACCATTATGGCGACAGCCAAACACTTTGTTGGCTATGGCCTGTCTCAGGCTGGCCGTGATTACCATACAACGGATGTCTCGGAGCACGAGCTTTGGACGACACAGATGCCTCCGTTCAAAGCCATGGTGGATGCCGGTGTTGCCACTTTCATGACGTCATTCAATGATTTGAATGGTATTCCGGCCACAGGTAGCAAACGCCTTCTGACCGATATCCTGCGTGACCAATGGGGATTCGAAGGTTTTGTGGTAACTGATTACACCGCCATCAATGAACTGGTTCCTCACGGTTACGCCCGTGACGATAAGCATGCAGCAGAGATCGCTTTTAATGCTGGTGCTGATATGGATATGGTTGGTCAGCTGTATATCAATTACCTCGAAGAGCTTGTTGCCGAGGGAAAAGTGTCAGAAGAAAAAATTGATACTGCTGTTCGTCAGATCCTCGAGATGAAATGGCGCCTTGGCCTGTTCGAAGACCCATATCGCTACAATGACGAGTCACGTGCCGAGCGTGAAATCCTCAGTGTAGAAAATCAAAATGCAGCCCGCGATGTTGCCCGTAAGTCTTTCGTACTGCTTAAAAATGACAACCAGACGCTACCGTTAAAAGACAATGAAATTAAGTCCATCGCCTTGATTGGTCCACTGGCGGACAGCAAGTTTGACATGATTGGTAACTGGGCTGCCGCGGGGGATCGTAAATCGCACCCTGTGACCGTGTTGGAAGGCTTCAAGCACCGTTTTGGTAAAAACATCAAGATCAACTATGCCAAAGGCGCAAGCTACGAATACATCTCTTCACAAGATGATATCGATGCACTTCAGGGTATCGGTGTTCCACGTATTACAGCCGATGATTCGTCACTAGAAAAAGAGATGAAGCGTGCTATTGCTGCAGCGAAAAAATCTGACGTGATTGTCATGGTCATGGGTGAAGAGCAGCGCATGTCTGGTGAAGCATCAAGCCGTACTGAATTAACACTACCGGGCAATCAGCAGCAGGTAATGGAAGAGTTGAAGAAGCTTGGTAAACCTATGGTGCTGGTGGTGATGAGTGGCCGTCCAAACGATTTGCGCTGGGCTGATAAGAATGTCGACGCCATCCTTCATGCTTGGTACCCGGGCACCATGGGCGGTATCGCACTTGCTGATGTTATCTCTGGTGATTTTACGCCGTCAGGCAAACTGCCGATGACCTTCCCGCGTTCAGTGGGTCAGGTGCCAATTTACTACAACGAGAAAAATACCGGCCGTCCTTACTTTGCGGATAACCCGAACCAGCGCCAGGAGCATTACAAATCTCGTTACGATGATTCACCAAATACACCACTGTACGCATTTGGCCATGGTCTAAGCTACACCCAGTTTGACTACGGTGATATTCGTCTAAGCAGCGAAGAGCTGACTGTGGATGGTGAACTGACTGTATCTGTCGATATTACCAACAGCGGTAAATACGCCGGCGAGGAAGTGGTTCAGCTATATACCCGTCAGCATGTCGGCTCGATTACCCGTCCGGTTAAAGAGCTAAAGGGTTTCCAGAAAGTGCATTTTGATAAGGGGGAGTCGAAAACGATTTCCTTCACCCTGACACCTGCCGATCTCGCATTCTACCGCGCCGATATGAGCTGGGGGGTAGAAGCGGGCACGTTTGATGTCTTTGTCGGCACCGCCTCAGACAATGTGCAAAAAGCAAGTTTCGAACTGGTTGAAAAATAATAAAATCTTAGCCCGTCATTGACGGGCTTTTGCAAAGGAATCATTTATGAAAAAAGCGCTGATTTCATGCTTGGTCGCAGGGGTCTGTAGCCAGCCGTTAGCCAATGCGGCGGCTGCGGATGTGCAAGTAACAGAAGCAAGTCCAGAGCGGCCGAATATTCTGTTTATCATGTCGGACGATCATGCCGTGCAGGCACTGAGTGCCTATGGCCATCCTATCTCCAAACTTGCCCCCACTCCGAATATTGATCGCATTGCTGCCAATGGGGCGCAGTTTCAGCGTTCCTATGTGACCAACTCCCTGTGCGGGCCGAGCCGCGCAGCGATGCTCACGGGTAAGTTTGGTCACGAAAATGGCTTCACTTATAACGGTCAGATTTTCGATGGTACCCAGTTCAACTGGCCCAACGCACTGCAGGATGCGGGTTATACCACCGCCATGATCGGCAAGTGGCATATTAACCGCATCCCGAATGGCTTTAACTTTGACCACTGGGAAATCCTCAATGATCAGGGTGAGTACTACAACCCGGATTTTATCACTGCTGACGGTGTGACCATGGAGATGGGCTATACCACTGACTTGATCACCGATAAGACCCTTGAGTGGTTGGATGAAGGGCGGGATAAATCCAAACCTTTTGCCCTGCTGATGCACCACAAGGCACCACACCGCAACTGGATGCCGGCTCCTCGTCATACCCAGCTGTTTGAGAACGTTGAGTTTCCGCTGCCAGATAACTTTTACGATAACTACGAAGGACGCAAAGCGGCAAGCCAGCAGTCGATGACCATTGCTAACCACACTCAGGACGGCCATGACATTAAAATGACGGTGGCCGAGGGAGAAGGCGAATGGCGTGAAGATATCTGGCCGCACTTGCTTGCCAGGTTGACCGACGAGCAGCGTGCCGAGTGGGATAAAGCATACCAAGCCCGTAATGATCACATGAATGCCAATGAAGCCAACTGGACTGAAAAACAGATGGCGGAATGGAAGTATCAGCGCTACATGCAAGACTACCTAGCGACCATTGTTGCCGTGGATGAAAGTGTCGGAGAGGTGCTCGATTATCTGGAAGAGAATGGACTGAGCGAAAATACCTTGGTGGTGTATACCTCGGATCAGGGCTTCTTCCTTGGCGAACATGGTTTTTACGATAAGCGATTTATGTACGAGGAGTCATTCTCGACCCCGCTGGTTATGCAGCTACCTGGGGTGATCAAGCCTGGTACTGTCGTTGATGATCTAGTGCAGAATATCGATTACGCGCCGACATTCATGCAGTTGGCCGGTCTGCAGGCTCCGGCAGAGGTGCATGGCAAGTCCCTGTTGCCTCTGTTGACTGACCAGGGGAACAGTGGTTGGCGTGATGCCCTGTACTATCACTACTATGAATTCCCCGGTTTCCATGATGTGGCCCGCCACTACGGGGTGTCGGATGGCCGCTTCAAGTTAATCCACTTCTACAACCCAGGTGATCAATGGGAGTTTTACGATCTGCAGGCTGACCCATCCGAAATGGTCAATGCCATCGACGACCCGCGTTACAAGGAAGAAGTCGGGCGCTTGCTCAATCGTCTTGCCCAGTTGCAGGACGAATATGGTGTCCCTCCACTGAAGGAATGGCGCGATGCCCCATTGGAGCGTCATCCGAACCCCTCATTGAAAGAGTTGTTTCCCCATAGTTTCAAGTAGTTGATACAGCCGGTAGCCGAGAGGGTGCCGGCTAGCTGTTTAGTGTATTCTTACGCGCCGGTTGCTTGTGGGCGCGATATTTATTTCCAAGCGTGATGAAAGAGGGAATGTGACAATGATGATAACGGTCACGAATAATTATAAAAAACTGTTCTCTGTCGGTCTGCTTGCCGCATCAATGGCAGGTTGTGGTGGTGGCTCTGGCGGGAGCAGTGATGGCAAGCCGGGGACATTACCTCCAGAGGCTGATTGGCCGTCGCCGGATATTTCAATCAGTGCTTGGTCCTTTAATGGCGGCAGTGGTCAGAGTGTGGCGTCTGCGAAAGTGGCAGGCAGCTATGCCGTTGCAGATCCGGCAGGTTTAAATATCGAAATAAGGGATATCCATCAAACGCTGAAACACCGTATTGACGCTGCTGATATCGTCGACCTGTTGCCCGATATGAACCTCAACCATGATAACGCATTGTGCGGGATGACATTTACCCCGTCGGGGCGCTTTCTGTACCTTGCGGTTTGTGATCGTGACGCGGGCCGGAGTGATGACGCCATTCTGGCATACAATACCAACACCGAAGCGTTGACCGTTTTCCACCGTCTAACTCTGCAGAAACAAGGCGCGAGCCAGTTGCCGCGTGTCGGTATGAACTATTTCTCTTCGACACTCTATGTTGGGGGGGATTCCGCTGTTTACCGGATTGATGCCGACCGCAATGCGGCATTTGAAGTTGAGCACAACGGGCGTCAGCTTGGCGTTGAGAAGATCGCGCTGGCGGGTCCGGTACAGGATATCGCGCTCGACATGGAAGTGGGCAATCTGTATCTGCAGACGCCCGACAGCGTTTACAAACTGCCGCACCACAGCCAATCTGTTCAGCGTATCTACCGGCAGGATAATCTGACTGGCATTGCCTTCAGCCGGGTGTTCGGCAGTGAGGGGGATGCTGGGCTGTATATCAGCGTGGAGCATGGGGAGCGGACGGGGATGCTGTTCTCCCCGCTAGAGACGGTGCGAAGCAGTGGCCAGATAGCGCCAACCCCCTATCTGCTGACAGAGCAGCGCTGGCACGACTTCAGCCTAACAGCAGACGGCAAGTTACTGTTTGCCGACAATGGTGCCCATCTGCTGCGGGACAATACAGATTTGCGGTTGGATTTTGACGCTTGGATGCGTGATGAATTGGCGCAGTATGTTGCAGCGATAAAGGGGCTGACCGCTTCGGGGATGTCGGGGAATTACGCCTCTCCGGAAGGTTTCCTGCACCGCAAACTGGAGCATACCAATCCCAACACGTCACCAATTGCCGATAACGTTGGCTGGGCACTATACCTGTTGATGGTCGCTGATCAAATTGAGCATGATCCAGAAATTGAGCAGTACATAGAGCTATTGATCAAACGTCACGCGGGTCTGCATGAGGACGGCAAGGGCGGCGTGAAAAGCGTCGATGGCCACTTTGTGCGTAACTACAACACTGATGGCTCGATTAATGCGGGTAACCCGCAGTACCAGGTCTACATCAGCATGAAGTTCTTGCCTGCTGCGATCAAAGCGGCAGAGATGTATCCCGATAACCAGAACATTGCCAGTTATGCCAAATACCTCCAGCAAGTGTTCCAGCGAGCTGGGGATGTGGTAAGGGCTGAGCAGCGTATTACATGGGACTCAGATGACTTTGGCCCGGTACGCCTTAACCGCCTCATGTCCAACGAGACTTGGCTTTACGGTGATATTGCTGCAGCTCAAGACCCCCTTGCAACCCGCAACTATGGCAAGTTTACCTACGAAAGGGAAAACTTCCTCTACGACTACGAGTTGCTTGATCAGCCAGTGATTAAGTCCTCCCATTCGGCGTTTATCATTATGGGGGGGCCGCTTATTTTGGACCACCACTTCCATGGTAAGTCGTGGGCGGAACAGAACAATAACTACTACGCGCTGACCCAGTCGGAAACCGATGAGATGGGCTTTACCTATTTTGCTGGATTCTCTGCCGGCCATAGCCCGAATTCGAACGGCAACTATTATAACGATGGTCCGACCGACCATCCTGATGATTTTATTCACTTCCCAGCGGTGAGCGGCTTTGGCCAGCTAGGCAAAACCGATGCCGTTGTCGGCGCTTACATGGCCTACCGAGATGGCCGCCGCCAGACCATGGTCAGCGCGGGAGACACCGATGCGCAGCTGCTAATGCGCTGGTCGGCCAACATGCCTGACTACGACAAAATGAGCGTTGGGATTGCGGACTTCTGGTACGGCGCAATCGGGCTTGCAGAAACGATCCAGCCGGGGGTGGTTCAGCCATTTAGAAATACCTTCTATCGCCCTGAAGTCCAGATTGGTTTTAATGAACAAAATCGCCAGCAGGTGCTCTACTCAACCATGACACCAAGGCTGGTCACTGGTATTCGCGCCGATGGCAGTGAGGAGGCGTTTGGCTACCACCTTTCACCGTTTGTGGTCCCGACCGGTGAGATATTTGCCGAATTTCGCGTGGAAGACCCACAAGGAGATTGGGTCGAACTCGATGATATCGTGGGCATCCACAATATTACTGCCCCATTGTCTGGACGTGAGGTCATTTTCAAGAACCCTAACTTTGAGCTTGGGGCAAACGTTGGTTGGGAGACTGTTGCTGGGAATGTGACAAGTGGCGGCAGTATTCATGGTAGCGGAGTTACTCTGCAGGATGATGCGATCTTAACCCAGGCCGTCCATTTGCCGTATGGGATGGAAGGCAGTGAGTACCGGATATCGACGTTGATTGAACCGCAAGGCCAAGCCGGAAGAGCAAAGTTGCGCCTGAGTTGGTCATCTACGGGCAATTTTGCCGACATCGATCCTGATAGTCAGGTAGAAAGCTCCAATGTGTTTGGGAATTGGGCCAACAAAGTGATGAGCCTGGATATTAAGCAACCGGCTAATGCGAAATATCTGCACATCGAATACTTGACCGAAGGTAGTGGCTCGTTTGTGTTTGGTAATACGGCGTTGCAATCTTTTGGCGCGAAACAACCCTTCAGCAATGGTGACTTCGAGCAAGGTAGTTCGAACTGGAACTTGAGCAACCGTGTTTACATTACCGATGACTCCAGCGAGGTTATTCAAGGCAGCCACTCGCTCAAATTCGATTTGAGCGGCGGGGTGACAAATTGGCAGAGCGCAGAGCGCAGGATCGATATTTCGGACGATCCGGCAGGAACCCGTTATCTGGTTCGCTTCAAAGTGGGTCAGCGTGACCTGGCGGAGGCGAAATTTGAAATCAAGTTTGATATCGAAAACCCGCAACGCCCACCTAACTCTGAAGCAACCCCTACCGGTGACTGGCGAGATGTTGGTTTTGTTGACAATGATAGCCCCGAAGAGATCACGGTAACGGCTCGCAAACGCCCGGGCGAAACGGCGTTGAACTTGGTACTGCGGATGAAGCAGGACGGTAGGAATGCCGGCAGAAGCACTGTGGTATTGGATGATGTCCGGGTATATCACCAACAGATCCTCGACGACAGTTACTGTAATAATAGTGCTCAGTGCTACTAGTTGTGCAATCATCACTGAAGTGATCAATTAGATTGTCGACAAGCCTAACCGCGATGCGGTTAGGCTTTTTTTTATCTGTTATGCCGTGGCAAGGCGTTATTCTACTTTGGTTGCATCTTGCCATCGCGGGTCGTTGAAAAAGGCTACTTTTGCTAAAACGTTTCGAAATGAATGAAAAGTAACCAGAGTTATTTCTATAGTATCGGATCAGAAAGTTAGATCCATATCAAACTTTCGGTCAATGACAAGCCGGGAGGTGGCGATATGGCGCTTGTGTTGCAGTTACTATCGGCTGGTGAAATGACTTTAATAACGTGCAGATTGGATTTAAGTTTATGATTTATTGTGATTTATTATTTCCAGTATAGCGGTTGTAAGAGCAAGAAATAAAAAGTGTGACCCATGTACATGATTTGATACCTGTTGTTGACAGTAAATGGGGCTTTACTTACTATTTGTAGAAACGTTTCAACACAAACAATTTTCTACGAAGAGTACGGTTATGGCCCAGGTCAAGCTGCAAAACATAAACAAAATTTATAAGAATGGTTATCACGCTGTTCATGATTTTTGTCTGGACATCAAGGATGGTGAGTTCATGGTGCTGGTTGGTCCTTCGGGCTGTGCCAAATCGACCACACTACGAATGATTGCCGGGCTTGAAAGTATTACCAGTGGTGATCTTCATATCGGTGATAAGCATTGTAATTCTGTTCTACCGAAAGACCGTGGTATTGCCATGGTGTTCCAGAACTACGCACTGTATCCACACATGACTGTGCGCCAAAATTTGGCGTTTGGTTTGGAAACCCGCAAGAAGTCGAAAGAGGAAATTCATCGTCGTGTGACAGAAGCCGCAGAGTTGCTGGAAATCACTGAATTGCTTGATCGCAAACCGGGGCAAATGTCTGGTGGCCAGTGTCAGCGCGTTGCATTAGGCCGTGCGATGGTACGTAAGCCTGAAGTCTTTTTGTTCGATGAACCGCTTTCAAACCTGGATGCGAAATTGCGTGTTTCGATGCGGATGCGCATATCCCGCCTGCATGATGAACTCAAGCAGAGCGGTAAACCGGCAACCATGATCTATGTCACCCATGATCAGGTGGAAGCATTGACCATGGGTGACCGAATTTGTGTGCTAAACCGCGGCGCAATTATGCAGGTTGACACACCCATGAACCTGTATCACAAACCAGTGAATAAGTTTGTCGCGGAATTTATCGGCTCACCAACGATGAACATGCTGGAAGGCAAACTGACTAAAACCGAATCCAATAACATGGCAGTAGAAGTCGATGGCCATTTATTCGAATTGCCTGAAGCAAAGCAAGCCCGAGCTGAACAATATAACGGACACGAAGTATTCCTGGGTTTGCGACCAGAACATATTAATATCGGTGAAGCAAGCAACAGCTGCGAAGCCAAAATTACAGAAGTGGAAGAAATGGGTTCTGAGTCTTTTGTTTATCTAAACTTCGCAGGTAAACAATTGATTTGTAAATATGTAAACCCAGACATTGCATTGTGCAAACAAAGCATGCATCAAATTTCTTTCAATATGGATAAGTGCCATATTTTCGATAGAAGCACCGAAGAAAATATTTTTATTCCGACAGAATAACAGACAGTTTTAAATTTATATTATAGGTATTTTAATTTCATGATTCACACTATTTCTGACTCAAGCCATGTAGTCTCAAATGGCTTACTAAACCTAGAATTTACTGAGCATAATGTTCTGAAGAATATTAAATCTGGCAATGTAATGGTAAACCTTTACGAGCCAAGTGAATTCGAAGGTGCTTTGTCAAATGTATATATTCGCGTTAAAAGCGATGCTGGCATTTCATTTATGCCGCTTATGCACCTTAATCACAATATGCGCGCTTTCCGTACTGAAGCGGGATTGGTTGGCTGGGAAACCACCACAGAAGCTTTCCGTGCAACAGTTGTCATGAGCCTGGATGCACAATCTGAAAAAGTTTTCTTTACCACTCAGGTAGAAAACCTGCAAAAAGATGCTCTGAAATACGACTTGGTATTTGGTCAAGATCTTGCTCTTGCCGATGAAGGCGGCGTAAAAAGCAATGAGTGCTACGTCAGCCAATACCTGGATCATCAAGTATTTAACCTAGAGCAAGCGGGTTATGTTATCTGCTCTCGCCAGAACCTGCCTCAGTCTACGGGTAACCCTTGCTCTCAAATTGGCTCACTGACTGATTCAATTGTTGGTTACTCAACTGACGGTTATCAGTTCTTTGGCAAGAACTACCGTTTTGAGCCAACGCCAGTAGTACTTTCTGAGCCGACGCTAGCTAACGAAAAACTACAGTTTGAAATGGGTTATGTTGCGCTGCAAACTGCGGACATTACACTGGCCCCTGCGCAACAATCTCAGTCGGTATTCTACATTGCCTTCGGTACTCACCTTGAAGGGGCGAATGTTGCTGAAGCGGGTGATCTTGAGGCTATCAAAGCGGCATATTCAGCGCCTGCAATGACCGCGGCAACAGAACAAACACTGCCTTCATTCTTCCTAAATGGTTATAACGTGCTTGTTGGCGACGAGCTTACGGCAGAAGAAATCAAAGACTTCTTCGGTGAAGAGCGTCGCTTTGCTGAAGAGCAAGACGGCAAGCTATTGTCTTTCTTCTACGGTAAGCAAAAAGGCGAAAGCCGCTATGTGACATTGCCTGCGAAAGAGCGTGTGCTTGAGCGTTCAACCGGCCACATGGTTTCTTCTGGCAACTGCCAGGACTTCCAAAATGCCGTGATGAGCTCAACCCACGGTATGTATGGTGTGTTCAACTCACATGTCGTCATTGGCAATACTTCATTCAACAAACTGTTGGGTGTCGACCGTACGTCTTTGAACCTGTTTAAGTACAGCGGCCAGCGTATCTGGGTGAAGGAAGGCGATGATTTCCGTATCCTTTCGATGCCATCTGCCTACGAGACCGGTCTTAACTTCTCGCGCTGGGTATACAAATACCAGCAAGGTTATATCGTTGTAACCAGCTTCAGTGCGCAGGATACCTCTTCAATCCAGCTAGACATCGAAACCGTTAATTTATCTGATGCGCTTGAAGTCATTGTGACCAACCAAATGGTAATGGGTAACAATGAAAATGATGCCAATGTCGTGGTTGAACACAAAGATGACTACATGACAGTATCTGGTGATTTCGAGCTGATGAACTCGGTTCACCCTGAGCTGACCTATGCGATTCGCCCTGATGCTTCACTGGCGGAAGTGTCGCTAGTGAAAGCTGACGACAGTGTTCGTTACGTACTGTTCCAAGGTAAGGTACAAGACAAGGCAAGCCTAACAATTCAAGGTGCCATGAACGCTGATCAGGTAACGGCTCCGCTAACACTCGACTTTGCTGCTGAAATTGAAAAATACCAAGCTTCACAGCACGCACTGATCAATAACTTCCACATTGATTTCGAGAACGACAGTTACAACGCCCAGAAGTTGAATGACACTATGCAGTGGTTCACCCACAACGCATTGGTGCACTACAGCACGCCACACGGCCTAGAGCAATACTCTGGTGCGGCGTGGGGTACGCGTGATGTCTCTCAGGGCCCATTCGAATTCTTTATGTCGATGCAGCGCTATGACCGTGTAGTTGACCTATTGAAAACCATCTACAGCCACCAGCATATCGAAACCGGTACTTGGCCGCAGTGGTTCATGTTCGACAAATACGCCAAGATCCAGCAGGAAGACTGCCACGGTGACATCGTAGTTTGGCCTTTGAAAGCCATTGCTGACTACATCACGGCCACCGGCGATCTGGATGTACTGAACATTGAAGTGCCATACACCAGCATCGAAGACGGCTTTACCTTTACACCGGAAACCTACACCCTGTTTGCCCACGTTGAGCGTCAGGTTAAACACATCATCGACAACCTGATCCCGGGCACATCGCTATCATGCTACGGTGACGGTGACTGGGATGATACCCTGCAGCCGGCTAACCAAGCCCTGCGTGAAAACATGGTCAGTGGCTGGACTATCCCGCTAACCCTGCAAGCGCTGAAGACGATGAGTGCCGCGCTTGAAGGTAATCCTGATTTCGCCGTTTTTGTTCACAAGATCAATAAACTGGCTATCGAAATGGAAGAGGATTACAACAACTTGCTGATCAAAGACGGTGTTATTGCTGGCTTTATCCACTTACCGAACAAAGACGTTGATCAGGTTGAGTACCTCCTTCACCCGTCAGACAAGAAAACAGGCATCAAGTATCGCCTGCTGCCGGCCTCACGTTCGATCATCTCTGAAACGTTCGACAAAGAGATGGCAGACAAGCACATGGCCATCATCGAAGAGAACCTGGTTCACCCTGACGGCGTGCGCTTGATGGAGAAAATGGCGAAATACCAGGGTGGTAAGCAGAGCTACTTCAAGCGTGCCGAGCTGGCTGCAAACCTTGGCCGTGAAGTGGGCCTTCAGTACTGCCACGCCCATATTCGCTTCATCGAAGCTCTGTGTAAGATGGGTAAAGCGGATGAAGTGGCGCAGAACCTGTACAAGATTGTCCCTGTGGGTATTCAAAAGGCCGTACCGAACGCAGAAGTGCGTCAGTCCAATGCTTACTTCTCAAGCTCTGACGGTAAGTTCAATGACCGCTACGAAGCGTACCGTGATTTCGACAAGCTGAAGAAAGGCGAAGTCGCAGTGAAAGGTGGCTGGCGTATCTACTCGAGCGGCCCTGGTATCTACATCAACCAGGTGATCAGTAATGTACTGGGTATCCGTTTCGATAACGAGTCTTTGGTACTGGACCCTGTGATTGCCAAGCAGATGGGTAAAGTGACGCTGGACTTCACGCTATACGGCAAGCCATGCCGCTTGGTGATTAACCCAGAGCAAGGGACTTACACACCGAAACGTGTTGAGCTTAACGGTGAAGAGCTTGCTATCTCGCTAATGCCAAATGCTTACCGTACCGGTGGGGCGCTTATTGAGAAGCAAGTTGTTGCCTCTATGCTACAAGACACCCAAAACGAGTTGGCGATCTGGCTGTAGCCAATGGGCCTGACACCCCGGATTCCGGGGTGTCAACCTCATCGTCGGTCGTATTCTGTGTTATGCGTCAACGTTACTCTGTTCTGATTTGTAGAAACGTTTTACATGATCCGTTATACTTCAAGTTAACTAGCTGCAAATACAAAATATTATTTTCGTAAGCAAGGCTGTAACTGTTACGGTTTAAGTAAAAGGAAAAAGGTTTAGCTAATGAGGCCTACAATCAAAGATGTCGCAAGAGAAGCGAAAGTGTCTATTTCGACAGTGTCTTATGCGATCAACAACAGTGATCGTATTAGCGAGAAGACTCGCAACCATGTGTTAGAAGTAGCGAAAAAGTTGAACTACTCAGCGAACAGTAATGCTAAACGTCTAAGACAGAAGAATGTGGGTGCCATTGGTATCTTCTTTAACTCTTGGTTCGGTCCTATCTATAGTGAGTTGGTTCAGGGAATTGAGCGCAAAGTTCACGAAATGGGTTATGACTTGATTGCCTGTAGTTTGTTCGGCGGGTCCGAGTCGACGGCGCACCGCTACCTCAAGGATCAGATGATTGATGGTGCCATTATCTTGAGCAACGCCTTTGATGATGATTTCCTGAAGTCGGTCGCTTCAAAAGACTTACCAATTGTTGCCTTGGACCGTGAAGTCAAAGCAGAGCATATTTACAATATCCTGATTGACAACTTCGGTGGCGCATTTGGTGCAACCAAGCAGCTTATTGCAAGTGGGTGCCAGCAAGTTCACTACTTCTGTGGTCCTGATGACTCATACGACAACCAGAAACGCTTGGAAGGCTACATTGCCGCGCTTGGCTTCTACAATGTCAAATTTGATAACAATTTGATTATTAAGTCTGATTTTACCGAAGAAGACGCATATTTGAAAATGAAGGAAATTATTGACCAAGGTGAAACACCGAAAGCAATATTTTCTGCAAATGATGAAATGGCTCTGGGTATTATCCGGGCTGCAAATGAAAGTGGTATTAAAATTCCAGAGCAACTAAAGCTCATTGGTTTTGACAATATCAGAGAATCTGAAAGAACGACACCGGCATTAAGTACTGTTACTCACCATAAGTATGAAATGGGTGTTAAAGCTGTTGAAGTACTATTTAGTGCGATGAATAGCGAAGAAGAAATTGAACAAGTAACAATTCTACCAACTCAAATTGTTGAACGAGAAACCGTGTAGTTTTTATATTTGTTTTATTCTTTCTTTTAGGTCCAAAAACATATCTAACAATTGGTTGCCATGAAAATTTCATGGCAACAGCCATGTTTTGTGATTTGGGGCAATATTATATAGCCTTATAAGGATAGCGAAATGAAATACAAGTGGCTTACAGTTCTCTTAGTTGCCATGGCAAGTTCTGTTTGTGCCAAAGAAAGAATAGAGTTTATGGTGTCATCAGGTGACCAGATGGCATTCGTTAATGAAGTTATCAAACCTGAATATGAAAAGCGTTATCCTGATGTTGAATTAATTCTCACTAACGATGGCAACCTCGAAACACGTATGGCCGCGGGTGATTACCCCAATGTGTATGCCGGGATCTTTGGTTACATGGTACCAAGGTACGCCAAGTTAGGTCGCTTGATGTATCTTGACGACTTCGACGGCTTCGATGAAATGACAGATCGCATCGAACCGCAATTTATGGAAAAGCACTTTGGCCGCCAGTATTACATCCCTTGGCATGCTACCACTCAAATGATGATTTACAACAAGGACCTATTCCGCGAAGCGGGCCTTGACCCAGAGTTACCGCCTCAGACTTGGGATGAATTGCTGAGTGCAGCTGAAAAAATTAATAATTTGCCGGCACGTTCGAATGGTAGCCGAGTTCATGGCGTTGCCCTTTGGAATGACGCGCTTGCAAGCGGTGGCTGGTACTGGAACATGCTGTCACCCCTGTATTACAACTTTAACGATGGCGAATACCAGCTACTTAACCGCTATGGTACTCATCCGGTGTTCGATAAAGAGGAAGCGGGTATGGTGCCATTCCTCGAGACCATGAAGCAGCTTCAGCAGTTCGCACCGCTGACAATGGAGCAAAACTTTTTCTCACGTACTATTGGCATTTGGCCACAATACGGCATCGCCTGGCGTGTTAACCTTCAGGACGCAGCAGGCAAGCCAATGGTGATTGGCGAGGATGTCGGTATTGCACCTATTCCGGTTCGAGAAAAAGGTGATACGCATTATTCAAACCTTGATGGTCGCGCATTGATGGTATTTAAGAATACCCGCCATATTGAAGAGCGTAGCTGGCAACTGATTGAGTTGTTGATGGAAGATGATTTTAACCTCAAGGCGAATATGGCGCTGCAGAACTTACCGACCCTAGCGTCTCTGCAGGAACACCCATACTTCCAGACTCCAGACATCAAACCGTTTGTCGATCAACTACAACATGTGGTGATGAATGAGTCCAATGCGGCGGTATCAGAAGTATCGAGTATCATACTGAATTATTATTCGCAATCGGTTGTTATGAACAGGCTAACACCAGAAGAAGCGGTTAGCGCAGCAACAGAAGATGTTAAGAAGATAATGCACCGGTAACGGTTAACGATATTGCGAATTCGGCTGCAGCCCTTGCTGCAGCTACCTAAAAGATTTTAATTTTTAAATGGAATAAAAGCCATGAACATAAAACGTTACTGGGTGCCATACCTGTTTATGTTACCGTGGGTAGCATATTTCATAATATTTATGCTGTACCCATTCTTCTTGTCGTTACAAAATAGTTTTTTAGATATAAACATTCTTAACCCAGAAAATACTCGCTTTGTTGGCCTTGGTAATTGGGTGACGTCAGTAACAGACTACAAATTTTGGAAATCAATTTTTAACGTTTTCTTTAACCAAATTATTTTCATTACCTTGAGTTTCGTCTGTGCGATGGGCGCAGCATTAATGCTGAATGAAATTACATTCTTATCGAGCTTATTTCGAACTGTACTCTTTATTCCAGTTGTGACTTCAATCACGGTTGCAATGATCATTTTTGATTTTATTGCAGGACCGAATGGCCCGATTCAGTCCTTAATGATGGATTGGAATGTACTGAGCTCGCCAATCTTCTGGAAATTTGAAAAGTGGCTGCCGATGCCGGTGATCGCGGTATTCAGTGCTTGGAAGTGGTTCGGCGTCCAGATGATTATTTTCCTTGGCGGGATTGCCAGCATTAACCGTTCATTGCTTGAAGCCGCGGATATTGATGGTGCGAGCTGGTGGCGCAAGGTGACCAAGATTATCTTGCCGCTGATCAAGCCGCAGATTGTGTTTGTGATGACAATCAATGTGATTAACGGTTTGCAGATGTTTACCGAAGTCTTCATGAACTTCGACTTGCAGGGCGGTCCGCACAACTCGGCCCTCACGCCGGTACTGCACTTGTACCAGACCGGTTTCGAACAGATGAAGATGGGTGAAGCGTCAACCATTGGCCTTCTGCTGGCGATTGTTATTTTCGTGTTGACCATGCTTCAGTTGAAATTGACTAAGGGTAAGGACTAACCATGAATAATTCTAATAAAGGTAAGCTGCTCATTTACATCGGCTTGTTAGCGGCCAGCTTGATCGTGCTTTACCCGTTTTTCTTTATGATCATCAACTCATTTAAATCGGGTTCGGAGATCATGCACTCCCCGAATGCGCTGCCGACCTCATGGTCTGCCAAGGGCTATATCGAGGTGTTCGATAGCGTCAACCTATGGCGTATTTTCTTCAACACCATTTTTGTTTCGGTATCGGTGATGGTGCTTAACTGCCTGTTGTCAGCCATGGTGGCTTTTGCGATAGCCAAAACCAAGATGCCCGGGCGTCAGGTATGGCTGCGCTTGATTCTGTCTTCGATGATGGTGCCGGCGATTTTGTTCACTATTCCGGTTTACATGATGATGTATGAATGGGGCTGGGTGAATACGTATCGCGTACTGATCATCCCAGGGGCTATCAGCGCCTACAATATTTTCTTGCTGTACCAGTTTATGACCCAGGTTGATGAAGCCTACCTTGAGGCAGCACGTATTGACGGTGCTAGCGAGATGCGCATTTTCTTCAAGGTAGTACTGCCTATGATGCGTCCTGCTATGGCAACGGTCGGTATCCTGACCTTTATGGGGGCATGGAACGACTTCATGGGGCCGCTACTGTATATCCGCGATGATTCGATGCTGACACTTCAGCTTGCACTGTTCAAGTTCCAGCAAGATATCCCTGCCGGCAACCTCGAACAGGTATGGGCGATGACGACGATGATTGCCGTGCCAGTTGTGTTTGTCTTCTTCTTTATGCAGAAGAACTTCATCAAGGCGTTTACTGGGGTGGGAGTTAAGTAATGAATGTATCTCAGCTGAAAAAAATCGTTCTTCTTTTCTCTGTGGTGGTAGTGGCTTATTGGGCTGCATGGGGCAAGGCGTATTTCTTGTCCAAAAGTTATTTCGACTATGCGGTTGAGCAAGAGGCTGCTGGTCACTACATCATTGCCTTAAAAGGGATGAACAAGTTGGAATTGCGTATCGACGAGCAATATCTCGGCGGCTACCAGCAAGTGATCGAGACGTGGGAGCAAGCGCTGTTTGGTATCCGCCCTGCCTTCTATGAGGAAGCATTAGTGGCCCCGGGGCGTTTGATCCCGCAGTTTGCTGATGAAGATCTTCAAGCGTTCATTGATATTTATGTCCAGCTGGATACCAAGTATGTGCCGGAAGTAGCCCATATGCAGCTTCAGCGCGCTAGGCTGGCTGGCAATGAAGAACTCTCTGCAGAGATGGAAGAGTTTCTTACCCAAGCATTCCCTTACTTTGATTTTAATTAATCATGTTTCACTTTTTTGCCGCCCTGCTTGGGCGGTTTTTTTTCAATGATCATCTGCTGAGATGACATTGCATTATTAGATTTCGGAGTATTGTATGGATTTTCCATATAAGAACAGTACTTTACCTGTTGAAGATAGAGTCGAAGACTTGCTGTCACGAATGACGGTAGCAGAAAAAATTGGCCAGCTGTGCCAATCCCCAATGCTTGAATACAATATTAACCGCGATATTTACCTCGAGCGTATCCGGCAAGGACATTGGGGCTCGCGTATCTTGGCTGATACGGCTTGGGCCGGTAACGCACCGGGTGAAACGGTGAGCCCGGCCCAGCTTAATGAAATCCAGCGCGCAGCCGTTGAGGGGAGCCGCCTTGGTATTCCGCTGATCATTGCCCGTGATGTAATTTATGGCCAGCAAACCGTGTTGCCCATCCCGTTGGCCCAGGCAGCGTCATGGAACCCAGAGCAAGTTCAGAATGCCTACCGCTGTATCGCCAAAGAAGCAGCGTCGCTCGGGATCCATTGGACGTTTGCGCCAATGCTCGATATCGTTCGCGACCCTCGCTGGGGCCGTGTTATCGAAAGTAGCGGTGAAGACCCATATCTAACCAGCCAATTTGCCAAAGCCGTGGTAAAAGGTTTCCAGGGTGATTCGCTGGCAGATGAAGACTCTTTGGTGGCTTGTGCCAAGCATTTCGTCGGCTACGGTGCTTCAGAGGGCGGCCGTGACTATGACACCACGGAGATTTCCGACAACTCTTTACATAATGTTTACTTGCCACCGTTTGCCGCTGCAGTTGAAGCAGGTGTCGAAACCGTTATGTCCGGTTTTAATGATCTGGGCGGTACGCCGGTGTCGGGCAGCCAATCGCTGATCAATGGCTGGCTCAAATCAGAGCAGCAATTTGATGGCATGGTGATCAGTGACTGGGGATCCATTTCGGATCTTGCTTATTTCGGTGTCGCCAAAGGCGCTGAGGGGGCTGCTGCAGAGGCGCTTAAAGCCGGTGTTGATATGGCGATGACCAATGAAGCCTATGAAGATCACCTTCAAGAACTTCTGGACAAAGAAGCCATTGATATTGCCCATATCGATGAGGCAACCCGCCGGGTACTGCGTACCAAGTTCAAGGCGGGATTGTTTGAGCGCCCTTATGTCGATGAGTACAAGCACAAGAGTGTCATGCGTCACCCAGAGCATCTGGCACAGGCGCTGACGGTGGCCGAGCAGAGTATGGTGCTGCTTAAAAACAACCACGATGTGTTGCCGATTGAAGCGAAGCCGATGACTATTGCAGTGATCGGTCCACACGCTCACTCTAAGCGCCAGCACCTAGGCTCTTGGTGCTTGGACGGTCGTGCCGAGGATGTGACCAGCATTTATGAAGGCATCAAGGCATGGACAGCCAAGCTCGACTGCACCATTGAACTGCTGACCGAAGAGGCGGCATTTACAGATGAAATGGTCGAGAGTGCTCACCGTGCCGATCTGGTGATCTTGTGTACCGGCGAAAGCCATCGCCGCACTGGTGAAGCGCGCAATGTTGCTGAGCTTACTTTACCTGCTGGCCAGGAAGAATTGATCCGCGCTATCGGTGAAGTCGGCAAGCCTTTGGTTGTGGTGCAATGTACCGGTCGCCCGGTACCGTCCGCAGCGACAGAGCAGTTTGCCGATGCGCTCCTGTACGCCTGGCAGTCCGGTACTGAAGCAGGCCATGCTGTGGCGCGTTTGCTGTTTGGTGATGTGTCACCATCTGGTCGCCTGCCGATGTCGGTACCGCGTAGTACCGGTCAGATCCCAATGTACTATGCCCGTAAGCCACTTGGCAAAATGCGCGCATTCCAAGACTACCAGCCGTACAAAGATCAAAAAGACACCCCGTTATACCCATTCGGTTTTGGCCTGACTTATGGTGAGTTTGACTATTCCAACTTGCGTTTGAGCCAAGCTGAGCTGACGGCAGGTGACACTTTGTATGCAACAGTGACTTTGCGTAATAAAGGCACGCTAACTGCGACAGAAGTCGTTCAGTGCTACATTCGTCAGCAAGTTGCCTCAACGACGCGACCAGTTCGTGAGCTGAAAGATTTCTGCCGAGTAACCTTGGAGCCGGGTGAGTCGAAAGAGGTCGTACTATCGCTACCTGTTGAAAAGCTGCGTTTCTACGGCATCAACAAAACCTTCGCGCTGGAACCTTCGATGGTCGAACTGTATGTCGGTGGTGACAGCAATGCCACGCTAAGCGCGAGTGTTGAAGTGAGCTAACTCACCTCAAACGCACATATTTCATCAACCACTTTTCAGCAGCATACGGCGCCCCGTTGATCTTCGCGGGGCGTAAATAAGAGCCAGCTATCATGACGAAAGAACGACAGGCTGAGCCGTTAGCGACTCGCCCCAACATTATCTATATCATGTCTGATGACCATGCGATTCGGGCATTGAGTGCTTACAATAGCGATATAGCCCACCTAGCTCCGACGCCTAATATCGACCGTATTGCCCAAAACGGTGCGCGGTTTGACCAATCCTTTGTGACCAACTCCCTATGTGGCCCTTCTAGAGCCGCTATGCTGACGGGGAAATTTGGCCATAAAAACGGTTTCAACCATAACGGACAGTTGTTTGACGGTTTCCAGCCGACCTGGCCAAGACTACTCAAAGCCCACGGCTATACAACGGCTTGTATCGGGAAATGGCATATCAACCTCACTCCAGATGGGATCGACTTTGATCATTGGGAAGTCCTGAACGATCAGGGGGAGTATTACAACCCTGACTTTATTACCGCCCAGGGGGTGAAGCGTGAGCATGGATACACCACAGAGCTGATCACCCAGAAGTCCCTGCGCTGGCTGGAAGAGCAACAGCAGAGTGACCAGCCTTTTGCCCTGTTGCTTCACCACAAAGCGCCACATCGCAACTGGATGCCGGCCCCGCAGCACATGCGAGCATTTGAGCATACCACCTTCCCAGTACCGGATAACTATTTCGACACCTATGAAGGCCGTGCGGCGGCGGCTATGCAAACCATGACCATCTATCGGGATGCCCAGGAAGGCCATGATTTGAAAATGACCAAAGGGGTGGGGGAAACAGAATGGCGCGAGGATATCTGGCCGTTTTTGTTGGCGCGCTTAACTCCGGAGCAGCGCCAAGCGTGGGATGAAGCCTACCAAGACCGTAATGACTGGTTCAATGCGAACGAAGCCACTATGACGGCCGAGGAAATTGCTATCTGGAAATACCAGCGTTACTTGCAGGATTATCTGGCTACCATCAAATCGGTCGATGAGTCGGTGGGTGAGGTGCTTGATTACCTTGAAGCGAACGGTCTCGCGGATAACACCATTGTAGTCTATACCTCGGATCAGGGCTTCTACATGGGGGAGCATGGTTGGTTCGACAAGCGGTTTATGTATGAAGAATCATTCCGTGCGCCTTTACTGATCCAGTACCCGAACCGGATCAAACCGGGCACCGTAGTGGAGCACTTGGTGCAGAACATCGACTACGCACCAACCTTCCTTGAATATGCGGGGCTTGATGTGCCTGCGGATATCCAGGGTGAATCTATGGTGCCGCTGCTTGATGGCGAATCACCTGCGGATTGGCGCCAGTCTCTCTACTACCACTTCTATGAATATCCGGCGATGCACGATGTGACAAGGCATTACGGTACCCGTGACAGTCGCTATAAGTTGATGCATTTTTATTATGATATCGACGAGTGGGAGTTTTACGATATCGAAGAAGACCCGACCGAGATGAACAATGCGATCAACGATCCGCGTTACCAGCATGAGATTGCGCGGCTAAAAGCCGAGATTGGCAAACTCGAGGCGAAATACGATGTACCGCCACGGGAGGAATGGGTCAATCTACCGCTTGAGTATGAGCCTGCGCCGACGCTGGAAGAGCTTTTCCCGGAAAGCTATCAGGTCGCTTGCCAATAGGCGAAAGCGAATTTATCTGTTCGTGCTTTACGTATGTCAATGAATTGGGGGGTAGGCCGCGTGTTCAGGCCTAAGCCCTGATTATTAAATAGCTACTGAAAGAGAATAAGAAGAATTATGTCATCACTATTCACATGGACGAGAAGAATTACCAATCGACTTGCTGTCACTATCGCTATTGCTTTTTGCTCGATTGCATTTGTCGGGTATGAGGGGCTAAGTGGGATGAACCAGCTATCCAATCAAACTGCCAGCTTGGTTGAGGATGATTTGGCCAAGGTCATTACCATCAGCGATATCCAGCAGCGGGTTGAACAGGCTCGGGTACATACCTTACTAGCCATACAGCATGATCCCGATACCTTCAGCAGTCGTTACCATGAGCACCCCATTTCGGTTCATACCGATTTGATCTTTGAGAGCTATGATGATCTTCAGGCGCTGTTTTTTGATGTGATGACATTCAATATGGGGGAAAGCTTAGAAGCGGCGACAACGAAAGCGAGTTCTCTCACCGATGAACTGTTCTTTTCTGGCTTTGAGGTGATTGTTGAATTGCTGGAGCAAGGTGAATTTCAACAAGCTAATGTGCGGTTGCTCAACGAGGTGAACCCCAAGATTGAGCAACTCAAAACGTTACTCAGTACGATGAACGACCTGAGTGCGACTGGCGCGAGGGACGCATACACAGAAGCGGTCAGCGATGGCCAGAGCTTTGTTTTCAGCATGAGCACAGCGCTGATTGTGAGCACATTACTGTTAATCGGTATTGCCTATTTGACCATCCGTCGCATTGTGTTTGCACTAAAAGCGCTTCAGGCAACGGCAAATAACATTGCCGAGGGTAACCTGACATGCCGCGTGCAGGTTCAGGGCCAGGATGAATTTACTATGATCGCTGATGCGGTCAATAATATTGCGGCAAGGTTCCAGCAAACGGTTTCATTGATTGGTGATTCTGCTAATCAGCTTAATCTTGCCTCGCAGCAGAATACCCGGCTCAGTGAACAGACGGCATCAAATGCCGCCTCACAGCAGGCGCAAATTCAACAAATTGCGACTGCAACCGAAGAGCTGACGGCAACAGTCAGTGATGTGGCTGCCAGTGCGGTGGCTGCGGCTGAAGCTTCCCAGAAATCGGATGAACTAGCACAAAATGGCGTGGGGGTAGTGAATGAAGCTATTGCTCAGTCTGTTGAATTAGCAGAAGAAATTGAGCAAGCCAAAGTGACGATCAATGAACTTGGCAATCATTCACAAGCTATCGGTAGTGTGTCAGACACGATTCGTGAGATTTCCGATCAAACTAATTTGTTGGCGTTGAACGCCGCAATAGAAGCGGCGAGGGCGGGCAGCTATGGCCGCGGTTTTGCAGTGGTCGCAGACGAGGTCCGTACTCTGGCGCAACGCACCAAGAGCGCCACGGAAGATATTCAAGACACGATAGCTCGCCTGCAAAACGGTTGCCAGCATGCCATTGAGCGTATGGAGTCCGGCGATCAATATGCCCGAGAGAGTACGGTCAAAACTAAGCAGGCTGGCGAAGCATTGCAAGCCATCACCGAAACGGTTGCTGGTATTGCTGAGAAGAACATCCAGATTGCCTCGGCGGCTGAGCAACAAGCCGTGGTAACAGGGGATGTAAATACCAATGTGTTTGAAATCAATGCACTGGCTGATAAAACCGCGAGAGATTCTGAATCAAGCCAAGAGGCATCTGAATCCATTGTGAAACTGGCACATTCACTGACCAATGAGGTGAATCGTTTCAAATTATAGTTGTCTCTCTGTTTGGTAAACTGATGCTGTTGACCCAACCGAATACGGAGTTAAAAGCAAGAATATGGGGCTAAAATATACTTAATTAACGCGAAAAATAGCATTTATCCATAAAATTCGTCATGCGTTTTCGTTGGCCTCTCTTGCGCTAAAGCCTGAGAGGTTTTTTTATATTATTTACGTTGTGCTTAGCTCTCAAAAATGACATTTGGAAGATTAAGTTGTTGGTTTTGACTGAATTGTTTTGTTAGTCTTAATGCTAGTCGAAACGTTTAAATTGAGGCGTAAATGAAACTGAAAACGATAGCTATAGGTGTCAGCTTATCAGTAGTTGCCATGGGAGTAAGTGCTGGTAATGATGCTGTTAATAGCGGTGAGTACATTGCTTTTTTTGACCATACGTTACCCATTGAAGAGCGACTGGATGATATTAGTGCTCGCCTAACCGATAAAGAAAAAGGCCATATGATCACCCTGTGGAACGAGGGTGTTCCGCGTTACGGGTTGAAGTCATTTATGCCAGGTGAAGCACTTCATGGTCTGGCGGCCCCGCGAAAAAATGCTGCGACCGTCTTTCCCCAATCAATTGGTCTGGCTGCGACATGGCAACCTGAGGCGCTTAAGCGAATGGGGGATGCCGTGTCCGATGAAGCGCGAGCGCAATATCACAATGGTCCTGTGATAAAAGATGGCAAGCGAGGCCCACTAACGTTCTGGTCACCGGTGATCAATATTGCCCGCGATCCGCGCTGGGGCCGCACTCAGGAAGCCTATGGCGAGGATCCGTTACTCAATGGAGTCATGGCCAGCGCCTATGTTAAAGGTTTGCAGGGTGATCATCCCAAGTACCTCAAGACCGCAGCTGGTGCCAAACACTTCGTCGCCAACAATGAAGAACACAACCGCTTTAACGGTAATGCCAATATTTCAGAAAAACAGTTACGCGAATACTATTTCCCGGCCTACAAACAAGTTGTCGAAGAGGCTAATGCGCAAATTGTGATGACTGCGTATAACAAGCTTAACAATGAGCCTGCGGTCACCAATACATGGTTAGTTCGAGATGTATTACGTGGCGAGTGGGGATTTGATGGCTTCGTGCTTGGTGACTATGGTTCTGTACTGATGACCACCAAAGGATGGGGCGAACGCAGCTTCCACGGTCACGATATCTATGACAACTATGTCGATGCGACTGCCGCGGTACTTAATGCTGAAACCTTGGATTTTGATAACACCAGGCTGTTTCGCCAAGAGGCAATGACAGCAATAGCACAAAACAAAACAACCAGTGCCCAGTTGGACCGGGCATTTCGAAACACCATGCGCGTAGGCCTAAGGCTCGGCATGTTTGATCCAGAAGAACTGTCACCGTGGAAAGACATCCCGTTTGAAACAATGACCACATTTAAGCCGCTTGCACTTGAGCTCGCAGAGAAGAGTATGGTCTTACTGCAAAATGAGCCAGTGAATAGCCAACCGGTATTACCTATCGATAAATCTACGGTTAAATCTGTCGCAGTCATTGGCCCTAACGCGAACGTGTTGAACTTCGGTACCTACTCCGGTACAGCTAAAGATCCTATCACGCCATTACAAGGCATTCGAGATTATCTTGGTGATGATATCGACGTCATCTACGTACCATGGACCCAAAATCAAGGTGAACTTAACCCAATCCCACTAGAAAGTATTACATTACTTGATAACCAAGGGCTCGGTGTCTGGACCGCTGATTATTACACCAACCGAAATGGCAGTGGTAAACCTGTCGCTAATAACACGGTTGGCAACATTGATTTCGACTTTGGCAACAAACCACCACACAAAGACCTAGGTAACGAACATTTTGCTGTCAAATATACAACGACAATTGTACCTCCTCAAAGTGGCCTGTATACGTTAGGTGTTGAGTCCCAAGGCTATGAAATGGTGTTCGATATTGATGGGTCCACTATTTTACGAGACCACGGTAACAACAGCGAGCCACTTCGAACAACAGCAGAGCTTGAGTTGGACTCTCAGAAAACTTACACATTTACTGTGCTAGCTATGGAAAAGCGCGGCAGCTCTGAGCGCTCAGTCAAATTTGGTTGGGAACTGCCATCAGAAGACAGTATTTATGAAGGCGCAGAGCTTGAAGCGGCTAAAAAAGCCGATGTCGTTATTGCCGTTATGGGCTTATCGACTGAATATGAACGAGAGTCGATTGACCGGACTTCAGAAGGCCTGCCTTCTGAGCAAATTGATTTACTCAGAAGCATTATTAAGGTCAACCCAAAAACAGCCGTAGTACTACAATCAGGATCGTCTATCGAAAGTCCTTGGCTTAAAAGTAATGTACCTGCCATTTTACAGAGTTGGTATCCGGGTGAACAGGGCGGTGCAGCTATCGCTAATACCTTGTTTGGTGACAATAACCCAGGCGGTAAGCTTCCGCTTACCTTTGTTAAGTCCTGGAGTGACTTACCAGCCTTTAATGATTATGACATCAGCAAAGGTCGTACTTACCTCTATTTCGACAAAGAGCCGCTATGGGCCTTTGGTCATGGCTTGAGCTATACCCAGTTTGCTCTGTCAGATATGAAGATCAAGAGCAGCAAGGTAGCCAAAGACGGCCACATTGATGTCACTGTAACGGTAGAAAACACCGGTAAAAAGGCTGGTGATGAGGTGGTACAAGTCTACATTACGGATATGTTTGAGCGCAGTGAGAAGCCAAAGCAACGCCTGAAAGCCTTCGAACGTGTCTCGCTTGAAGCCGGAGAAAGCAAGCAAGTTAATCTCAGCATCGATGTCAGCGATCTGGCTTACTGGGACGAGAAAACCAAAGGTTGGATGCTCGGTGACAAATACGAAATCCGGGTCGGGAATGCATCGGACAATATCTTGCTGACTGATACTATAAATGTTGAGTAGCTGATCTCGTATTTTGACCGCCTTTATTAATGGTAATACTCACCGTTTGTAAAAAACGAACGGTGAGTATTTTTCAAAGGTAAAGCAAATTTATGGCACATTTTTACTGCTGCTCGATCAACGTTGAGCAGCTATTTTCATATCCCAGTAATGTGATTTTAAAAAGCAGGGGGGAATAAAGAGAGAGAGAGTTAGGTTGGGTCTTGATTATATTTCTTCGCAATCCGGTCGTTGTAAGTAGTACGTGGTTGTATAGAACACGTTGTTTTTTAAAATTAAAAGATAGATGAATTTCATGAACAAATTAAGTTTTGCTGCTTTGACAGCTTTAATAGCTCTTTCTGGTCAATTGAATGCCGCTGAATTACAGCATCGTTTGGGGGTAGGTTATAGCTCTACGGACTTTGAAGCATTAGGCGTTAGTTTTGGTTACGGCAATGGCATCAAGTTGGAATATGGTTATGATTTCAACCAAATTGCCGGTATGCATGTTTCCTATGAGCAGAATAAAGACGGTATTTTAAAGGGAGACACCTTTAAATTAGGTGGTGACATTGGCTATACGTTCGAATTTGATGAAGCGTCAATCAAGCCTTTTATTTCTGGTGGTTTTTACTCTTATGAAGAGAATTTTTACGATGACTCCGGCCTGTATTGGGGGCTAGGGGCTCGAGCCACGTACAAAAACTTCTATATTGATCTGCGCCAGGATTTCTTCGAGATGAAAGATCAAGGTATCAGTGTTGATATGGAGCAATTTGCTGTCACGCTGGGAATCAGGTTATAAGCTATAAGCACATAAAGCCAGTGATAGAAGAACGCTTGGGACAAACAGAGTTCTTTAATTCCATTGAACCGATTGTGACTTATCTCGATGAAAATGGTGAGTGGCAGAAATTGACTACGTTGCCAGCCCATAGAGCGAATCAAGGTTTTTCTGCTGACAAAACGGCAAGACAATGGCGCTTTGAATTGAGTTGAAATCGAGATAGCACATTCTCCGTAAGCCAGTTGATTATGAATTAAAGAGTGTTTTTGCGGTTTGAATCACCTTAGTGTCAGGTTAATAAATCTGGCACTTTGCCATCAGTTTAGTTGTTGAAATGTTAAATTTCATCCGTCTCCTTATAATGAATTTTATATGCTCTATGACGGTCATTTATTCGAGCGCTAGATGCTTGAATATTATTTATAAATAAAGAGATTTATGAGAAAAATTTTATCTTTAGTGGCTTTGTCCATGTTGAGTTCTGGTGTGTTGGCTGATCGTACGTATATTAACCCTATGGATCTCGAATATCAGTATGGTGAAAGGATTCCGGAACGCCGGCAATTTATTAAGGCTGAAGGGCTCGTTACCCGGCAAAGCGCAGATCCGGTTATCGTAAGCTTTGAAAAAGATGGCAAGCATCAGGGCTATTTCATGTTTGCCAGCCAAGGTCGCGGGTATTGGGTGTCCAACGATCTTATAACTTGGCAACATATTCAGCCTACTGGCGAGTGGCCGGTAAGCTATTTCACTCCAAGCGATGGTAAAGATCCGACAACAGAGAAAGATCCCGAGAGCGGACTCGAGTGGAAAGACATGATTGCTCCTGCGGCCCTGTCAAAGGACGGAAAAATTTACTTGCTCTCGTCCAACCGAAAAGGTGGGCTGACAACACTGTTTGTCTCGGATGATCCAGCATCAGGAAAGTGGGAAAAGGCCGACGAAAATCTGGGGTATCCCGTTGTGGGAGATAAAAACTTGTGGGATCCGGCACTCTATCATGAAAATGATCAATGGTATGTCTACTGGGGCTCATCCAACTTGTTTCCGTTGTGGGGTGCAAAAATAAATGAGAACAAGAAGGGATTAGAAATAGATCGCTTTGCCAAACCACTGTTAGCGATGCACCCGGATGTACATGGATGGGAGAGGATGGGTTTCGATCATACCTCTCCGCATGCCCCTTATGTTGAAGGGCCCGAAATGCTAAAAAGCGGCGATACATATTATCTTTCCTATGCTGGCCCGGGTACCGACGGAAATGTATATGGCGATGGCATTTATACTGGAAAGTCTCCTTTGGGGCCTTTTACCTACCAATCTCACAATCCGGTGACTTATAAGCCTGGCGGATATGTTCATGGTGCCGGTCATGGCAATACCTTTAGAGATGCCTTTGGTAATATCTGGCGCAGTGGGTCTAACTGGTATGGCGTTAACTGGGTGTTTGAGCGGCGTAATGTGATCCTACCTTCCGCTATCGATGCCGATGGTATTATGTACTCGTCGGCGCGATTTGCTGATTTCCCGCAATTTGCACCAACTGATAAATATAGTGATCCCAACGAACTGTTTACCGGCTGGATGTTGCTGTCCTATAACAAGCCTGCTTGGGCGACGTCCGAATTGTCTCCCGAGCGTGGTCGTACTTTTGATGCGAGTTTTGTGACTGATGAAAACCCTAGAAACTTCTGGGTTGCTGGTGAAAATAACGACGCTCAGCATGTAGTGGTTGATCTGCAGTCTGAAAAGACTATCAATGCAATTCAAATCAACTATGCAGATTATCTGGTAACAGGAGATGAGTATAGAGCGCCTCTTCCTCATGACAAGGCGATGGAAGATTACAAGAAGCGTATTTATACCCACTATCGCTTGTCAATATCCAATGACAATGAAACATGGGAGGAGATCAGTAATAACCTGGATAAGCATGAAAATCGTTCCAATATTTATATTGAACTAGATGAGCCTATAACAGCCCGCTATGTACGTTTTGAAAATGTTCATGTGGGTGTGAAACATCTGGCTTTGAACGGATTGCGAGTATTTGGATCTGCCAATGGTGAGTTACCTGCTGTACCTGAGAAGTTAACGACTATACGGGATGCTGATCGCCGTAATGTAACAGTGGCATGGCAGCCTGTTGAAGATGCTGTTGGTTATAACGTACGCTTCGGTATTGCCCCAGATAAGCTTTATCATACCTACCAGATATGGGGTGATGAGTTTGATGGTCAAAAGGAGATTCGCTCACTGGACATTCATGAAAGCTACTATTTTGCGGTCGAGGCGTTTAACGAGACCGGCGTCTCCAAGTTGTCTTCCCCTAAGATGGCCAAATAACCAGACTGTACCATGCTGGGTGCCGTTGAATTGAGAAAATAAAATGCGCTACTGATTTCCAGTAGCGCATTTTTTATTGTCTACGGCTGGGTGAACAATAAACGTAGTAAGGTGCGTTTCAATCAAAGCTCTGCCCGACAGGGACATTTACCTCAATAAAGTACTCCGGAGAGAGCGCGCGATCGTTCGCCCAAACGACTAGCTTGTTTAGTGGCTGGTCTGCCAGAAAATTGGGTTGGAGAAGAACCATAGGTCTTGCCAAGGATATTGATTACCTTGCTGTTTTTTCGGTTCCAAGGTGTCAGTGCTGGTACCACGTAGTCGTAGATAACCGTTTTGATGCTCGCGCGGAATGTTGATGGTTAGAGCAATGGTGTTGTCTTTTACTTGCCATTGCGACTGATCAATCCGCTGGATGACTTTGGTGGTGCTATTGGCGTTCGGTTCATTGGCAATGGCTGGATCAACCGCACCGGTAATTACGTCGATGCGGCTTAATACTGGAATATCACCGTTGGCATTTTGGCTATTACTGAGTTTGAGTTCGAGTTGCAGAGTTAGCATTTCTTCGTCTGCTCCAACCAATAAGGTTTCACCGAGAGAAGCGTTGTTGTTTGC
The DNA here is from genome assembly GCA_000940995.1 of Photobacterium gaetbulicola Gung47. Lineage (NCBI taxonomy): Bacteria > Pseudomonadati > Pseudomonadota > Gammaproteobacteria > Vibrionales > Vibrionaceae > Photobacterium > Photobacterium gaetbulicola. The sequence goes on from CP005973.1 coordinate 237,644, forward strand.
TTTGTTATTGGTCGTGCCGGCACTCAAGTCGGCATTAAGTCCGCTGATCAGATCGCCAAACACCATAAAGCTACGACCGCGGCGAAGTCCATCCATGATGTCAGCAGGTTCGTTACGGGCATAGACATAGGTTTTGTTGTACTCACCCGGCCAGAAATCACGGCCACCGACACTGGCATGTTTATGTGAATCAGCTGAAGAGGTGATCCAGAAGCGCATACCGTTACCAAGGATATGATCCCAGACACCGCCGACAACGGCGGTCATTTGATCGGCCCCTCTAAAAGTCCCAAACTTATAATAAGCGCCGCGAGCCCCTCTGGCTGCCTGATGGCCTGGAGAGCCCACCATACCAATAAAGACGTCGGGATCGGTCTGGTGCCAAGTCATCAGCTTTTCAGGTGTTACCCTTGCCCACTCGTTGAGGCCGGTTGCTTGTCGGCTTGGGTGGTTTTTGATGATGATTGGCTTTTCATCCTGCTGAGCCAGGAACTCGATGCCTTTTTGCATGTGTTCGACATTGTTGCGCTTGCGGGTCAACTTGCGGTATTCCCTGATCGAGTAATCACGCTGGAACTGGACCAGGACATCACGCTCGGCAGCGTTGATCGGCATCATCACGGTGGCGTGCTCGCCATCTGGCACGTCCAGCTCAATACCGAAAAACTGATGGACTTCCGGTACCGCTTTCCGCGCCTCTAGCAGTTCAGGGTAGGCATGCTGGTCGAGCAACTTAGAATGCTCCGGGCCACCGTGGTCAGTATTGACTAGCCAGCTCAGGCCATATTTCTTGGCAGCCTGCGCATTATCAAGATACGTATGCTGACTGTCGCCCCCCTTGATGGGAGACCATGGGTCTGTGGATTTATCCCACTTAACGCTCCAGTGTGTGTGGGCGTGGTGTTCACCCGCAAGCCATTGTCTTTCTTGCGCGGCAACAGTCGAGGCTGCCACGCCCAGCGTAAGGATTGTAGCTAGTGTTATTGAGCGGAGTTTCATCTTATTACACCTTTAGTGTGTTAGTAATCGTTGGTTTTTTTATAACCAATTGTGTTGTCCGAAAAATGGCAGAAGATCGTCGATGATCTGACTCTTATATTTCTGGCCATTGAAAAAGCCATGTCCCTTGCCTTGGAAAGGTACAACCTGGCACTTCCGCTGAAGTGAGGTCGCTTTCCGGCAGAAAGCCTCAGCCGTTGAGATGGCGACGGTTTTATCTTCCGTGCCGTGGTAAATAACGGTGGGCGGCAAGGATTGTGATAGATGGTGGTAGGGAGAAAGCGATATCAGCGGACTGCCAGTCCAAGCTTCCGTCCAATGGGTTGGTTGGTAGAGGTTTGGCTCTGGGGCCATGATGGTGACCGGGTTAAACAGGACTAGCAAAGCCGGGGTGAAACTCATATCGCCATAGTCAGGCAACACCGCAGTGGCCGCGGCAAGTTGTCCGCCGGCTGAGGCCCCCGCTGCACCGATTCTTTTTTTATCAATGTGAAAATGCTCGGCATTGCGATAGAGCCAGTTCATTGCACTTTTTGCATCAGCAACGGCTTCGGCTACTCCAGTGTTGTGCCGGTTGCGAACCCGGTAATCAACCAGCATAGAGGCGATGCCCTTTTGTTGCAGTTGCTGGGCATAGTGAACGAACTGAGCGGGATTACCCCCAGCCCAGCCGCCACCAAAAAAGAAAACAAGTGCAGGGGAAGGCGTTTCGCCTGTTACGGTGAAAAGCCAGCTTTTTAGCTCTATGCCATCAACATGCTTGTAGCTGACCTGAATTGCCCCATTGATAGTTGGTGGGTATTTACTTGCATGCAGGTGCGATGAGTTCAACAATGCAAAGAGTAATACAGTAAAAATGCTCAGCCGAGAAATGCTCATAACTGCCTCTAGATTATTCTGCTGGTGGGATTGCTGGCAAAATGTATTCAGGTACAAATTGCAGCGGTACGCGCCGTTGTTGACCGGTATTGCTGCTAGTGACGGCGACGATAAGATCCAAGTCGGGGTTCACGAAAATAAACTGGCCACGAGCACCTCGCGCCGAAATGGTTGTTAGCTCTTGTCCGTTCAGGCGGAAGTTCTGGGTCCACCAGTAATAGCCGTAGTTGCCGTTTTGGGTTTTTGGGGTTGTCGCGTTGTGTAGCCATTTCCTGGTAAGTAACCGCTTACCATCAAACAGTCCTTCGTTTAGCACCAACATGCCGAACTTGATCATGTCGCGCGAAGTCATATGCAGTCCTGAGCTGGCTTTGGTCAGGCCACAGGCTGATTTTTCCCAATAGGCGTGTTCAATCTCCATCGGGGTAAAAAAGTGTTGTTCGGTAAAGGCGGCAAGATCTTTTCCCGTAGCGTTGAAGAGCACATGGTTGAGGATATCGGTATCGGCCCCCTGGTATTTAAAGTGCGCTCCCGGCTCAACATCGTCGCTTAATGAGAGATACAACTGGGCATGGTTGTCGACGGTGATCGGTAGTTGGTTTTCTGGACGGTTAGGTATTGAGATACCCGATTGCATGCTGAGCAAGTCATGCAGGGTAATTTCTTTGCTACCGCGGGCAAGGGGGGCTGTCTCTATATTGGGTAGGTATTTGATCGCGGGGTCGTCCACACTGTCGATAAAGCCAAGTTCAATAGCTTTACCGATGGCATTGGACAGCATATTTTTGGTGATCGAAAACATGAAGTGTGGTTTATCTATTGCCCCGTCATACCAGTAATCTTCCGAGATGAGCTTGCCTTTGTGGTGAATCAGCAGGCTGTCTATTTGACCATAATGTCCGGCGGCGATACCTTGGCGCAGCTGGTTGATTAATTGGCTATCAAGCCCCGTATCATGGAGGTCGGCCGTCGCGATGCCGTCGCTGCGGGAGACGGGAGTGCGGTAGCTGCCGTTATTCTCCCGTGTTGATATGCCAGCGACTGTTGGCTGCTCGAACGTTGTCGAAACATGATTCAGGGTGACCACCTCATCACTGAGCCCGTCCTGGGCGCTAGCGGGCTCCGCCACGGTGAGTAACCCAGCGGCCAATACTGCATAGGCTCCGATTAATATTCGGATCAGGTGTTGGCTAGGCTGCATGGGTAATGCTCTCCATGGCGGTGTCTTCCTGTTCTGTTTGCTGCGGCTCGGTGCCTATTTGAAAAAGCGCCTTTATATCTTCAAGGGCATGGTATAAACACGGCAGTAGTACCAGGGTGATCAGGGTGGCAAACAGAATGCCGAACCCCAGTGATATCGCCATCGGGATCATCAACTGGGCCTGATTGGAGGTTTCCAAGATCATTGGTGCAAGGCCGCCAAAGGTCGTCAGGGTGGTCAGTATGATGGGTCTAAAACGCCGTGCACTGCCGTTGATAATGGCCTCGAGAAGCGGCTTGCCTGCCTCGCGGTTACGGTTAACTTCAGTTACCAGGATCAGGCTGTCGTTGATCACCACCCCGCTAAGGGCAAGAATACCTAGCAGGCTCACCACACTGAGGACATAGCCAAGCAGGACGTGGCCGAGCACTGCGCCAATCAAACCAAACGGGATAATGGTCATGATGATCAGAGGCTGGGTATAGCTCTTAAACGGGATCGCCAGCAGGCAGTACAGTGCCAGCATTACCAGCGCCCCGTTGACGGCCAAACTTTCCAGACTCTCTTTTTGTTCGGCTTGATCGCCCCGAAAACCAATATCCAGACCTGGATACTTTTCTTCCAGTACCGGCAGCACGTCACGACGCAAGGTTTGGGTCAGGGTCATGGCCTCCGACGAGGGGGTAATATCGGCACTGACGCTGATCCGTCGCTGCCCATCACGACGGTGAATTGCCGAAGCAGAATATTCTCGGTACACATCTGCGATTTGTGATAACGGAAGAAACTGGTTGCCGACTTTGATCGGCAGTTGTTCAAGGTGATAAACACTGGCACGTTGCCAGTCGGGCAGTTGTACCTTGACGTCGACTTCATCGCTGCCGCGTTGTTGGCGGATCGCTCTTACACCACTGAAGGCATGGCGGATCTGGCGGATCAAGCTCTGCTCAGTCAGTCCCATACTCTTGCCTTCCGGGCGCAGGGCGAGGCGGATCTGTTGGCTACCTGACATAAAGCTGTTTTCAATATCCACGATGCCCGCATAGTTGCTGAGGATTTCACTGAGCTCCTCACTGGCCGCGCGCAGCGCATGATTGTTACGGTGGGTGAGCTCCAAGGTGACCCCGGCAACATCGGCTCCTGGGCCATTGCCGGTGGCGGAAAAACGCACCGCATTGGCCGCAGGTACCTCGCCCGTTAGCTGTCGCCACTGGGCTGATACCTGACGGGTGCTGAGCGCACGATTTTCGCCCGGCTGCAGGAAGATCCGCGTCATCACCACATATTCGCCATCTCGGCTCCAGATCCGGCTCGAGATCCCTTTTGCCAGGACCTTGCCGCCGTTTTCCGCGACCACCTGTTTAGCGGCGTTTTCGAGTTGCCCTCGAACCATCTCGGCTTCTTCTGCGGAGCTGCCGACGGGCATAAAGGCACGGGCGACAGAAAACTCAGCCTCCACCCTTGGCATGGTAGTGAAGCCCATGTGGCCGCCCGAGATATAGGCAATGGCGCTGATCAACATGGCAAACCCCGTCGCGACCACGATATAGCGACCGGCGAGCAGGCGCTGCAGGGTCGGTTTGTAGATATGCCGAATGAACCACTGCAGGCCGCCGTCTACCTTGTGTTGCACCGCGTTAAAAGGTCGCGTCCAGCGTGGCGGTTGACGATAGTCTATGTGGGCGACGTGTGCGGGGAGAATAAACAGCGCCTCAACCCATGAGATGATGAACACGGCCCCTACCACAAGGGGGATCACCTTAAAGGTCAGCCCTAGCGTACCGGGCAAAAACCAGATGGGGATGAAGGCAACGATATTTGTCAGGATACTGAAGGTGAGCGGGGTGGCGATATCCCTTGCACCTTCAATCGCGGCGTCGGTAAAGCGCATCCCCTGGCTCATTTTCTCATGGATGTTCTCCCCCGCGATGATGGCGTCATCGACCACGATTCCAAGGGCGATAATAAAGGCAAACATGGAGATCATGTTGATCGAGACATCCATGCTCGGTAGGAACAACACAGCGCCCAGAAAGGCGGTTGGGATCCCCACCGTGACCCAGAAAGCCAGCCGCACATCGAGAAACAGCGCCAGCACCAGCAATACTAGCAGCAGGCCGCTGAAGGCATTCTTCAGCAACAGCGACATGCGTTGCTGGTAGATAACCGCATCGTCATCTACCACCTCCAGCGATATACCGGGCTGCAGGCTGGATTCAAGTTCCGGCATCAGGGCGTATACCGACTCGGAGATAGACACTGGGGTCTGATCGGCAATGCGATAGATACGGATGCTGGCCGAGGGGTAGCCGTTATAGAAATTGCGGTTGTGTCGGTTGGAAAAGCCATCGCGAATGGTGGCGATATCTTCCAAATATAGTTTGCTGCCCGTCGGGGTTTGCATAACGACAATATCGCTGAAATCTTTGGCCCAGCCGCGACTTTCGTCGATTTGCAACAGGATGTCACCGCCGGCGGTTTCTAGTCGGCCTCCCGACTGGTTGATGGCGTGGCGGCTGATGCTGTTGGCAATGTCATCGAGTCCTAGGCCATATTGTTGCAGGGTGAGGGTATCGACCTGGATCTGGACCTCGTATTTGGAGAACCCGCCGATCTCGACTTGGGTGAGTCCTGGCGAGCTCAATAGGATGTTGCGGATCTCGGTGCTGGTTTCCTTTAGGGCGATGAGATCGACATCGCCGTACAGAACCAACTCGAAGGATTGATCGCGGGTTTCATTGCGAAAGATCCGTGGCTTTTCAGCCCCTGCCGGTAAGGGGGCGCGGTTGACGGCGCTCTCGACTTCACGCAGAACCCGGTCGGCATCGACGCCGTTCATCAGCTCGGCGGTGATATTGGTTCCCGCTGAGTTCGCCCAGCCGTGGATCTCCTTGATCCCCTCGATACCGTTTATCGCGTTTTCGATCGGTAGGGTGACTCCCTGCTCCATCTCTGCCGGTGTGGAGCCGGGATAATGCACCCAGATCCGGATTGAGTTGTGCTGATAGTTGGGGTAGACCTCTTTTTTGATCTGCCAAGCCATCAACAGGCCGCCAATGATAAAGAACAGCATCAGCAGGTTGGGGGTGACGCCATTGCCCGCCATCCAGGCGATGGCTCCGCGACGGTTTTTCATCAGCTTGGCTCTCCTTGCTTGCCTACCTCGTGCTGGGTAGCCGGTGTGCTGTCGGCAGTTGACAGGTCAAATTCGAGCGGGACTTGCCTAACATCCAGGCTGATCCCTTCAACAGCGCCCGGTAACGGGGTAGTGATCAGCTGATCGCCGCTATCAAGCCCCTCATCAATTAGCACATAATCCTGGGTACGAAAGGTAACTGAAACTGGCTGGGCGACAAGGGTGCCGTCTTCTGCCATCAGCCAGACAAATTTTTCCTGTTGCAGGTGGCGCCGGGCTATCCGTGCGACGTTGTCGAATGGGTTGGTGTCGATCTCTGCTTGTAAAAAGGCGTTAAGCAGCACCTTTGGCTTGCCGCTGTTTTGTGGTTGCATTGCCAGCGGGTCTTGGATTTCAACCAGCAGGTTGGCCAGCTTAACCTTGTTGTCGAGGGTCGGTAGCAGGCTGACCACACACCCCTGACGGCTTGCTCGCCCCCCCCATTCATGAGGATTGCGAATGGTGACGGCAGAGCCGATGCATTGTCCTTGTGAGTCTGCTGCGCGGCCATTGTCGGGTACGGTGATCCATTGCAGCTGGTGGGCCGGGACACTGACCCGCAGCCAGAAGGTATCGGTGGCCACCAGTTCGGCGATCGATGAGTTATCTCGAAGCAAACTGCCTTTGGCGACATCCAACGAGACGATTTGCGCATCAAACGGTGCGGTAATGTGAGTACGTTCATAATTGAGTTCTGCGCGCTGCAGAGCGGCTTGACTGCGGGCGATATCGGCTTCGATTTGAGCCAAATGAGGGCCGCGCAGCACCAAATCAAGGTCGTCATCGGCCAATGACTGCCCTGAGAGTGCATATTCCAATTCGGCTGCCCGGCGGCGGCCATACTCGACCTGATACAGTGCTTGGTGGCGTGCCAGGGTTGCCTGCGCCTCTTTTACGGCCAGGGCATGGTCGCGAAGGTCAATATTCAGTAGGGTTTCACCGGCTTTGACATAGCCGCCGGGCACCAGATCTTCAGCCATGTTGGTGACCAGGCCGCGTAGTTGCGAGCGGAGGCTGATCGTCCGCTTTGGCTCGACCGAGCCTTGAACGACGATCTGCGGGATGTCACGGCTAAGCCTGATAGGTTCGACATCAACAGTACGGCTTGGCGGCTGACCTGGCCGTGATGGGCGGTGAGGCTTGCCTTGCATAAACTGATGACTGGCATAGAGCCCGCCGGCGATGATCAGGCAGGGCAGTAACAGTTTGAGTGCTGTCGCCAGTTTTGTTCGGGATGTTGATGTTTGCGTTGGGCTGGTCATGTTCAGGATTCCGTCCTGTATGGCAATGTGATTTCCCCATTGTCAGACACTGCAATGAGGCCGCCTCCTAATGACTGATAGGTGGCGATACGGCGTAGGAAAAGTTGGCGCTGCGCCCTGAGTGTCTGCTGCTGGAGGGTAAACAGCTTCTCTTGGGCATTGAGTACATCCAAGTACCCCTGCATTCCACGGCTGTAGCGAATTGATTCTACATCGAGGATGTTGTTGGCCTGTCGGGTTTGACGGCGCAATGAGTCGAGTTGTTCTTGCTGGCTCAGTTCACTAAGAATGTTGGTTTCTACCTCTTCAATAGCACTGAGTACTCCTTGGGTATAGTTATAGAAGGCCTGCGTAGAGGATGCTTCGGCGACCTTTTGTTCGGCTTCCAGTTTCCCGGCATTAAACAGTGGGATATTGAGCTGAGCGCCAAGATTGAGCTGCCAAAGTTCAAATGCATTAGACCAGTCACTGCTCGCGGCGGAGCTGGTGATGGATATGTTTGGTAGCCGAGCCGCAGCAGCAGCAGAAACATCTTGCTGGCTCGACGCGTATTGATACCAGAGAGCCCTTACATCAGGTCTTTTCTCTAGCAGCGCGGCAGGAAGGCCGGTATCAGGCAGCGGTGGCAAAGCCGGGAATGATGAGTATGCCCAATCGACAGCGGCCGTTGGCGAGCGTCCGAGCAAGACATTCATCTGTCTTTCGATGATCTGCAAATTCTTACGGGCTTGTTTCTCTTGCGCTTCCAAGTTCTCTAAGAGCTGCTCCTGGCGCCATAAGGCACTAATACTGCCTTGGCCGGTGCGGTAACGGTGGCCGGTGATCTCGGCGATAATTTTGGTATTGCTAATTTGTTTTTCGAGTATGGCCAGAGATTGGTGTTGTTCAATCAGTTGATACCAGCGCCTCGCGATGTCCCCGGCAAGGGTTTGCGCGGCAGCCTGCAACTGCTCTTCACTGGCCAAGAAGCTGAAATAGGCCGCAGATGCCCTGGCGTGGTTCTTGCCCCATAAGTCGAGCTCCCAGCTGGCGTTTAGCCTCAGATTTTCCGTTGTTTCTTGTGTGATATCGCCGTTGATGGAGCCCCTTTCTCGGCGGACATTGCTGCCAGCCACACCGTTTACCGTAGGGTAGCGGCTGGCGTTTCTGACATCGGCCGTGGCAGCCGCCCTCTGTACGCGGGCGACACTCGATTGCAGGCTGAAGTTTGATTTAAGTGCTGTGCTGACAAGCTGATCGAGCTGAGCATCGTTAAATTCTTTCCACCAGAATTCATCCGATTCCATGTTACCGGATATGCTAAAGGAAGGAGCAATAGCAGATGCTATATCGGTGTGTTCCTGAGGCGTTTGAACACAGCCGTTTAACAGCAACGCTATTGTCGAGGTGCGGAGAAATAGTATTGCTCGTGAACTTGAAGGCATGATCAGGCTCCCACAAACCTTATCGGGTGGTTATTAGGTATTAAATATTGTTGGATACCGCTAATAATCCATTAGGCGGCACAGTATCGCTTTATTAGTTCATTCGCTGGTTAAATTCTTTTACATTTACTCTTTCACCATCGCTAAAACCATTATTGCGGTTGGTTGGTTTGTGGCTCAATTTATTTATTGGCAAGGTTGCTTCCCAGGCATCAAATTTATCTTTTAGCGCTTGGGCAATATTAGGCTCATCGATGACACGGTCATGCCATTCACCAGGGTCATTAGCCATATCGAATAGCTGAATTGTTGCCGGGCCATTGTCATCATTGACGGTGAGCTTCCAGTTTCCATCGCGGATGGCGTAGTCATTGTCCCGGCGCCAGTATAGGGTTTGGTGTGGTTCACCATCTTTTTCTCCCAATAAATAAGGGAAAAGGTCAACGCCATCAAAGGGGATTGCTGCAGCAGTAGTTGTTTCTATTTCATTAATGCCAAAACGGGCGGCAATGGTCGGGAATATATCTAGCGAGCTAACCATAGGCTCATATTTCATTCCCGGTTTTATCTGGGCAGGGTAATGAATAATAAATGGAACACGGATACCGCCTTCATAAGTATCCCCTTTAAAACCATTAAATGGCCCAGGGCTAGACATGGTTGTTTCCCCCCGCTTTTTCTTCCGAGGTTCTTCAAAACCCTGTCCGGAAGGCGTGCCGTTATCACTCATGAAAAAGACCAGCGTGTCTTTATCAAGCTGGTGGGATTTCAGGGTATCCATGATAGCGCCAATGCCGTCATCCAAGACTAATGTTTGTGCGGCGAAGAAACGCCGCTCTTCATGGTGGACGTCGAGATGGTCCAATCGCTCTATATACCCATCCGGTACCTGCCATGGGTGGTGAACGGCAAAATGGGCGACGTGCAGGAAGAACGGCTTGTCAGCATTGTTTTCAATAAACGCCACGGCTTCGTCGGTAAATAGCTCGGTCAGGTAGCCATTGCTTTCTTGGATGGGCGGCTCTGTTGCCGTGTTGCGATAAAGCGGGGATAACCAGGGCTTGCCCCCTTCCACGGCATCAGAAAACATGTAGTTGTGCGAGCCGCCATGGAAACCATAGAAGAAGTCCGCCCCACGTTCATTCGGCCTGCCGGTGGGCTCGCCCATGTGCCATTTACCGATGACGCCGGTGGTGTAACCCAAGTCCTGCATCATTTCCATCATCAGAGGCTGACTGCGCGGAATATGGTTTTGGGCAAAGTTGCCATAAATGCCGAAACGCTGCTGGTATACCCCTGTCAGCAAACCGGCCCGGGACGGGCCGCATACTGAAGCGCTGACATAAGCTTGCGGAAAATGGACACCACCTGCGGCCAACGCATCAATATTGGGGGTGTGGATATCATCGAAGCCATGGTAGCCGACATCTCCCCAGCCCTGATCGTCGGTATAGATAACAATGATATTTGGCTGGCTTGCCAAGTTGTCCCGAGGCGGTTCGATCTCCTGGGCATTCACGGTGGAGCCAGAATAGAGTAAGCCAGCAATCGCAAAAGCTAATGAGGATTTTTTTCCTTTTCCAAACATAGTGACCTTCATTGAATACTGCCCCGTTTACTTAATTTTTCGTTGAGTAACTTAAACAATCTGGCAGCAGCGCTTGACCTTCTTGCCGCTTCCACACGGGCAAGGGGAGTTACGGCCACCGGTAAAAGTGTTAGCGACCATTTTCCTCTGCAGGTCGAGATAGATAATGTCTGAAGCCGGGCGGCCACGCATGAGTAGGTCGCGCATCTGCTTCATCTTTGCCTCGGTGTGAGAAAAGAAGGCATAGTAGCCGGCACAGAAATAGCTGTGTCCCTCTTGTCCTGCTTCAGAGCGGGAGAAACGGTGTTTAGGGCATCCCCCGTGGCACTGCATGCGGTAAGGGCAGCGGCGGCATTGCAGGGTGAGTTTGTCTTTCTTATCCATACCAAACTGGACGGCCTTGTCGGTCTGGTTCAGAGCCTGGATTGAGGCGCTGTGAATATTGCCAAGCTTGTGCTCTGGATACACAAAGTGGTCACAGTTATACATGTCGCCGTTGGACTCAAGAATAAAGGCATGGCCACAGGTTTCTGACTGAACACAAATGCCCGATGGCTCGTTGCACCATGTCGCTAGGGTTGAGTCGAAGGTGTTGACATAAATACGACCGACATCTTTTTTGACCCAACGGTCGAAGACGCGGTTGAGGAACTCACCATAGGCCAGTGACGGTACCGACCATTCGGTAACATCGGCCTCGGCCTGGTATTCTGGGCTAACAAGGAACAGCCCTTCATCTGTTTCCTGCTTGGCTGTACGCTCAACAATTGGAATAAACTGCAAGAAGGTGGAGCCAATGCCGACCAAGAAATCGTAAACCTCTTCAGGGTACTTCACGTTCTCGCTGTTGAGCACAGTCAAGGTGTTGAAATCGACACCGTGCTTTTTCATCTTGGTGATGGCTGCCATCACCTTTTCATGGCTTGCCTTGCCGGCACGAGTTACACGGAAATGGTCGTGCAGGTGGGCAGGGCCATCGATGGAGATACCAATCAGGAAATTATGCTGTTTGAAAAACTGGCACCACTCGTCATCAACAAGCAGGCCATTGGTTTGGAACGCATTGGTAATTCGGTGGTGTTTCTTGTACTTGTGCTGCAGCTCCACGGCTTTGCGGAAGAAGTCGAGCCCCATAAGGGTTGGCTCGCCGCCTTGCCAGGAGAACTCGATCGATTCGTTGCCGCTGTTAGCATCAATATATTGCTCTATGTAGGCCTCAAGCGTTTCATCTGACATTTGCCAGCGGCTTTTTCGCTCTGGGTAAAGGTTCTCTTTTTCTAGGTAAAAACAGTAAGTGCAGTCAAGGTTGCATACAGAGCTGCTTGGTTTCGCCATAACATGGCATGGTTTGAACGTAGACATTGCTTACCTTTATAACGTTATTGGCATAGGTTGAGGGTTAAGCTTGCACTTGGCGTCGCATCCTTGACAGTGTTTGTATGCGAAACATCAATCTATGGTTGGCTATCAATGAAAGCGTTTATGTTTTGTTTCTGTATAAACGTTTCGAGTTAATTAAAGATTACCTTAAAGCCTGTAGTGCCTCAATTTATGCGTGGTTTGCATGTCTGGTAATGTGAGCTAAATCTACTATGTAGTCGAAATGATAAAAGTGGGTAAAAAAAGACAGCGCCTTGGCGCTGTCTGAACGGTGGTTACAAGCTGTTGAGGTTTCGCCAGTTCGTTTCCACCGGGAACATGCCACGGTTCCACCCCCACAGTGCCGGCGTGTTCTCCGCATCCCAGGCTTCCCACGCGGCCTTTAGGCGCTCAACCTGTTCCGGGTGCTTGTCGGCCAGATCAACAGACTCCGAGATATCGTTGCTGATGTTAAACAGCTGATAAGTCTTACGCTTGGCTCGCAGGTTAGGGACTACCAGCTTCCAGTCGTGGTCGCGGATTGCAGCGGCTAGAGTGGTATTCCAGTACAGGAAGCGATTCTCCAGCTGCTTTTCTTTCCCGGTAAACAGCGGAAGCAGATCGACACCGTCCAATTGCCAGTCAGCCTTCACTTCAATACCGGCAGCGGCAGCCATAGTCGGCAGGATATCAAGTGAGATAACAGGCTCGTCGATGGTCTGTCCCGCAGGAATGGTGCCAGGCCAGGATACGGTAAACGGTACCCGGATCCCGCCGTCCCACAGGGTGCCTTTTTCAGCGCGCAGAGGGAGGTTATAGGATGCATTGCCTTTGGGCTTTCCGCCATTGTCTGACAGGAAGAAGACAATGGTATTCTCGGTTAATTCTTGCTCGTCGAGCGCATCCATAATACGGCCAACGTTACGGTCAAGGTTGTAGTTCATTGCCAGTAGCTTGCGGCGCTTCTCATCCTCGACATGAGCATAGCGCTCCAGATCTTCGTCTGTCGCCTGCAGTGGACCGTGCACGCCATTGAATGGCACATAAAGGAAGAAAGGGGCGTCTTTATGGCGCTTGATAAAGCTGATGGCCTCGGTGCCGAAACGGTCGGTCAGGTACTCATCGAAATTATCATCGAGCTCATCGTTGCGGTACATTGAAGAGAAAGGCTTTTGCGCTGCGCGCTCTTTGTTGACAGGGCCTATAAAGTAGTTGGCAGCACCGTTGTTGAAGCCGTAGAACTCATCGAATCCGCGGTGGTGGGGCCAGAATTTACGTTGTTTGCCGTCATGGTGCTTGCCGACCATACCGGTGACATAACCTGCTTGCTGGAAGTAGTAACCGAAATTGTTGTTCAGCATATCATCCGGTGTACCCTGGACGATACCTTTCTCACGCACAAATGGGCCGGTGTTGTTGTGGAAGCCGAAGCGCTGCTGGTAGCGTCCCGATGTAATGCCAGCGCGCGATGGGCCGCATACCGGCGCGGTGACATAACCTGATGTCAGTGCTACACCACTGGCTGCCAGGCGGTCGATATTCGGGGTTTCGACATCCTTGCTTGAATTGTGGTAGCCCACATCGGCATAGCCTAAGTCATCGGCGAACAGAATAACCACATTGGGTTGTGCTTGCGACTGCTCGTTGGATTGGGCGAAGGCAGCTCCGCTCCCCAGGGCTGCCAACACCGTCATGCTTACGGCTGTTTTCTTAAAAATATTTTTCATTCTTATTTTCCTCGTAGGTCAGAGGTTTACAGCCCTTTGCTTAGTTGCGTCCGCGCCAGCCATTGGCATGCGGGAATAGCTGACGGTTCCATCCCCACTTCGGCTCTTGGTTGTCGGCATCCCAGCGTTCAAGTTCTGCTAGCAGGCGTGCGACCTGTTCAGGGTGCTTGTGGGCAATGTCGTTCGACTCGCTGATGTCTTCCGAGATCTTGTACAACTGAGGTTTCGGCCTCTTGACCAAGGTATTCGGAATAAACAGTTTCCAGTCGTTGTCGCGGATGGCGCTCGCGTTGATAGTTTTCCAGTACAGGAATCGCTCATCGATATCAGTGACTTCACCCTTAAGTAACGGCAGCAAGTTTTCGCCCTCTAGCTGCCATTCCTCTTGTTGTTCAATACCGGCCATTGCCAGCGTGGTCGGTAAGATATCGAGGGATATCATTGGTGTGTCAATGACTTGTTCAGCAGGGATGGTGCCACGCCAAGTGATGGTTGTTGGTACGCGAATGCCGCCCTCCCAGTAGGTACCCTTCCTACCATTTAACGGCGTATTGACAGACCCATTGTCATCAGGTCGACCACCATTGTCTGACATGAAGATGATCATGGTGTTTTCCATCAAATCATGTTCTTCAAGTTTGTCGACCATTTTGCCGATATTGAGGTCCATGTTGTACGTCATCGCGATCATTTTTCGGCGCAGTTCGTCGTCGATATAGGAGAACTTCTCCAAGTCCTCTTTCTTGGCCTGCATCGGCCCGTGTGAGGCATTGAACGGTACATAAAGGAAGAAAGGTTTATCCTTATGGCGTTCAATAAAGTTGACAGCTTCATCGCCAAAAATGTCAGTCAGGTAGCCATCGAAATCTTCAACCAATTCATCGTTACGGTGGATTGATGAGAACGTTCTTTCTTCAGCATTCATGGTATTAAAACCACTGACAAAATAGTCGGCAGCACCATTATTGAACCCGTAGAACTCGTCCCAGCCACGGTTGTGCGGCCAGTACTCCTTAGCATCACCGTCATGAGACTTACCGATAAAGCCAGTGACATAGCCGGCGTCGCTGAAATAGTTACCAATAGTTTTGGCATTGAGGTCGAGGCCCTGGACGATGCCGGGCTCCTTGATGAATGGAGCGGTATTGTCGTGGTAACCGTAACGCTGCTGGTAGCGGCCTGTCAGCAACCCGGCACGAGAGGGTCCGCAGACGGAAGCTGTTACATAGCCAGCAGAAAAGATGGCACCTTCCGCAGCGATCTTGTCCATATGCGGGGTAACGATATCCTGGCTTTGGTTTTGAAAGCCCATGTCGGCATAGCCGATATCATCGACGAAAATAAACAGGACATTCGGTTGTTGCTGCGTCTCAGTGGCTGGGGTTGGCGTATCAGCAAGCGCCGGTGCGCTCAGTGCAGCCATCATGGCCAACGTGAGACCATGCTTGTTAAACGTGGTGTTCATCGTAATGTTTCCTACAAAACTGGGAAAAAACGGCCATGTGAAATGGCCGTTTATAAATAAAAGGGGAGAAAGTTATTCAGGTGTGTCGGTCGGGTTCATTACCAGCTTGATGTCGCCCAGGCCATAACGGAAACCTTCTAGTGCATCGAACTTAATGCTGTCGTCACTGTGCCTAACTTGTACGTGGGTTTCTAGTTTCTCCACATATTGCAGGGCGTTGAGGCTAACCTGACCGTTTGCGCTGGTAAAGAAGTCGCGTAGCGGGATTGCAATGTCAATAGTTTTGCCTTTATCTGCCTCTGCTGCGGTTAGGTTATATGTTAGAGCCACGCTATTGCCGTATCCACCCGCAGACAAATCTATTGTGTTGTTGCCCGGGCTGTAGAATTGCATGACTAGCTCTAGCTGGCCTTCAGTAGGCATATTGACTGTACCGTTATTGGGAATGACAAACTCTGCCTGTAATTCACCGTTTAGCATATAGTGGCTGAGGTCAAGTCTAGGCTGTGTCATATCCTTGAGGTTAGCGCCGATATCGATGGCAAAGGAGAGGATGCTGCGTCTTTCCGGATCGAATTTTTCATCGTAATAAATGCCACGGGCACGGATGGCATCTTCATCAACACCATTATTCGTAATATTGGCTGCAGCACCACGCGTAATGCGTATATCTTGTGCTTCACCACTTAGTTCCCAAGTTGATCCGACTTTGGTATCACGTAGGATAATCGTTTCTTCATCAGTCAGTACCTTACTGTTGTTGTTGTTGTAACAACCTTGGATATTGACATTTGCTGGAGTGACAGTCACTGAGTTATTGGCCAAACGTGCCTGGCTAAACTCGTACTGAATGGCGCCTGTGGTTTCGATCTCCATGGCCATATCAACAGTTGTGAGGTCTAAGCCATCGTCCATAAAGCAGTTGAGAGGAACGCGGATAAATTGGGCTTGTTCACCAGCAGAAGCGATGACGGCACTGGTAATATCGGCGGAGAATTTCTTGTCGCCGTTAGCCATGCTGAGCAGGACCGGATTTGGATTTGCCGGGTCATCACCTAAATCATAACTTAGCGTTTTAACATAGAATTGAACAGACCCGCCTTGGAATTTTTCAGCATCATAAAAACCGTTAGATTTTGTTATGTCGTAGTCTTGATTAGCCAAGAAACGTAAAGAAGCTTGGTTGTCAGTCACAGTGACGGTTAGGGGGGAGACTTTAGCGAACTCACCCTCGACATTGATATTGCTTGCTGCTGGCAATGCGTTGCCGTCGACCGCTGTTTCCGTTCCGTCTGAATCTACCGCATACATCACATATGGGTTGTTGAACTCTTTAGGATCGTTGTGATAAAGAGGTACTTGCAAACCGAGTTCGTTTGATGCACCACCGCCACCACCGCCACCGGTGTTACCACCGCCGCTGTAGTCGTAGTTATCACTCAAACATCCTGTTAGTGCGACAGCCGAAGTTATTAATAAAGCTAAGGAGGATTTCTTATAAGTCATTGTAGGGAGCCTTTTTCTTAATATTAGGGATACAGATTTAGCCTTTTTTCGAGGCATTGAAGCGGCGCAGATCATCACGGCTTATTACTTTGAATAGGCCTGACTGGTAAGTCGTCCAATATGGCTTGCGCGCTTCACGGAAAGCATCTGTACCGCGGCCGTGTTCTTGGATAAGTTTTGCATTTGCTTTTGCCATATCCGCTTTTAGCTGCTTAATTTTGTCGGCATCACCTTGACTAAGTTCTAAGAAAACTTGCATCTCATGGACTTCGGTGGAGATTCGCTTTTGATCTCTTGGAGCAAGGTCATTGTATGCAAGGGCTTGGCTTGAAATAAGCATTAACAGTGCAGTAGAGCAGGTAGCAATCATTTTTTTCATAGCGGAATCTCCAAGAAAACCTGTGTCATAAAAACGTTTCAACTAAATGTTGAGTGAAACATACATAAGATATTTAAACGGTTCAATCATCAGCCCCTCAACAAGAAAAAAATATTAAGTTTTTTAATGAATTTTGTGATGTAACGCTTGTTAAAGCCTGTTGGTTAACCATTTTTAGTCAGGGGGAAATGGTGAATATGCTCAGGTTTTCATTTTGCGTTCTTTTTGTCCCAAAAATAAACCAATATACAAGTCACTAAAAAGGTGCTGGTGTAAGTTGTTGATTTAAGTGGGTTTTAGTCGTGGGTGTAAAATTTTGCGTGTGATTTGGTTCATATTGTGTGAATTTAAATTGCTCTATAAAATTCATCAATTGGATGCAAAAATCAACAAAATTAGATACTTATAACCTGTTTTTGCTGTTTGTCGTGTTGATTGACTTCCTAGTCGAAACGTTTATCTTTGTTGATATCAATTAGATGATTGAAGATTACGAATTTTGTTACTTATTTAAAAACTTCAGTCATCAATTACAAATACCAGCGAGTTATAATTATCTGATACGTAAGCAGGGTTAAAATGAATAAGAAATTGATATTAAGCATAGGGACATTATTGCTTTCAGGGGGAGCTTGGGCTTCTCAAACAGACTCAGGTTCTTTCCAGATTGATATGGACGGTGATGTCGATACAATTCAAGTGCGTGCAGATTCAAATCCGAATCTAAGACGAACTAACTTTTTTACTGGTCTAAATTATAACGAAGCCGTATTTGAACGCGCGCCAAAACGTAGCAATGTCCGCTTGGTTTATTTAGATGGTTCGACACGAATCAATGAGCACTGGCGTATCAGGCATGTCCTTTCAGAAGCTTGGCTCACTGAAGGTAAAAATCAAGAGCGTACCGACGGTCGCGTTAACTTTACCATTGCCCCTCGCTATGAGCACTGGGTTAGTCCAAAGGTAAGCTGGTTCGCAGAGCCTGTGTATATCCGTGGTGTTGAAGCGTCCAATGGACTTGCAACGCAAGAACTTAAATTAAAACCAGGCGTACAGCTGACCTTTGGCCAGCACTTCATCTCTACCACCGGTGATTACCAGTTTAAGTGGCGTGAGCGATACAACCGTGAAGATAATGATAATTGGCAGGCCTATTCTGCAGATGTCAATTATGTTTACCGATATAGCCCACAATTTAACTTTGGTATTAGTGGAACATACAGCGGAACTGTTGACAACTCTGATTACGAATTTCGTCGCAAGAACTACAATGTGAAACCTTTTGTTCGTTTACGTCACTACTACGATATCACGACTGAGGTTAACACTACATTTGGTCGTGAAGAAAGTGGCCAGCACTGGGTGGGTTATGATTATGCATCCATCAGTATAAACAACAACAAACGAATCACTCGAAATCTTCGTTTCGTTGCTAACGCTCAGTATAAAGAAGGCAAGCGTAATGGACCTCCAGCTGGAGTTACTGACTGGAGTGGTGGTGATAAGGAAGAATTACAATTCCGTGTTGGTTTCAACATCACATTGTAAATGAATTATCAAAAGGGGCTTCGGCCCCTTTTTTTACTGTATTATATTTTTCGGGAAGTATTTGAATTAAATACTTTTCCTAAACTTGTTGTTGGCTGGTTATTTTCAGACTCCTGCTAGCGATAACTTTCCTGAATTATTTTGATACCATTCTTAACCTTTTTAATACATCTATAATTAACGCGTTGCTTATCCATTCCTACCACGAAGAAAGCACCCTTCTAAACGCCCCGGTTGTACGAGAATGCTAGGCTACTCACATTATTAGAAGCATAACCGGTGTAAGATTGTTGAAACGTTTATATTGGTGGTTGGCGCATGTGATTGCATTGGTAGGTAACGATCTGTTGGCTTGTCCGTTGCGCTTGTTTCTCTACTTTGCATCGATCACCATCATCCATTGAAGACAGGTTATAAGTTACGATGAACCTTCGATATTCCAAAATTTTTAAGAATCTTACCATGCTAATGGCGGCATCTTCAGTGATAGCGCCAGTTGCAGTGGCAGAGCCGGTTTCGACTGAGCAGCCCAATATTATCTTTATCTTCTCCGACGATCACGCCAACCGGGCAATCAGTGCCTATGGATCTGATCTGGTGAAAACACCAAATATTGACCGAATTGCTAACGAAGGTGCGATTTTCGAAAACACCTTTGTGGGGAATTCGATATGCCAACCGAGCCGTGCTTCGGTGATGACGGGCAAGCATTCACATAAAAACGGTGTAACCGATAACTCGGCGCGTTGGAACCCGAACCAAGTTGCGTTCCCTAAACTGCTGGAACAAGCGGGTTATGACACAGCGCTAATCGGTAAGTGGCACATGGCTCCGACACCGGTCAATGAGTTCGGTTATTCGATTGTACTCAGTGGTTCAGGGCGACAGGGGACTTACTATCAACCGGAATTCGTTGATCAAAAGGGCAAAAAAACCGTGGTTGAAGGCTACTCGGCCGATGTCATCACAGACATGTCTCTTGACTGGATGAAACAACATGCAGATTCAGACAAACCATTCTTAATTAAGATCCAATACAAAGCACCACACACGCCACGCCGCCCAGCACTGAGGCACTTGACCACATTTAAAGACCATGTATTCCCTGAGCCGGCAACTTTGCATGATGACTACAATACCCGAGGTGACCATGCCCAGCGCGCCTGGATGCAGCTCTACGGCATGGGGCCTGTTGGGATTAATGCATTCCCACCGGCGGCAACAACACCAGAGCGGGCAAAAGTGCGAGAAGACTGGCTGGCCAGTATGAATCCTAGAGAGCGAAAAACGCACGAGCAGTGGATGGAGCGAATGAATCAGGAGCAGCGTGATGCCTGGCATGCTGCTTATGATGACATTAACGTTGAATACTGGGAGATGCAAAAAGATCCTAAGTATGCAAGAAGGAGAGGGAACCTTACCACCGAGCAAAAAGCGGATCGCCTAAGTTACATGTATCAGCGTTTTATGCGTGATTACGCAGCAACGGTGTTGGGTATTGATGAAAACGTCGGCCGCGTGCTGGATTATGTCGATCAGGCAGGTATTGCCGACAATACCATTGTGGTTTATAGCTCGGATCAAAGCTTCTTCATCGGTGAGCACGGTTGGGCCGAAAAACGCTACATGTACGAAGAAGGGATGAAAATGCCGTTCTTGATCCGCTGGCCTGGACACATTGAGGCGGGTCTCCGACCAGACGCGATGATCCAGAATATCGACTTTGCCCCGACTTTCCTTGAGTCTGCCGGTGTCGATATTCCGCAAGAGATGCAGGGCAAGTCCTTTAAAGCTTTGCTTGAGGGTAAGGTGTCTGATGAGCAGTGGCATAAAGAGCGTCCGGCTGTGTACTACCATTACTACATGCATGGTGCCCATAATGTACCAAGACATGATGGGGTCAGAACGGAGCGTTATAAGTTGATTGACTTCTATTCACAAAACGGCGGTAAAGGTGAATTCGAACTTTACGATTTAGAAACTGATCCTTATGAAGTAAATAATGTCTATGCCGATCCAAAGTATGCAGAAGTTCGCGAAATGATGCATGGCCAGTTGAAAGAAGCTCGAAATAACTATGAGGTTCCTGACGATGTATTTGAAGTGCCATATGTGTACATGAACCGTAAAGAACGTCGTGAGCTTGGCCTGATAAAGTAGTAACTATCTGTTTTTAAATGATATAAATTTAGGCCTGCCTTGTTTAAGGGCAGGCCTTTGTTATTTACAAACTGCTACAATTAAATCGCGTGACCTATCGCACAGTCTACCGCCACTCCATTTGAATAAGCTGTCGAAACGTTTATATTTAAAGGCAGAAAATACGTTAGCGTATACCTTTTAAAGATGAAGGAATCGAAATGAAAAAGAAGTTAGCTGCGCTGCTGATTGGTACAATGCTCCTGCCGGGGATGGCATTCGCGCAAACGGCGGCAAATGACACCGTTATCAGTGAAACAGTGAAAAGCGATCAAGAAATTATTGATAGCCTTTACCGTGGTGGTTATGCGTACTGGCAACAACTACGAAATGAGAATGGCACCTATGAAGACAAGCTATTCCTCAACGGTGACCGCAGCTATGTAGGCTCCATTGCCAACTCTGGTATGGGGTTGATTGCGCTAACGATTGGTCATGCTAATGGCTGGGAGCCAGAAGCCGAGCAACTTGCGTTGGTGACACTGCGCAAGCTAGCGGGGCGTGACCCAAATTTCGCGGTACCGCAGAATGCAACCAATACGTTTATTCATTTCTATAATACCAAGACCGGTGAAGCGGTCGGTGATGACTGGAGTCCGGTTGACAGTGCCATCATGATTTATGGTGCGCTGTTTGTTAAAAACTACTTCAGTGAAAATGAAGAAATCGCCGAACTTGCCGACTTCTTGTACCGCAATACTGATTTAACCCAGTATATTGCCGATGTTCGAACTGGTCGTATCTACCTAGCCCAGCATACCGACGGCACGTTTAAAAAGTATCGTACCAAAGCGTTCAATGAATATATGCTTGTTGCCGGTATTGCTAACCAGCAGGCGAAAGATTTAGACAACGCTGTTAATGCGAGTAATGCCAAGAAGTTCTGGGATATTTGGTACGCATCAACAAAATTCCTTCCTGTTGCTGAATATAATGGCATTCCTGTTCTTTCCGAAGGTAAAACATGGTTTACCTCGCAATTTAATTTCTTGTTCAATAATTATTTGATGCATGATTTTTCTAATCATCCAGAGTTTGTTACAGCTCTTGAAAATTCGGCTAAAGCTGACTTCGCATTCTGGCGAGACGTTGATGTTGAAGGGGTTGAGTTAAAAGAATATGAATGGGGGAGTGGTGCAGGCTCTTGTCCAAATGGCTACTGTGTTGACCGGTTCCATTTCGATGGTGATCGCCAGTTCAACCATAACCTAGTGGTTTCACCACATATTTTGGCTGGTTATATTCCATTTAATGATAGGGCGAAAGCCGATTTGATTTCGACTTATCGTGACAACACGATTAATGCTAAACACGAACTTGAAGGTGGCTACGAAATTCTTTGGCGTTATAGCCACGACCAACCTGAGTGGAAAGCTGAGTTTATAGAAGGTGTTGATTTCTCGACGTTTTTGTTCGGTCTTGCGGCAATGCCGGAGCATTTAGGCATGGATTTCTTCAATAAATACAACAACTACTTTGAGTAGTTAACGTCTTCTTTTGTTTCTTAGGGTAATTTCACAGTTTGTATCATTGTTGTTTTCTCCCAGCAGAAATGTTGGGAGTTTTTTTTATTTGAAAATTACCCGAATTAAATATTTACACTTATTTAATATTCAAATCATTTAGAACAATTTATTAAAGGCGTAATTGTCATTAATAAGTAGTACTTAATCCTGATCACATTTTAGGTCGGTTGAATTGACGCATTTAGTCGAAACGTTTATATTTGTGGGGTGAAAAGGACGTAATTCACTCAATGCGATTAACTTGGCAGTTTGGCTTGTTATTTTACTGAGTCGTTTGTGCACGGAAAAGCACATACCGTTGTTTTATCGCTATGCGTAAAGGTAAAAAATAGCTTGATGTTATCAAGTTGTTTAATCTTATATTAGGCAAGGACAATATGAATATTAAACGCTCAACCCTTTCGAAGGGGATTGGCTTATTATTAGCTTCGTCTGCAATGACCAGTGTTGCCGCGGAGCAAGAAAGACCAAACATTCTATTTATTTTTTCTGATGACCATGCCAACCAGGCTATCAGTGCATACAACCCGACTTTAGGTCAAACGCCGAATATTGATCGTATTGCCAATGAAGGGGCAATTTTCGAGCGCGCTTTCGTCACCAACTCTATTTGCCAGCCAAGCCGTGCATCGGTTATGACAGGCAAGCATTCTCATAAGAATGGCGTGCTTGATAACACCTCTCGTTGGAACCCTAATCAAGTTATCTTCCCTAAGATCCTTGAACAGAACGGCTATGATACGGCTCTGATTGGTAAGTGGCACATGCACCCGACACCGGTTAAAGAGTTTGGCTATTCACTAGTGCTTAACGGTGCGGGTGGCCAGGGTACTTACTACAACCCAGAGTTTATTGACCAAGAAGGCAAAACTCGCGTTATCGAGGGTTACTCGACGGATCTGATTACGGACATGTCACTGGAATGGCTTGAAGAGTCTTGGGATGAAGATAAGCCCTTCTTGCTGAAAGTTCAGTACAAAGCGCCACATACTCCACGTCGCCCGCCACCACGACACATGGCAACTTTCATGGATCACAACTTTCCGATCCCTGATACGCTGTTTGACGATTACAAAACCCGCGGTGAGCATGCTGAGAATGCGTGGATGCAGCTATACGGCATGACACCAGTCGGTATCAATGCTTTCCCACCGGCACCGACAACCCCTGAGAAAGCACGTATTCGCGAAGAGTGGATCAAAAGCATGGATGGCGACCAACGCTGGCATTTTGACCAGTGGATGAACCGCCTGACTGACGAACAGAAAGCGGCATTCCATGAAGCGTACGATGACGTCAACGTCGATTACTGGGAGAAGATGAAAGATCCGATGTACAAGCGTCGTTGGGGCAATGTGCCGCGTGATCTGAAAGTTGCCCGTACTGAGTACATGTACCAGCGTTTCATGCGTGACTACATGGGGACGGTGATGACCATCGATGAAAACGTTGGCCGTATCCTTGATTACCTAGATGAAAGTGGTCTGGCAGACAATACCATTGTTGTTTATAGCTCGGATCAGAGCTTCTTCATTGGTGAGCATGGTTGGGCTGAGAAGCGCTACATGTATGAAGAAGGCTTCAAGATGCCATTTATGATCCGCTGGCCGGGACAGATTGCACCTAATCAACGTCCGCAAGCGATGATCCAGAACATGGACTTCGGTCCAACGTTTCTTGATGCTGCAGGGATTTCGACTCCAGAGGAAATGCAGGGTAAGTCATTCCTGAAAGTGCTCAAGGGCCAGACCTCTGATGCCCAGTGGCAGGAAGAACGTCCGGTTGTTTACTACCACTACTACATGGAAGGTGCACACAATGTGCCTCGTCATGATGGCGTGCGTAGCGATCGCTACAAGCTGATTGACTTCTACTCTCAGCATGAAGGCAAAGGTTTCTTCGAATTATATGATTTGGTGAAAGATCCAAACGAAGTGAACAATGTTTACGAAGATCCTGAGTATGCTGAAGTACGAGCCATGATGACCACGGAGCTTGAGAATGCACGTGTGCGTTATGACGTGCCAGAAGATTACTTCGAAGCACCATACCCGTTTATGAACCGTGAGGAGCGTAAAAAGCTGGGCTTTTAATTAGCGGCTTTAAATAAACGCAAAAGACGATTAGTCTAATAGAAATTGCCCTTCATGCGCTATGTATGGGGGGCTTTTTTTTAAGGTCTGTTGGCACTGGCACAAATCCAAAACCGGGTTAGGTCAGTTAAGGGGAGCCTATGGTATGTTCGGCCAATATCTGACATGACATTGTAAAGCATTCTCCGACTATGCCACATAACATCCAAGTTCTTAGTCCATCTCATTCTTGCCGTTCGAACAGCGATAAAGTAACCGAACTCTCTTTGCGCAAACACTTTTATCCATCTGGTTTTGAACAAGAGCTTCAAACCAATTTGGATTTTTTCTTAGATGGCGTCGGTGTCGATGAGCAAGCTAAGGTGCCGTTCGATACCTTGTTTGTTGCTGGCTCTGATATAGATCCCCAATACTATGTCAATACCACCGAAATTGGGCTCTACCTGAATATTCTGACGGAAGCCTATTTAAACGGTCATCAAGCCGCGCTCGTTAGGATCAATCAAACGTTAGATGTCTTGTTTGGCGCGCCAACCTGGAATGGCTTGTTTTATTGGCCATATGATATTGTCGAAGGTCAACTGAAACCGCAGGAGGAAGGAATAGTCCCGGCGGTTGATAATGCAAACTTGGCCTTTGCACTCACTGCGGTTTCTGGTGCATTCTTTGATTCAGCTGATGCGTTGGCGGTAAGTGCCGTCAAAAAGATTGACGACATTTTGCAGCGGCAAATTCCCGGCTGGCAACAGCTCTATGAGCCAACCCGAGATCTCCTTTATGCCGGCTGGTCGGCCAAGGATAGCGCTCCTCTGGGGTACTATATTGACCGAAAAGCCAATGAAAGCCGTTTGGCACCGCTTTGGGCCCATTTGATCACCAAAGGTACAAGTAGTCCTGTTCCCAAGTCGGCGTTCGAGAATATGGAGCTCTATACCGGTACCTGTGTTTTGAACGGGCAAAAACTTCGGCCGATGTTGACCTGGGATGGCGCCTATTTCCAAGGCATGCTGCCTGCCATTTGGCTCAATGAAAGGTGCCTTATCCCTGATTACTCTATCATCGAAGATATGACGAAGGTTCAACAGGCGCACTCTGAACAAAACAAGATCCCCTTTGTCTCTTCGGCAGCCACAACCGATGACAGTTATGCTGCTTTCGGTGTGCCCGCTATTTCGGAAGCCGCAGTCCGTTTTGAGCTACAAATTGCTGGTGGCAATACTGGGACGCCTCATGCAACAGCCCTATCATTTATGGTTAATCCACCTGATGCGATCGCACATCTACAATCAATCAAGCAGTTGCACCCAGATATTGAATCGCCTTATGGCTGGTTTGATGCCGTCGATACAAAAGGCAATATGTCGTCGAAATTGATTTCTCTCGATCAAGGGATGTTTGTTTGTTCATTCTTGGCGACAAGTATTAACCAGCAGGTCAAAACGTACCTGAAACATAAAGGTTTATATCCTGATTTAAAGGATATTTATAAGTCGTTTACTCCGAATAACGAATAAATAGCAACAGGTTAGTCTTGTAATGCTATGAGCGATCGAAATAATTGTCATAGCCAAGGTAAGGGAATAGGTCGGCGGTATAGCAAGGCCTAGTTCCTGTATCAATACTGTACACGCACTAATAAAATAAAATTAGAGTAAAAACTCAGATCAAGTGCAAAGATATTGCTGACCAGCTTAGTATCATGAAGTTGTTCTTCCATGTTACAGCAGAGAAAGGAGTGAATAATGAAAAGTTTGACTTTGATTAGCATTATTTCGATAGCTGTGGCGACACCAGCTTTGGCTGCAGATTTTTTTGTTGGCGCTGGTGTTGGTTGGCAGCAAGACGAGATCAAACGTACCTTAGAAACAGATAGTGAGAGTGTTCATTTTCAGGTTCGTGCTGGGGCGATTCTTGAAGAGAATGTGCGTATTACTGCTGCTTATTCTTATAAGGATGATGACGTTACTGCTGATGATCAAAAGTACAAGCACTATATGCACCTCATGACGTTATCTTATGACTATATGCTGCCGTTTGCTTTTGACGGTCGGCTGGCTGGGTTTATTGGGCCAACGGTGGGGCTTTACACCAATGAATTTGACGACAGGCGAAGGACTCACTACACATGGGGCGGCCAAGTCGGTTTGCAGTATCGTCTGTCCCAAAACTGGAGTGTCGATTTATCTTACCGTTATCTGGATATGGATGTTAGTGGCAGCCTGCATGAGTTGGATACAACTCAGCAAGTGACGCTTGCATTGGATCGCCGCTTCTAGCCATTTTGAGCAAGAAGGCTGAGAAAGAAAACCAAGAAAGAAAATACCCCGGTGAAAACGTTGGTTATTGAGGTGCTGTGTTCATTGGGGTATTGCTCTTGGGGTATTTTTTGGTAACTAAACAACTACATAGTTTAGAAGCCTAGCGCTTTTCGCTCCTTGCGGTTCATGTACGGGTAAGGTGCCACGAAAACATCATTCGGAACTTGGTAGTCTGCTCGGGCTTTTTTCAGTTCAGCCATCATGTTCTTGCCAACCTCTTTGTACCTCGGGTCGGGTCTTCGAATACGTTGCTGACTTCTCACTCCGTCATGGTGTGGGACGTTGTGGCCACCTTCCATGTAGTAGTGGTAGTGCACGATAGGACGCTCTTTCTGCCACTGGGCATCGTTATCCTTGCCGGTAAACACATCAAGGAATATTATTCCGCTCCCCGGCAGCCAAAAGCTGCCGAGGACAAAGGCCGTTAATAACCGAGCGCCTTCTTCTCTTGAGCCGTCATGAAGGGATAAGGCGCTTGGTAAACATTATCGGGAACGTCATATTCCTTGCGGGCCGCGTGGAGCTCTTTCATCATGGTTTCGCGGGTTTGTGCGTATTTCGGGCTGTTAAAGACGTTATTGAGTTCGTTCGGATCAGCTTCGAGATCATAGAGTTCAAATTCACCTTTGCCGTTGTTTTCCGAGTAGAAGTTGATCAGCTTGTAGCGTTCGCTGCGCACACCATCATGACGAGGCACGTTGTGTGCACCTTCCATGTAGTAGTGGTAATACACGTAGGGACGCTCGCTCTGCCACTGGGCGTCACTCTGCTCACCGGTCAATACGTTTAGGAAAGATTTACCCTGCATCTCCTCTGGCGTATCCAGGCCGACAGCATCGAGGAAAGTCGGACCGAAGTCGATGTTCTGGATCATCGCCTGCGGACGCTGGTTCGGTGCTATATGGCCCGGCCAGCGAATGATGAATGGCATTTTCATCCCTTCTTCATACATATAGCGTTTCTCGGCCCAACCATGTTCACCGATGAAGAAGCTCTGGTCTGAGCTATATACAACAATGGTGTTGTCAGCGAGATCGTTGGCATCAAGCCAATCAAGTAGCCGGCCGATGTTTTCATCGACGGTAACGGCCGCTGCCGCATACTCTTTCATAAAGCGCTGGTAGTTATATTCGGTCCGGGCTTTCTTCTCTGCTGGGGGCACGTAGCCGTAGCGCATCTTGTATTGTTCCTTGATTACGAATTCGTTTTACATGGTTAAACTTCGAATGGGTTGAGGATTGAGCGGCTTGCTGTTTTTATTGGGAGCTCATTCAATATAAACGTTTCAATCTAGTGGAGCAATTGTGCGTGTATTGGAGGGGAGAGGGGAATGTCATAATTATGATGTATGTCTGCTTTTTCCTCTTCTTCTTGCTGAAAAGTGAGACTTTTTCGACGTTTTCTGTGGCTTACATCCACTTTCCGAGTAAACACTGGCTCGTATTGATCGCTGAAAGAAGTAAATGTTAACTTTGTCACAAGGTGTTCTGTAGAAACGTTTATACTTCTGTGGTTGTTGATGAGGAGTACAGTGCGGCTTGCTGGCAAAGTATCGTTTGTAGTTGAAGGTAGGATACTTTGGTTAATTAAATCATTAGGTTATCCGAATAAAACGGAAGTGTAGCGGGAGTTATTCAAGGATAGCAAAGAAATATAAAGGATAGTGCACAATGGTTGCCACGAAAAAAAATGCTTTAACCACCGCAATGCTGATGCTGTTTTCGGTGGCTTCTGCGCCATCGATGTCAGCTCAACCAGCTCGGGTTGGAACGGCTGCGCCGAATATCTTGCTGATCACTGCAGATGACATGGATTATGGATCATTGGGTGTGACAGGCTCTACCGTACCTGAGATTTCCCCCAATCTGGACCGTTTGGCCAGCCAGGGGATCCGCTTCAACAATGCTTTTGTAACAGTTTCTGTTTGTGAACCATCACGGGGGGTGATAGCGACAGGGCGCTATATTCAAAGCAGTGGGATCGTCGGATTCTACCCAACCACCCAGGAAATTCCCACTTTGGCCGAGGAGCTCAAGGATAATGGATATACCGTAGGTATTCTGGGCAAGGTCAATCACTCGACACCGAAATACGTTGATGATTATGTCTGGGACTACAGTAAGGACAAGGCTGAAATAGGCAGTGGCCGAGGGCCGAAATTGTACCGTAAACACCTGTCGGCATTCATCGATTCTGCAAAGGCGAACAACAAGCCTTTCTTTATGATGGCAAACTCTCACGATCCCCACCGTCCTTATTTTGTCGACAGCCCTAACTATGAACGCAACGGAAAGCAGAGGCCTTCAAGGATCTATCAGCCTGATGAAATACAGGTCCCCAGCTTTCTTCCTGATCTCCCCGAGGCGCGGGTTGAGTTGGCCCAGTATTTCAGTTCCGTGAAGCGATTAGATGACACTGTGGGCGAAATGATGTCAGTGTTAGATGAAAAAGGGGTGAGCGATAACACCATTGTTCTGTTCTTGTCGGATAACGGTATTGCATCACCGTTCGCAAAATCCAATGTCTACCGCAATAGCAACCATACGCCATTCTTTGTCCGGTGGCCGGATAAAATCGATGCGTCAGTAGACGATGAACACTTTATTTCGATGGTGGATTTAATGCCGACCTTGCTCGATGCTGCGGGTATCGAGATCCCTGATTCGCTAGATGGCCGAAGCTTCTTGCCATTATTACAAGGCGATTCCCAGGCAGATCGTGACTATGTTTTTACTCAGTATCACGAAAATGCTGGTGGTCGGGTTTTCCCGATGGCGGCAGTGCAAAATTCAGACTGGCTGTATATCTTCAACCCTTGGGCTGTTGGGGGCCGGGTTTACAAAACATCGGCGAACAACAGCGATACATTTAAAGCCATGAAGAAGTTGGCTTCGGATAATCCTGAAATCAAAGAACGGGTCGATTTTTTCCTCAATCGTACTGTGACCGAATTGTATGATTTGCGCACCGATCCAGATGCAACAAACAATCTGGCAGGCAAAAGCGAGTTCAAAGAACAGCAAATGAAAATAGCAGAAATGATGCGACAGCATATGGAACAATATCATGATCCCCTGTTAGAGCTGTTCCAAAAACGTGAAGATAACGATTTCTTGGTAAGCCGCACCGCAGAGTTACAGGCTGAAACAAGGCAGAGAAAGAAAATCCACCGCCAACTGAGTGGCGGAAAATAAGTCATCAATAAATGATAATTGCAGTGGCCGAAAGAGCAGCAGTGAATAACTGCTGCTCTTTTTATTTGTTGCTTGATCGCTGCTCTAGTATGGTGAAGGCTTACTGTGAGCTAAAGATCATCCCTGTTATTAACATAACGAAGGAATTTGGTATGTCCGAATGTTGCTCCAAATCTAATTGCACGGACTCTTTCTCTAAAAAGCATGTTTGTCCGTTAAACGGAAAGCAATACAACGTGGTCTCCCCTGAAACCATCAAGCATCATATTAAGTCTCCTTGGATGTGGCGGCCTAAGAACCAGGGATATTATTTCTGCTCCGATCCAGATTGCCCTGTGGTGTATTTTGGCCAGGACGGTTCGGTAATCGAAGTTGGCTCGGTGCGTAATAAAGTGGGTATCAAATCATTATCCAGCAATGCCTTAGTATGTTATTGCTACGGCATTACGAGAGAAGACATTCAGGATGAGCCCCGAATACGTGAGTTCGTGATCCAAGAGAAAAAGAGTGGAAATTGTTCATGCAAGGCTAGAAACCCATCAGGTAAATGTTGCCTGGCGGACTTTCCTAAAAAGGCCGGTCGCTAGCCTCGCACTACTCCTGGAAGACCCGTTTGGCAACCTGTTCGAGCTTTATTCGCACTCATACGAAGATACTTACGCATCTGATTACGAGCAATAGTGCTCTTAGTCATTAAGACGAAGTTAATTATCAGGACTGGTCGAAATACCAGTCCTTTTCGCGTTTTAATCTAAGTTAGACAAACCGCTTTACGGCAAACGCTATAGCCTCAGTATGCGCTTCAATATACAGCGAGTAAGTAATGGGCTGAGGTGAGTCAGTGATTTAGTTAAATGAGCATTCCAGCGAATATTTAAGGTATAGGAAATTGCGATAGGCAAATTACAATACCTGCTCTTGAATTTTGCTTAACTCAATAACGAAGAGACGAAAAAGGCGTTAGCAAATTCTACTCTGCTAACGCCTTAAATAAATAGAACATCATGTTATGCTAGATGAACATGTTCAAGTTTAGTGATGATGCTTAATCAATGTCACAATCAGTACAACTTTGTAGTGCAATTTCGTGCTCAAAGACTGCTGTCTCGTTACCTTCGGCCAGTAGCTCTGCAATTTCATCTGCTACTTCTTGCTCATCTTCCGCTTCAACCTGATTCGCGAGTTCCTCTTCTGAGTAGCCGTAGAAATTTAGCAATAAGTAATCACGCGCTTCGTCCTTGGTACAAGTCACGTTCACCGAAAGATCTGGTTCAACGTTGCCTTGCGCGATAATCTCAGCCAGTTGCGCTAGGACATCCTCTTTCATCGCGGCCGTTAACCAGCCAAGATCAGTGCTTACTTTGGTTTTTTTACAGTTAAAACAAGGAAGTTGGTGAAAGTAATATTGAAAATCAGTCATAGGTGTTTTCTTCTTTGTGTGTCGTATAGCAAGATTATGCGCATTTTCTAGCAAAATACTATCTCAATAGACATTGAAAACTGGATTACCACGGATGATGTTGGTGTATGCAATGTAGTACGAGGTAATGCAGTTTACTTAGCGAATACGATTAGCCTGGTTGTTTTGGGTTTAGTGAAGTGATAGAGCTATCGACGTTAAAAACTTTGCGGCCAAAATTTGTCAGGGGAAATTTACCCATAACGTTCAGCAGAAACAGTCCCCAAGTTTTGTTGATAACGCCTATGAACCCAAGAGTTGCAGGTCGGTATAACTTCTAAACTTAGACCCAAATGTGGATAACAGTTACTGCTTTTTACGCTATGTTTGTCCAGGGTAAGGGGGATGGTTCATGATTTATCGGATGCTTGCAGACCTTGTCGTAATACTGCACCTTTTATTTATCATCTTTGCGTTGCTCGGAGGCTCGCTGGTGCTATGGCGTGGCTATATGCTACTGGTTCATGTTCCGGCAGCGCTATGGGTTGCTGTGATCAGTTTCAAAGGCTGGATCTGCCCTCTAACGCCATTGGAAAATCAATTGAGGCAAGCGGCAGGTGGCGAAGGTTATCCGGGAGGATTTGTCGAGCACTATATCATTCCTGTGATTTACCCGGTTGGATTACGTTTTGATGTTCAGTTTCTGCTGGGGATGGTGGCTATAGGGATCAATATCGTTATTTATGCGCTCGTATATTACTGGTGCAAGCTCAGGCATGACAGGTGGCGGGAATGAAATGCATATTGGTTACCTTAGTGGTGTTCTACGCACTTTTTGCTCTTACTTTTTGTTCCCTGCAACGTCAGTTTCTCTATTATCCCCAGCCTGCCAGTGACGCTTATGGTGAGATGAATATCAGCTTTGTTGTTGATGGGGAAGAGCTTTTAGGGTGGGTGCTTAATGAGGGGCAACCTGAGGCGTTAATTTATTACGGTGGGAACGCAGAAAGTATTGAAGCCAATATTCCATTGTTCAGGGCGGTAATTCCGAATCATACCATTTATCTGATCCCTTACCGAGGTTATGGAAACAACATAGGTACGCCTACAGAGAAGGTCTTATATAGTGATGCTGTACAGATCTTTAAGTCAGTGAAAAGTAAACATGATTCAGTATCCCTGATGGGTAGGAGTCTTGGTTCAGGTATTGCCACATATGTGGCGGCTAATCGGCAAGTGGACAAGCTTATCTTGGTGACCCCATTTGATAGCATTGAAAATGTCGCAAAAGATATCTATTGGATGTTCCCCGTTTCCTTGGTGATCAAAGACAGATACCGATCTGCAGATAGGGTGAAAGATATTACGGCTCAAACCTATATCTTTATTGCAGGGGAGGATAGGGTGATCCACAGGTCGAGAACCGATCAGCTCATCGATGAATTTGGCGATCAGTTGGTAGAGGTGGTTGTCATTACGGGGGCTGGTCATAATACTATTTCGCAATTTCCAGCCTACGTGTCAGGGCTGAAGCGGGCATTGGATTAGCTCATCCCACCCCCCAGAGCCAACTCAAAAGAGCGTTGGTCCTGTGGGTGGGAAATGGTTAAGACTTACTCTGTTACCGTATCTGGAGAATGGGTAGGCATTACGACTTTGATGTCGGCTAGGCCATATTTGAACTCAGCTAGGTTAGAATAAACGGGCGCTTCATCCGGACCGCCCTGTTGTATATGGGTTACCAATTTCTCAACATACTGCAAAGCATTGAAGCTCACGGCACCGTTTATATTGGTGAAGAAATCTTTGATTGGTAGCTCAATATCAGATGCTTGCCCCTTGTTTACCCCTGCCTTTGTCAGGTTAAAAAAGACAGATTCCGAGCTCGGATAACCACCTGTGGTCTCGCCAGTCGCATTGACTATTGGGGTTTCCATTTTTATGACTAGATAGGTGTCAGCCCCTGCTGGTAGGTCGATGGCATTGGTTGGCATGAAGTACTTCAGTTGCAGTGTGCCATCCATATAGTGGCTGAGATCTAAACGAGAAACGGCCATGTCCTGGAGGTTTTTTGCCAAATCGATGGCAAATATGAGCAGGCTGCGACTGCTTGGATCCCAATTGTTGGCGGCGGTGTAATGAATGCCATTATAACGGATTGTACCCTCGTCGGTTGAATTGCCGGGGTTTAGCTGAATGGCTTTACCACGAGTTGTGCTGATTGTTTTCGTTTGCCCTTCTTGCACCCATGCTGAGCCGCGGTAAATACTTTGTGCTAGCACTGAAGTATCTTCAGTGAGAACAATCGAGTCACCATTATTTAAACAGCCCTGTACGTTATTCGAGCCAGGTTTTTCTGTGATGGAGTTGGCGATGATACGGGCATCACTGAATTCATAACCAATCGACCCGGATGTTTCCAGTGACATTGCCACGTCGACAGCGTTGATATCTAAGCCTTGCTCCTCGAAGCAGGTGAGCGGAACACGTATCAACTGCGATTGTTCTGCATTGATTGAAGCAGATACTGCACTGGTAATATCGATAGTTGCCTTTGTTTCACCGGATGCCATAGTGAGTGAAACAGTATTTAGTTCATCAGCGGTATTGAGCACATCGAAATTGTTGGTTTTAACTTTAAATTGGAGTGTGCCGTTCTTGTTTTCATTACCGTTGGCGGCATTGATATCATATCCCTTACCATCTGAGGAAAAGACAATGGCGGCTTTGTCGTCGGTAATTGAAACGGTTAGCGGTTCCTTGATGGCTGTTTCGCCTGCTACGGTGATATTACCGTGTACTATGTTGTTATCGCCACTGACAGCC
The DNA here is from genome assembly GCA_000940995.1 of Photobacterium gaetbulicola Gung47. Taxonomy (NCBI): domain Bacteria; kingdom Pseudomonadati; phylum Pseudomonadota; class Gammaproteobacteria; order Vibrionales; family Vibrionaceae; genus Photobacterium; species Photobacterium gaetbulicola. The sequence goes on from CP005973.1 coordinate 271,711, forward strand.
AGGGCGTTGTCGTCCTTATCGATAAGGTAAATAGCGTATGGACTTGTAGCTTCTTGATCCGGAGCATCTGGATAATATATAGCGACTTCTCTTGGAAGTTTGAGATCCTCGTCATTACCACTTCCATTATCCCCTCCGCTATTGTCTCCGCCGTCGTCTGGGTTGGTGACTTCGCCACTATTGCCGCTACCATTACTGTCTTTAGCGTCTTCGACACAACCCGATAGGCTGAGGATTGCCGCGGTTAAAAGCGCCAAGTATTTCATTTTAACTTCCATATTCTATCTCCTGTTAAATCGATGTAGGGGGATTTGCCTGCTGTAGCTTGGTGCCATTCTTTTCATTCTTTCTTGGAATAATTTGGAAAAGCTATCCCTTAACGCTTTTTGGGATGTATTGTTTGGTTGCTTGAGTTCGCTGTTTTCCCGCCTGGCTTTGCTAAAAAATACTATTTACTTCCATTTCGTTTACTTAGTTACAAGTTGAAACGTTTCTATTCTGTTTGTTTGAAACATACTGCACTTGTGGCTGGGATACAACACAGCAAAGCGGTAAAGTGTGACCACTGAACACATTTTATTACATGGTGTGACATAAATCGTGTTACGTGCTGCGACCGTTGGTTGACATGCTTGGTCGTTTAGGAGGTAGGAAAGAAGCATAACTTACAGTGTAAATTCAAACTTTTCATGATATTAACGGCCAAATAACAGAGTTTGATTGTGATGTGACTCATATAATGAGAATTTGGTTGCGAGGGGGATTTTGCTTTCAAGGCCAGTAATTACGCAGCCTTGTGGGGATTTACATTGATTTACATATGGTAATAGGTAGTTGTGAAGAGTGGTCGAAACGTTTATCCTTTTGCTTGTTTCTTACAAAGCTTGATAGGGGGGGGGCATTTAGCACTTTGGGCGATGGTGTTTTTGTTGCAAAGGATTTTGCCTTTATGAAGGCTTTGAAAGCACACATCGCAGTTCTAAATGATGGAATCAAGCTGTGATGATAATGCGTTTTAAAACTGGATATATACGCACTATAGATGGAATAACTATGAATAAAATTATACCTATATTATTTGGTTCTCTGGTCTGTACCGGTTATGCCAACGCAGCAGATAACGGCGAGTTTCTCATCATGGAAGATGATGTCGATATCATTCGGAGAGTGCCTGAATACTCAACTTACAATATACCCAAGAGAACCTCTTTCTTTACTGGTATGGAATACAATGAAACGGTTTCGGACTATTTCGCCAGAACAGAGAATATCAAGTATGTTGTTGCCGATGGTTCGACAAGATTGCATGATAATTGGCGGATCCGCTATGTATTGAGTCAGATCCAAAATAAATCAGGCATTGAACAGGAAAGCAGTTACAAGAAGACGAACTTCACCATTGCACCTCGCTACGAGCAATGGGTGAATCCTTGGTTTAGCTTTTTTGCAGAGCCGGTTTATGTCCATCAGTCTGATCCCGATGCAGGCCTGACCAACACAGAAATCAAGCTTCGTCCTGGCTTACAGTTTACCTATGGCAAGCATGGCCTGAACACAGTTTATACTTATAGCATGGTTGAGAAAGAAACTGAAAATGAAAATATCAACAAAGAGTTTGATACCTTTGAAGTAAAAGCCAACTACTTATATCGCTATGGTTCTAGATTGAATTTCGGGTTTGAGTTTACGCGTAATGGTTATGTTGATAATTCAGATCCTCAATTCCGTCGCCGGGCTTTTGCTGTTAAACCTTCTGTGCGTATCAAGCATTGGAAAGGTATTGTGACTGAAATCAGCACACCGTATAACTACAATGAAGCGGGAGTAAAGTTGAGTGGATCTGAAACGGTTAAAATCAACTTGAATAATAACTATCCCATTAATAAAAATATGAAACTTATTGCTAATTTTGGTTATTCCATAGTGAAGCTTCACGAAGCCGGAATTGACAAAGAAACTGATAAGAATGGATTTAATGCAAAACTAGGTTTCAACTTGTCATTCTAAATAAAGGTGATTCAGCTGTAAACTTCATCGTTAACCTGATGCTTGAATGTTATTGGCTTGTGCACTACATCAATAGTTGCGAATAGTTTATCCCCAACCAATGGAAGTTGCTTGGGGATAGTTTTTTCCGACTTTCACATCTTGCCTGCTGTAAAGCTCGAAAGTCTAGGGATCATATATATCAATACTTAAAATAATTAGACGTAATATTGACTGTTATTAGTGAAAATGTTTATTGTTTTTCCTGTCGGAAGTAATTAAAAGACCACCGCAACCAGTCTTGCTCCAAATAATACCTTCTTCAACTTCATAGCCATCAAATAGTTGGCGTGCTCTATCTGTGGCCTGATGTATGTCATTAAATTCACCAAGTTGAATATTGATGTATTGTCCGGTGGTGTTATTGGATAGCTCTTTTCCTGTCTCATCGAGGAATATAGCGATGTAATTCATGCCGCGACCCTTATTCCGTTCGATAAAGTTCTGACAACATATTTACACCATTCAACATCTGCGTGGAGTAAGTTGATCTTCCTGTCTATTGCAAGTTGGGTTAAAGGTTCAGAATCATTTCTTATTTTTGTTAATTCAGATATTTTTTTAACTAATTCACTGTGCATGTCGATAAAATATTGCGGATCACCCAAGGTTAACCTTGAGTACGCTTCATCCTGCTGGATTTTTATCGTTGCTGATTGAAGTTTTTTACTACTTACGACACTCGAACCTTTTGGGGTTATTTTATAAACTTTTTTATCTGGCTTGTTTGTTTGGTTCACTTCTTGGCAAGTGAGATATCCTCTGTTTTTCAGTTTTAACAAAGTTCTATATATTTGTTGGTGTGAGGATTTCCAAGGTGATTGATTGATTTTTTTTGTAAGATCATAGCCGGTAGCCTCACTTTCTAATAAGTTGGCTAAGACGACGACTTCTAGATTTCCTATCATATATCCTCTTCTAAATCTGTTGTTGCACATATTATTATTTTAATTTTTAGTTTATCTTCTAGCCGGTATATTGCGGTTTGTTGTACGACCAATTTCCACATCTGCTAACGATTTCTTCATCATTTGCAGTTATGGGGGAATAATACTCAGCCTAAAACACGATAATTGGTGTGTTTTTGTGCTGGTCTGGTATGAACTTTACAGCATAATTTCACCCCCATCAATTGAAACGTTTCGAATTGTGACCGTTTTCAAATCATGTGATGGCCGAAAAGAACAGAGCACAGTAATATTCGGTAAGAACTGTTATGTAGGACAAGTAGCGATAATGTGTTGCTTGCGCTTTATTGCTTTGTGGTGATGAGGATTTTGGGAGATGATTGTTTTCTAAATATATATTTGAATTTGTACAGGTCATTTTGCGACAAATAAGAACGGTTTTCTAAAGTTGTAACCGCTATAACAATAATTATCTGTTGTGGTAGACGAATTCTTCCGGGAAGATAACATTCCCTTCGTCGAATATCTCCCCCCCTTTTTATTTTTATTTTAGTATTATGACAAACAATAACTTTAAACGATGTGTAATTGCAGGTGTCGCTTCCGTTTTGTTGAGCGGTTGTGTTGGTAGTAATGTCGCAACCAGTAAGTTAATGGAATATAACGTAAAAGCTGTGGATAACCGCTATGCTCGTGGTGGTTTGAATATCGCAATGTCGCCGTTATATGCTGTTACTGTGAGTGCTGACTATCTAGTACTTAACTCGCTGGAGTTTTGGACTGGTGAAAACCCTGTGAGTGGTCAGGCTCATATCTTTGATACAAAGACGGATACGTGGTTGGATATCAATAACAATATCGATGAGTCACTGCATTCTGCTCCTATTAAAGTTAGCTCATCAGAATGAAAGTGACTATTTGCCTATAATCAAAGATGCTAGTGATGATCGAATATTCTCGTTTTAAAATAGATGATAATCATGTTTTATCTATTTTATAGCATATAAAAACAATGTAATATTGGTACTCTTAGGCTTGCCCCTGCTATTTCTGCGCAGGGGCTTTTTTATAACCGCTGTTTTAGATATTGTTTTGGCGTAAGACTGAGGTATTTTTTCATCGCGCGCGAAAAATTGGCAGGGTCGGAGTAGCGCATTTTTTCTGCTACGCTTTGAACGCTATACCCCTGGTTCAGCAGTTGCGTGGATTTTTCGATTTTCTTCTTATTTACATAGTCACGAAACGTAGTGTTATTACTCAAAAAAACACGCTGAAGTGTTCTTTCTGAAACACCGAAAAGGTGGGCAACAAATTCGATACTGAACGCCTCATGCTCCCAGAAAGTATCAACTACCCCCGTCAGCCTTGTTAAGGCACCTTCATTTACCTTATTCAGGTCGTACGCTGGAGCGGGGACTCGATCGATATCGATCAACACCGGCACGAAGTTATTTTTCGCACCATAGATTACTTTTTTGTTTACTGTTTGCCCGGTAATTTTTGCTTTGGGATGGCACTGATGGTGGAACGCCAAGTAACAGGGCTGCCAGTTGCTCCCTAGTATTCTTTTTAGGTGGTTGATAATGAAAAAGGACGTAAATTCATTGGCATGGCCGTAACTTCGGTTGGTTTCTGTCAATGAACTGGAGTGGCAAATACGCAGCTCATGACCCTCGTATTCCAGCCATAGTTGGAAATGTGAGCCTTGAAGATGCCGAAGAGAAATCAATGTATGCAGGAAGCTGTTCAGATCGTCGGTACCAAGTAACTTATTTTCTAAACTTGGGTGCAGTATACCCTTATCAATGAACTGGGCAGCGTAGAAACCTAGATCGTTGTGGTTGGTCGACTTTGCCACTGCGTCTATAAGCACGCTTAACAGGTGCGAGGGTAGGTAAAGAGACGGATCTACCAATGTCTTTCTATCAATACTGAACTGCTTTAAAAACGTAGAGGGATCACGGCCGTGTTCATCGAGGAAGCGAAGAAATGGTCTACTGAGAGCTGCGCGGCAAACTGGTAATGATCTCATGAGATGAAAGTGCATTGAATTATGCTCAAACTGTATATTAATGCACCTTGAGAGTGGCTGAATGAGGCGGGGTTTACTGCTTGAGTGTCTTTTTCGTGGTATGAATCGAGACTGAGCAAATATTTTTATTTTTTATCGTCTTTTTCTGATGGCGTTCGTCTTAATGGTAGATAAACAATCACAGCGAGTTCGAAATGCTTAAAGTTGTTAGCTTCAAAATCTGCCCATTTGTCCAGCGTGTGACTGCAGCATTGGCGGCCCGCAATATTCCTTACGGGGTTGAGTACATTAGCCTGAAGGACAAGCCACAGTGGTTTTTGGATATTTCCCCAAATGGCCAAGTCCCTTTGCTTATCACCGAATCTGGAACGGCTCTGTTCGAGTCTGATGCCATTATTGAATACATTGAGGATCAGTATGGACCGCTTGAAACTGAGGTGACTAATGAGCAACGTGCGCTTGATAGGGCTTGGAGTTACCTGGGTGCCAAGAACTACATGACCCAGTGCGGCACCATGAGCAGCAAAGACAAGGCAACCTTTGAACAGCGTAACGAGAAGTTTGTTACCGCTTTTGCCAAGGTAGAAAAACAGTTGTCAGGTCAAACTCGCTTCTTCAAATCAGATAGTATCAGCAATGTTGATATCGCTTGGTTGCCTTTACTTCATCGGGCCCACATTATCAAACAGCATACGGGTTATGATTTCTTGTGTGGGTTGCCGAAAACACAGGCATGGCAGCAGGCGGTTATGGCGTCTGGATTGGTTGAACCATCTGTGGCCGAGGATTTCGAGCAGCATTTCACCAACTTCTATCTGTCAGATACCTATCTGAAAACAGGTCTAGAGTTGCAAAGTAGCACGGCGTGTACCACAAGCAGTTGTTGCGGCTAAAATTTAGTCATATCTTATATTTAGGAAGGTTATGGGGATACCCATAGCCTTTTTGCGTTGGAGAGTAGTTGTGCTGGAGAGAGAGATGCCTGGAAGTACAATTCGTATTGAGGATGTATGGCAGCAATACCAGACGAGCCTTAAGCGTTTTTTGCATTCGAACGTATCGTGTCCGGATGATGTCGATGATCTGTTGCAGGATATTTTGATCAAGACTTACCAGCAGATCGGTACGGTTAAAGACAAGAACAAGCTGAAATCTTGGCTGTTTCAATTGGCCAATAACACCATTATCGACTTCTACCGTAAACGGGCACGAAGCAAAGATGTTACCGAAGATGAGCTTTGGTATACCGAAGGTGGGGAAAGTATTCACAGTCAGCTCTCGCATTGTATTCAGCCGTTTATCCAAGCCTTGCCTGAAGAAGATGCGCAGCTGTTAAGTGAGATTGAACTCAATGGCACCTCGCAAAAAGACTATGCCGAACAGCATGGAATGAAATACTCGACGTTGAAGTCTCGGGTGCAGAAAAGCCGTGAAAAGCTCAACCGTTTGTTCAATGAATGCTGCGAGGTGAAGGTTGATAGTCATGGTAATATTATCGACTTCGAACAAAGGAAGAAGTGTAGGAATGAATGCTAGATCCTGTTTTTTATTATGAATATCCCATCACACATCATTGATAAAGTCGCTCAGTCACTAGGTGCTGAAGGTGTCGCTAACGTTGAGCATATCCAAAGCCTTTGGAGTGGCTATGGCGAGCTGGTAAGGCTGTATTTCGACGGGGGCAGTATGCCTTCTGTGATTGTGAAATACATCCTGTTGCCAAGCTCCGAAGCGCAGTCACCTGGGCATCCCAGAGGATGGAATACATCCCGCTCTCATCAGCGAAAATTGGACTCTTACCAAGTCGAAGTGAACTGGTATCGACATTATGCAAACCAATGTAAGGCGCCGGTGCCTCAGTGTTTGCTGGTGGAGCAGCATGACGATGAGATTTTGTTGGTGCTGGAAGATTTGGCGGTATCGGGATACAGCCAAGTGCACAAAAGTATCGAGCAGCCTTCTCTTCTGGCCTGTTTACGCTGGTTGGCTCAGTTCCACGCCCAGTATATGGTTCATGCCCAGTTTGTGGCTCGAGCAGCAAATCCTGATACCCACTCGGAAGGGCTTTGGCCAACAGGTACCTATTGGCATTTGGCCACTCGCCCGGATGAGTTGACCGTGCTAGAAGACCAAGCACTCAAAGCCGCTGCTGAGCGTTTAGATAGCACGCTAGCACATAGCCGATACCAGACACTGGTGCATGGTGATGCCAAGCTGGCTAACTTCTGTTTTACGCCTGAGGCTAGTGAAGTGGCTGCCGTCGATTTCCAGTATGTCGGTGGCGGCTGTGGCATGAAAGATGTGTGCCTGTTCCTTAGCAGTGTGCTCGATTTTAACGAAAGTGTGGCTAATAACGAGGCTAAAGTTCAAGGTTACCTTGATGCGTATTTTGCTGCGCTGAAGCAGGCATTGCTTGACTACCACCCAGAGATTGATGGCAATGATGTCGAGCAGCAATGGCGCCCTATGTATTGCGTTGCCTGGGCTGACTTCCAGCGGTTTATGAAAGGGTGGTGCCCCGATCATTGGAAGATAAATCCTTATACTGAACAACTTACTGAATCAGCGCTAAAGTGGTTGGTAAAATCGGTAAAACAATAACTTTTTGCACGAAGTTGCTCTGTTTGCATAATCTAGGTTCTTATTTCTAGATTATTTCCTCACTATAAGCTTGGTGGCTTATGTTTGTGCACATGAGCTGCTCCCACGCGTTTCTCTCCTATAATTACGCGAAATGGAGTTCTTAGTGGATAACCAAGCTTCGACAAAGCGATTCAAGCATTTCTACGCATCGGATCTTAGAGGGATCGGGCAGCTCGTAACCCAGGCAGCAATAAGTACCACTCGGATCGCCGAAGGGGTGCACCAGTCAGTCTGGCGTACGATGGGCGTGCCGGGTGGGTCAACCCCGGACAGAACCCGGGGTCTGACAGGGTTTGTTTATAAAAATATCTACAAAATTACCGAGCTACTGGGTAATGGAATCGATAAAGTCCTAGAGAAAAAACAGCCTTGGCTTGAGTCCTTCGACGAAGGTAAAAAGGAAACTCTGGAGCGTATTTCAGTGCTGTCGGCACTTAATGGGGTGATGGGTGATAGGCTGGTTGAACAAGATAATCAATTTGCGATCCCAATGAGTTTTTATTACCAGCAAGAGCCATTGTCTTTGGACGATTTACACGCCGGCCAAATTCCACAAGCGACATCGAAAGTACTGCTGATGATCCATGGGCTGTGCATGAATGATCGCCTCTGGCAAGGGGAGCATGACGGGGTTGAGGTTGATCATGGCCTTCAATTGTCAGCGTCTTTAGGCTATACCCCCGTTTATCTTCGTTATAATACCGGGTTGCATACCTCGCAAAACGGCAGGCAACTATCGGATCTGCTTGAGCAGTTTGTCAAAAACTGGCCAGCACCGATAGAAGAGCTGTCTATTGTTGCCCATAGCATGGGTGGGTTAGTGGCAAGAAGTGCTGTGTATTATGGCCAGGAACAGGCAATGACGTGGCCCGACACGCTGAAAAACCTGGTATTTTTGGGGACGCCTCATCATGGTGCGCCTTTAGAGCGGATAGGTAATAAGTTGGGCATTATCCTGAGTAAAACACCTTACACTGCCCCTTTCAATTTACTCAGTAATCTACGTAGTTCAGGGATCACCGATTTACGCTACGGCAATGTGATCGATCAAGACTGGCAAGGTGTCGATCGTTTTCATAATAAACCCGATGGGCGTATTGGTGTGCCGTTACCACAGGGCATTGATTGTTTTGCGATTGCCGCCACCACTGCAACACAAAGAAGCGTGTTGGCGGAACGATTGATTGGTGATGGGCTTGTACCACTAAACAGTGCTTTGGGGCATCACTCAGTAGTCGAGCACCACCTTATGTTTGCCGAGCCATCCCAGAAAATATTCTATGAAATGAACCATAATCAGTTATTGAGCGACCCGCAGGTTACCCAACAACTTGAAATGTGGTTAGCAAATAACGTTAAGTCGGAAGATACCAAGTGAAAGAAAAGTCTTTGTGATTCAATAGCCTTATCAATTGTACAGAGGATGGTATACCCATAGCCTAAGCTTAAAGCTAGTAACTATTGTCAGCAAAGAGAGCCGTATTGTGAACATAGTGAACGTCGACCAAGGCAATATGCAGGTATACCTCAATTTATCGCAGCCTTATGAAGCTGAGTTTTCTGTTTATACCAAGAAGGTGCCAGATGAGAATGGTCTGTTCTTTAGGGACACCCTGATTGGCGGCAATGTCAGAGGCTTTTTACTCTATATCGATAATGCGCCGGCAGGATTGGCAGCTATTGCGGAAACCTCACAAGGCCACTATGAAGTCTGTGATTTCTATGTGGTGCCTGTTTTCCGCCAGAATAAGATGGGGCAGCAATTTGCCCATCAACTGTTCACCATGATGCCCGGTGACTGGGAAAGCAAGCAAATTGAAGGCGCTGTACACGCGATTGCTTTTTGGCGTAGGGCAATCGGTGCCTTCACCCACGAACACTATGTGGAAGATATCTTCCAGGATCCGTATTGGGGACCGGTAACCCGTCAGTGTTTCTCGACACTTCAGTCTAGAGCCCACTAACTCTTCGTTTTATCCATTCTTGCTTCAATCACGCTGTATCAGTCCTCCTTGTTACCCAGTGCTAGGCTGGGAAGGAGGATTGGTTATCTCGTTATTGTTGTGTTTTGTTGCATATAAGCATGTCACGAAATAAGTAAAAATTCATGTTAGAGTAGTGATTATTTACCTTATTGTATTACAATAGCATCAATTAATTTTTTCGCCACCCCATACACTTTTATTGAATAAGAGAGTTAGCATGAGCAACCAAAAGTCTCTTGATGCGATCAGGAAGATGAAGCTGGAGAACGATACTTCAGCGGGTAACCTTGTAGACCTACTCCCTATCGAAGTACAGAAACGTGACTTCGACCTTTCTTTCCTAGACAACTTGAGCGAAGAGCGTCCTCGTCTTCTGGTTCAAGCGAAAGATCTGGCAGATTTTAAAGCGAAGGTGCAGGCTGACGAGTCATACTGCATGTTCGACGATTTCTGGAACAACTCGACAGTTAAGTTCCTTGACACCGAACCATACGCAGAGCCTAAGCCTTACCCAGAAGAAACAGTAGGTAAAGCGTCGCTATGGCGTCCTTACTGGCGTCAAATGTACGTTGACTGCCAGATGGCACTTAACGCAACACGTAATTTGGCAATTGCGGGTATCGTGAAAGAAGACGAAGCGCTGATCGCGAAAGCAAAAGCGTGGACTCTGAAGTTGTCTACTTATGATCCTGAAGGCGTGACCTCTCGCGGCTACAACGATGAAGCTGCGTTCCGTGTTATCGCTGCAATGGCTTGGGGTTACGACTGGCTACACGCTCACTTCACAGACCAAGAGCGCCAGCAGGTTCAAGATGCACTGATTGAGCGTTTAGACGAGATCATGCATCACCTGAAAGTAACGGTCGATCTGCTGAACAACCCCCTGAACAGCCACGGTGTTCGTTCTATCTCTTCTGCGATCATCCCAACCTGTATCGCGCTATACCATGACCACCCGAAAGCGGGTGAGTACATTGCTTACGCACTAGAGTACTACGCAGTACACTACCCGCCATGGGGCGGTGAAGACGGCGGTTGGGCTGAAGGCCCTGACTACTGGAACACCCAGACAGCATTTCTAGGCGAAGCGTTCGATCTGCTGAAAGCCTACTGTGGCGTAGATATGTTCAACAAGACATTCTACGAAAACACCGGTGATTTCCCGCTTTACTGTATGCCTGTTCACTCTAAGCGTGCGAGCTTCTGTGACCAGTCTTCAATCGGTGATTTCCCTGGCCTAAAACTGGCTTACAACATCAAGCACTACGCAGGTGTTAACCAGAAGCCTGAGTACGTTTGGTACTACAACCAGCTTAAAGGTCGTGATACTGAAGCACATACTAAATTCTACAACTTCGGTTGGTGGGACTTCGGCTACGACGATCTTCGCTTCAACATCCTATGGGATGCACCTGAAGAGAAAGCACCGTCTAACGACCCACTGCTGAAAGTGTTCCCAATCACAGGTTGGGCGGCGTTCCACAACAAGATGACTGAGCGTGATAACCACATTCACATGGTATTCAAGTGTTCACCATTTGGTTCTATCTCTCACTCACACGGTGACCAGAACGCATTCACCCTGCACGCTTTCGGTGAGACCCTAGCAGCTATCACTGGTTACTACGGTGGATTCGGTGTAGACATGCACACCAAGTGGCGTCGTCAAACGTTCTCTAAGAATCTGCCTCTATTTGGCGGCAAGGGTCAGTACGGCGAGAACAAAAACACTGGCTACGAAAACCACCAAGACCGCTTCTGTATCGAAGCTGGCGGCCAGATCACTGACTTCGACACTGAGTCTGACGTGAAGATGGTTGAAGGTGATGCGACGGCTTCATACCAGTACTTCGTCCCTGAAATCGAGTCTTACAAGCGTAAGATCTGGTTCGTACAGGGCAAAGTCTTCGTGATGCAGGACAAGGCGACGCTTTCTGAAGAGAAAGACATGACTTGGTTGATGCACACCACGTTTGCAAACGAAGTGGCTGACAACTCGTTCACTATCCGCGGTGAGAATGCGCACCTAGACGTGAACTTCATCAACGAGTCTGCAGACAACATCCTTTCTGTGAAGAACGTTGAAGGTTTCGGCGAGGTTGACCCATACGAGTACAAGGATCTAGACATCCACCGTCACGTAGAAGTCGAGTTCGGCGCGGCTAAAGAGCACAACATCCTAACGCTGCTTGTTCCAAACAAGAATAACGGCGAGCAGGTTGAGGTGTCTCACAAGCTTGAAGGCAATACGCTGATGCTATCTGTTGACGGCGAAACGGTCACTATCGAGCTGTAACAGCCAAACTGTTTAACGTCTGTCTGAGAGACAGTGAAAAGGTCCTAGGTTGATAAACCTAGGACCTTTTTGTTGCTGTCATATGTCACTAAAGACCAGCAGATAGGGTGAGAGCGAAACATTTTGTACACCAGGGGGAATTGATGTGTTTAACATTTCACTCTCGGGGGAACCGTTTGGATAGTTGGTCCTTAAGCTATTAGCTCACCAAGTTATCTGTTCACCAAGGAATTAGTTCAACAGGTTTTTCATTTCCTGGGCCACTTTATCGACCTTCCCCATACCAACGATAACTTGTAGGCCGCCAGAGCCGATGTGACCTGCTCCCCGCTTTCTAATCCAGCCATAACTTAGTAATGTTCATCTTATAAGAAGGAAGGTGAATATGAAGAAGCGATTCAACGAACAGCAGATCATTGCCATTCTCAAGGAAGCGGAGGCGGGTTTGCCCGTCAAAGAATTATGCCGCAAGCACAATATTTCTGATGCCACATTCTACCTCTGGCGTAAAAAGTACGCGGGCATGGATGTTTCCGATGCTCGTCGCTTAAAGGCATTGGAAGATGAAAATGCCAAGCTTAAGAAGCTATTGGCGGAATCCATGCTTGATGTTGATGCTTTGAAAGCGGCTCTTAACCAAAAGTATTGACCGTCGGAGACAAGCGCAAGGCTGTGCATGTAATGCAGGAAGTCACCACGATTTCGGAACGCAAAGCCTGTCTGCTCGTCGGTATAAATCGCGCATCGATGAGATACCAACCTCAACCTAAAGAGAGTGATGTGGAGCTATTGGCTCGCATACAAGAACTGGCACTCGAGAGAAAAACGGTTTGGATATCGCCGTATTCATCGTCTTCTTCGGCGGGAAGGGACAGAGGTTAACCATAAGCGTGTTTATCGGTTATACCGAGAAGCTGGATTGGCCGTTCGTAAACGGAAGCGAAGGAAATCATTATGTGTCGGGCGGGAGCCACTTTTACTTCCCTCACTGCCCAACCATACCTGGTCAATGGACTTCGTCATGGATGCACTCAGTTCTGGTCGTAGGATAAAGTGCCTCACTATCGTTGACGACTTCACGAAGGAGTGCCTAGATATTACTGTTGCATCAGGAATTTCTGGGGATGAGGTAGTCGCCATACTTGAGGCTATTGCAGCTTTCCGTGGTTATCCTGAGGCCGTTCGAACAGATCAGGGGCCGGAGTTTACGGGTAAAGCTCTCGACCAATGGGCTTACGATCATGGTGTTATTCTAAAGCTGATACAAGCAGGTAAGCCAACCCAAAATGCTTATATCGAAAGTTTTAACGGCAAGTTCAGGGACGAATGTTTAAACGAGCACCTGTTCAGAGACTTAAGCCATGCTCGTAAACTGATCGGTGACTGGCGCATTGACTACAATGAAAATCGCCCCCACTCATCAATCGGATACCTAACCCCCTCTGAATTTGCAGTACTAACACGTTCAGGGCTAAACAACAGCAATGTAACTGACATTACTAAAGAGGTGCTGGATTAGTTATTGGGGGCAGGTCAGATGGTCACCACACCGGCAGCGCCTAGTGCTTTTATGGCTTCTTTGTCCGCAATGGAAGAGTCTTTTACCGTCAAGCGTAGGCGGGTAATGCAGTTATCTACCTCTAGGATATTCTCCTTACCGCCGATAGCCGCGATGTAGGCATTGGCCAGTTCGCCCATATCATCCTTGTTGATACCTGTTTGCTCAACTTCGCCACGTCCCGGTGTCATCAGGTTGAATTTGGTGATAGTCACGCGGAATACGCTGTAGTAAAGACCAAAGAACACAAGACCTTGAACAATCAGCATATACCACTTGGTTGCTAGCGGGTTCTGGCTCGATAGAACCAGGTCGACAAGGCCTGCTGAGAAGCCGAAACCTGCCATCCATTCCATACTTGCTGCGATGTACATCGAGATACCGGTTAGAACTGCATGGATCAGGTAGAGCACAGGGGCAACGAACATGAAGCTGAATTCAAGTGGCTCTGTGATACCAGTAAAGAAGGAGGCCATCGCCGCAGCCAGCATAATAGAGAAGACTTTGTCCTTATTTTGCTTGTCGGCACAGTGATAGATAGCCAATGCAGCACCCGGTAGACCAAACATCATAATAGGGAAGAAGCCCGCTTGGTACATACCGGTTTGGCCGACGACGGCTGTACCATTGGCAATAGATTGTGCACCGCCAAGGAAGTTCGGGATGTCATTGATACCGACAACATCAAACCAGAACACAGGATACAAGGCATGGTGCATGCCAATAGTCAGCATCAGGCGGTTGAAGAAGCCGAACAAGCCTGCGCCCAGCGCACCCATGGATTGAAGTTGGGTACCAAACGCAATTAGCGCATCATAAATAACCGGCCAAACGAATAGCAACACGCTGGCAAGTATGATACCGGCAATAGAGGTGAGGATCGGAACCAGGCGTTTGCCGCTGAAGAAAGCCAGTGCTTTTGGCAGTTCGACTTCATGGAATCGATTATAGATTTCAGCCGAGACGATACCAACAAGGATACCTACAAACTGATTGGCAACCTTATCGAAAGCCGCAGGTACGGTATCGGCAGGGATCCCTTGAAGCTGGGCAACGACTGCCGGGGAAAGTAGGGTTGTAAGCACCATAAAGCAGACATAACCGGACAATGCAGCGGCACCGCTTTTATCTCGACTAAGGCCAAAGGCAACACCAATAGCAAAGAGCACTGCCATGTTATCTATTATGGCTGCGCCTGATTTAATAAGTAATGCTGCCGCGACGCTTTCAGAACCCCAGCCGACAGGGTCCATCCAATAACCAATTCCCATTAGGATAGCAGCAGCAGGTAGGGTTGCTACTGGTACCATCAGGGCCTTACCGACCTTTTGTAGATATCCAAGTATATTCATGATTTACCTTGTTATTTTGTGAGATAAAGAAACTTTTTCAGGCAGCACAATCGCATCCTGCAGTCCACTTGCCAGAGATGAACCGTGAATTTATGGGGTGTAATAGTCGGAAAATTCTGGGCAGCGGACAAACGAAAAGTGCAGTACAATGCATTAAAATATTTAATAGATAGATGTGGCAGGAATGGTGGACGGGTGGAAAAAGTAGAACGAAAACAACAGTTACTGGCCAACATGCATTCATTTAGCGTGGTGGCTAAGTACCTGAGTTTTACCAAAGCGGCCCAGGAGCTGAACTTAACCCAAGGGGCGGTAAGTCATCGGATTAAAAACCTAGAAAAGCAGTTGGGCTTTCCGTTGTTTGTAAGGTTGACCCGCCGAATGGAATTGACGCCGGAAGGGGAAAGGTTGCTTCTGACCTTGAATCAGTCGTTTGAGAGTATTTTCAGCGAACTTGAAGACATCATCAGTAATGATTTGAGTGGTGAGCTCTATATCGGTACATCTCCTGCGTTTGCCACTAGCTGGTTAATGCCGCGAATTGGCAAGTTCCGCGAGCAGTATCCGCAGCTCAATTTGCGGCTGAAGGTAAAAGGCTACCGACCTGATTTTAAGTATGAACCGCTCGATGCCGCTATTTTTTACAGCAGTGGACATTATCCAGACTGTTACAGTTCTCGGTTGTTTGATGAACGACGTATCCCCGTATGCTCGCCTCACTATGCGCGGCAGTTTGAACTGAATAACGGTGATATATCCCAGTTGGAGGAGGTGACCTTTATCCATGGCGAACGCTCGCAAATTTGGTCCCGTTGGTTTGAAAAGATGGGGAAGGATATTAATTGTTACCGTAAGACATGCACCTTTAATCTCTATGAGCACGACATTATGGCGGCGAGGCAGTCACTCGGTGTCGCAATGGGGCGTCTTCGCTTTGTCTTGCCCTATTTGAAATCGGGTGAGCTTGTTGCGCCATTTGAGTCGATAAATAACGGTTTAGGCTATGACTTGGTGTGCCCGGAAGGTATGCAGAGGCGACCTAAATTCCAGGCTTTTGCCCGTTGGCTTGCTGAGGAAGTCGAGCAAGAAAATCACTTTGATCTCGATAGCGCGGACATACCCAGATAAACTGCAATTTGAACATATAAATATGTCCAAATGTTAAATTGATTAGCGCATCACAGATTGTTTCCGTTTGTGAAAGGGGCACACTTACTTGTGAAATTATGCACTAGAAGTCTTTGGTGGGTGGTCAAATTTATTTACTTACTAAAAATAAAGGGCTTTTTCTCAACCTAAGGACAATATCTAACAGGGTGTAGTTTCATATAAATAAAACCTAACCGTTTTTACTTAAACAGTAACGATTGAATTGCACTGTAACACTTTTGATGTAGTGATAGCCGTTTTAGTTATTCCACAATATGCTAGGGCTCCAAACGTTGTTTGGTGCCTTTTTTTTGAGCGCAAGGTTCAATGAGCAAGCAAGGATGCTTACAGGTAAATAAGTCTAATTACCGCTTATTTATGAGCGGCTTTATTTGGAGTTTTGATGGAAAACTTATCCTATCTAGTGGCTTTCAATCACTTGTTTTTCTCCATGGTTGCTGTAGTTATCATGGTTTTACTTGCACGTACCGTCGTTGCGGGCACTAAGTACTCAGCAGTATTGATGATCGTAGTTTTCGGCCTGCTGATGGGTACGCTATTTGTGGAAAGTGGGCTTGCTCAACCTGGTTTGAGTGATTTTCCTGTTATTGTGCTGCTGGGGCAGACCACAGTGATTGCGCTTATTGCGTCCTTCTTTGTGGGGGGACAGGAAATCCGCCGCTTGTTGATGAAGCAACTGGGCTCTGTTGAAAGCTTAGTTGAACCGGGCAAACATGAAGTCTTTGTTGGTACGACGAGTACACAGTTGGTTTATGTGATCCGTGCTTTCGTGCTGCTGATGAGTATCGAAATGGTTTCTGCGCTGATCTCTGGTCGCAGTGGCTCGCACCCTCTCGGTGAGTCTTACATGGCGCTTGCATATGTCGGCATGACGATCTCTCTGATCCTGATTGATAGCAAAGCGAAAATTGCCAACAGGCGCAGTTACCTAACGCGCGGTGTGGTTGAAGTTATTGCCATTATTGCGGTATTGATTGTTTCGCTACGTATTTCGCAGTTGGTTTCGGGCTTTATCGGCCTGCCACAGATTTTCTTTGCGATGGTACTTTCTTCAGGGCTAGGTATGGCAATGCCCAAGTGGAAGTTGGGCCCAACCATGAACGCGCTACTCTTTGCCGGTATTCCAGTGGTGCTAACCGGTAGCTTCCTCGTGGGCGGCTCGCACATGATGGAAGCGTTTAATATCCCTGGCCTACAAAGCGTGATTGTATACGGTTTTGCTGGTCAGATGTTCTGGATGTTCGGTGGTCTGGCTATCCTTATTTTCCTAGCGAAAGCAAATCACGTTCGTAACCTGGCACCAGGTATGGCCGGGGGCCTATCGCACTCAGGTTTGACCGGCGCGTGTACAGCGGGCGACCTTGGTGCCACCGCGGCAGGTCGAGCTCCGATCATGATTAACGTGCCTTTCCTTGGCCATATCTTTGTATTTACTATCCTGGCCGCGAGCGCTGAAAGCGGCGTTCTTCTGGTGCAATGGGTGATACCTCTCGTTCTTGTTGGTCTGGGCTGTGTATATCTTGCAACCAAGAATCTGCGTAAGGCTGATGGCAACGATGAGATGGAAATCAAAGGCTTGATGCAGTTCTCATTCGGCTGGCAGATCACCGCTGTATTCGGTAGCTTTACCATCCTGCACTTTGCGGGTATGCCAATCGAGAATGCCTCAATGGCAGCGGCATCTGGCCTATCTCACTTTGGTTTGTTTGCAGCTACTCAGGGCGGCATGTTCGGTGCCGAAGCGGCTAGCATGATCACATTTATCTTTGCGACGCCATTCCTGGTTCACCCGCTGGTCTTTGGTCTGTTTGGTAAAGCTGCAGAGAACGGTGGTGAGATGGTTAGCAAAGCAGTAATGGCTGTCTTTATCATCGGTACCCTGGGTGTGCTTTATTCTGCTATTTCAGTATAAACACATCCGTTACTTGCTCGCCTTGTAACTTAGCAGCCTTATAACGGAACTAAGTCACCGCCTACCGCTCCCGAGTTGAGCTTATGGCGGTGACTTTTTTTAATCTATTTTTGGGTCTTCTATTTTGATTTTGCTGCCTTTTCAACGATTGGTCTGGATTGTGATGGTTTGACTTAACCACTGGCAAAAGCACTCAACAGCGAATGTATTGTGCTGCCGGTAGAGGAAATAGCCGGCATTGGCCTTAATGGCGGAATAGGGGGCAACTAGGCGATTTTGCTCTATTTCATTCCCTAGTAGCGCCTGCCTAGCAAGGGCGACGCCAAGTCCGGCCTCGGCGGCTGCCATCGCCATATCGGTGCGGTTGAAATAATGCCCCTGCGGTAAATGGGAGAGCTTTAGCCCGATCGAATCGAACCAGACCTGCCATTCCTGATCTTTCTGCGCACCCTGCCACGGCATCGCATCGTGCAGCAAAGTGACTTCTTGCCATATGTTTTCTGATTGCCAATTGAAGTTATTGAAATACATCGGGCTCATGACTGGGATAAGGTGTTCTTCAAGCAACAGTTCACCGTTGTTTGTATCAGCACCGAACTGGCAGTAATCAATCACCAAGTCCACATCATCACATTTGTGATCAACCAGTGCACCATCGGCAAAGGTTTGTACTTTTAGTTCAGGGTATTGGCGGTTGAAGTCATGGAGTTTGGGCACCAACCACTTGAAGGCAAACGAGGGCGTGAGTTTGAGCCGGATCTCCGAGCTGGTTTCCGGTGCTTTTAGCTCTGTTAATACTTGTTTGATTTGCCCAATACTCAGATCAACCACGTTGAACAGCTGCTTGCCACTGTCGGTTAGGGTCAGTCCTCGTGAATGACGATGGAACAAAGTGATATCCAGCCGCTGCTCAAGTTGTTTGATTTGCTGACTTAATGCCCCTGTCGTGAGGTGCAGCTCCTGCGCTGCTTTGGTCAGGCTTTGATGCTTGGCGACCACGGCAAAGGTTGCCAGGCCGGCAAATGTACTTGCTCTCACATTGCACCTCGAACTTGTTGATAGTCGGAGTGTTTAGAATTTCTAAACACAGCCCTTAAATAATATCGATTGTTAGCAGAATGTAAATAAAGGATTCTTGCTCGCACAATAATGCGGTCATAAATCCAGATTGGCTGGAATGATTTACGAGGATTCTGATGAAAGTCATTGTATTGGGTAGTGGGGTGGTGGGGTTGACGTCGGCATGGTATCTGCGCCAGGCTGGCCACGATGTCACGGTAATCGACCGCCAGCCACGCAGCGCAGAGGAAACCAGTTTTGCCAATGCAGGGCAGATTTCTTATGGCTACTCATCGCCTTGGGCAGCGCCTGGCATTCCGGTCAAAGCCATGAAGTGGCTGCTGCAGGAGCACGCGCCACTGAAAATCAAGCCCTCGGTTTCGCCCGAGTTATATCTCTGGGCCAGCAAGATGCTGGCAAACTGCAATACGTCTCGCTATCAGGTCAATAAATCTCGTATGCTGCGTATCGCCAACTACAGCCGGGAGTGCTTAAAGCAATTGCGCAGTGACTTTGATTTGCATTATGAAGGGCGCCAGCAGGGCACACTGCAAGTGTTCCGTACTCACAAGCAATTGGAAGCGGTAGCCAAAGATATTGAATTGCTGGCCGAAAGCGGTACCCGTTACCAGGAGCTCGATGTTGCTGGCTGTATTGCGGCCGAGCCTGCCTTGGCATCGGTAAAAGACAAGCTGGTGGGCGGATTGCGCCTGCCGGATGATGAAACCGGAGATTGCTATCTTTTCTGTCAGCAATTAACAGAGCTGGCCAGGCAAGCGGGGGTGATTTTCAGGTTCGATACCGAAATATCTCGTTTGGTGGTGGAAGATAATCGGATCAGCTCGGTACACACCAGTGTTGGAGAGCTCAGAGCCGATGCTTTCGTGGTGGCGATGGGAAGTTATTCGCCGCAGGTTTTGTCCCAGGCTGGTATTGTGGTGCCGGTATACCCGGTGAAGGGCTACTCGCTAACCATGCCGGTTAAAAACAGCGATGCAGCCCCTATCTCGACGGTAATGGATGAGACCTACAAGGTAGCGATGACTCGATTTGACGATAGGATCCGAGTTGCCGGTACCGCAGAGCTCGCAGGATTTGATTTGGGCTTGGCCGAGAAACGCAAAGCTACTATTGCTATGGTGATTCAGGATTTGTTCCCGCAAGGCGGCGAGATAGAAAAAGCCGAGTACTGGACAGGGCTAAGGCCGATGACGCCTGACGGCACGCCGGTGATAGGTAAAACCCCGATAAAGAACCTGTTTACCAATTCCGGTCACGGGACGCTGGGCTGGACCATGGCGTGTGGTTCGGGCAAGTTGCTGGCCGACATTATTAGTGGTTCAGAAACGGATATCGATAAGACAGGCCTGGATGTGTACCGCTATATCAACTAAGCCGGAACGCTGATTTTGAAAAGATTATAGCTATTTATCTCTGTTTTTGTCTTTGTTGCGGTTCATGAATTTTTCGATGTAGTGTATCGCAATGAAGCAGATAGCCGCTGCGAGCAATAGGATGATTAATATTTGAGTATTGAAATCCATAAGCTCCTCATGAGCCTGTTAGGTAATAGAATTATTATAACCTAGCAGCTTGTCGGATAGCGCTATGTGGGGAGGGAGTGGGTACTTGAACTGTGAAGCCGCTCTATGAAAACGGCTGCACGTTGTATTTTGCTAGCTCAGCAATTGCCTTTTTTGGCTTGGCCTGGTGGGCAGAAGTTACCGTTGCCGTGGCTATGGTGGCCATCTTTGGTTGACGCCTTGATGGTTACACCGTCAAGCTCGCCCTCAACATGGGTGAGTTGGCAACCTGTAAGGGTCACAGAGGTAAATAACGCTAGCAGCAAAGTGATTTTTTTCATCGTCAAAAGAGCTTAAGTAAAACTAGGGCGCGCACTGTATATTTTTCGGGCAGTTGTTGTGTCAGGGGAATGTCAGCGGCAAGTTAGTTTGAACCATAAATGAAAAGCGAGCCTGTACTCACAGGCCCGCTTCAGTATCTATTCATGAAGTTTGGACGGCAGGGACTTCAAATTGAGGCGTGGAGATCAGGCACAGGGAACCTGCTGGGTAATGCAGTGGATGTTGCCGCCCCCCAACAAGATCTCCCGGGCATCAACCCCTGTAATTTTGTAACCCGGATACAGATCGTTGAGCAGATCTTCAACTTCCGAATCTAGCTTCTCATCCAGTAGCGGGTAGACAATTTGATCATTGGTCACCAGATAGTTGGCATAAGATCCGGCCAAACGCTCGCCCGGTGTGCGCTCCATCCCCTCAGATACATCAACACCGCTGGCTTCATTTTCCGAGATGAACAAAGGCCCTGGCATGGGCAACTTATGCACCTTTATTCGGCGGCCTTTGGCATCGGTTTGGGTCTCGAGCACGTCCAGCGCCCGGCGTGAGATGTCATACTGCGGATCATTCTTGTCTTCACACCAGGTCAAAACCACTTCACCGGGGCGGACAACATGGATCAGGTTATCGACATGGCCATTGGTCTCGTCGTTGTACAGGCCGTTTGGGATCCAGACAACTTTTTCTACCGCGAGGTAATCATAAAGCACTTGCTCAATTTCCTCTTTGGAGAGATCTGGGTTACGGCTAGGGTGAAGCAGGCACTCTTCTGTGGTGTAGAGGGTGCCTTCCCCATCTACGTGAATGGAACCGCCTTCGAGAACAATGGGGGCACGGTAGCTGGCATCGCCATGGAACTCACACACTTTCTGCGCAACCGCATCGTCTTTGTCCCAGGGGAAGTAAAGGCCGTCGACCAACCCGCCCCAGGCATTGAAATGCCAGTCGACACCGCGCCTGTGGCCTTGGTTATCAACCACATAAGATGGGCCGATATCCCGCATCCATGAATCGTCAGTGCTCATTTCGATCAAGCGAACATTATCTGGCAGCATCTGGCGGGCGTTTTCAAATTGCTGGGCACTGACCACCATATTCACCGGGGTTGACTGGGAGATGGCTTGTGCGACTTTGACAAAGGTTGATTGGGCCGGTTTACCACCAAAGCGCCAGTTATCGGTGCGCTCTGGCCAAGCCATCCAAACCGCAGCTTGAGGTTCGTGTTCGCCCGGCATTCTGAAGCCGTCTTGTCTTGGTGTTGAATCAATTCGTTTGCTCATGGCTTGACATCCTCTATTAATGGCTATGAGAAGGTTGTTGGCTAGATTGCTCTGCTTGTTCTGCATTCTTTTTGGTAACTGCGAGTTTCAGTAGGTATTCGCCGATACCCACCGTCAGAATGACCCCGATAAGTACTGGTGCACTGTATGTCCAGTTGACGGTCATATCGATAAGTTCAGGGAAGATAAACAGGATCACTGCCTGGGCAATAACGACGAAACAGATGATGCTCAGTACCCACTGCACGCCCAGTCCTCCCGGTACCCGGAAAGGACGCTCTGTTTCTGGGTCGCTGACACGCAGCTTCAGATATGACGGGAACATAAACAGGTAAGGCAGAAGGAAAATACAGCTGGAGAAGGCAAAAACAGACCAGAACAAATCGTCGCTGGTTTGGGCAAAGATGGCGTAGGCCAGGATCACTACGGTCGATAGGATGCCGGTAATGTTGTTGGCACCTACTGGGGTGTCGTGTTTCTCAGACATCTTAGCCACAGCATCAGGGAGTTCACCCTCGTTCGCGGCTTCGGCGGCCGCGCGGCTGGCACCCATGGTCCAGGTCACCATATTGCCGATGAAGGTCAGCAATGCCATGGTGCCAATCAAGTACACCATCATGGTTCCGAAGGTGCCTGTACCAAAGAGCTTGCGTAGCGTGTCGACAATACCGGCAACTAGGCCGATATCCTGTACTGGCAGCGCCATCAGAATGCCTACAGTGCCAAAGACATACAGGAAGGCAGTGATAGCTGCGGCGAGGAAGATAGATTTTGGCATGTCACGCACGTCTTTCATCTCTTTGGTCATGGTCGCGACAAGCTCAAACCCCATCAGGTTGAAAACCAGTGCGGGTAGGAACGCTACCCCGGTATCGAGGCTTGGCATCATGGCAGACAAGGTGAATTCGTTTGCGACACCATGCTCGGCGGCATAGAAGAATCCTCCGAAGCCCAGTACGGCGATAACCGTGACCTTGAGTATGGCCCCGACGTTGGTGACCCATACCCCGACATCAACGGATACATTGCAGATCCAGATGGTTAGCCAGGTCAAGGCAATGCAGATAGCAATCTGCCACATCAGGGAGAGCCCCGGGAAAAAGAGTTCGGCGAACATGCCGGCAAACATGATGTAGACAGCAGGCATCCACAGGCCAACGTTGATCCAGTAAAACCAGGTGGTTCTAACCGCCCATTTATAGCCGAAGGCCTTTTTCACCCAGTCGTAAATACCGCCATCGCCCGGGTAGGTAGTGCCGAGCTCAGAGGTGATTAACCCGTAGGGAATGACGAAAACAATGAGGGTGACCAGCCACCATCCGATAGCACTTACACCAATGGAGGCCGATGCGGTTAAGGTATCGACGACGATAACAGCACATAGGCTAAAGAGGGCGAGACTGCCTACTCCCATCTTTCCGCCTGAGGTTTGTGTTTCCATAATTATATCTCCGTGATTGTTACACGTTATTTATGCTTGATGTCCAATCCTTTATTTCACGGAATAAATCTTATGCCGAAGGTACATCGATATTCGTTATTAGAATCACTTATCGGAGAACATTAATATATGGAAGCCAAAGGCGTGACTCCGACCATAATAAAAATATGGCAATAGAGCGAGGGTGAGAAAATTGATTCTAATCAAATAATGCTGATTATCACTAGCGCTAGATTAATTAACAGCTTCTTGATAATAGATAAGGTGGAATGCGGTATGAAAAATGACAAACCCATTATCGTGGTCGCTGTCGGTGGAAATGCATTGCTACAACGAGGCGAGCAAATGAGCTATGAGAATCAAGCCAACAATATTGATATTGCCTCTGCAGCGTTAGCCAAATTAAGTGAAGACTATAAAGTTGTTATCGTACACGGTAACGGTCCACAAGTTGGATTACTAGCATTACAGAATTTAGCTTATACCGATGCCCCTCCTTATCCGCTTGATGTGTTAGGCGCAGAAACACAAGGGATGATTGGTTATATGATGATGCAGGGTTTGAGGAAATATATGCCCAGCAGAAAGGTGAGTACCATCGTAACCCAAATATCGGTCGATAAAAATGATCCTGCTTTTAGGGATCCCAATAAATTTATTGGGCCGGTTTATGATAAAGAAACCGCGCTGGCGAAATCGACGCAATACGGCTGGCAAATCAAACCGGACGGCGAGTACTGGCGGCGGGTGGTTGCTTCGCCATTCCCCAAGGGAATTGTTGAAATTGATAGTATACGCACATTACTCAATGCCGGTCATACCGTAATATGTTGCGGAGGTGGCGGTTGCCCGGTGATTGACAATGAAGGTGAGATCAATGGGGTGGAAGCCGTGATAGACAAGGACTTTTCTGCCGCAACCCTGGCCAAGCAACTGAGTGCAGAGCACTTTCTTATTCTAACTGATGGCGAGTATGTATGCGTGGACTGGGGGAAACCCACTGAGCAGCCCCTCTATGACGTATCCGTCGATCAAATACAGCAATATACCTTTGCCGCCGGTTCAATGGCCCCTAAGGTTGCAGCCTGTTGTGACTTTGCCAGCCATACATCAGGAATTGGGCATATCGGTTCATTACACAAAGCTTCAGAAATTATGGCAAGTCGTTCTGGTACACATATACACGGATAGGTTATTCAATGCGAAAAGAGTCGACAGAGAAAAGACTTGAGAGGATCCATTCAGCAGCAATTCGTTTGGCATCACAACGGGAGGTGAACGCCATTTCTATTTATGATGTGGCCAAGGAAGCGGCGATCGCAGCATCAACGGTTTACCATCATTACCCGAATATAGAAGCATTGATCTGCGAGTTGATGAACTCGGTATTTGATGACTTTGAAAGAGTGCTGGATAACGCGGTTGTGGCTGAGAATGTCCATCATTGGTCAGATATCAATAGAATGATAGAGCAGAGCTTTGTTGATTATTATCGTTTGGCACCACTGGCCCAGCACACTTTACTGGGGCAGCATACCTATTCATCGGTCAGGCACGCGGATGCCCAAAATGACTTGGTACTGGGAAAGAAAGTCGAACAGATTTACCGGCGGTATTTTTCGCTTCCTGAATTGCCAACAGACGTCAATATATTTGCCATAGCCTTGCAGGTTGCTGATAAGGTCTACTCGATGAATTACCGGGAAAATGGCGATATTGCTCCGGAAATGGCGCGAGAGGCGATTGTGATCACCGAAGCCTATTTGGGAACGTATTTGCCCAAGCAATTGCCAAGGGCGATAACGCTTAATTAAGATAAATTTTTAGTCACTGAATTGAAAACCCACTGTAGTCAATATTGCAGTGGGTTTTTATCGTCTGGAATAAAGATTAAAAAAGAATATCGAAAATCGAACTGATAAAAATATAATTGATGTGACTTGTGTCAATGTAGATGTTCAACTAAAAATAACTATCCCGATTAGTGATTCTAATTTTAGAATCCATTGTTCTTTTTCTAGATACTGATTTCAACCAAGCAAGACACCCCATCGTGATTGCTGGATGAATATATTAACTCTGGTAAAAAGGATACGAAAATGAGACTTCCATCTTCTAGTGCAACCGAACTAAACAAACCAAACCTGCGCCATTTTCTGAAAACTCAGGATTTTACCAAGCAAGAACTTGAAGATATTTTAGAACTGATGGCGATGCTGAAGCAGGCGCGCCGAGACAACGCCGTTCCTCAGCTATTCAAAGGCAAATCGGTCGCGATGATTTTCGAGCAGCCTTCTACTCGTACCCGGGTTTCTTTCGAAACCGCTGCGACAATTTTGGGGGGCCACGCACTGTTCCTATCACCGAAGGATATCCACCTAGGGGCGAAAGAGTCTCTGGAAGATACAGGCCGGGTTCTGTCACGTATGGTGGATGTGATCATGGCCCGCGTTGATGAGCATGATACGGTGGCCGGGCTTGCGAAAAACGCCAGCGTACCAGTTATCAATGGCCTGTGTGATTGGCTGCACCCAACCCAAATCATGGCCGACTTGTTCACCATGAAAGAGCACTTACCAGAAGGCAAAGCGCTGAGTGATTTGACTGTCGCTTTCGTGGGCGATGCGACTAACGTAGCGTCTTCACTGATGTTTGCATGCACTAAGTTTGGTATGACCTTCAAGCACATCTGCCCAGAGCGCTTCAAAGCGCCACAGGAGTGGGTCGAAATTGCGCTGGGTAACTGTGAAACGTCAGGTGGCAAATTGGTTATTACTGACAATACCGATGAAGTCGCAGGCTGCGATATCATTGTCGCTGACAGCTTCTACTGGTTTGGTCAGGAAGAAGAAAAAGAGATCCGCCTATCGACCTTCATTCCTGAATATGTAGTGACGGAAGAGATGATGGCGAAAGCCGGACCCAATGCCATGTTCATGCACTGCCTGCCAGCCAATGATCAGCGCGAATGTACTCGCGGGGTGATGGAGGCGGATAATTCGCTGATTTTCGATGAGGCTGAGAACCGTCTAACCGCCCAAATGGCCTTGTTGGTGTACTTCACCCACAAAGACATGACCATCCCAACTCCTGAGGTTGAAGCGGCCCACAAAGAGAGAATTGACCGTTTTCTCTCTGCTTTATAACGTTTGCTAGCTAACGATAAACAGCCCGGTGCCTGCACTGGGCTGTTTATCGTTTATATCCATCAGGCAGCAGCAGTTAAACTCCTCACGAATGTGAAAGATGGTTTAAAATTTAATAACAACCCCGTCGAATCGAAATGTCAGGAGGCCCTTATGGTTAGGGTTTTTTACATTAGCGATGACTTAGACGACCTAGAGCTGGTGGAATACGAGTTGGAGCTCAGTGGGCTCGGCCCGTCGCAAATCCATGTGCTCACCGACAATGATGCCGAGGTTGCCAGCCATCAACATCTCCACCCGGTGAAATCCTTTATGCGCAATGACGTTATCCACTCTACTGAGATAGGTGCCGTGATAGGTGTGGTGGTTGCTGCGTTGGTGCTGTTCTTTGCTTATGTGACCGGGGTGGCCGGAAGCGTAGGCTGGTTACCCTTTATCATGCTGGCGATCGTCATGATGGGGTTTATTACCTGGGAAGGGGGGCTGTTTGGCTTCCAGGAGCTGCATTATCAATTCCGGCGCTTCAAGCAGGTACTTCAATCGGGTCGCCATGTGCTGATGGTCGATGTCGAACCTGAGCAAGAAATCATGCTAGCCAATGTGACCTTAGCTCATGATAAGCTCAAACCGGCAGGAACAGGTAAAGCGCCACCGCGTTGGTTGGTTGCCTTCCAAAACCGTTGGGACCGGATGATGCACAGTCTGCCGTAAAGGGTTCGTCGCATTCTAGGATGATCAAAGCCGGCACATGTGTCGGCTTTGATTTGTGTTTTTTCTATATTTTAAGTGCTTTTATGTTCGATGTTTGATTCAGCCATCAGACAGCCAGAGCCAATACAATAATGGCAAGCTACCAAGTAATTATTGCAGCATACAGCCTTTCGGCGTTACTTGGATCGAGTAACGATAAAGAGTGGAGCAAAAAGTGCAGCGCTGGAAATACTTGTTGTTGGTTGTCTTACTCTCTGCCTGCAGTAGCACAGAGCGCAGTGCTGATCCTATCACCTATACCATGATGCCTTTGTCCATTGAGGGTATCCGGATGTGGGATGAGTTTAATCCCGAAGGGTTGAATGCCATGATCCAAGCCAATACTGACAGTTGGATCGAGGAGCATCAGGATAGGCAAAGTCTTAACTACTTGGCATTATCAGGCGGCGGGTTCAATGGGGCATTTTCGGCGGGTATTTTGACCGCATGGACCGAGCGAGGCGATAGACCGCAGTTTGATATAGTAACCGGGATTTCGACAGGAGCCATTGTCTCGGTGTTTGCCTTTCTTGGTAGTGAATACGATGATGTGCTGACTGAGCTTTATACGGAAACAAACTTTTATGATCTGTTTCGTTACAGAAATATTTTTTCCCTCGTGAAGCACCAGTCCGTTCTCGATACCTCGCCGTTTGAGCAAAAAGTCCGCCAAATAGTGACTGATGATTTGGTGGCAGAAATTGCCAACCAGAGTAAAACCGGACGGAGCCTGATCATTGGTACAGCAAACATCGATAACCAGCGCCTAGCCTTGTGGAATATCGGTCGGATAGCCGAGCATGGCTCCCCGCAAGCGACCGCTTTGATCCAAGAGTTGATTATTGCCAGTAGTTCCATACCGGGAGCGTTTCCGGCACGGAAAATTGAGTTCGACCTAGACGGGCAGCAGTTTGATGAGCTGCATGTTGATGGTGGGGTAGTGCGCCAAGTTTTTTTTGCCCCCTCTTGGGTTGATCTGCGCGATATAAAAGTCGAACAAAATATTTATGTAATCCGTAACGGTAGTCTTAAGTCAGAGTTTCAGCCTGTTTCTTATCGGCTGAGTCGGATTAGCGAAAGGGCAATCAGTACCTTAATGCTTAATCAGGGTATCGGCGATGTTGAGCATATCTACCATAATGCCCTTCAGCAGGGCATCAAGTTTAACTTGGCGTACATTGATGAGGACTTCCAGGCTCCGGAGGAGGCATCGCCTTATAGTGGCGAGTTCATGACTGAGTTATATGAATATAGCTACAAAAAAATGCAACAGGGAAACGCCTGGCAGGCGATTCCCCCATCCTTGCCTGAGTTTTACCGTGATGAAGCCGGCGCTTTTTCAGCGAGCGACTAGCTGAAGAACCTTTCTCTAAGCGCGAAGATATAATCAGCTTCGCTGGCCATCAGGCCGATAAGGACGATGAGCACGAGAGGTGGCAGGAATATGGTGCATACCAATGCCATTCGCTCCCACAACATGTGCATGAAAATGCTGGCAATCAGCCCGGCCTTGAGGGCCATAAACAGTATGATCAAACTCCAGCGCAGCAGTCCTTCTAGCTGGTAGTAGTCCACCATATAAGACAGGGCGCTGAGCACAAAAAGCAGTAGCCAAATTCCTAGGTATAGGCTGATAGGGTGTTTCTGCTGTGTTTTAGTTTTAGTATTAGATTTCGCTGAGCTAGCCATATGCGTGTCCTCCTTCAGGAGTTCGCTACCAAAGATAGAAAAACGCAAAGATGAAGACCCAAACAAGGTCGACGAAGTGCCAGTACAAGCCGGCAATTTCAACGATTTCGTAATTTCCTTTTGACTTGTTACCTCGCCGCTCGTAGTCCCCTCGCCATACTTTCCAAGCAACGATGAGCAGATAGATAACACCGACCGTCACGTGTAGGCCATGGAAACCGGTGATCATGAAAAAGCAGGCGCCAAACTGCGCGGCACCGTCTTCGTTACCCCATGGGCGGAAGCCATCTTCTATCAGTTTGCTCCATTCGAATGCCTGCATTCCGACAAAGCTGAGGCCGAACAAGGCGGTGATCAGCATCAGCAATGCGGTGGCGCCGCGCTTTTGCTGGTAGCCACAATTTACGGCCATTGCCATGGTGCCGCTGCTGGTGATGAGGATGAAGGTCATGATGGCGATCAGTACCAGCGGAATAGATTGCCCGGCAATGGTAAGGGCAAAGACTTCACTGGGTATAGGCCAAGGTTCAGTGGTGGTCATTCTTACCGCCATGTAGCCGACGAGGAAACAGCCGAAAACGAATATATCGCTGAGCAGGAATATCCACATCATGGTTTTGTTGCTTGATACATTGAACACTGCCTTGTCGGCAGAGTAGTCATTAACTATCGATGCCCACGCATGGTGGGTGGGATGGTCATCAGAATAAGCAGAACGAGGCATGGGGAACACCTCCTATTACGTTAAACGTAGAAGGCCGAGTAAGAACAGCCAGACAAACAACAAGAAATGCCAGTAGCGGGTGCATAGTCGCAGTGCTGGATAGAGCTGGTTGCGATGGCCGCTTCTGGCGTGGAATACCACCCAGCTAAGCGCAATAAGTCCGCCCAAAACATGCAGAGCATGCAGTCCGGTCAGCAAGTAGAAAAAGCTGGCAGCAGGTGTGCTACCGACATCCAGATTGACCGCTAGTAAGGCTTGCCATGCCCACAATTGGCTAAATACGAAGCCAAGCGTGAAAGCAACCGTCCAAATCAGCAGTGTATGGCTGGCGCGTAGTGAAGGCAGTAGCGCGGCTTTCCGGTAGCACAAATGCATGGTGACACAGCTCATCACCAACATCACAGTACTGACCGCGAGTTGCCAAGGCTCATTGACAGGCTGCCAGTCGGGCAATGACATTCTGATCCGGTAAGCGACGGCAAACAGGAAAAAGAACATGGTGATAACCGCAATTATCAACCAGACTGCAGTTGATGTCGGAGACTGCAGTTGGCTTCTGTAGCGAGCGCCAGGATCTTGGGTCAATGTTTGGACTGGTTTACTCATGAGCGTTCCTTATTGGCTTTTGCTGTCGATTCTCCGCCACTGCCGCCAGAAGGATCGGATGCAGGCTCTTGGGCCGAAGGCTGTGTCTGTGGAATGAAGTCTTTGTCATGGCCGGGTACACTGAAATCATAAGCCCAGCGGTATACGACAGGGAGCGTCTCACCCCAGTTACCGTGCTTCGGTGGTGTGTCGGGCGTAAACCATTCAAGCGATGTCGCTTTCCATGGGTTGCTATCAGCCACCTGGCCAAATTTCCAGCTCCAGAATAGGTTGATCAGGAAGATGATCTGAGCAGCCCCAACCACCAACGCTGCGATAGTGATAAAGGCATTCATGGACTGTGCCGATTCAGGAATGAAACTGTAATCATCCCAGTTGTAATAACGCCTTGGCATCCCGAGGATGCCGAGATAGTGCATCGGGAAGTAAATGGCATAGGTGCCAAGGAAGGTGATCCAAAAGTGAATATGGCCCATGGCCTGGTTCATCATTCTGCCGGTTACTTTCGGGTACCAATGATAGATCCCACCGAAGATAACCAATATTGGCGAGACGCCCATTACCATGTGGAAGTGAGCCACTACGAAGTAGGTATCGGAAAGCGGGATATCAACAATCACGTTGCCGAGGAACAAGCCGGTTAGCCCGCCGATGATAAAGCTGCTCATGAAGGCGATAGCGAAAAGCATCGGCAGGCTGAGGTGAATATCGCCACGCCAGAGGGTGAACAGCCAGTTGTAGACCTTGATGGCCGTGGGTACTGCAATCACCAAGGTGGTGGTGGCAAAGAAGAAGCCAAAATACGGGTTCATGCCACTGACATACATATGGTGGGCCCAAACGATGAAGCTCAGGGCTGCGATGCCCAGTATCGCCCAGACCATCATTTTGTAGCCAAAGATATTCTTCCTGGCATGGATACTGATGAGGTCAGAGACAATACCGAACGCGGGCAGGGCCACGATATACACTTCAGGGTGGCCGAAGAACCAGAACAGGTGCTGGAACAGGATTGGGCTACCGCCGTCATATCCGGCCTGCTGACCCATGGAATAAATGGCGGGCATGAAAAAGCTTGAGCCCAGCAGCTTATCGAACAGCATCATAATCGCGCTGACAAGTAGCGCTGGAAAAGCCAGTAAAGCCATGGC
The DNA here is from genome assembly GCA_000940995.1 of Photobacterium gaetbulicola Gung47. NCBI lineage: Bacteria > Pseudomonadati > Pseudomonadota > Gammaproteobacteria > Vibrionales > Vibrionaceae > Photobacterium > Photobacterium gaetbulicola. Next base: position 303,321 of record CP005973.1, read on the forward strand.
AGAAGCAGTGAAAATACCCCATACCGTCAGCGGCATGCGCAATAGGGTCATGCCCTCAGTGCGGGCTTGCAGCACGGTGGTGACATAATTCAGTCCCCCCATGGTGGCGGCTACAATAAACACCGCCAGCGAGATCAACATCAGCACAATCCCCCAATCAGTTCCGGGGGTGCCGGGCATAATGGCTTGTGGCGGATAGAGGGTCCAGCCTGCTCCTGTCGGGCCGCCAGTGACGAAAAAGCTGGCGACTAAAATGAGTGATGCTAGAAAGTAGAACCAGAAGCTGAGCATATTGAGATAGGGGAAAACCATATCTCGAGCGCCGACCATTAAGGGAATGAGGTAATTACCGAATCCTCCCAAGAATAGGGCGGTAAGTAGGTAGACCACCATGATCATGCCGTGCAGGGTCATCGACTGGTAATAAAGGTTGACGTCAATAAAGTCGAACTTACCGGGGAAACCGAGCTGCAGACGCATAATCCAAGACAACACAAGGGCTATCATCCCCATGGCAATGGCCGTCAGCGTGTACTGGATGGCAATAACCTTATGGTCTTGGCTCCAGACATATTTGGTCCAGAAAGATTGTGGACGCTTCTTCACTGCGTAGGGGCTGGTTTCAAACATTATTGTGCTCCCTCGTTATCGCCTTTGGGTGATGATACCGCCTTGATATAGGCGATGATGGCGTCCACTTCCTCATCGTTAAATTGGTAGACCGGCATGATAGCCGGATAGCCTTTTACAATTTCCGCGTTGGCGTTGAGAATCGCGACTTTGAGATATTCATCGTCAACCAGCACTTTCGTATCATCAGACAGGATTTCGGTTTTGCCATAGAGGCCGAGCCATGTTGGGCCGACACCCGGTTTGCCGTCTATGCTGTGGCATCCGATACAGCCATTCACTTCAGAGAGGGTTTTGCCATGCTCGACAGGATCGGTAACTGGCCCATCCCTTTCTGAAGCAGGCTGCTGGGTTTGGGAAAAGGTCGGTTGTTTGGCTAGCCAGCGGCCAAATTGGGCATCGTCTTCGACCACCACCCTGCCGCGCATATTGAAGTGGCCAACACCGCACAGCTCTGCGCATAAAATATCAAAGGTGCCGCGTTGGGTGGGGGTGAGCCAAAAATAGCTGACGCTGCCGGGCACCATATCCATCTTGGCGCGAAATTGCGGGACGTTGAAATCATGCAGGACATCTTTGGATCTCAGCAGCACCTTGTAGGGTGAGTAGAGTGGTAAGTGCAATTCAGGGCTTAAGATGATTTTGTCATCGCTGGAGGCGGGATCATCAGGATCCAGTCCTAACGGGTTCGTTGGGCTGATAAAGCGCACGTCCGACTTCCCCAACTGGTTATCCTCTCCCGGGAAGCGAAAGCTCCATTTCCATTGTTCGCCGACCACTTCTACTTCTTTGGCGTCATCTGGCACAGCGACGAATTTGCCATAAACCACTAAGCCGGGTGCCAACAGCCCGATAATCGCAACAGTGGTCAAACCGATAAGCCAAGCTTCAAGGCGTTTGTTGTCGGGCTGGTAAGTGGATTTGTGCCCTTTGCGGTGGCGATACTTGAACACAAACCAGGCAATCATCAGGTTAATGACAATGAAGAATGCACCGGTGATCACCAAAGTCAGGTTGAAGGCATTGTCTATCTCGCCCCAGTTGGAGGCGGCAGGGGTCAGCCACCACGGGCTGAGAAAATGAAAGGCAATGGATGCCACAACTATCACTATCAAGACAATGGCAATCGCCATGAGCTTTTCACCTCGCAAATCGGTAAGCTCGCTTCCATGATAATGAAATGTGACTGAAAGAGTTCCCAAAGCAGCGACGGGTTGGGTTATCGCTGAATAATATCTATCTCGCCAAGAGGCTGATTAATGGTAATATCTTGTTACATTCTAGCGGGGGATCCTCAAAGCCGCGAGATCTTCAATGAATTTCTTATTCTGAAGCTGTTTCATGTTCGCTTCATCGCGGTGGCTAGAACCCATAATTTTTCACTACAGTTAATCTGAACGATAAAGACAAAAAGAGGTGCTTAGTGGCCGGAGCGAGCTTATTAACCCTGTTAGATGATATTGCCACTGTGCTCGATGATGTGGCTATCATGAGTAAAGTGGCAGCCCGCAAAACCGCCGGGGTGCTGGGAGATGACTTGGCATTGAATGCCCAGCAGGTATCGGGGGTACGTGCCGAGCGTGAAATCCCCGTGGTGTGGGCCGTCGCCAAGGGATCGTTTCGCAATAAGTTGATTCTGGTGCCTGCGGCATTGTTGATCAGTGCCTTTGCGCCCTGGCTGATCACTCCGATGCTACTGGTCGGCGGCCTGTTCCTCTGTTTTGAAGGGTTCGAAAAAGTGATGGAGAAGGTGTTTCATCCGCATCGGCCAGAGGACAGTGACGAGTTCGAGCAGATGGATGCGGCAGAGGATCTGGTCGAGTTTGAGAAAAAGAAAATACAAGGGGCTATAAGGACTGATTTTATTCTCTCGGCCGAGATTATTGTGATCGCCCTTGGTACGGTGCAGGAGTCGGCTATGCTGACCCAGGTGCTGGTGGTTAGTGTGATTGCCCTGCTTATGACCATTGGTGTTTATGGCCTAGTGGCCGGTATCGTCAAGCTTGATGATCTTGGCTTGTACCTTGCCCGAACGAGTGAGGCGGGTTCCTTCAAACGCGGAATCGGTGAATCGCTGATCAAGGCGGCCCCTTATCTGATGAAGAGTCTGGCGGTTGTCGGCACGATTGCCATGTTCTTGGTGGGGGGAGGGATCGTGGTGCACAGTGTGCCGCACTCCCATTTCTTGATAGAGCACCTGACGCACCAAGCTTCAGAAGTCCCTGGTGGTGCCTTGATGCTTCCTGCGTTTGTCAATGCGGCGATTGGCCTGTTCAGTGGGGCCGTGGTGTTATTTGTGGTAACCATTTACCGCAGGATCAGAGACGCGGTGGCTTAAAGATCATAAAGAAACCGCCGCACTCATTTTGAGTGCGGCGGTTTTTTGTTGCAGTGGCTATGGCTGGCTATAGGCCATAATGCCACTGATATTAATATATTGATTGTTAGACTCTAGCCGTATATAGCGGATCTGAGATGTTGGCAGATCATGGCGGTCATCGAATATCCACTCATCTTGAATTCCCAGCGGACCTGAGTTCCAAACTGAATTTCTCGAGCCGTCGAGCAATTGCAGCGTGATATTTTCTGTGCGGGACTGACAACAATCCGAGCGGTTGGTCAGGATGATTGCGCTAATTGGCAAGCTTGCTTCGAGATCCACTTCAAGCCATTCTGAACTGCCACGCTGTGAGTGGACGAAAGTGGATGACTTGCCGTCGACGGCATGGCTTGCAGGGAAGCGGCTTTCATCGTAATAACTGGATATCGTCACCGGTTTACCAAAAGCCACATCTGTCCCTTCGCCAGGATCGATACCAGACCATCTCATGGTGCCATTGACAGGCAGCACAGGTTTATCTAGGCCGTAGCAGTAATCATTGCCGTCAGCTTGGTAGTATTGAAGCATGGCTTGGGCAAAGTCATGTTCGGCCAATTGCAACCGCGCCTTCTCGGAGACTGAGATCCCCCACATGTTCAAATAGTCACCATAGTCGAGGCGGGTAACATAGGAAATGCCAATTGCGAGCCAGTCGTTATTGCTGATGGATTTTATTTCATCATAAGAATACTGGCTGAATCCCAAGTTATCTCTGCGGAGCAACCATTCGGACTCATTCTTTTTGGCCCGGTTAAATTCACGTTCCAAGATATGAAGTCGTGCCAGTAGGTGCCAGCCGTCTTGAAGCACGCCTTGGGCTTGGGCGGCCATCATCATCTGGATATAGATGGCAACACCATGATTCCATTTTGTTAAGTTGGCTTGCTGCATATAGGCAAAAGGATCTGGCTGATTCTGTGCTGTCTGCAGCGTTTCATACATGGATTTAAAAGGAAGTTTCTGGCAGCTTGGGGCTTCTCCTGTTTGCTTGAAGAATTGGGTTTTTGAATAGTACGAATAAGGGTTGGTACTGGCATGGCCTTCCCAGCCACTGAAGCGGAAACGTCCTTTTTCTAAGCCGTGGCCGAGTTCGTGGATATCACCATGGCCGGTTGGGCTAAAGGCCCAGCCCGCATCATAGGGGTTGCCCGAGCAGCCATAGCCGCAAGTCGGCTGATCCGCATTCATATGCTTGACGATGGCATGGCTGTCGATTGTCCAACCCTTCTGGGCCGCAAAATCATGAATTTCTGGGATCTGGGTGATACCGTCTCCCTGGAAACCTGCCAGTACGTGTGGGTAGTCATGAATGTATGCATCAATTGCGCTGGCTAAGTTTTCCGCGGTTGTCCAGTTGGCATCTGACAAAGTGGACTTCATCTTCGACATGGTCGAGTGCACTTCAAAGTAGGGAGTGGCCACCTCAGCCCAATCAAATTGCTCTTGCTCCATTGCCTGGGCAAAGCTGATGTTGTCTTCGCTGCTTCGCCAATGAGGGTGGCGGCCAATTTGCTTGAACGCCAGCTCAACGGGTAATCCTGCCTCACCACTAAATCCGACTTGCACCGGCCCGCCGTAAGGCGACGTTAGCTTGAGGGTTTCACCCGGCAGTAAGCTAATTTTCACTGACTGGAGGTACTTCGGCCGTTTGTAGCCCCCGGAGGAGAATGGCTTCGAAGCTGATGAGCGCAACGAATTGACAAACACTGTGGTATTGGCTGCGGCATTATCATCAAGGCGCGTTACTTCAAATGTTTGTCCCGGCAGGGCGTAAACACCGGCAGACTGGAAATGAGCCTTGCTTGTCAGTGTTACAGTCCGGTCGCTTGGTGTGATATGGCTGAAGTCACCGCGGCTAAAGTTGCCAAGATCCGGCTGTGCAGGGCTGAGGTCACGGTAATTGTATTGAACGTGGTCGGCATAATAGGCTTCCAGGAAGCGGGTGGTATCGCTCGAGGCCATGTCCATTGGAAATGAAACGGACTGGCGGAAATAATCGGCGAGCAAGATCAGCAGTTTCTGGTACTTATATCCTTCTAGTGAGAATAAGTCGGTCTTGTTGCTGTCTAGGCCGTTGGCCATGTTCCTGACAAGGGTCGCTGCGTCTTGGAATTCAGTTTTGAAGCTGTCGACGTTTGAACAACTTGAATCACATTGGCTTAAATCACTGGTAAAGCTTTGATCGCGGAAATGCGAGACCATGGTTTTGACTTTTTCGACATCGTCAGGCAGTAGTCCTTGTCTAGCTGTAATATCAAAACCTTTCAGCCCTAGCTTTTTCCAGTAATTATCCCATTCGTAACTGACATTGAAGAGCTGGAATAGCAGTTTGCCCAGTGCGGTCTGGTTGCCGTCATGATGGAGATACATAACGGGGATCCCTTGTGCCTGCGCAGCTTGCACTTGCTCAGCAATGATCTCGGCGTCTTCCCCGCTGCGAAGGTACTGGGAAACGATCAATAAATCAGTTTCTGGGGTGATACAGCCGTTAAGTGCCGTGCCATTGCAACTTCTGGCCGGATTGTAAGTGACGCTATCGGGAAAGCGGTGATCTAGCCAGTTACGCGTCGCACTTTCATCGGGGAAGTAATAGCCATTCTCCATCTGTGCAATAACAATGTTCAGCCCGCCAGAAAGAATATCACTGGGTGTTTTACCGGTTAGCCACTGAATACTGTTTTCAACAAAAGCCTCTGTTTGTTCATTGGTTTCAAAACCACGCTGCCAAGTTCGCATGGGGTTGGAGCCGAGCACTAAATAGCGGCTGTTGTCTGTTTCACCAACAATACCGATGGCTTTTTCATACACCGTCTTACCCGACACATAGACATCGTTGGTGTACAAAATGGCTTCGTTGACTCCATAGGTAGGAATAAACGTGCTGGCATCGTGAGTTGGGTCCCATGATAGGTTGGTTAAGCTGCTGCCGTCTTCTTTGGCATGCCCATCAGGCGTGAGGTTGAAAATGGCATTTTTTGCCTCTTGATATTGCGTGCTGTTAGCTTCAATGACATTGAGGATCGCTTGCAGCACCGATTCCCTATCTGGAATGAGAAGGGCATTTCCAGATTCAACGGCGGCGTCCACGGGATCAGGGCAGCCTGATGTCACGGCATAGAAGCTTGCTTGAGGGGCGTAGCTATTGACAGGTTGGTAGGCCAGGAAGCATCCACTATGCGATTTTTGTGCCTGTTGGGTGAAGTCTGACGGCAAGCTTTTATCAACGAAGAAGTCAGGCCATTTGTCCAGCTGAACAACACCGGTATGGTAATTGTCGATATCGATGCCAGCCAGTTGGCTGAAGAAGTTAGTTTGGCCGCCTTCATTGCGATAAATGGGGGTAGAAAAGCGGACTGGGGCGCCATAACGAACATATACCTTGGTATCGTTTACGTTGACAAAATAGTACCCAGCGATTGGGTCCCAGTTTGGGTGCCCTCCGCAGCTGTAGGAGCAATCGCCTAATTCGGTGATACCAGCACTTTGAGAAGCCATATAGACCTCGCTCAGCGCTTGATTTGCCTGTACAGCAAGTTGTTCAAGTTCAATGGTGAGAGGGGCGGCAAGGGCTGACGAGCAGCCTATCGCCCAAACCCCAAGCGTAAGCTGGCAGAGTTGTTTTTTCATGGATAATTCCCTTATCGATTTAAAGAGGGGGGGGGTAATGTAAAATAATTATGTTTTTATTCAGTGGTTTACAGTGAGAGAAAATATCTCCTAGGCTTAAGGCAAAGGTGTATGTTGCTTTTATTTATAATGTTAATGGAATGGTGTGAGTAAACCAGTGCTATTCTGTGAGCTTGCTTCATAGACTGATTGATTGTATGGATAATTGGGCGAAATGTTATTTGTTGAGGTTTGTTTTTGGGCTCGGTGAGAAGGTTGCCAGAAAAGAACATAATCATACCGGGACTCTCTTGGTCAGATAAATTGTACAGACATTGAGCTGTCGAACTCGTGAGGCTTTACAACAAGAAAGTCCTACTTTACTATACGCCGCACTTACGGAGAGATGGCTGAGTGGTTGAAAGCACCGGTCTTGAAAACCGGCATACGTTAATAGCGTATCTAGGGTTCAAATCCCTATCTCTCCGCCACATTCAAAAAAAGCCAGCTTAACTGCTGGCTTTTTTACATCTGTCACTTGGCAATGAAAGTGATAGGGTGAAGAACGCTAGACAGGGTTCAGCCGAGCTAAGCGAGACAACGTTGCTAGCCGAAGGCGTTTTAAAGCAACGGCCCGAAGGGCGAAGTAAATCCCTATCTCTCCGCTACATTCAAAGGCCTTGACTAGGCGTCCCCGACGCAGACAAGGCCTTTTTCGTATCTACGCTGTCAATAATCTTCTTGCTCACAAAAGAAGCACCGATGTACTTATTGAGATTCCCAAATAGCGTGTACTTCACTCGTATCGCCATTCCATTTTCAAAGTGTTAAATTGGCTATCCCAACGAATTCACATTCTTACTACTGACCCGTGAGCGTAAGACCGATTATCTGCGAATATTGTTCAAGTGCAATTGCTTCACGAGTTGTTTGATAAAGCCATTGCCACATCATTGAGCCTCATGATGTTTAAAGCAAGGCATATCCAATACCATTAATGGGTGTCATAGGTATACAAGTATCAACCACAAACCTAAACTAATGCACCTTTGCTTAGTACTGCCCTGAACAAATGCAAGGTTAAGGTTTGTATCGACCCATAAACATTAGATGAGTAAACAGCTTTTTCGAGTATAAAAAATAACTGTATTCAAACTAGGTTACATAGGATAATGCGTTCTTTAATTCCCATGCTTTTGTTATGGTTATGTTTGGGTTTGTTTGTGAATATTGAAATTTGGATTACGTATCTTAGTGCAACTTTTATATACAGCGTGATTCCTGGCTCTGGTACAATTAATACCATTAATAATGGGATGGTATATGGTTTTAGTAAATCGCTGATATCTATCATAGGTTTGCAACTTGGTCTTGCATTCTACATCATCCTTATTGGTATGGGGTTAGGTGTTCTTGTTTCGCAGTCGTTGATGGCATTTATAGTAATCAAGTGGGTGGGAGTAGCTTACTTAATCTGGCTTGGAATACAAAAATTTCAAGAAACCACTACGATCAATTCTACAGATATATTAGTTGAAACTTCCGAATGGAAACTGTTTAGAAAAGCTGTTTTTGTCAACCTGACGAATCCTAAAACAGTAATCTTCTTTGCTGCTCTATTGCCACAGTTTCTTGATGCAACTTCTTCACATTATCTACAAATCATTCAGATGGGGGCAACCACAATCATAGTAGATACTTGTGTAATGTTAATTTATGTCATATTGGCTGCAAAGCTTGCTTATTACATCAGGTCTCCAATGGTCTTAAAAAGACTTAATCGTATTTTTGGAACAATGTTCATAGGTTGCGGAGCGCTGTTAGCTAGCGCCAAAGCATAACTTGCTGTTAAAGCCTCTTTTCACTGAAGGGGCTTTTTCGTATGTGCTGAATTACTGCTTTCTCCTCGCCTGTCGCCATATGGTAATTAAAGCCGCATGGGGTTTGTTACTTTGTTGTTGGCTCGTTGCATATTTAACACCTTGTACTGGTGTTTTGCATAAGGGCTTTAATATGAATGAAGTGCTATTGGAGGACAAATGAACAAAGTAAAGATGGCTATCGTTGCTGGCTGTTTGATGTTGGCTACCGGCCATGCCTATGCCGTTTCTGATGCTGCCAAAGTTGGTGCAAATGCCGGTGCGATGATTTATTGTTATGAGCATGTCGCGAGTCCAAGTCAGCACTCAAAATATAAGCTGCTTAAGCTTAATACTTACGATGAATATAAAAAATTACCAGATGGTGCGCGAGCAAAAGCGCTGGTAGTGAAAAAAGCAGCAGAGGATGGTGATTATTTAGGTGATCGTCTAGACAAAGGCCGATGCGATAGTCTGCGTAAAATGTTATACATAAAATATAACTAAATAGTCAAAGTAAGGGTAAGTTTAATCGGTTACCAAAAATATAAGGTGAGCATTAATTCCAAGAACTCGGTGTTATCGTCTGTTAGCCGCTTCTTTTGCTCATCTTGTTGGCATACATTAGTTTGTCCGCTTGGATACATAGATCTGAAAGCTCAATACCGTCATTGGTATCTACGCATAAGCAACCATAACTGACGCTAAAACCATTGGTGTACAGTTCAAATTCTTTTCGCTTGGAGAGGTTGGTGCGGTAGTTATCTTCAATTAACCGACATATTTGTCGCAGTCTAGGCTCATTGATGTTGTTTAGTACTGCAACAAATTCATCGCCTCCTACGCGTGCTAAGATATCAGTTGAACGAGTTGATTTTTTTATTTCAACAGCTAGGGCTTGAATAGCAATATCACCACAGTCATGGCCTAATTGATTGTTTATCTCCTTGAGATTATCAGAGTCAAAATAAGCAATGGCAATAGAGTTAATGGTGTTGTTATTATTCTGTAGCGTTTTCTGAACCATGGCCGAAAGACCACGTCGGTTATACAAACCGGTTAGCTCATCGGTCAGGGCAAGTTTTTTGACATTCTCGTAAGCATCGATAAGTTTCAGGTCGGCGGTAATTAATTCTCTAAGTTGATAAAGGAGTTGATACAAGGTGTCATTGTATTCAGTCGGCTTGGTGTCTATCGCACAGATAGTGCCGAACACGGAGTTATCAGGCCAGTATATAGGTACACCAAAATAAGATCGAATCGGGCCATCTTTTACAAATGGAATTTGGCTCCAATGTGGATCGTTGGCAGGATCGGCGACATACAGCGCGCTTCCTTTTTCGATAACATGGCGACAAAAGCTGTTCATTTCATAGGGCCAAGCATCACCGGTTTTGAGAAAGTTATCCCTATTCTGGCTAGAGCGAACAGTATAGAACTCATTATCACGTAACTGTACGATGGCCCCGCAAGCACAGTTGAACAATTGGGCAATCAAATCGACCGTTTTTTGCCACTTTTCCAAATCCAATTCAGGGTGACTATTTGAAGCTAAGCATTTTGTGCGAACAAACATTTCTAATCTCCACCTTTGCATTAGGAGTATATGTAAGCTGGTAGGCATCAATGGTGGATTAGTTGTATTTTGTGATGTTGCTGTGATTTTTTTTGATAATTGCTCAGGGGCGTAAGTGTAATTTGCAACCTCAAACCATTAATGCCTTGATAGCTAGACAGGTTGTCGAGGCGGGAAAAAATGCTAGGGAGAGCATTCCTCCCCTACTTAATGTTTGTGTTATGAGCAAACAAACCATGAGTTGGCCGGGGCTGTGATATATGAAGTACGGTGCCAGTTAACCTTTTCTCGCATCGGTGCTGTTCTGATATCGCCCTTGAACTTTTCTTTTACCGAAACTTTGACCAGACCATCGTTGACACTGAATACCTGTCCTCGATAGGTGTGACCGAGGTTGGTTTGATGCGGATGATCATAGAGGCATACCGTGGCGCCGACATGAGAGTAAATATACTGGCTTTCATCGCCCCAAGGTGCAGTAGGCGGCGATGCCGGTTGGTTGATTGCCTGCGTGATCGCAGTTCCGGGGGCTAGTTCGCGCAGCGGGGAATAGGGCTCATAACCCAGAACTTGAGCGCTTTCATACCACTGGCTTTGACTCGCTTGGGTATTTTCGTTTAACCGTAACGTGACAAAAGGCCCGTCCAAACATAAATCAGCCCATAATGCGGTGCTGGTGATTTTCGCAGAGAACAGTGGCTGTTCATTGGGAGTATTGGCAGCGAGTACGCACCAAGCGCCACTGGCTTGACTGATCAGCTGTCCTCCGTTGGTATCACAGACCCTTTTGGCCAGAGCTTGATATTCCGCAATATCATTTGCAGCCTGTCGGGGGTTATCTGAGCAATAGCGATAGGTATAAGCAAATGTATTTTTGGGGTAGAACACCCCTTTATCGACAACGGCTCCGTTACGGCGGGTATCCGTTAGTGCGATGAAACTCTGGGTCGAATCATAAAAACTGTATTCTCCACTGCGCCTTACCCCGTCAGGCCCGGAGCTGCAGCCACTGAGCAACAGCGAGATGAATACGGAGAATGGAACGATCTTTTGAGTCAATGAAAACATTGCGCACCTACCTCCAACGCCTACGACATGACAGATTCCGTAACCTAATCAAAAACGTTACCTGTGTCACAAAACAAGCTTGGGTATAAGTATATCGGATTTGTATCGAACTGCTTGCGATGTCTGGATGCTGGGCACCTATCGCTATTGTATGTAGTGCCCAGGAATATGAGAGCTTATTGGCTAAGTGGCAGACTGGCTCCAAGCAGGGCAAATACCGAGCCGCATCCTCGGTTGAAGCGCTGGCCACTTTTTTTCAGCCAAGGGCGCAGCTGATGGGCAATGCAGGCAACAAAAAACTCAACACAGAACTCCACCACTGCGAATGTCGCCGCCAGAATGAAAAACTGGGTGAGCAGTGGTTCATTGGGCGTCATAAATTGCGGCAAGAACGCGCCAAAAAATAAAATAACCTTTGGGTTTGAAACTGCCGCCAGAAGCCCCTGGCGAAAGCGGGCCAATTGCCCATTGTCAACAACGGTCTTGTTTTCCAATGTGATGGCTGGAGCTCGCCATAATTGGATCCCGAGGTAGACGAGGTAGGCGCCACCGAGCCATTTCAGCACAGAAAGCACATGTGCCGAGGCCATCATGAGCGAGCCGATCCCAAACATCGAAATGGCAATTACGCCAATAAAGCCAGTTACTCCTCCCAGAATGGTTGGGAGTGTTTTTCGGCGGCCATAAAGGGCGCCGTGACTTAAGGCCAGTAAGCCATTTGGGCCTGGAGCAAAAGCTAATCCAATGACGGCTACCAAATAGAGCAACCAAGTTTGCAGTTCCATAATATACCTTATAGAGGAGAAGGGGCTGGCTGGCAGTATACGAGTGAGCGGTACAAAAGTTATGGTTATATCTGGACTAACTGAGGTAATATTTGGACATTATCAGCGTTTCACGGATCCCCATGTCTACTCATCTGCCTTCATCTTCAGCCCCGGAACCGCCAATGAATGAGCCGGATGTACGTTTCTTGCTGGTCCCGTTGCCCACTTTTAATATGCTGCCGTTTGGCAGCTTTCTCGATAAATTACGTTTTTCTGCCGATGATGAGGATTACAGCCGGCAGAAATACTGTGCTTGGGATGTGGCAGGATTGTCTGAAGGCGAAGTGGTATCAAGCAGTGGTGTGCAGCTCTCGATTCCGCTGTCATTCAAACATGTTGATTTGGCTCAATATGATTATGTCGTAGTGTTTGGTGGCCGCAGCGCCGGCGAGATGAAAGCTATGGCTGCTCTGTACCAGTCCTTTTTCAAGCAAGCCGTTGCCAGAGGCACTACTTTGGTGGCGGTGGACAATGCCAGCTTTTTACTAGCTGAATTGGGATTGTTTGCCGGTTGTGAAGTAGCTGTACACTGGCGTCACCAGCAGGAGTTTGAGACCGCTTTTCCGACGTTGAAGGTGAGCTCTGACCAACTTTATTGTTTAGATGGTAAGCGGATCAGCTGTGTTGGAGGTTCTGCCGTTATCGAATTGGCCATCGAGCTGTTAGCTCAAAAGTGTGGCCGTGAGAGGGCGTTGAAAGGGTTGGCGGATATGCTGGTGGATGAAACCCGAAATAGACAACATTATTTGAAATCACTGGGACACGAGAGCAACCAAGCGCATCGACATAATCGCCATATTTCACGAGCGATCTCACTCATGCGCCAGAATTTATCGGTATCACTGAGTATTGAGGCATTGGCCGTGCAGTTGGGGTTAAGTCGTAGGCAACTCGACCGGGTTTTTAAAACAGAATTGGCAATTAGTCCTCGCGAATACTGGGCTGAAATGCGGATGGATCATGCGCATTGGCGCTTGCAAAATTCCTTCTTCAGTCTTTCTGATATCGCCAATGAAGTCAGCTTCTCTGATGTAAGTTATTTTTGCAAAGTGTTCAAGAAACACTTTGGATATAGCCCAACCCAATTGAAGAAAGATGGCAAGGTACATTAGTATCCGGGTTGTTATATCTACAGAAAAACAGCGTACTAGTGAGTGCGTATTAATTGCGTTGTTGTTATTGCTGTTTTTTGTACTTTGTCATCGGTTTTTTAAGACGGATTTGTATTCTTGAGTAACAGGCATTCCACAACATATCAGAATCTATTCTATTGAATAAACCTTGGAGGTAATTGCTATGTTTCATAGCAATGCGTTATTTTGTATTGCTATCTATAATTAATATTTATTAATGAGGTGGCTCATATTCTTGTATGGCTTCATGCACAGGAAGTGGGTTTGCGATAATTCGTGTTCCATTTGGAAAGTGATGAAGTATTATCTTGCTTTGTTTCTTTTTGGGGAGGCTAAATGTTGAATTTGGCGTCTATTGAGTGTATTCCAGAATTTTCTTTTGATTTTATTTACTTTCTGCTGAGCAGGTCACATTAGCGCTTGCTCTTATTGCATATACATCACATTTTCCATTCCCTGCCTTCTGTATATTTTCGACCACGACAATGCTCGTTCGAAAATAATATAGGTAACGAAATGAAAAAAGTATTTGCTCACCGTGGTATGTCTGCACTTGCTCCTGAAAATACGCTGGCAGCATTTTCCATGTGCAAGCAATATGGAATTCAATGGATTGAATGTGATGTCGACATCCTGGCCGATGGAACGGTCGTTTTATCTCACGACGATACGCTGGATCGTTGTACTGACCGCTGTGGAAGTTTATATGACCTTACCTTAAGCGATTTATCTGATATTGATGCAGGTAGCTGGTTCCATGATGATTTTATCGGCGAAAGAATCCCCACCTTTGAACAACTCGTTACACTAGCTAATGAACATGAGCTTAACCTAAATGTTGAGATCAAGTCTTGTACTGCCGGCTGGGAGATGACCGATAAGCTACTTACGAATGTCATCCGTGATTTAGAAAAGTTAAACCCAGAACGTGAGCTGATTGTGTCGAGCTTTAATCATTTAGCGCTTGTCGAGTTCAAGCGCCGTCGACCTGAAACTGCAGTGGCTTGCTTATTTGAAGATGCAAATCTATGGGATGACTGGTGTTCGATCCTAGAGGCTTGCCAGGCAGAGTATATCCACCCTGAAGATGTCAATCTAACCAAAGAAAAAGTACAAAAGTTCAAGGCCGCTGGTTACAAAATTAATGTGTATACAGTGAATGATCTTACTCGTGCCAACCAGCTATTTAATTGGGGAGTTGATGGTGTTTTCACCGATATCGCCAACCAATTTCCGTCAAAGTATAAAAAGTAACAACTACGTCCAATAACAACAAATAGAAGAAACTAAGTTATGAAACGAATGATTGAAAAAATAGGTTTTGACTCTAACAAGCGGTTTTACGGCTTCTTGTCGGTAGTCATGTCAGGCCAGATCATCTACTCAGCTTTTGAAGCGTTTAAAGGCACGTTCTACAACTTATTATTGGATGTGCTTCAAATCGACAATACCCAAATGGGTATCTTGTTTACCTTGATCGGCTCAGCAATGTTCTTCTACATTCCTGCGGGCTGGGTTAATAACCGATTTTCTGTTCGTTCTATTTTGATGAGCAGCCTAGCCGTTCGCTTTGTCAGTATGATGTTTATCATCCTATTCCAGCCGGAATTCACCGTACTGGCTATCATTGCCGGTATCTGGGGTATTACTGATGCTATCTTCTGGCCTGCGGTAGTTAACGGTGTCAACCTAATGTCGGGAGACAAGAATAAAGGGATGGCCTTTGGTTTACTTGAGTCTATCCGCCGTGCGATGGAAATGAGCATGAACGCCGCTATTGTTGGTATCATGGCATTGATCGGTGGTTCTATTCTGGTATTCAAAGGCGCGATTCTGTTCTATACCTTGCTAATTATCCCGATGATCTTCCTTGTCTGGAAATATGTACCTAATAACCAATTGGAGGTTAAAGAGGGCGAATCCAAGAATAAAGCGGCACTGCAGGGGCTTATTCACGTTCTGAAAATGCCAACAGTATGGTTGGCGGCATTAACGTCGATGACGGTATACTGGACATACATTACCCTAATTTACACCGTCCCTTACCTGCAAGCAGTATTTGGCTTGACTACGTCTCAGGCGGCAATGTTCGGGATCATCAATACCGGTGCTATGGGGGTTATCGCGGGACTTGTCGCTGGTACATTGTCTGATTTTCTATTCAAGTCATCGACTAAGATGATGATGTTTGCCCTTGGTTTAACTGCACTATGCTTATTGGCTACTATTCTGATGCCGAAAGGTGAAGGTATGCTGATGATGAATATCATCCTGCTGATGTGCTTCTCGTTCTCTATCTTCTTAGCAAAAGGTATCATCTTGGCGCCGGTTGCTGAAGCGGGTGTACCTGCTCAGTGTAGCGGTGCGGCAATGAGTGTTGGTTCGTTTGCAGCTTACGCGTCTGTTTTCTGGGCATATGCGCTGAACGGCTGGATCATTGATACCTTCGACAAGATCGAGGCCTATCAAATGATCTTCGGTATCGGCCTAACGGTGTCATCGGTAGGCATGCTATGTGCAGGTGTGTTGCTGATAGTGAAGCGTCGACAGCAAAACCAAGAAGTGAGTCCGGAACCCGTCGCATCATAACTTATGAGGCATCCAATCACTTTCGTGATTATATAAGCTAGGATGAGCGGTGCGAACCGCTCATCCTTTTTGATGTTAAACGCCAAGCATAAATTTGAGGCCAAACGTGTTTAGCGGTATCAGTGCATCGAAGTTGCTTGATGCAAGAGGAATTATAATATAATCAATTCAATCGGTTTCTTTATCTTAAGCTGGCTGCGGCTGCAGGCGAGAACAATACGGTAATTGGGGCAACCTAAAGATTTCGGTGAGCTAGGTATACCGGTACCCGCTTGGCTCAAGTCATTGAGTAAGCCTGTTTCTTTAAGATGAGGTGTTTTTGTTAAGTATTCAAAAAACATACTTGAAATGATCCTGTGTAGCTTCGATAAAAATAGAGTGAAAAACTACATTTAATAAATTTTTGATGATTTATTGTTGGGTGTAAACTTTTTTTTGGTCAATGTTTTTCTAGTATCACTCAATTCATAAAGCTACTAGTAGTTGTCATTTGCTTTGAAACTGTTGATGATAAAAGTAATTATTCGTTACTAACTATAGTTTAATTTTTCTTCTGCAGTTTTTACATTTGTAAACAGCATTATAGAAAAACTTTTGAATAAGACTTCTTTTTATTTGGATAGCCGCTGGATTGTCACAGCACTTCATACAAATATCCTTTTGAAGATTGATTTTTTCGGCATGGTATACATATTGTCAGACACTGAATGTGATCTTGCTCACAAAAGGAGAGGGTGGTTAGCCTTGATTTTATAAATAATGTCAATACTATGTGTTTCTGAAATAAATGGTTAATATGTTTTTCTTGGTATTTCAAATCATTAACTAAATTGGCGATAAATTGCTTTGGTATGGCGGGATGATTTTTTGATAGCATGTTCATCTAAAGAGTGTTTATATTTGCTAATAAGCTATTAGCCTTGCTTAAGGTAGATGTTCGTCCTTCTTCAGACATATTATCCCAACTTCGGTAAATCATCCTGGTTCTGGGATTTTTTGCTAGCCAGGTATCATTCTTATGAAGAAAATTCCAATATAAACTATTTAATGGGCATGAATTTGCTTCTGTTTTTGTTTTGACATCATAAAAGCAGTGTTTGCAATGGTCGCTCATTTTGTTGATATAGTTTCCACTGGCCGCATAAGGTTTAGTGGCAATGATGCCATTGTCGGCAAAGAGTGCCATACCGCGCGTATTGGGCATTTCAACCCACTCGATGGCATCGATGTATATCCCCAGGTACCACTGCTCTACTTCATCAGGGGCTATGCCAGCCAATAAACAAAAATTACCCGTTACCATTAAGCGCTGAATGTGGTGGGCATAGGCATAGTCCAAAGATTGTGTAATTGCTGCTTTCATACAAGCCATTTTGGTTTTCCCTGTCCAGAAAAAATCCGGTAGGCGGCGGGTGGCCTTTAAGGCATTTGTTTGGCTGTAGTTGGGCATATTGCCCCAATAGATGCCACGAACATACTCTCGCCAGCCCAAAATCTGCCTGACGAAGCCTTCTATCTGGGCAATGTTTATCGCGCTATTCAGCTCGTAGGCGTTAATTGCCTGTTCGATAACGTCTTTGGGAGAGATAAGCTTGCAGTTCAAAGCGAATGATAGTCGTGAGTGGTACAAGCTCCAACTGTGCGGGCTATTCTCCGTCATGGCATCTTGGAAGTAGCCAAATCGCGCTAAGCAGTGGCGGCAAAAGAAATCCAACAGTGCTTTGGCTTGGCTGGCGGTGACTGGCCAGAGTAATTGCGGTTGGGCATGGCCGATAGTGGCGATATGGTGCGATTCAATCCTGCTTAAGATGGCGCTAACGTCATTGGCAAAACAGAGCGGAGCAGGGATGTCTTTTAGCTCATTGGCTTTGAGTTTGTTACGGTTGCTTTGATCAAAATTCCACTTTCCCCCGAGCGGCTGGTTATCCTCCATCAGGAGGTTAAATCTTTTTCTCATACGACGGTAAAAATGCTCCATTAATATGTGCTTTCCTGCTGGGAAATCAGCTTCAATCTCACTGAAAGGCAAGAGGAAATGTTCGGTGTCCCATTCCCTGCAATAAAAGCCAGTTTGGCTAAGGGTGCCGGCAAGTGAATGTAATTGTTCATACAATCTGTACTCGTCGGGGCGCTGGAATTCGAAATGTGTACATTGATGCTGCTTCAGTAGACTGACAATGAGATTGGGTAGATCCGCAAACTGTGCGGATTGGTCGAGGCTAAGATAAGTGACTTGATGTCCCTTCAGCTTCAGATGGTTAGCAAAATGCTCCATGGCAGCAAAAAAAGCAGATACTTTCTGTATATGATGAGTGACATAGCCTGTTTCTTGATGAAGTTCGGCGATTAGATATAGGGTAGTTTCATCGGCGCGGCTATACCAAGAGTGCTCTGCGTTTAATTGGTCGCCGAGGATTAATCTGAGTGTTTTAAATCGCACTGCTGACATCTGGCACCTGTCTCTGCGTTGTTATCGAATAGGCCAATCAGCAGCATCGACAGAGTCGATATTACCGTCATAGTTGTTCCCTTCCCACCTACGGATAAATTCGCCATTTGGATCATAGAGTTCAGTTTGTTTGTTCAAATTGAAGTGGCGGCCTTGCTGCGGGTCAGATCCGACGCCAGTGATGTATTGCCAATTTCCCCAGTTTGATGCGGTA
The DNA here is from genome assembly GCA_000940995.1 of Photobacterium gaetbulicola Gung47. Taxonomy (NCBI): domain Bacteria; kingdom Pseudomonadati; phylum Pseudomonadota; class Gammaproteobacteria; order Vibrionales; family Vibrionaceae; genus Photobacterium; species Photobacterium gaetbulicola. The sequence goes on from CP005973.1 coordinate 321,652, forward strand.
TCGTAGTCAATAAGATGTTCTTCAAAAAACGCGGCACCGTACCGCCAATCTAGGCTGAGCTCATTAACCATGCAGCTAGCAGCAATTTGCCTGCCACGGTTAGACATATAACCGGTTCGCCTTAGCTGGTTCATTAAGGCATTGACCAGGGGATAAGGGGTGTTTCCTTCACTCCATCGGCGGAAGCGCTCTGGATAAAATGCGGTATGGGGTGGGGTCGATTTGATACCGCCAAAAGTAAAGAGTTTTGGTCCGTGGTGGTGGGCATACCACTGGAAGTATTCCCGCCACAACAGCTCAAACTTAATCCATTGGGTGGATTCATTGCACTCGATGTTATGTTCATAGTTCTGCAGGCGTTGGATCAGCTTGTTGGCAGAAAGACAGCCTAAGGCCAACCAAGGCGAAAATTTGGTGGAGTTTTCCCAGCCATCCAGTTCATTTCTGGTCAATTTGTAGCGGCTTGCAGCTCGGGAAGAAAAGTAGCTTTCAAGGTGTCGAAGGGCTGCGGTTTCGCCACCATCAAAATGGCCCAGAAGCTTTGGGTTGATCATGGCACTGGTAATGTCAAAGGCCTTTAATCTACCTGGTGGAGTCGGCATTTTAGCAATGCTGGTTAAGGGGGGACGAATCTCAAGGTGTTCAACCTGCTTACGAAACTGGCTGAAGGTATCGGGAAGTGTCTCTGTTATATCAAAAGGCAGATCAGTTTTATCAAACAGGGTATGTGTAGCAATGTTTCGGAAAGTGATGTAGGGATACCTTCCTTTTAGGGTGTACCAGTTACGTTGTTCATACACACCAGCATGCTCGCTGGTATAAATCATAGAGACATTGTACTGACCGATTAATTCCGGCAACACGTTGAGTGGGTGATCCAGCATCACGTGCAAACTCTGACCGCATTCGCTGAGTTGCTCGGCCAGGTTGTGGAGTGATTGTAAGAGAAACTGGTGACGGTAGGTTCCAGGCTTACCAATATGGTAAGGGTAACGGTTGAGGTGATCGACGGGCAAACAGTAGACGCAGATGAGGTGATCGGCCTCTTGAGTGGCTAGGGCGAGTGCAGGGTTGTCGTGTAGTCTAAGATCATTTTGGAAAAGAAATAAACCTGTTGCCATTGAAGATCCCTCTAAGCCAATCTTATAGCTTAACTATAGGCGTAATATCATAATTATTTGGGGTTTTATGAGCCTAAGTTATAAGGGATCGTATCAATAGTAACGGCTTACCTATTTAAGAAAGCGGATGATTTTAGCTGGAGAGCCACCCACCAAGGTGTCGGATGGGACATCTTCGGTGACCGTAGAGTTAGCGGCAACCACCGAGCGGGCACCGATTGTGACACCTTGGCACACCACAACATGGCCACCAATCCATACATCATCTTCTATCACAATGGGCTTGGCAAAGGTTTCCCAGCGACGGCGACTATGGTGATCGAGTGAGTGGCTTGGAGTATAAAGCTGGACGTTGGGACCAATCAGAACGTTATTGCCAATATGGATCTCGGCATTGTCCAGCATAGTGGCGCCCATATTGATGAAGGTGTGGGAGCCAATATGAATGGTTTTGCCAAATTCGCACAGAAAAGGGGGGAGGATATGGCTATCTTCGCCAAATGATCCCAGCAGTTGCTCGAGCAACTTGCGAGGGGCATCTCCGGGATGCTGGTTAATGGCCACTTTGAGTCTGTAGGCGTTGTCTCTGATGGCAAGGATCTCCGGGTCTTCCCCGTCGAAATCCATGCCATTTACCATTTTTTCTAATTCAGTCATTGTGGGTACTGCATAATAATTAGTAATGATGATTACGTTTGGCGACCAAGGTGAACTTGTAGTCAGATGATTTGAAGTAGTTACGACTATACTCAAACACCGTACCATCGACCAAGTAGCCTTTGGTGACTTTTTCAATGATTGGCTGGTCAGCCGGAATACCCAGTTGATTCACCACTTCTTGCGGCGGCAGCACCGGGATGATTTCCTGCTCACTTCGGTCGATAACCATTTTCTTGGTCCCTTTGATGAACACGTACTTCGAGCCCTGCATCACTTCATAGGTGAGATCCGGGAATAGCGAAAGCGGCATCCAAGTCTCTTCAAGGGTCACTGGGTTCTCATCGATAAAGCGGACGCGCTTAACGTAAAAGATCCTGTCTTCTTCATTGATCTCCAGTGCCTCGGCAATGGCCGGAGCTGGCGTGGTGATTTCAAATGCAAGAATTTCACTGTGGGTTTTGACATCAAGGTGACTCAGCTTTTCATAGAAGCTTGAGTATTCGTACATGTCGTAGTTGACCTTGTTCTCTTTCACATAGGTCCCACTTCCTTGGATGCTTTCCAGCACATTTTGCTCTACGAGTAGTTTTAAGGCTTGTCGAACCGTCACCCGGCTCACGGAGAAGGCTTCTCGTAGTTGTGCTTCAGTCGGCAAAGCCTCACCCGGTTTGTATTCACCGGATTGGATCTTCTCCTTTATTGCGTCAGCGATCTGACGATACATAGGAAGGCGTGCCACATCGTTCTCCTCTGGAAGGCAAGTTTTTAAGCTACCAAAGCTAACTGAGGTCAATTGGGTGTATTACATCTATAGTTTTATACCTGTATTTTATTTGTCTTTACAGCATCATTCAAAGTTGTCATATACAAGCTGGCGTTGAAAACAATACAATGATAATACCTATTTTCGGGTTTAGTGAATACAATCTCAGAGCGTGTCGCCACAATACATACCATATTTATATCAATATAACTAAGGGCGAATCACGCCCACCAGGATGACGGTACAGAGGACGATGATGAAACTGACTACCCTACCAATAAGTCGCTGATTTCAATCCAACCGACATTTGACAGGCGTGAGGCAGCGTTTAATGCTCTGGCAGACAAGCTGCCTCCTTGCCAGGCTAAGACGTTCCGACTACGTTTCTAATAAGCTATTTATCCGAATAACGATGATATGTATAAGCGAGGTAATGTAATTCAAAACTATGCGTGGGGCAGTAAAATCGCAATGATGGCCTTGTTTGGCATCTGTAACCCAAATTACCAGCCACAAGCCTGAGATGGTTTACGCCTTGACCAACTACAAGGCAATGAACGGCTTCCGTGTGATTAACGAGATGGTTGAGCTGTTCGAGCAAGCCTATCCTGTTCTCTTTCTCTTTCAAACCATATACTCTCACTTTAAATAGAGATTGTTTTTCCCATAATTTTCGACTTTATTCAGACGAAGCAGTCGAGGGATTGCTCATCGCAGTATCGAATAAAATCGTCATCGTCGTTTTTCATAGGCCGTTAAATATTATTTCTTTCGACTAAAAGGCCTTCAGGTAGCTAGTGTGTTGATAAAATAGATAATAGAATATTGAGGAATTGGTTAATAATTTCGCCCGACTTAATAACGAGTCTTTGTGAATAATTATGAGTTGTTGATCGCATAAATTTTCAGCTTTTGGTTATATCTCTTGAATACATATTTGGGATTAGATAGAAAGATTAAGCATTCAGTGACTACTTTCTTAGTAATTTAATCAAGGTTGATTTATGTCAGAAACAAAGATGTTTACTCCAGGTCCAGGGAATGTACCACTAGGAGTACATTTAGCATCAATTAAATCATCTACACATCATAGAACAAAAGAATTTAAAGAGCTCTTTGATAGGATACAGAGGAAACTACAATACGTATTTCAAACCAAAAACGATGTATTGTTGCTGTCATCTTCTGGATCTGGCGCAATGGAGTCTGTTGTATCAAGCCTTATTAATGAAGGTGATGATATTGTTGTTCTAAGTGCAGGAAAGTATGGTGATAGATGGATTCATCTTTGTGATGCATATAAGGCAAAAACAAGATCAATTGTTGCTGATGGGGAGGGGACTTTTGATTTGGAAAGTGTTGAAGAAGTTATTTCACACTTGAGGCCAAAGTATGTTTTTGTTACTCATTGCGAAACTTCAACCGGTATAACACATGATATTCGTTCTATAAGTAAAATATGCAAGAAATATGGTTCTTTGATTATTGTCGATGCGATGACAACTGTGGGCGTAGAGCCGGTTTTAACTGATGAATGGTCCCTAGATGTGGTGATTTCGAGTTCCCAGAAAGGGTTTATGAATCCACCTGGCCTATCATTTATTACCCTTAGCGACAAAGCATGGAAAAATGTAAAGCCTAAAGATCATTATTCATATTGGAATCTGAACATTATCCGTGAAAGTAGTAAAGACTTAACAACGCCAAATACTCCGCCATTTAGTCTTTTATTTGGGTTAGATTATGCCTTAGATAAGATGGAAACCGAAGGATTAAATGAGATCTGGAAAAGACATCTTATTTGTGCTGAGTGTTGTAGGGTGGGAATTGAAAAGTTAGGCTTTGACTTGTTCCATAAAAAAAATCTCAGTAGTGCTTTAACTGCTGTGAAACTTCCTGAAGGAGATCAAATGTCAGATTTGCTGGTTAATTTAAAAAGCAAATTTGATTTTATGGTTGCGTCTGGTCAGGGGGAATTGAAGAATAAAATAATACGAGTTGGACATATAGGCTCAACAAAACCTATAGATATTATAACTCTACTATCAGCCATGGAACTTGTTTTGGCTGAGTTAGGTCACCCAATTCGTTTAGGTGAGTCCGTTACTGCAGCATTAGAAGTAATAGCAAGATATGAGAGAAATAATCTCATTCAGTAAAGTTTGTTGATAATTAATTTCGCCTTAAAAGTATAGAAAGTTGGAGATGGAAATGATAAGTAATAGTACTAAGCGGTTTATTGGTGCATACACAACGATAATTACACCATTTGATGAAAAAAATAATATTGACGAGGTTTCATTGAGAAAGCTGGTTGAGTTTCAAATCTCCTCTGGGGTCAAGAGGATATGTCCAAATGGTGTCACGGGTGAAGCCGCAGCGTTAACTGATGAAGAAAAAATACGAGTGACTGAAATCGTATTTGATCAATCCCGTGGTCGTGCAATGGTAATTCCGGATATAGGAACTGAATGCCTGCAGAGAACGATAGACTTAGCTCAAAGAGTTGAAAAAATTGGTGTTGAAGCTGTGTTAGCTTTCACGCCATACTTAGATCCACCGACAACACGAGGTATGAAGGAATACTTCTTAGCACTGGCTGATTCAATTTCTATCCCTTTGATGATACATAATCTGCCGGGCCGGACCACAATTGATATTAGCCCCCAAACGGTGAATGAGTTGGCAGAGCACCCAAGAATAATAGGCATTAAAGAAGGGAATCAAGATATGGTTAGAATGGGTAATCTAATCTCCCTTGTTAAAAATAAAGATTTTGTCGTTTTAAGCGGAAATGATTTCATGGCTTTATTAACGCTCTTACTCGGTGGCCATGGGCACATATCAGTAGCCGCAAATGTTATTCCTAGGCAAAGTATTGCTATTGTTGATGCTGCACTCAACAACGATTTTGTTACTGCGAGAGATTTATATACTAAATATCATGACTTCTTCAAAGGGATCTATTTGTCAACAAACCCTATTGCATTGAAGTCAGCCTTCAGCTTGATCCATTTTGACGTTGGGAACCCACGCCTGCCTCTGACACCACTGGAAGAGAGTAAAGAGGATGAACTACGTCATCTTTTGACGCAGTGCGAGTTAATCTAACCGGAGGAACGTATTGTGGGTTATAAAGAAATTAACAGGGAAATTGATGTAAAAAGCGTTTATGATGGAAATGTTGTTCGCGCTCTTTTGTTTTCAAGCGAAAATGAGCCTAATCGCCATATTGTAAGAAGTGCCTTAGCTATTGCGAAATCACAAAAGGGTGGAGAGTATCATTTTCATCCAGATACAGATGAAGTCTACTATATTATAGATGGTGAAGGTGTCGTTGAGTTAGAAGATAAATCTATTTCGGTATCTCCGGATAATTGCATAAATATCCCCAGAAATACAAAACACAGAATTAGGTCGATCGGTAGAAGTGATCTTAAGTATATCGCTTTTCATATTGCTGATGCTGACTTTTATGGGGCTGTTGTTCATCAACCTATAGATAATGATGTATCAGATGGAAAATAGTATTGTTATATTAGGCGCAGGAAAAGCTGGTTATTTACACTTCAACTCATATTATAAGCTTTATAAGTCAAATGTATTAAATATATCAAAAGTTATAATTATTGATCCTAAGGGAGAGCCTGGTATTGATTTGCATAACCTTTTTACTAAGGAAAATATCAGTCCTAAAATATATAAAAGCTTAGAGCTCGTCGAAAAAGATATTGAGAGACTCGATCGAAGTAATACCATTATTGATTTATGCTTACCAAGCGGTGTTTTATCTGATGAATTTCTGAATTGGTATGATTATGGTTTTAGACGTTTTATACTTGAAAAGCCGTTTGTCAATTTGAACAATGATGACCAACTAGTTTCGGATAGAATAAATAACGCAAAGGTTATTATGATGAAGAACTATCTTCATTCAAAAGTTCATCATACGGTTAAAGATATTATCAATAAATTTTCCTTAGACCCATTAGTTAGTGTCACTAATTTTTCAAAAGACAGGCGTTTCGATTCGTCATCAGGAAGAGCTTTTTCAAATTCAAGAACTCCCTCTGTTTTTGAAATTGAAATTCCTCATCAAATATATCTCTCTGAAGATTTATTTGGTGATACAGATAACTTTTTACTCGTGAAAAGTGAAGATATGCTTGTTGGCCATGAGAAAATACCTAACCATGGTGTAGGTGTTGTGGTAGGAAAACATGAATGTGGGAGTATTAGTATAAACTACTCAAACTTGCAATATCACCGCGTAACTAGGAGTCTTGATATTATATTTAAGGATCAATTTTACTTACACGCAATTTATGCTCCAATATGTGATGAACTATCAGATGTCAAAGCTGGTGTTATTTTAAGTAAGGCGAGTAATGTGTTAGAAAAGCACCTTTTTGTAGGTGGTGACGATAATATGCTGGAAATGCTAAAGTTTGCATATCTTTCTCAAGTGCATGATGATATTTATGCATTTTCTACAGGTGCAGATGTTATATATTCATCAGATAAAATGAAAGAAGTTATCCAAAAAGGATGCGACGTTTACCAACCGGATAGAGTAGATAATATCTCTGACTTAGATTTACTACAGCGTTGGGTTATAGATTCATTTAGAAATGACTTTGAGCCCTCAAGTAATAGTTTTATTTCATTCATTGAAGATATTAAGGTTGAACATTTTTCTAATCTTCTTCCTGCTATGGCATTAACGAATGGTGAACTGGATACCTTTTCAAATGTGAAGTTTAAAAGGAGAGAAATAGCTTGAAGTTTAAACATGTAGCTATCATATGCGAAGATATTGATTTAGTCCTTCAATTTTATGTTGATGTGTTTGATATGAATGTTGTGAAAGATATTTTTCTTGATTCGAAGGAATTTTCAAAGGGGATTGGTGTAAAAGGTGCTCAAGCTCGTACAGTACATTTATCTTTGCAAGATGATGACTTTATTTTAGAGTTGACCCAGTACCAAGAAAGCATCTCCAGTGGTGTGGATAGCTATGCAAATATGTTTGGTATTCGTCATATTGCCTTTTCCGTGGAGGATATTTATTCATTATGGATAAAACTTGAGGCTCTGGGGGCCGAGCTGATATCTGAAGAGCCTGTCTTTATAAAGTCTTCATCAGAGAGTTCAGGTCTTTACTTTGGTTATTGCAAAGATCCCGAAGGGAACATTATTGAGTTCATTGAAAATTAATATGACTGATATTTATTATAGTCGTATTAAGTTCAATATGACTAAAGTGAAAAGGAATTAAAAATGAGCAAAATGGAAATTTGGCCACTGGATTGGTACGAAGAAAATGATCGGGTTATTATCAGTGCAAACGTTGTGACAGAGGGTCAAGGCGAAGAGAAGCTATGGTTTAGTGTCCCAACTAAATTTTCTAATTATGTTACTAAAAAAGCGGACCCTTTGTTGTTGGCTACACTCTTTGTGGCCATGAGAAGAAAATCAGATCTGATCGTACATGGAGATGTTTCTTCAGACTTAATTGATAACTTGGAACTGTTCCAGTCGGCATGGGTTCATTGGCGCCCAGAAAGATACAGCAAAGTATCGATTCAAGCAGATAATGAAGTCAAACAGTCGCTACTAGCCAAACCTGCTCGGGCTATTCAAACTTTTTCTGGTGGTGTCGATAGTGCATTTACAACATTAAGACATGTTCGAAATCAAGCGGGGCGTGCAAGTAAGAACTTACAAGCGGCTGTTATGATCCATGGCTTTGATATCCCCCTGGATGAAGTTGATGTATTTGAGACGATATATCAGCGTAGTGCGCCAGTACTGAGTGGTGTTGATGTCGAGCTAATTAGCCTTAAGACAAACTTTAGGCAGTTATGGCATTCTGACCTAAAGTATTGGGAAGATGCTTTCGGTACCGGAATGGCATCGAGCCTGATGCTATTTTCTGGCCGTTTTGACTGTGGGTTGATTGCTAGCTCGGAACCTTATAATAGCTTGCTCCTTCCTTGGGGATCTAATCCTGTCACTGATTGGATGATGTCGAGTGACAGTTTTCAATTGATGCATGATGCTACAGAATATACAAGGAATGAAAAAGTCGCGGCAGTTGCAGAATGGACTGAAGGTGCGAATAACTTACGTGTGTGCTGGCAAGGGGAGAATAAAAGCCAAAACTGTTGCCGTTGTGAAAAGTGTATTAGGACAATTCTCAACTTCAGAACTGTCGGAGCGGAGCTGCCTAAAAGTTTTAGTCGTGATGTGACAGATGATCAGCTGCGTTCGCTACATGGGTTGGCTGAAGCTCATATCAATCCATTGCGCCAAATTCGAGAATATGCTCTCAACAATGGGGTCTCTGCATCGTGGGTAGAGGCTTTATCGGACTGTATTAGTAAGAATGAAGCAGCAATTGCTAAAGGCCTCAATCAACCTGGTGCGATGCCTTCAGTATTAAGTGAGTAAGTTATGAATAGCCCAAATAGCGAAGTGAAATGTTTTAACGAAGGTATATGGGTAAAAGGGCATTACTTTAGAAACCGGTTAGGCTTTGCTCCAATGAGCCGATTATCCTCACTGGAGGGGATCCCAAGGCAGGATACACTAGACTTGCTCATCAGACGTGCCTCGTCTGGTATTTCAGTTGTCTATACGGAAGCTATTTTATCCGATCAATGCTCAGCCCAAGGATTGCCTGGTCAGTCATTGATTTCGACGTCTGAGCAGGTAATGCTCTGGAAAAAAACGGTCAATGCTGTTCATGACGCCGGGGCTATTGCAATCGCCCAACTCAACCATTGTGGTAGGCTTGCATTACCCGAATTCAATCCTGCGGGAAAGGTTATCGGGCCTAGCTCAATTGCTGCTCCACAGATTGAAAGAACGTCTGGAAGACCTTATCCCCCCCCTGTCGAAATGAGCCTGAGTGATATTGAACAGGTGATTGAGGGGTTTGTAAAATCGGCCAAGGCCGCGGTACAAGCTGGCTTTGATGGAGTAGAGGTTCATGGTGCGCATGGCTATTTGCTCCATCAGTTTCTGTCTAAACAATCGAATCAGCGTGAAGATCAGTTTGGGGGGAATATTGTTAACCGGTGCCGAATGATTCGACATATCCTTGCCGCACTAAAGCAGGCAATTCCAGATAGTTGTTTGTTATCTTTCAGACTCTCAGACTGTATTGGGGCTGATAATAGCGATAGTGCTTTTACCGATATCGAAGAATATCAGTCAATAATTAATGAGCTATCAAAAGAAAGTGTTGATGTATTATCTTTAGCAACTCACAATTTTAATGCCAAGGCATGGAACAGTGACCACTCTCTATTAGAGATCACTCGCAAATTATGGAAGGGCCCTTTGTTTGTCGCCGGAGGCGTTTATGATAAAGAAACGGCTAATGCTGCATTGCAGAATGCTGATCTTGTATTGGTAGGGAAGTCATTACTGCTTAACCCCAATTGGTACCATTTTGCAAATGCGGGTTGGCCGCTAAAAAAGCTTACAAGGGAAAATTCAAAAGTGGCGTATGGTGAACTAATACTAATTTAGAATGTTATATAAACCTTGCGTTATAGACTGAAACTTAATCCTTGCTTATGTGATTACGAAAACGAAAATATCGTCTTTTTGATAAACGAAATCTTCCATAAGAAATTAGTAATAGAAAGTCAGTTCAGGGAAGTATGATAGATATGAATATGTATAAAAAACCACAGGTTAAATACCGGCAATTTCCACCAGTTAACTTACCTGATAGACAATGGCCAAACAAGGTATTCACTAATGCGCCAGCATGGTGTAGCGTTGACCTGAGAGATGGAAACCAAGCATTGATCAACCCCATGGATTCAGATCGTAAAATGCAGCTTTATGATGTGTTGATTCGCTGTGGTTTTAAAGAAATAGAAGTGGGCTTTCCATCTGCATCAAAAATAGATTATGACTTTATTCGAACAGTAATAGATGAAGGTCTTGTTCCAGAGGATGTTTCTCTGCAGGTGCTTACACCTGCGCGAAATGAACACTTGGATAAGACCTTTCAATCTCTGCGCGGAAGTAAAAGATCGATCGTCCACCTATATAATTCAACATCTACTGTTCAGCGCAAGATTGTTTTCAAAAAAGACAGGAAAAGTATTATTCAGCTAGCGCTGGATGGTGTGTACCGTGTTCTAGACAATGTCAGTAAGTATCCTGAAACGGACTGGGTGTTAGAATATTCTCCTGAGAGTTTTTCCGGGACCGAATTGGACTTTGCGCTTGATATTTGCGATGCGGTATCAGATGTCTGGTTGTCTGAGTTTGGCTCAAACATTATCGTTAATCTTCCTGCTACCGTTGAACTTTCTTCTCCAAATATCTTCGCAGATCAAATCGAATGGATGAGCCGTAATTTGGCTTTTCGAGATAAGACGTGTTTGAGTATTCATACCCATAATGACAGGGGAACCGCCGTCGCCGCAGCCGAATTAGGCCTGCTTGCAGGTGCCGATAGAGTGGAAGGGACGTTGTTTGGCAACGGTGAACGAACAGGTAATGTTGACCTTGTTACTTTGGCGTTGAATCTATATTCGCAGGGTATTTCCCCGAATCTTGATTTTTCTGATATTGAAGCAATATCACGTTCGGTTGAACACTGTAATCAGATGCAAGTGCACCCTAGGCACCCGTATGCAGGAGAGCTAGTTTTCACGGCCTTTTCCGGTTCTCATCAAGACGCGATCAAGAAAGGCTTCACGAGCCAGCAAAGTGACAGTCTTTGGGAGGTGCCTTATTTGCCAATTGACCCTGCGGATATCGGCAGGAATTACGAAAAGATCATTCGCGTGAATAGTCAGTCTGGGAAAGGGGGCATTTCTTACATATTACGCAGCGAGTATGGACTTCAGCTGCCAAGAGGGCTTGAGATAGAATTCAGCGCACACGTACAAGATATTGCCGATACGTATAAGACAGAGCTTACAGCAGACAATATCTGGGAGGCATTTAACACTGAATACCTTGAAGCAAGCACCCCGTTTTCTTTATTTGGTTATATGGAAAGGCAGAACGCGGATGGCTCTTGCCGGATTGAAGCGACTTTGCAACACAATGGTCAGGAGGTCATGATATATGGGGAAGGCAATGGGCCTCTTGCTGCATTTGTCCATGGTATGAACAGCACATTCGGGCAGAACCTATCTATTGTTGATTACAGTGAGCATGCGACAGACAGCGGATCAGAAGCCACGGCAATTGCTTATGTTGAGGTCAAACAAGGTAATGAGAAACAATTGTTTGGTGTAGGAAGTCACTCGAATATCACAAAAGCTTCACTGCTGGCTGTCGTCAGTGCAGCAAACCGCTTGTCAGGCGCCTCTGCTTGCTATTTGCGACACGAACAAGGTGGCTAGATGCAGTTTGATTAGCGTTTAATGCGAAGAGCCAGGGAGGTGATTAGACTTCCTGGCTCTCAATTTGGAACAAAGACGGAGATTGGTAGTTATCTGATGGATAGTGTTGCTGTAGCTTTTCCGTTTGCAGGCACGTTCACGATGACATAGCTCAAGATAACACCGTTGACCTTTTTCTTCTTCGCTTTCATTACTGTACCGTTCACTGTAATAGTGTCATGTTTGTCGTAGAAGCGCGCTTCCCACTCAAGAGGTTGCTCTGACGTGTTGGTCAAGCTGGTTTCTATTAACCCTTCATGTCGGATTGCCAGTTCGTGCTCACCCATTGGTAGGTATTCAACTTCTAGCCACTCGACATCTTGTGGCAAGTGAGAGGCCGTCACGACACGGTTTTGCGGCGCATTCGGCTCAATACCCATCAGTCCTTCAATGGTGTTGGAAATGAAGGTGAAGGAAATTTCCGGATAGTCGCCATTGGTGCCCTGGGTTGGGCGCTCGTGAGGCAGATCTTTCTGGTTGATGATGTAGTTCATCCATTTCCAGGCTTCCTCATTGCGATTATACGGGAAGTAGGTTTCTGGGATATAGGTGTAGGCCTCGATGTTGTATGGCGCTTCAGGCGTCGAGCCGATCCCCTCGCCGAGGTTATAGGAAATAAAATCGAGGTAGTTATTGTTGCGCTCTCCTGGTTCTGTGATGAGCTTCATCGGCATGAACCAGCTGTTTTCCTTGCCGAAATCGTTCAGGCGCAGGCCATCTTTTTGAATAATGTTGACGTAATTATCCAGTGGGTTGGCAGGGTCTTTAATGCTCCACTCTTCGTTGAAGAAGCGTTTGAGCTCAACGGCTTTTTCTTGCCATTCAGCAGCCAAGTCCGTTTCGCCTCGGGCTTCAAGCATGGCTGCGTAAGCAACTGTTGCCTGGTACTGCGAGCCAATGCCGTCACCCGCTTCGATTGGGAACTCACCGCGCTCGTTATAGGTGGCTGAGCCTTCAAAAATCCCGCCATAGCCTTCTGCGATCCCATTTGGCTCTTGGTCATCATGAAGCGCGATATAGTCAGTCAGTACCTTGGTGTAGAACTGCCAAAGATCAGGGTCGTAGATATAGCGATCATCACCAGTCCAGCGGTATTGTTCGAGGGCTTTTTCGACAAATTCGAATTGGGCTGGAACTTCACGAACAAAATAGTCGTCGTGGTGGTAATCGATAGTGTGCGGCGTACCATCGAAGTTGATCGCCCACAAGGTATACCACTTGCGCGGCTCGGTAGAGTGGCGGGCAAAGGTCTGGAACATAGATAGATTCTCTGCACCTAAACCTGCTAGCCAGCCACCGCTTGCTTGGTGAAGAAAATCTCTTGAATAGAAGGCGGTACGGTCGAAATACCCTGCCCAGTAAGAGGGGATATAGTTAGCGGTGCCGCTACCGTCGTTGTTGTTTTCGTCCCGGTTAACGAGGCCGCTTTGCCCGGTCATGACAAACTGCTTGGTCTTATCAATGGCCCAATTGAAGGAATCTTCCAGTGCTGTGTTAGATGAAGCGATAGTGACTTCTTTCTCACTTTCAATCGCGGTGACTGTCCACTTTTCTGCTTTGCCTTTTTCATTGATCACATGCACAGAAACTGGCTTGGTGAAGTCAACAATATCACCTTGTCGTATGCTGGTTTGGCTCTCTGGCGAAGCCAGTAAGTTGCTGATGGTTAGCTGGCTGAGATCCGTAGCAAAAGGGACGGTAAATTCTATCCGCTGTGTGTTGCGGTTGATTGTGGTGGTGCCAGATTGTTCCGTCACGTTAAACTGGACAATCTGATTGAATTTCGGTTGTTTGCCTTTCTTCGACTTGGTCAGTGAAACGTTATCAATGCTGACTGCACTTTTATCTGATCCCGAGAAAAATACCGATAGGATCTCACCTTGTTCCAGGGCGATATTTTTGATTTTGTTCAGAGAGTATTGTTTATTAGCCCCAACCTGTTTTGATAGCAGCACCTCTCCGTCCAAGTTTTTTAAGCCAAACTGACCGCCTTGCTTGTCGTTCTTGATGAAAGCTGACAAATCATAATAAGCCGTTTCTGGAACGGTAATGACTTGGCTGATGTGATGATCGGCACCAATTGCTATACGGCCACGGTAGGTGCCTTCGAAAGCGCCATCACTGCGAATATTTGAAAACCAATAACTCCAGCCCAGCCCTTTATCTTCAAAGCCCGGATTATGGATGACATTGTGTTCGCCGGCGTTAGCCAAGCCGCCCAGAAGGATACCTGAGAGTACTACTGCCAAAGATGTAGGTTTCATATTGACCTCATGTCTCGTTGTTGTCGTTTTGTTTTGGTTGGTCGCTATCTTGGCATGGTGATCTAGCTGAAATCGTCACGAATAATCACTCAGGTATCCCACATCCTAAGATCCTGTGAGCGGGTTAACGCTATCGGTTTCTGTGACAAGCTGCTCAGTTCTTGTTGGCAATTTATTCCTTTAACTCATCTTTAAAGCAAATGTGACTTGTATCGATGTTTTCTACTAATAGCTATGTCAGCATTTGCACTAAATATTACTAATATTATTAGTTGACGGTGATTAATTGCAGCTGATTAGTAACGGGTTTAGAAAATAGGTATCGAGGGGATGTATGAAAATGAGTCATGACCGACGAGTGACCCAATATGCGCTGATAAGTGCTTTCGGGGGATTTGTCTTCGGGTTAGATGCTGCCAATATCTCGGGAGTCGTACGTTATGTGACTGCCCAATTTGGTCTCAACAGTATGCAGGTGGGAAGTGTTGTTGGTATAGCGGGGATTGGTGCGATTGTTGCGCTGATGATCACTGGGACACTGTGCGATAAATATGGGCGAAAAAACGTCCTGCTTGGATTGGCGGCGCTTTACACCTTGTCATCAAGTATTTCTTCGCTGGCAGGTAGCTATGAGGTGCTGTTGCTGGGACGGTTTATTGGTGGATTGGCGTTTTGTTCGCTGTCAATTTCATCGATGTATATTGGCGAAATAGCGCCGGCTGACAAGCGCGGCAAATTTGTCTCTATAAACCAGCTGTTGATTACCATTGGTAGCCTTGTCGCTTTTATCGTCAACTACTTACTGGTAAAGAGCATAGGAGTGGTAGACCTTATTACTCCCGAGACAGTTTGGCGTTACATGTTGGGTTTTGAGCTTATTCCAAATGTCATTTGGATTGTGTTGCTGGTTAAAGTGCCGAAATCGCCTCGATGGCTGATTTCCAAAGGACGCATCACTGAGGCTCGTGAAGTGTTTAAAAAGATTGTCCCTGCCAATGAGGTAGAGCCTCTCATCATGAACGTTAGGCAAACAGTCGCTGGCGATAACAATAACTTATTTCAACAGGTAAAAGACTTGTTTAGTCGTCGTATGCGACTTGTACTGTTTATTGCTGTTACCTTTGCCATTACTCAGCAGGTCATTGGTATTAACGCGGTTCTTTTTTATGCACCAGTGGTATTTGAACAGATAGGAATGAGCGTCGAAAGCAGCTTCATGCAAACAATTTATGTTGGTATCGTTAATGTCAGCTTTACTATCGTCGCAATCTTGTTCATTGAAAAGCTTGGTCGCCGCAAATTAACTCTGGCAGGTTTAGCGCTTATTGTTATTGCCCATGGCTCATCCTGGTACGGTTTCCATAGCGCTACCTATCAGCTAAATGAACAGTCAGTTGTAAGCTTGCAACAGCAACAAATAGCAACAGAGCCTTTGTCAGTATTGGTGGATAAGCGTTATTCGTCCGATGTAGAGTTTAAAGCCGATCTTGCCAAACTTTATAGCCCGAATGAACTTCCCTTGGTAACAGGGCCGATTATCGAGGCAGCGATTAACATCAATGCAGCCTACGTGCTGTTTGGCATTTTTCTCTTCCTAGGCGCGTTCCATTTCTCTATTGGACCAATCATGTGGGTAATATTCTCCGAAATATTTCCAAATAAAATCAGAAGCATCGCAATTCCGTTTGCAGCCCTTATCACCAGCTTGACCAGCTATTTTGTTCAGCAGTTTTTCCCATGGCAGCTTGAACAATTCGGAGCAGGCAATACCTTTCTAAGTTACGGAGCTGTTGGTTTGGTCAGTTTGGTGGTTATGGTGAAAGTTTTGCCGGAGACCAAGAATAAAAGTATCGAGGATATCGAGGCCGATTTGGTAACCAATTAAGTCATCATGACAAATCCCTGCTTTTATGTAGCCGATGAGAGGGGAAAATGGGGGAGACTAACTGCGAAAGTGTGATCAATCTCAATGTAAGCTAATAATATTAGTGTATCATTTGGCTAATATTATTAGTAAATAAATTAATTAAACTCAGACATTCTGAGTTGCAGTAAAACGAGGAACAAACATGGCGAAAAAACTGAGTCTTGCTAGTCAGCGGGCTATCGAGCGGGGTTATGACCAGCGCGGGCCGGAGTGGTTGATTGAGTTTGATGTAGAACCACTAAAAGGAGACTTTGCTTTTGAACAAGGCGTAATTCGTCGTGACCCATCTGCGGTGATCAAGGTTGAGGGGCTTTATCATTGCTGGTACACCAAAGGTGAAGGTGAAACTGTGGGGTTTGGTTCGGCCAACAAAGAGGACAAAGTATTCCCGTGGGATCTGACTGAAGTCTGGCATGCAATTTCAGAAGATGGCGAGTACTGGCAAGAGCAAGGGGTTGCCATTGAACGCGGGCCGGAAGGATCTTATGACGACCGTTCATGTTTCACCCCAGAAGTTTTGGCCTATGACGGGCGATACTATTTGGTTTACCAAACGGTTCAGTATCCGTACCTAAATCGACAATTTGAACATATCGCAATTGCTGAGGCGGATTCTCCGTTTGGCCCATGGAAAAAATCTGATGCCCCAATTTTGTCACCGACAATGGATGGCGAATGGGATGGCGAGGAGGACAACCGTTTTATCGTTAAGAAGAAAGGCAGCTTTGACAGCCACAAAGTGCATGATCCATGTCTGATGTTCTTCAACGGTCAGTTTTACCTTTACTACAAAGGGGAAGCGATGGGCGAAGGAATGAACATGGGGGGCCGAGAGATCAAACACGGTGTTGCAATTGCTGACAATATCTGGGGGCCATATGAGCGTTCAGAGCTGAACCCTATCAGCAACAGCGGCCATGAAGTGGCGGTGTGGCATTACAAGGGCGGTATTGCTTCGCTTATCACCACCGACGGGCCAGAGAAAAATACTATCCAGTTCGCAGAAGATGGTCAAAATTTTCAAATTATGTCCCATATCAAGGGGGCTCCTGAGGCGGTCGGTATTTATCGCGATCCGAATCATGAAAATACTCAGCAGTCTCCGGGGTTGGGGGGGTGGGGCCTGTGTCATAAATATGACTCAAGCTGGAACTGGAATTTTATCTGTAAATACAAAGTAAAACGCCAAATCTTAAGTGCTGGCACTTTCCAAAACTCTAATTAATGAGGCAAACATGAATAACTTTGATTTTTGTAACCCGACTCGGATTTTGTTTGGTGAAGGGGCAGCGAAAAACATGGCGAACTATATCCCGGCAGAAGCGAAGGTGCTGGTGGTATACGACTCAATTATTGAAAAAATCGGCACGTTGGATAAAGTGCTGGCCACTATTTCCAACGAAGTGATCAAGTTCGACAAAATCCAATCAAACCCGAAGTTTGAGATCCTAATGGAAGCTGTGGAGATTGTCCGCCGTGAGAATGTGAATTTTATCCTTGCCGTCGGCGGTGGTTCAACCATGGATGGTGCGAAGTTTATCTCAATTGCTGCGCATAACGAGGCATTTATAGGTAACGAAGCTGATATCTTGCACGTGACGCCAATGACTGATGAGCGTATTACCCAGTCTATTCCTGTTGGTACCGTTGTGACTTTGCCTGCAACAGGCTCGGAAATGAACCCACACGCGGTTATCAGCCACGGTGAGGACAAACTAGGTATTTCATCGCCTTTTGCCTATCCGGCCTTTTCGGTGCTAGACCCAACTTATACCTTCACTTTGCCTCAGTCTCAGATTGCCAATGGGATAGCCGATAGCTTTATCCATACAGCCGAGCAGTATGTGACCTTCCCTGCAGAAGGGCGTTTCCAGGACCGCACTGCTGAAGGCATAATGCGTACCTTGGTGGAAGTGGCCCAGGATAACCTGGAGCAACCAGAAAACTATGAAGCCCGTGCAAACTTAATGTGGTGTTCAACCATGGCACTTAACGGCCTGATTGGTTCTGGTGTCCCGGTGGACTTTGCGACCCACATGATTGGACATGAAGTGACTTCCTTGTTCGGTATCGCCCATGCACCGAGCCTGGTGATTATCATGCCAGCCCTCTGGCGTGTTCGCAAAGAGCAAAAAGCAGCGAAATTACTGCAGTATGCTGAGCGTGTGTGGGATATCACCGAAGGTGCCGATGATGAGAAAATTGATGCGGCAATCGATAAAACCGAAGAATTCTTCCGCTCGCTTGGCCTCAAGACGCGTTTCTCTGACTACGGTTATACCTTTACGGATGTAGAACCAGTATTGGGTCTGCTAGAAAAACATAATATGACCGCGTTATCTGAAACGGGCGATCTTGACCTCTCTTGGTCGAAGCGCATTTTGGAAGCGGCAATGTAAGGAGGGTTTGATGGTAAGCATTGGTTTAATTGCTGCCTTTTTCACGACCGTATCTTTCATTCCACAAGCATTGAAAACACTAAAAACTAGGGATACATCCGGTATTTCTTTACCTATGTATATTATGTTTTTCCTTGGTGTATCATTGTGGATTATATACGGATTACAAATAGGGGATCCATCAATCGTTATTGGCAATAGTTGTGTGTTGGTGTTTATTATTCCGATTCTATATATAAAAGTCAAAGCGGTCAGTGCTAATAAAATTACGGTTTGAATTGTTGAGCTGTGCAAGACGAAGCCTGTTAGTCAGTAATATATTGCCCGGTATTTAACCGGGCATTGCTATTTGTAGAATGAGTAAAAGATGGCAAAAAAAGTAACGATGATGGATATTGCCCGCGAGGCCAATGTATCTCAGACCACGGTGTCATTGGTATTGAATGGCTCAAATGCAGTACAGATATCTGAAGAAACGCGTGATAAAGTTTATTTGGCAGCTGCTGAATTAGGCTACAAAAAATCTGAGACAGTACTAAAACGTATTGAGTCCAAAAAAATTGCATTGGTTCTGGATTCAGTTTCTGACAACGACCCATTTATTGATGCTATTAATACAATTTGGTCTGCAGGTTGGGAAAATGACTATTTTGTATCAACTTTCTATTCAGGTAATAACCCTGTGTTGGAAAAACAAATACAGACTGAAATTTCTTGCAATAATTCATATGTTGGTATTATTTACGCTTCATCTAAAACACGTAAAGATATTGAATTAAAAATCAAAACAAATTTGCCGGTGGTGTTACTAAACTGTACTAGTATTGATAGTTCGATACCTTCGATTATGCCTGCGGACTTACATGGTGGGTATAAGGCGACAGAGCACTTGATCAAAAAAGGTTATAAGAATATAGCTGTTGTCCTTGGTGAAACTTGGATGGAAGCAACACAACAGCGGTTAATGGGTTATGAGCAAGCTTTGATAGATAATCAGTTAATTCCTAAAAAGGAATACCAAGTTGAAGCTGATTGGTCGTTAAAAAGCGCCTATCAGCAAACGAAAAAATTACTTGGATTAGCTAGCCGACCTGATGCGATATTCTGTTTTAGTGATTATATGGCGATGGGGTGTTACCAAGCAATTAAGGAGCATGACTTGAAAATCGGTGAAGATATTGCGGTGATGGGGTATGACAATACGCCTCTTGGCTTAGAGTTGGAGCCGAAATTATCATCGGTGGAGCTACCCTACTCTAAAATGGGAGAGGAAGCTCTGATGAG
Organism: Photobacterium gaetbulicola Gung47; assembly: GCA_000940995.1. NCBI lineage: Bacteria > Pseudomonadati > Pseudomonadota > Gammaproteobacteria > Vibrionales > Vibrionaceae > Photobacterium > Photobacterium gaetbulicola. Next base: position 341,492 of record CP005973.1, read on the forward strand.
AGTTGATTTACTAATCCAACAACAGCCCTTGCTACAGAATCTGATCAATTTTTCTAGTGAACTATATGTCCGCGAGTCCACGACAGTTAATGAGCGCTAGTATACATATATGCTCAATGAGCGGTGTGAGTTATCGTCATTATATTACGGTGAAAAGAGGCCGATTGCTCGGCCTCTTTTGTGCTTATGATTAGAGCGTTTTTTCCTCAAATCTTTTGTGGTACAGGTCGGCATTAAACTGTTGGGCGGCTTCGATGAGTTCAACATAAGGCTCATCTGCCACGGTGACAAAGCCTATGTTGTAGTTTTCGCCATCCCAGGCTCGACCGGATGCCGGAGAATCAAGGTACTGGAACCAATGAGCGCCGACGAAATATGGGTTATTTACTACACTCTCCATGTAATGAGTATACATTTTTGCGCGTTCAGCCTGATCAGCGACAGTGATAATTCCACCATGGAATAGGCCAGTATCGGTGGAACCAAAATGGAATTCACCAATGACACTGGGTTTATCTAGCTCTGGCAGTAAGTTTTTCCAATGGGCTTTCTTGCTGTCGTTGAGATCATTGGCATACAGGTTATAGCTCATCACGTCGACGTATTTGGCAGCGCCACGAGCAATTTCTGGTGTGACCCCCCAGTCGGCAAAACGGGCACCTAGATATAAGTGATTAGGAAGCACTTTTTTAACTTCGGCCTGGACGATAGAAAAGTATCGTTCCGATAGTAACTGCAGTAGTTCGGAGTAGTCTTTCCGCATACCTTGTGTCAGTGCCGAGCGGTGCTCAAAGGAAGATTCGAAGGCCGACCAGGATTCGATCTTACTTTGCCACGCCTGATTAAGCTTTTCTATCGATGAGTATTTGGCTTTCAAGTGCTGGCTGAATGCGGTTTTGGCCGGACTTTCTTTGCTGTCGTAGCTTAGGGCGTTAATGATAAGGCCATAGTGGTTGGCTTCATTCATTACGTTACCCCAGCTGATTTCGTTATCGACGAAGACGCCTATTAGCCATGGGTCATCAATGGAGACATGAGAAGCCACTACCTTGGCCATCTCGCGAGTGCTATTAATAAACTCCGGATCAAATGGATCGTGGATAGGCCCCCAGTAATCATTACCAGTGCTAATCCGTTTGTGGTCGCCATTGATCCAACCATGTACTTGATAGGCAATACGTTCGCTGCCGTAGAACATAGGATCGATCCAGTTACCCAAACTGGTGAACCCCCACTCAGTCATTCGGTCGAGGGTAACATCTTTCCAGATCTGCATCGCTTCGGCTTTTTCAGTGCCGTATTTTCGCATCAGGTTAGCCCGGTAAAAGCTAAATACTTCGCCTTGTCTTAACGCACCTGAATGAACAAATGGGGCATAGTCGTAATTGACAGCGAGGGGATCATTTCGTTCGGGTAGCCATTCGAACATTGAGTGGCGTAACGGTGAAGCAATGTTTGCATAATTTGGATCGCCCTTAGTATAGTCAATTCCTGTGATGGTGACTGTATCGTCCATACGGACATTATCAAGCCCTGTCATAAAGAATAGGCAGCCTTGAGGGTCAACCAGCGTCCACTTACCATCGAGTTTTTCGGTGCGGAAAAAGCCTGTCGCCTCTAATTTTGGTCCTTTGTTCCAGCCACCATGAAGGCAGCGGTCAGCCATTGGCGTCGCATTTCCGAGTTGTTCCAGAGCGTGTTGGCCAGCTAGCTGGAGTTGCTCATCGTTGAGGATTTTTTCTGGCCAATCATCACCGGTAAATTGGCCATATTGGTCGATGATATGCTGGTAGCGTGTTACGTCGGCATCAAGGTTCGGGATAAGTCGGACTGCGCCAATTTCGATTTCAGCATCTTTGGTAGGGTTCTGTAGGTATAACTGCAGGCTATGGATATGGCTTGTATTAAGTGCGGTTTCTCCCCAGCCATAACTGATGGCATGGGCATCATAAGAGCGCTTTGGCGGCTCGCTGCGCATGCCAGAGATCATGGCCCCGGCTGATTGTCCCAGTGACAGGTAATACGTACTGTCGCTATTGGGTTGAAGTGTTGCAAAACCAGAAAGGCTGTCTGTCACACCGTCTGCAGTGCCTCCTTGCTGGCTATTTTTAGCTTGATCAACCCGGAAGAATAACTGGACAGCCTCATCGATGGGGTTCGCTATATCAAAGGCAAGGTTGAAATCCCCGAGCTCAGACCAATCCCAGGGCTGCTTAGGTTGAATAACAAGGTTCGGGTAGTCTTCTGTAGCTGGGAAGGTTATGGATTGTTTGCCGTTTTTGGCTGTTTTGTCGAAAGGGGGAATGATTGCCGTACTTTGGTCTTGGGCTATACCTGTTTGTTCTCCATGGGTGAAGTCGGAGATGAGTGCCAAGGTAGGCACAGGGCCTGCATTTATCACTCTCTCTTCGGCTGCTATGAAATCACCGGTGGCATGGGTTAATTCGATATTGTTCATAATAATTGTCTGTGGCTCGATTGGGCCTTGGACATATATTTGAAATTCAGCCAGTTGCCTGAGATTAAGTTGATTTCCTCCCCAATAACCATCGAATTGACGTTTACTGCCATTGAACAGCATTTCTACTGTTTCGGTGGTATTGGGCGCAATCGTGGCAGCATAATTGAGCTGATTCTCTGCGCTACCGATCACACCGAGGTTATCCGACAGTTTTAGGATGATTTTAGCGACTTGGATTCCAGGGTTTGTGATGTCGAGCTTTAAACTTCCCTTGGCATTCCAGTTCCAGGTGCCATTGTCTGGGGTCATTTTTACATTGGGCCACAAGTTGTGTTGGTTCGCAGCTGAAACACCGTCGAAGGAGATGGTATAGCCAATAGGCCGATCCTTGCCTGAAGTCATTGTTAAAGGTGTTAGTTGAACATGTTCCGTGGTTACACGAGGCAACGACAGGATACCGTCAGATAAAGTGGTTATTGATGAGTCATTCTGCTGTTGTCCTTGCTTAGCATCGCTATCGGCGAGGGCCAGTCCACTCGTTGCCGATAAGGTGATCGATGAAAGTAAAATGGCAATTTTTGTTTTACGAGTCCGCATTACTTATTCCTTTCTTAATCAAAAAAGGCCATCAAAGATGATGGCCCAAGGGGTTACCACCATGCTTCAAATTGAGCGCCGAAGGTTAACGCATCGGCTTTGCCAGTCGTCACTCCGTTATTCAGGTCTAGATCCCAACGGTCATAGGCAAGGGTTTCGACATCCTGTTCGGCGTAGGTGACAAAGAAGCGAATTACTGGGCGATCCCAAAAACCACCAGCGAGATGAAGGTTTTGCGATAGAGTGGCTTTGTAACCCGAGTTAGTGCCATCATCGGTAGTATCGATGGCCGTGATATCGATAAACTCGTAGCCTAACTCCAGCTCGGTCGAGGTACGCGAGTTCCAGGTATAGGTATTACGGGCAACAAAAGCGTTCCAGTGGGAGTCTTTGATGCGGATGTCATTGCGACGGCGGGCATCTTCATCGAAACTGGCGGTTTCATGTTGCCAAATGTATGACAGCGTGTAGCTGTCCGTTAGAGTATGGATACCCTGCCAGAAGCCGCCAATTTGATAATCAGGCAACGCTTCCCAGCTGCGGGTCATTGAGCCAGAGGCGTTTTTCGAATAGCGGACAAAGAGCTCGTCGTAACCCGTACGACTTAGCAACAAAAGCTTAGAGGCTAATTGGTAGGCATTAGGTTTGTCATCAGTTTTATTTTCTGAGTCAGGACTGAAAGGTGTGCCGTAGTTGGCATAAAGATTGAGGGTCAGATTATCAGAGAGCTCAATGAAGGAGAGGGAGCTGGTAAAGGCAACCAACTCGCCTGCACCGTCTTGCGGAGCTTCTTCGTAAATGTTTCGCGTGACACCTAGGTGTAGCTTGCCAAACCCGAGGTCGTAGTTTTCAATCCCGAAGCCCAATCCATCATTGGACATCGGTTGAGAATCGGTCAGGAAGGTTTCTACCCGGTTGAAGTAGCGCTTACCGGCCCAGATGGTTGCTTCTGGGTTGGATGGAACAACCCCTGCACTCTTGATGGCTAGTTCATCAAGCGCCAAGCCGCCATCACCATGAACAATGTTAGAGTGAATTGCCCAATCCATGTCGTTCTGTTGCGCCCAGCCGTAACCTAGATGTAATTCAAGCCAATTGGCCTCATTACCGAGACGGCCACCGGAAGAGTTGGTATAGGTATTACCGGGTAGGCGAAAAATGTTCACACCATTATTGGCCCAATCATAGCCACCTGGGCTAAGAATATCGTCATTGGTAATACCGATTCCGCCTTTAGCGTAACCATGGAATGTAAAACCCTCTTCATTGGCATTGGCATTGGCGGTTAAAGCAAATAATACACAACTGGAAAGTGCCGTATATTTTAGTAATGTTTTGTTCATCATCATTCCTTGTGAATATGTAAGCGTAGAAATTAAAAATTGATCATTGTGTGAAAATCAGGTGCAGAAACCCCTGACCTACTAAAAGGCCAGGGCGTTTATTGTTAAAAATTATTTTGTTAGTTGATTAAATCGCTGTTGATAAAGGGAGCTATTAATGGTTTTCGCAGCATTTACCATGCCGTCATAGGGGACGTCTGTGACAGAGACAAAGCCTATGTTGTAGTTCTCCCCATCAAAAGAGCGCCCGGTAATAGGCGAATCAATATATTGGAAATAGTGGCAGCCAATAAAGTAAGGATTATCAACAACACTTTGGACGTAGCGCTCATACATTTCCCCGCGCTCATCCTGGCTTTCTGCCGAGACTAATCCAGGGTGGAAGAAGCCGGTATCACGGGCCCCGAAGTGGAATTCCCCAATGATGCTTGGCATATCGATTTCTTCCAGGAACGTCCAAGGTTCTGGGTGCAATCCTTCCTTGTAGTAGTTGTAACTGACCACATCTGCGTGTTTGGCGCAGGCTCGGACCACCTCTGGAGTCATTCCCCAGTCGGCAAAACGGGCACCTAAGTACAAGTGGTTGGGTAACTCTGCCTTGACGGCTTGGCTGACAATACGAAAATATTCTGAGGCATAGGTTTCCAATAAAAGGGCATAGTCTTCACATTGGGCCTCGTTATGCGCTAAATCACAGACACCTTTGGCGACAATTTCCCATGAAGTGAATTGGGTGGACCAAGCCTGGTTCAATGCTTCTATAGTTTGGTATTTTTCTTGTAGCACCGTCATAAAGACTGCTTTGGTTGGAGACTCAACGGCATCACGGCTCAAAGTATGGATAGGAATGCCATACTGGCCTTGGATCGTACCCATTCGTCCCCAGCTTTTTTCATTATCAATAAAGATGCCGACACACCATGGTGAGCCTTGGATTTCTGCTTTGACTTGCTGAACAGTCGCGATGGCACGCTGTTCGAACTGTGGATCAAACGGATCGGGTAGTGCAGTCCAGAAGTCATCACCGCTACTGACGGTTTTAAAGTCCCCGATAATCCAACCATTGGCAAAGAAAGGGATCTTTTCGTTGCGATAAAACTCGGGTGCAGCCCAGTTTCCCAAACAGGTAAAGCCCCAGTTGAGCATGCGATCTATGGTGACATCACTCCAGATCTGACGGTAGTTCTCGCCATATTTTCGCTGCAAGTTGGCGGCATAAAAGCTGAAGGTTTCGCCTTGTGCTGTTGGTCCTTCCCACAGCTCACGCATGTAACCGTAATGCTCTGCCAGTGGGTCGTCGTAACTAGGTAGCCAGTTGAAACAATTCCTGCGCATATCGCTGGCGATAAAGGCTGTTTGTTTTGCTTCGCTCGAGACGGTAACTTTTTCAATGGAATCTTCCGGGGTGAGATCATCGGCTTGGCGCTGCTCTATCTTTGAATGATCGTAATCAACTCCAGTCATGGTGTAGGCATTGGCAAGACGGATAATGTCGATACCCGTTGCAAAGTACGGATAACCTTCTGGATCGATCAAAGACCATTTGCCGTCGATCTTCAAAGTGCGGAAATAACCAGTTGCTTCAAATTGTTTAGCGCCGGTGTAGCCACTGAACGTTGAGCGTTGGGGCATTTTTCCTGCTTTCAATGTTTCCAATTCAGCATCTTTTAATGCTAGAAGTTGGGATTCAGAATGTACTTTCTGAACATAGTCGACATTGGCATTCTGGCCGAATTTATCAATGATCCCTGTTAGGTAATCAGGGTTGGTGGGTGGCGATTGGATTAGGCGGAAATTACTTAATACCAGCTCATGATCAAGTAACGAGCCATGAATGCTGAGTTCAATTTTACAGATGCTGGTTAAATCAATATTGATAGCACCCCACATCCAAGTTGCATATTCGTAAGGTGTGTCAAAAGGTGCAGGATTGGAGCGCAGACCGGAATAATGGTTGGTTTTACCTTGTAAGTAATCTCCTTTTAGCTCACAAATATACGTTCTAGGATTACGGCAAGCAGGAATAGTGATGGAACGGCTGTGCATTTCATCTTGTGTATTAAAGATATTAATAAACACTTGGGTTGAGTGATTGGCTAAGTTTGAAGCATCAAAAGCAAAACTGAAATTAGGGAGCTGACTCCAATCCCATGGCATTTCCGGTACAAGATTGGTAGCGGTGTAAAAGTTATCTTTGGCACGGCTAGTTATTCTTACCCCGTATTGATTTTCACCAACAGGGGTAATAAAAGCATCGGTATGGAGAAACATAAGTTCATTGGGTAATGATTCTCGAGAGAAATTGAGTAAACGGTGCTCTTTGAGGTAAGGCACTTTTTGTGTGGGTTCAATGATTGAAGTAGACACAGTAAAACCTCATTGGGTGCGGGAGTGGGGTTGCTTTTTGTAAATACAGGGGAAAGGGCACCGAAATGCCCTTTCCATTGGTCGTTAAGCTGCTGCTAGCGATTCTTTATTAGTATCAACAGCGGATTTTTTGCTGCTGAGGGTAAAGAAGGCAAGAATAGTCGCGGCTGCAGCAAATAGACCGAAATAGATGTAGCTCAAGGCAAAACCGTGGGTGTCATACATAACGCCCATTACCGGTGCTGCAATGGCGGTAAAGATGTTGTTGACGACCTGGAAACCAAACATATAAGTGAATGAGTTAACCTTTTTGTTAAATTGCTCGGCAATATAAGCAAAGACAGAAACAATAAGCAGTGGGTTAACAATACCGAACAGTAGTTTGGCAAAGACCGCCATGTAGAGGTTCTTCTCACCAAGACCGGCATAACCAATAAGAAGTAGGAAAGAAGTGATACCGAAGGCGGTGAGGATCAGGCTACCTTTTGCACCAATTTTCCTGATAACAAATGGCACCGCTGCACTGACAAAGAACAGGAAGAAAGCCGTAATACCATCCATGTTGGAGCTAAAAGTGATGCCTTGCTCCTGAGTTTCGAAGAAGCTGACAAAGTAGCGGGTAAATTGGGACATTGATGTCCAGAAGACAACAGAAATGGTGCCCGCGTAAGTCATAAAGGCCCACATTTTAGGGTTTTTCAGCAGTTGGATAACATCATGTTTTTCGATTTTTTCCGCTGAAATAACATGGTTGTCGGCATTATCAAGATGTTTGACTTTCAGCATAGCGATGAACATCAGCATCAATGCAGCAGCAACACTACAAGCAACGAAGATCAAATCAGGGTTGATGTTGTATAGGAAGCCAGCAAGGATGGCTGATAGCCCCCACGCTGCAATACCAAAACCATTAACAAGACCAAAGTCATAGTCATGGCAGCGGGCAAAGCGCTCGCTGTAGGAAGCAATGACACCACTACCAGCCTGGAAAAGTAGACCAAGATATATGGCTCCGATAATGACACCAAACTTGAAGGTCGATGGATCTGCCAATAATGGGCCATAGACATAGATATAAAAGGGGCCGATAAGTAAGCTGAGAGCGGCAATAAAGTACATTAGATGTTTCTTCAAGCCAAGTTTGTCTAGCATGTAGCCAAAGGCCGGTTTGAACAGTACTGCGAGTCCAGTTTGTAAACCAAAGAGCACACCAATTTGTGAACCGTCAATGCCAATTCGATCATTGAGCCATACGGCAAATAATGAGCCAGAGCTCAGTGACCAGAAAAAGTTGTAGAAAAAATAGGCGAGGCATATTTTCGCCATGGCTAATTTGTTCGAGTCGGTATTCATTGTAACTCCATCCATTTTCAAAGCTGCAGGTAAAGGGGATAACCCCGATATTTACGTCGATAAACAAATACTAATAATATTAGTGTTAACGATCAAAATATTAGTTGTGCATTTTGGGTTTTTGTCACACTACCAACTAAATATATTAGTAAATAGGAGATCTTTGGCACACTTTTATCGTTTTTACATGTGTTTAAAGGGGGGTGAGGGTGTGGTTTTGAGCTTTCTTTTTGGTAATAATATTAGTATTGTGGGTATAAGGTCTCCTAAGCTCGAAGGTAACCGTAAAGTCTAATAGTGTTTGAGGGTGGCGGTTTAATGCTTGTAAGCTTGGTAGGAGCTAACTATGTCAAGGTGTCGAATTTATGGTAAAGTTTCTCAATCGCAGCGGGCATAATGAAGTAAATAATGGCAAAAAAAGTAACAATGATGGATATCGCCCGAGCAGCTAATGTCTCACAAACAACGGTATCCTTGGTACTCAATCAATCTCAATCTATACAGATTTCTGATGAAACACGCAATAAAGTGCTGTCGGTAGCCGATGAACTGGGTTATGCCAAGAAGTTATCGTTTTCAAGAAGTCAGGAGCCGAAGAAGATTGCCCTAATTTTGGACTCCATTTCTGATCACGACCCATTTATGGATGCTATCAGTACCATCTGGAACTCTGCCTGGGAGTACAATTATCTGATTTCTACCTTCTACTTTGGTAACAATCCAAACCTAGAACAGCAAATTCAGGCTGAAATTAGCTGCAACCAAACGTATGTTGGGGTGATTTACGCTTCGTCAGTAACGCGTCGTGATTTGGCTCTGAAAATCAAATCTGAACTGCCAACAGTATTGTTGAACTGCAGTGCCAAAAATAATCCATCCCTGCCATCTATTTTGCCAGCTGATTTACATGGCGGCTATGTTGCAACGGAGCACTTGTTGCATCAGGGATACAAGAACATTGCCATTATCACCGGAGAGGCTTGGATGGAATGTTCTAACCAGAGGCTAGAAGGCTACAAGCAGGCCTTAATCGATCATAATTTGGTGCCTAAATCAGCTTACATTGTTGAGGGAGACTGGTCGCTAAACAAAGCTTATAAACAAACCTTGAATTTACTGGCTTTAGCAAATCGTCCAGATGCTATCTTCTGTTGCAGTGATTACATGGCAATGGGATGTTATCAGGCAATTAACGAGTCAGGACTAAGGGTTGGTAAGGATATAGCCGTTATAGGCTATGACAATGCAAGTCATGGTCGGGAGTTAGAACCACAACTTTCCTCTGTTGAGTTACCCTATGCACGCATGGGGGAGGAGGCTCTTATAAGGGTTGACTCATTGGTTAAACAGCAGCCTTTGATGCAGCTGGCAATGAGTATTCCGAGCGAATTATTTATAAGGGGCTCTACACCAGGAGTTGAGTGAAGACAGCTTTCTGTTTAGACAAGAACAAAAAGAGCCTCAAGTGAGGCTCTTTGTTTGTCTGCTTGGAAGGCTTATTACAGCGTTGAGATGTAGTGCAGTACTACATTTTTAACAAACTTCTGGTTGTCAGTCGCCGTTGATGGGTCGTACTTGCCGCCGTTGGTCAGGTTGTTCGATAGGATACGGATACCCAGGAATGGAATACCGTAAGCTTCAGCCATCATTGCTGCAGACGCAGTTTCCATTTCTTCTACACTAGAACCGAAGTGCTTGTTCAACCAGTTCATGCGGTCGATTTCATTGTTCCAGAAGTTGGCAGAGCCGATAGTCCCTTCAACAACCTTACCGCGCTTATGCGTCTCTTTTACCGCATGTGCTGAAGCCAGTAACTCTGGGTTAGCTTCGTAGTAACGGACTTTTTCTGCATCCACCGCACCGTCGCCTTCACCCGCGCTGCCTTCAGAGGCCATCACATCCATCGGGATCCAATTCATTGGGTTTGAGCCTTCGCCTTCACTCAGTACAGGGGTTTTGAAATTACCTGCGTTGAAAGAACGCTTGCCAAGGACGATATCACCTACATTCAGTGATTTATCGTGGCCGCCAGATGTACCTTGGTTGATGATGGCACGGGGCTTATAGCGCTCGATAGCAATTGCAGTCGCCGCAGCTGTGTTTTCAACACCCTTGCTGGTTTTGGTGACGACAATCGGGTAGTCGTTCAACGTACCAATGTAGAAAGTGAAGTTGCCGCTGTGTTCGATGCGAACATTTTTTAGCAAATCAGCAAAGTACTCCGCTTCGATAGGCATCGGGCCCTGAATTAGGATTGGTTGCTTAGGGGCTGTGTTAGCTGGAACGGTTACACTCTTCACGGTTGAAGCTGTGGCAACAGTAGAGAGAAGAAGTGCTCCTACGACGAAAAACACTTTTTTAGTTTGCGATAGCATGGGGTGATCCTTGTATATAGCTTAAACGCTTAATTTATGCGGCTCGGAATATACACGGCGCAATCGTTTGCGTCACTATCGGTGATTGTAACTAGATGTGTCTGGGGATGGGTAAGTTGCTAATAAGTAAGAATAAAAGTTAATAATCTTGAATCGGTGAAATAAAGTAAGGAAAGTTGCATATTTAGTGATTTTTGCTCTCAATTAGGGTTTACAACAGCCATTCATCCTCACTGCATTATATGAACGGTTCAGGCTTCGTTGACACTGGAGATTGAATAGTCTTTAACATCCATTTCTTTTCTACCTATTTTGTCCTATTTTAGATTGCTTTGATCTTGAAGATTTTTTCTCTGATATATATCCGGTAAATGCCATATGGCCGACCGACAACACCGGCGATTAAACAGAAGATGAGAACACTTTTTAGCATTTGCTCGGGGGTCGCACCGCTTATCGAAAGGTTGATGAGATACAGCGGCATTTCAAATGAAAGGTAGGCAAAGGTATCCACTAAGTAAGGGATAACACCTTTATTGTTGTTAGTGAGTCGGCATTTCTTAAAAATCCAATCACGCCATATTCCAAAAGGCCGTGCAGTTGCGGTGATGATGAAGAGCCCTATAAATCGGGCGCTGAGATGGGTGGCCAAACTCATTTGTGCAAAGCCCAACTCGATAGGGATAGAGATAAAATAACAAAAGGTATTGAGCGCAAACACATCGGCCGCGAAGTTTACCAACCGTTGTTTTTTTCTTGAGGAGAGTACGGCTTCCATGCTTTTTCCGTATTGCTTTTAAGGATATTACACGATTATGCAAAGTGGGTATGGCAATAACCTTTCAAATCATGTGGTTAGCGATGTTATTTTACTGATTGCTATACGTCAACATTGCCTTTGAGGGGAAGTTAATTTTAGTTGCATATCTGCTGAACAATATTTAACAGGCAGGATGAATGGTTGTTTTTTGTAAATGATTTAATATTTTATAAATTAAAGGCGAGCCATTTTTTGTTCGATTATCTGACAGGGAAATACCGGTTGTGAGTGAACCCGAGTGACTATCATGTGGGGGTTCCACAATGTGGGAACAGTATTCCGCAAAATGGAACGTTGACCATCATCACATTTTATCGAATTGCAGCACGCTATATTTACACCATCAGAGATTGGGGGGGTGAGTATGGGTTCAAAACAAGGCAATCAGGCATTAAACAAAGCCATCGCGGTTATCGACGCGATTGCCGATGGCCACCGCCAATTAAAAGATATTTGCGATCTGCTGGATTTACCAAAGTCTACTGTTCACCGTATTTTGCAGGGGCTGATTGAAGCCCGTTACATTCGAGAAGTGAAGGGTATCGGTCTTGTCTTGGGCACTAAGATGATCCAGCTGGGGATCCGCGCCCAGCAAGATATGCCGCTGAAAGAAATTGCCAAGCCTTTTTTGCGTGCATTGGCAGAAGAGACGAAGGACACTGTGCACCTCGGGATCAAAGACGAAGACGAGATCTTCTATCTCGATAAGATCCCGGGCGAAAGGGCGATACAACTGCGTTCCCAAGTGGGTGACCGGCTGCCGATGGCGGCAACCGGCGTGGGGAAGGCGTTGATGATTGATATGCCGAAAATGGAGTGGCAACGCCTAATCAAAAAACAACAGGGCGTTGATCTGGAAGCCATGCTTTCACGAATGGAAGAATACTCCAAGAACGATTACAGCTTTGATCTTGAAGATAATGAAGATCTCGTACGATGTGTAGCAGTACCTATTCGCAACAAATACAACAATATTATTGCTGCTATTTCCGTTACCAGTATTAAAGAGTATATGCCTGATGAAAGAATGCAGGCACTTATTCCCTTAATGAAATCATATAGTCAGAAGATATCTGAACAACTTAATTAAACTCTACCCATAACGAACTATCGTTATATATAAAGACCTATTAGGAAGATACTATGTCTAGATCAGGTAAAATTCTAGCCATTGGTGGGCTTTTTATCGCCTCCATTATTGGTGCCGCTATTGTAACGAATGGCAATAACACAACAAATACCACAAATTTAGCCTGTGAGTCACAAATAAAAACGCTGCGCTTTAGTATGAGTTCTAATACCCAGCATCCTATTTATGATGGTGCAAGTAAATTTAAAGAATTAGTAGAAAAAACAACTGATTTAACCGTTGATATTTATCCGTCAGCACAATTAGGCGATGACCGGGCAGCCATTGAAATGTTGCAATTGGGCACCCTAGATGTGTCGATTCCATCGACGGCGCCATTGGCAAACTTTTATCCGGAATATAATGTTTTTGATCTTCCTTTTATGATTCCGAATGAAGCCGTTGCCGATAAAGTACTGCGTAGCGATTTTGCCGGTGATATGCTGGAAATGCTTCAATCCCGTCGCTTGATTGGCCTGGACTTTTGGGAAAATGGCTTCCGCCATCTTACCAACTCGCGCCGTACGGTGACCAGTGTTGATGATGTGAAAGGCCTGAAGGTACGTACCATGGAAAGCCCGCTTCACCTTGATGCGTGGAAGGCTCTTGGCGCAACGCCAACGCCAATGGCATTCAACGAATTATTTACCGCTCTTCAGCAGGGAACGGTTGATGGCCAGGAAAACCCATACCCGAATATTGCCCTCAACAACCTGTACGAAGTACAGAAGCAGATGACAGATACTGGCCACGTGTATACTCCGTTGGTACTTATTTTCAGCGAGGCAAGTTGGAACAAGCTAAGTGCTCATGATCAGGCGGCAGTGCGCCAGGCGGCGATTGAAGCCGGAGACTACCAGCGTGAAGTCAACCGTCGTGTCAATAATGATAGCTTGGCAACTATTAAAGCCAATATGCAGGTGACAGAACTTACACCGGAAGCGCGCAGTGAATTCCGCAAGGCGACTGAATCTGTGGTTGATAAATACCGTGATGTGATCGGTGGTGACATTATTGATTCATTCACTAAAGAAATCGCCAAAGCAGAAAAAGAATCAGCAGTTCAGTAATTAAAATAAACCACTCTATCGGTATTTCCGCTTGGCAAGTGATGCCGGGCGGAATAAGGAAAACCTTATGATTAAATGGTTAGACAAATACTTGGAAAATACACTGGCCTGTATTTTACTTGCTGTCATGGTTGTCGCGATATTTACTCAGGTCGTGACCCGGACATTAGATATTTCACTGTCATGGACAGAAGAGCTTGCCCGCTATTGTTTTATTTGGCTGGTATATATCGGTGTAAGTTTTGCCGCTTCGCGTAAGTGCCATATTAAGATTGATGCAATTGCAATGCTGTTGGATGAAAAAGAAAAGAAATACCTGTCGCTATTGGCTGACTTGGTATTCTTTGCCTTCTCGTCATTCATCCTGTTCCATTCGACTCAAATGGTGCTGGAGCTCTATCACCTTGGTCAAACATCGCCAGCTCTGGGGTTGCCAATGTGGATTGTGTATCTGGCAGGGCCCGTTGGCTTTGCACTTACGTCATTCCGTTTGATCCAGCAGATGGTCATCACTTTTGATGAGCTTGAAGCACTCAAGCTGCAACAAGCAAAAGCCAGCGAATAAGGAAGGGAAGCATGTCTATATTTATTCTTTTTTCAACCTTTGCCTTCTTGGTGATCTACACCGTGCCGATTGCGATTGCATTGGGTATTGCAACCTTGGTAACGATTTTGTCTACGGGCAATTTGAGTGTCGACTTTCTTGTCAGCACATTGATCACATCGGTGGACTCGTTCCCAATCATGGCAGTGCCGTTCTTCATCTTGGCCGGTGACATCATGGGAAGCGGCGGTATCTCACAGCGCTTGGTGAACTTTGCCAATTCGCTGGTGAAAAACATCACTGGTGGCTTTGCGATAGCCTCAATCATTACCTGTATGTTCTTCGCGGCGATTTCGGGTTCAGGTCCGGCAACGGTAGCGGCCGTGGGTGGCATCATGATCCCGGCAATGATCAAATATGGCTATGACCGAGGCTTCGCTACCGCCGTCGTCACGGCTGCCGGTGCGATTGGGGTGATGATCCCACCGAGCATCCCAATGGTGATGTACGGCGTGTCTGCCAGCACATCGATTGGTGACTTGTTTATTGCCGGTGTGGTTCCTGGCCTGCTTGTAACGTTCTGTTTGATTGTGTGGGCGTACATTTATTCTAAGAAGAAAGGCTACAAAGGCTCCGGTGAACCGTTCTCGCTTAAAGAAGTGTTCGAGCAGCTTAAGCATGCCCAGCTTGCCCTGCTGATCCCGGTGATTATTCTGGGGGGGATCTATGGCGGTATCTTCACCCCGACCGAAGCCAGTGTGGTTGCAGTGGTTTACGGCCTGGTTGTTAGCTTGTTTGTCTACAAGGAAATCACGTTCAAGGATCTGCCGCAAATATTCACCAAGTCAGTGCTGACTTCTGTGATTGTATTGTTGATTGTCGGTACGGCGACAGCCTTCGGCAAGTACTTGGCCCTTGAGCAAATCCCGACTCAAATTGCCAATGCCATGTTGGCGTTTTCTGACAGCAAGATTGTCTTTATTCTGCTGATGGTTGCGCTTCTGCTGGTTGTCGGCTGTTTCATGGAAACGGTTGCCGCGATCATCATCCTGACACCAATCCTGGTACCGGTTGCCATGCTGTTCGGATTTAACCCCGTGCACATCGGTATCATCATGGTGGTGACATTGGCGATTGGCTTTATTACCCCACCGCTTGGCTTGAACCTGTTTGTCGGCTCGAGTGTGTCTGGGATCTCCGTTGAGCGTCTGTCGAAAGCCATTGTGCCATTCTTCGTCGCTATGCTAATTGCCCTGCTATTTGTCATCTTCATTCCGCAACTGTCTCTGGCTCTGATTTAAAAAGGTAACACTATGAAAATTATTGACGTTATTCCGCACGCGATTTCTGTACCGCTGGAGCAGCCGTTTTATTTCTCGCAGGGCTGGGTACATAACCGTAGCTCGCTGATTGTGGAAATTGTGACTGACGAGGGGATTAGCGGCTTTGGTGAAGCTCTTTGCCATGGCCTGCAGCCTCCTCACATTGCCGCTGCTTTCATTGAGCATGCGTTCAAGCCACTACTGCTAAACCGCGACCCATTTGATGTCGAAGTGCTGTGGGAAGAGATGTACAACCTGACTCGTCCATACGGCCAAGGAGGCTCGGCGGTTAATGCTATCAGCGGTGTTGATATCGCATTGTGGGACATCATGGGTAAAGCACTCAACCAGCCTATCCACAAATTGATTGGTGGGGCGTTCCGTAAAGAGGTGACACCTTACGCGACCGGTTTCTACCGTGTCGATGGGGCAACGTATCCTGCCGACTCTATTGATGAAGCCCACCGCCATGTTGAATCGGGATTCGGTGCGTTCAAGCTGAAGATTGGCTTCGGTATCGAGGAAGATATCGCGTTGATCCGCGCTATCCGCGAAGCGGTGGGTGAGGAGGTGAAGATCATGGCTGATGCCAACGGGGCCTACAGTGTCGGGGCGGCACGTCGCATCATCAAGGAAACTGAAGAGTACAACCCGTATTTCCTTGAAGAGCTCCTGGCTCCTGAAGATCTGGAAGGCTACCAGCAGATCAAGAACCTGTCGAAAACCTACATTGCAGCCGGCGAGCAGGTTTTTGGCAAAACGGGTTACCGCCCGTGGTTGGAAGGCAATGCTCTGGACATTATTCAACCGGATCTTTGCTCGTCAGGCGGTATTACGGAGTGTAAGAAAATCGCGGCGATGGCACAGGCGAACAATACCCGCATGATCCCGCATGTCTGGGGGTCGGGCATTGGCATTGCTGCATCATTGCAGTTCATTGCTTCATTGCCAGCGGCACCATTGTCACTTAATCCTATCGAGCCAATGTTGGAATATGACCAATCATCACATCCATTCCGCAAGGATCTGATTTGCGACGGCATCAATATGGTTGATGGCAAGGTGCAAATTTCGACCAAACCGGGTATTGGCGTAGATGTTAATCGTGAGATCATCGAACGCTATAAGATCAACTAACGCTCTAATTTTTTTTATATTTTGCCCCGTGATAGCGGGGCAATGGTAGGGATCTTATTGAATGATTAAAAAACAAATACCGGCACATTGGCTCGTCATTGATTGGGGAACAACAAACTTTCGCGCTTTTGCGATGGACGCAAAAGGCGACGTACTTGATAAGGTTGAGCTGTCACTGGGCTTGCTTCAAGTAAAGGAAGGTGAGTTTGCCTCTGAGCTGGAAGATGTGTTGTCAGGCTGGCTAGCCGAGTATAAGCATCTGCCAATTTTTATGGCAGGTATGGTGGGTTCACAGCAGGGGTGGGTCAATGTTGATTATGCATCGACGTCAGTAAATGCATCACAGCTTGCCGATAAAGCCTATCGTTTCGAGCTACCTTGGGGGGCATTGGCAACTATAGTTCCTGGTGTCAGCCATCAGTCCGGTACGGGCATGTTTGATGTCATGCGTGGTGAAGAGGTTCAACTGTTTGGTCTTGCCAGACTAACGGGCAGACTGGATTTAACTGCAGTTATGCCGGGCACTCACAGTAAGCATGCAGTACTAAGCAATGGCGAACTAACGTCTTTTTCGTCCTACATGACGGGCGAGCTATTTTCAGTGGTTTCAAAGCACACCATTTTGGCACGAGGTTTACCTGAAAATACTTTGCCGCTTAACCATACAGCCTTTTTGAAAGGGGTGGCAGACGGACAGGCTGAACAGCTTACCAATACCTTGTTCATGGCTCGTACTCACCGTTTATTCAACAACATTGCCGAAGACGAAGTTTCTGATTATCTCTCGGGTGTGCTGATTGGCAATGAGCTTAAAGCCCTAACTGTGCAACAAAAACAGGTGTATTTAGTCGGTGGCAGCAAGCTATGTGCTCGCTACCAACTTGCCTGCCAGGCACTAGATATTGAATCAACTTACATTAATGGCGATGACTGTTTCATTGCCGGAATGGCTGCTATCCAGGAGGTAATGAAACATGACCACTAAACCATTTAACTTAGCTGATAACCTGCCGTTGGTGGCAATCATCCGTGGTGTCACACCGTCTGATGTGGTTGATGTGGCACAAGTGCTTATTGAAGAGGGCTTCACCATGATTGAGGTCCCGCTCAATAGCCCTGACGCGCTAGTGAGCATCAAAAAGCTGGTAGACCATTTCGGTAGCGATTTCTACATCGGTGCCGGTACAGTGACAACGCCAGAACTTGCCCAGCAAGTGATCGATACGGGGGCTAACTTGGTCGTTACGCCCAACTATCATCAAGAGGTAGTTAAAATGTCTGTCGAGGCTGGGTGCGTGACCTTCCCGGGTGTTGTGACACCAACTGAGGCGTTCGCGGCCTTGGCAGCCGGAGCGACCGGCCTCAAGTTGTTCCCGGTCACTATGCTGGGGACATCAGGGTTCAAGGCGCTGAAGTCCGTATTGCCGCCAGACACCATTTGTTTGCCTGTCGGTGGCATCAGCCCAAGTGTAGATAGTATGAAGCCGTACATGGAGATTGGCGCGCAAGGTTTTGGCCTTGGTGCGGCGCTTTACAAGCCGGGTATGGCATTAGAGCAGATCCGGGGCAACGCTAAAGCGTATATTGAAGCGTTTAAGGCTTGCTATTAACCCGATAAGGGGGATTTAAGTGCCGGTGCAAGCCGCATTAATAAAGTAGTAAGTGTGGCTGATAGGACGACAGTCTTTTCAGCCCTTATTAAAAATGCTGGTTTACGATGTATTCGGCATATTCACTGGTGAAGCCCACGCAGCTGAAATTGAGGATCTCGCCGGCGTAGAAGGTGTGCTGGTTTCCCTGTAGCTGATTGAGCTTGTCGTAAAACCCCTTGTTAAGCTCATCGGTTTCGACGTGGGGAAAGTATTTCCAATGAATGAATTGATGGACAGACTCTATTTCGCCACCCATTTGATGGACAAACGTTCGCAGGTTGTCGGTGACTTCTTTTTCGCTGATGTTTTTATCGGTTAGAACATAAAAAGAGTAGACGGGCTGCCCGGCATGACGGTAGTACCAAAATACGGGGTGGCCTTCTCGCTCTCGACAAAAGTTCTCTGGCACGTAGCCGGTTTTTTCAACAAAATTGTTAACCGTGCAAAGAATGGTTTGGTAGTCCAGGTACTGGATTTTTTTAAACAGTGTCTGCTCTTGCAGGCTCAAGTCCATAAACAACGCGGTTTCGTCCAAAGGCGTTGTCACAATCAGTTTGTCGAACTCTTCTCTCCCGGACTCTGTGTCAATTGTTATGGTTTCAGCCCGGCTGATTTGGCTTATTTCTGCCTTGAATCGAACATCATGCTGTCTGGCGACACGGGTCCATAGCCCCTGTATGCCGTTGGGAAAGGTGTACACTTGATTTTTTAAGTAGGCAACAATCGTTTTCCAGTTGACGTACTTAAGGACATAGGCGGTTGGCACATGATCGGAATAACAGTAGCCAAAGCTGGAGAGAAATAAACTGAAGACATTGGCTAAATCACTAATTTTGTATTTTTTTGAAAATTGATCAAAGGGCAAGGTAATTGCCGGGGAAAGATTGCGAAACCCGGGGGACGCCAGCTCGTTGTACCGTTTGAGTATACGCCGATAGCGAAAGAACAGTTGCCAAAGCACTTTGAGTTTGAGCGCCAATGACTGCGAAGGGATGGGCTGGCCGTTCTGGTCAACGAAGATACTCTGGCCAAAATGTGCCCGTTCAAAGGGGATCGCATACTTTTTCGCCAACCGAAGAGGCACGGTGTTATTCTCGGTCAAAATTCCCGCCCCAAGTTCATAGGTTTTTGCGGCGATATCGACACTGAGGCATTTTCCGCCGGCATGATCGGTGCGCTCAAAGACAGTGATATGCTGATAGCCTTTTTGTTTCAGAGCTTCAGCAGCAGTGAGCCCTGCCGCGCCAGCCCCTAGGATGGCAATGCGCTGATTCAGATCTATCTCATTGTTTTGTTGACGGTCCATAGTAAATTTTTCTTTAAAATTGTCGACGCGCAAAGTAGCCCTGCCATGGTGCCGCCGGCGATGCTTGCCGTCATCACATCCTGCCCCGAGAGAAATAGATTGGTTACCGGGGTATGTATGCGCAGACATTTTTGCCGGAAGCGTTGCGGTGAGTGGGCGAGACCGTAGATCTCACCTTGCTGGTGGTGGGAAAAGTGGCTTGTACTGAGCGGGGTCGAGACTTCGTAATAATCGACTTTTCCTTTCAGCTGCGGAGCCACACGGTACAGCTGCTCTAACATTTGCTGTGCGAGATGCTCTTTGAGCGCATTATACTCTTCGCCCCGCTTCTGCCATGTTGTATTTTCCCATTGGGCAAACCAGCCATAGGGCACCAGAATCACCACTTCGGCGGTGCTTCTGCCGGGGTGTGCCTGCTGTGCGGCAGGATCTTTTGCCCAGGGGAACGAGACAAACGCGACCGGAAGCGGGCAGGAGAAATCCTTGTACTCAGCGCGCCCTCGGTCATGATCGTACTGCTGGGGAAAAATCCAGTAATTGCATTTGGGCAAGTTCAGTGCCGATGGCGGCTCTTTGATGCCGATATATAATCCGGCATGTGCCGTGGCAGGCTCGAACTTGTCTATGAGGGTGTCGAGCTGGTGCTGCTGGCGTACTTCATTAGGCAGCAGGCATGAGTAGGTACTGACAATGCCGGTGGCGCTGACAACCGTACTGGCGTAGAAGGCTTCACCGTCACTCATGCGGACGCCTATTGCTTTATTGTTTTCGACAATAATCTCGCGCACATCGGCTTGGGTTAGGGCCACCCCGTCCGAGTGCTCAATAATTGGAACAACACACTCGGCGAGTTTCGAAGCCCCGCCTACAGGATAACCGGCCCCTTCCATATAGTGATTGGCAAGCAGAGCATGCATATAGAAGCTGCTCTTCGATGGCTCTAAACCGTAATCACCATATTGGCAGGTTAATACACCAATCAGCTTGGGATTGTCAGTGATTTCCCTTAATACTTCCAATGTGGTTCTGTCGGATAGCTTGAGTGTGCTGCGGCGGAGAAAGTCGCCGAAGAGTTTGGCTAGAAACGGGGGGAGGGTTTTTTCGACATAATAGCCGCTACCAAGTTGTTGGGCTTGATCGAGTAAAGCGAAGTACTTGTCGATCGAGGCCTTGTCCTGCTTGGCGGGGAAGTATTGTTTTAGTTTCGCCTTAAGGTTTTCCCGTCCTCTCGGGAACTCGTATTCGTCGTCACCAAAGATTGCCCGGTCATAGATGTCATCGAGGGGTGCCCATTGGAGCTGGTCTTGCGAAATATAGCGAAACACCTTGTTTAGTGCAGTGCCCTTGATATGAACTTGCCCCACATAATGTAAGCCAACGTCCCAGACATATCCCTTGCGGCTAAACGTATGGGAATATCCGCCGAGTACGGTATGTTGCTCTAGCAGAAGCACGCGCTTGCCGGCTTGGGCTAAAAAGGAAGCGGCACTCATTCCACCGGTCCCAGAGCCGATTATGATGGTATCAAAGATCCGTGTGTCTGTAGCCTGAGCCGATTTAATGTAATCCTTGTACCCTCTGCCAATCATATCGTGCACCTTTTAGTTAAGGTTGCATTATCATCAAAGTGCCAGCAAGTTAGACAAGTCCATCAATCCATACAACCCGCTAGGTAAAATCTCACTCTAATAGTAGCAGTCTATGCCTCAATGATTCTGAAATTGTTCCATTCCCTTAGGCGCTTGTCGTCTGGGTCGTTGTTGCCGTTACAGACTAAGCGGATACTTTGGGCCGAAACACTCCCTAAAGGTAGTTCAACGAGCAGATCATTATTTCCCGGCGTAATGATTTCGGTGAGCCTGTTAAATACCGTTCCGTC
Source organism: Photobacterium gaetbulicola Gung47 (assembly GCA_000940995.1). Taxonomy (NCBI): domain Bacteria; kingdom Pseudomonadati; phylum Pseudomonadota; class Gammaproteobacteria; order Vibrionales; family Vibrionaceae; genus Photobacterium; species Photobacterium gaetbulicola. The sequence continues at coordinate 362,847 of CP005973.1, forward strand.
CTCGCTATATTCGACGGTAAAGAAGTACTGACGTTGGTCTCCTTTGTTTTGCGCCACTTTCAAGGTGTGAAGCTGGTGTGGTTTGTCGAAACATAGTTTGGCCGAACTCAGAAAATGTAAAGGCCGTGACATTGTCGGCCAGCCCGTCATCCTTAAGCTTGCACTGCCTCTTGCCCCATTGAGATCTGATTTAGAAGCCTAGGGTATTACCTCGATGTGATGTAACACTTATCCTGCAACAATCACTGTAACAAAAACTGTAACACCTCCTGTGGTATCAGTTTGTGGCTTGGCTTCAATATCCCAAGGGCCATGATGTCTGGAATGGAAAGAACAGCATTCTTGTCGATTATTTGTGCTTTTTATGGCTTTTTGATGCGGTAATTGATTGTTTTGTATTCGTTTGTGTGTTTTTTTCTTGATTACGTGACTGTGCTTTATTTGCTGCTCAATGAATATTTTTCTGTAACAGTTACAGTTATGTGCGGTTGATCACTTCTTTTATTCCGGTATGTGGTTAGTATTCTTGCAAGTTTCATTCGGTATTAATTAGGCAGTATGATGTTAAATACGACAGGACATAAAATTTGGCAGTCGCCAGAAGTGACGGGGATCAACCGCTTGAAAGGGCATGCCCCTTTATTTAGCTGGCGCTCCGAGCAAGCAGCATTGAAAGATTCATCCAGCTCATCCGTAATGCCGCTCGATGGTGAATGGGATTTTGCGCTGTTCGAATCGCCAGAAAGTGTTCCGGAACAATGGCATAAGCAAGGTCTCGCAGAGAGCAGTAAAATTACTGTTCCAGGTAACTGGCAGCTGCAAGGATACGACCGCCCGATTTATACCAATGTAAAATACCCTTTTCCGTGTAACCCTCCTCTTGTGCCGGAAGACAATCCAACAGGTTGTTACTATCGAACCTTTAACGTGCCATCAGGCTGGCAGGAGAAAACACAAACACGCATCGTGTTTGATGGGGTAAATAGTGCGTTCTCACTTTGGTGTAATGGGCGCTGGGTTGGCTATTCTCAAGACAGTCGTTTGCCAGCTGAATTTGACCTGTCGTCTTACTTGATTGAAGGAACTAACACCCTTGCTGTAATGGTTATGCGTTGGTGTGATGGTAGCTATATGGAAGGGCAGGACATGTGGTGGTTGAGCGGTATTTTCCGCTCAGTAAAACTGCTCAATAAACCGTTATCCCATATATCAGACGTCAATGTTACCCCCGACTTAGATGCCAATTACCTTGATGGCAGCTTGAAAGTCGAGGTACAGGCTAACTGTGCTGATAATCACTCGGTTCGCGCCACGCTTTACGATAGCGATGACTGTGTCGTTGTGACCCAAAGCATGGTGATGGGAACGAAGCCAATCGATGAAAGGGGAGCATACAAAGACCGATGCATGCTCAAATTAGACGTTAGCAATCCTCAAAAGTGGAGCGCGGAACAGCCTAACCTGTATCGTGTGGTTGTAACCTTGGTTGATCCAGTTGGCGGTGATGTCGAAAGTGAAGCTTATGACGTGGGTTTCCGAAAGGTTGAAGTGCTGGATGGGCAACTGTGCCTGAACGGTAAGCCATTGGTGATCCGCGGCGTCAATAAGCATGAACATCATCCGACCAAAGGCCATGCTGAGCCGTTAGCAATGGTTGAGCACGATCTTAAGTTGATGAAGCAGAATAACTTTAATGCAGTACGTTGTTCTCATTATCCTCATCAGCCAGGCCTATACTCCCTTTGCGATCGACTGGGGTTGTATGTAATTGATGAAGCGAATATTGAAACCCATGGTGTTTCTCCAATGAGGTATCTGGCCGATGATCCTCTCTGGGCGAATGCGTTTCTTGAACGTATGATCCGCATGGTACAGCGGGATTACAATCACCCCTGCATTATTATCTGGTCGCTAGGCAATGAGTCTGGCTATGGTGCTGCTCATGATGCGATGTACCAGTGGACTAAACGTCGTGACCCATCCCGCCCGATCCAATATGAGGGAGGAGGCTCCGATACCGCCGCGACCGATATTATTTGCCCAATGTATGCGAGAACCGACCGCGATCAAGAGCAAGGTCATAGCGATGATCCCAAGTGGTCTCTAGAAAAGTGGGTGGGGTTACCAAATGAAAACCGGCCAATTATTCTTTGTGAGTACTCCCATGCGATGGGTAATAGCTTAGGGGGCTATAAGGAATACTGGGACTGCTTTAGGAAACACAAGCGTCTTCAGGGCGGCTTTATTTGGGACTGGGTCGATCAGGGCTTGGAAAAAACCAGTGATGATGGCCTGCAGTACTGGGCTTATGGGGGGGATTTCGGTGATGAAATCAATGACCGCCAGTTCTGCATTAATGGCCTGGTATTCCCCGACCGCACTCCTCACCCTTCACTACTTGAGGCCAAGCGAGTACACCAGCCTTTCCAGTTTGAGGTTGTTAGTTTCCAGCCACTTACTGTCAAGGTGCACAGCGAGCACTTATTTGTGGCAACAGCTGACCATTACCTTTCATGGAAAATCCATAGCGAAGGTGAAGTAATTACAGCGGGTGAGCAGGACTTGCATCTGGCACCAAATAGCTGTGGTGAATATGTGCTGGCCGAGCAGTCTGTTGATATGTCTCAGCAAGCCTACCTTGATATTTCGGTGGTGCAACGCGGTGAAACCCGTTGGTCGCCAGCGAACCATACGGTTGCCCAGCATCAATGTGCTCTGCCTAAGAAGTTGCCGAGTGAACTTGCCGTGTCTAAGAGCTCAAGCAATGCTGCTTTTACCGAAACAGAGACAAGCTGGCAAGTGATGTCGGCAGGGCAGAGTTGGGAGATTTGTAAATCGACAGGTTTGCTCACGCAGTGGGAGAAGGATCAGGTACCGCAGCTCTTTTCACCTTTGGTTGACAATTTCTTCCGCGCTCCAATAGATAATGATATCGGTATCAGTGAAGTGGACTACCAAGACCCAAATGCCTGGGTGGTTCGTTGGCAGCAGGCTGGACTGTTTGACTTGAGCCATCGTTGTCTGTCACTGGAGGTTTTGCCAGAGCGAGGTGAAGTGATTGCCCATCATGGCTACTCGAGCAAGGGCAACTTGTTAATCACTACCTGCTGGACATGGCATTTTGTCGGGAATGGTGAGGTGAGAGTAAATATTGATGTCAAATTGGATCCGGCTTTGCCTCCGATGCCGCGTATAGGCGCCGTGATGCGCTTGAATACCGCACCTGAGCAAGTCATGTGGCAAGGGCGGGGTCCTCACGAGAATTACCCGGATCGCAAGGCAAGTGCTGACATTGGCCGTTGGCTACAGCCATTAACACAGATGCATACGCCATATATTTTCCCTAGCGATAATGGGTTGCGCTGCGATTGTACCAGCCTGCAGCTTGGTACGGTCGAAGTTGGTGGGCAATTCCATTTCAGTGTCTCGAAATATGGACAACAGCAATTAGCCGAAGCCAAACATACCTTCGAGCTTCAGCCGCATGATGGCTTGTATGTGTATATTGATGGTTTCCATATGGGGCTTGGCGGTGATGATTCTTGGACGCCGAGTGTACTACCGAAATATCGACTAGAACAGCCTGAATATCAGTGGGCTATCACTTTGAAATAATAAATAAACAAAACTGCCTGCCTAGAAATAGGCAGGCGTATTTTCAATCCATATAACAAAGGTTACATTATGTCTGAAGGCGTAATATCGTTAAAAACTAAAGTGTCTTATGGCTTAGGGGCTTTAGGTAAAGACTTTGCTTGTTCGATTATTTATATATTCCTGATGTTTTATTATACCGATGTTGCTGGTATTCCTGCGGCATTTGTCGGTACACTATTTTTAGTCGCCAGGTTTGTTGATGCCGTAACAGACCCTATTATGGGAATGGTGGTAGATAATACCCGTTCACGATTTGGTAAATTTAGGCCTTGGATTGTCATTGGCACCTTAGTCAACTCGGTATTTCTGGTGATGGTGTTTAGCACCCATTACTTCGAGGGGATGGCTTTATATGTCTACGCCACGGTTACCTATATACTCTGGGGTATTACCTATACCATCATGGATATTCCATATTGGTCGATGATTCCATCCATGTCGAAAGAACGGGCAGAGCGTGAAAGGCTGGTGGTATGGCCGCGCCTGTTTGCCAGCTTTGCTTGGATGTTAATGGGTACTTATGGCCTCTATGTGGTTGGTTTCTTTGGTGGTGAAGACAAAGGCAGTGGCTTTTTATACTTGAGTCTTGCAATTGTCGTTGCGTTTATTGCCAGTGCGCTCATTACTTTCTTTAATGTCAAAGAAGTCATAAAAGATAAAAAAGTTACCACCGAAAAATTTAGTCTTCATGATGTGAAGAAGATTATTAGTGAAAACGACCAGCTTAAATCTCTCATCGGCGTTGTCTTAAGTTTTAATATTGCCATCCAGCTGGTTGGTGGATTTGCTATTTACTACTTTACTTATGCTATTGGCCGAGAAGACTTATTCCCGATGTTTGCACTACTTTCGGGTGTGGCTGAAATTGCCGGTGTATTTTTATTCCCTCGCTTGTGTAACATCATTAATCGAAAGCATATGTGGTTGGTGGCATGTGGCTTCCCAATGCTCTGTAGCGTAGTACTTATTTTTACTGGCCTGTTCGCGCCAGAAAATGGCATTTTGGTTGGTGTCGCCGGTGCGGCATTGAAATTCGGTGGCGGTCTATCCAATGGTCTTTCAACGGTTATGCTGGCAGATGTTGTGGATTATGGTGAGTATAAAACTGGCCACCGCAGCGAAAGTATTATCTTCTCGGTTCAGACTATGTTGGTGAAATTCGCCGGGGCCCTGTCAGGCTTTTTCGTGGGTATCGGACTTACCATGATTGGCTACGTTCCGAATGTTGAGCAGGCAGCTGAAACAATTCTTGGCTTGCGCATCTTGATGATTGGTATTCCGACATTGTTGGTCGCAATGAGTGCATTTATCTACGTCAAAACATATAAGTTAAACGGCGAATACCAGCGTATGGTCGTTGAAAAAATTACAGCAGTATAAATAACAATATAAAGGGAAAATTATGAAACACCTTAGTAGCCCTACACTTTTAGCTTGTGCTTCGTTACTTGCATCGACATCTGCATATTCGGCTTATGTTGAAATCGGTAGTGAATATGAAGATTGGGGGGACCAACCTCAGCGTACGAACCATGTGCCATACGTTGCCTTCGAATTTAATCCAGTCGATGATTCATCGTTGTTTTTATACGCTAACTTTAGTTATCGTCATATGGACCAGAGTGATGAGCGAACTTGGAATAACCGTGCCCGTCAGGATCTAGCAATTGGCTTGTCTGAATGGTACGAAGATATTGGTCTTTGGTGGGGACCGAAATTTCAAATACGTAACGAGATGTATGCCAATGATACGCGTCGTACCGAATATAGATTCTACAATAACATGGCGTATCGCCTAGCCGAGGACTACGAACTGATCCTTGACGGGTTTATTGCTCCTGTCGGTAGCCACAATCGCCCTCGAGGAGAGGATTGTGTCGGTGAGAACGGTTGCCAAGATCCTGCCAATAACGATCGCAGAGAGGACTACTGGGACTACTACCATGAGCTAGATTTTGGCCTGCGCACGCATCTGTCTTGGGATAAAACGTTACAAACAACGCTATACAGTGAAGTAAGCAAGCAGAATGATTATGGTGATGATAATCGGTACTGGGAAGAAAATAAGCGAGTTGAATGGCAGCTACGCGTAAATTATACCCAAAGATTCAATGATCTGACATTAACCCCTTTTGTGCGCTACACGTTCCATCGTGAAGCCGAAAGTGTGGGCTACGGGAATAAGGATGAGCTGAGAATACGTGCTGGTTTATGGGGAGATTATAAGCTCGACGATAAATCAAAACTATTATTTGAAACCTATTATCAAACGGAAGATAAAGAGAACTTCGAGAATGATTGGAATCAGCAACAGTGGACGGATGACTACTTTTTCGTAAAGTTGGCCTATCGTCGTAGCTTTTAATACATGATGCTCTTCATTAAAAATAAATAGTACCCGAGATAAAAAATGAAAAAATTATTATTATCCATGGCAGTTGCTTCAGTACTGTCTACACCTGGCTTTGCTTCAACGCTCGATATTGATATTAATGACACTAAGCAGACCATCCACAGTTTCGGAGCGTCGGATGCCTGGTCTATCAACCCTACGATTAACAAATGGCAGTCTGAAGGCAATGAACAGGCGATTGCTAACCTAGCTGATATGTTGTTTTCCACTGATAAAGGTATTGGCTTATCAGCATGGCGTTTTAATATCGGAGCCGGTAGTGCAGAGCAGGGCGCGGAGAGCTTCATCCGTGACCCATTGCGTCGGGCCGAGCTACTCGTTCCTGAGCAAGGGGGTGAGATCGACCCAACTAAGCAGCGAGGTCAAATCCGCTTCATGCAAGAGGCTCACCAGCGGGGCGTGAATAACTTTATCGCGTTTTCAAATAGCCCACCGTATTACTTGACCAAAAATGGCCTGGCGCACCCGACAGCGGCAGATGGTGTGGGTTCAACAAACCTAAAACCAGAGCATGTTGATGATTTTTCAGACTTCCTTGTTGATGTGCTGACTTACCTTCGCAGTGATGAAGTGGGCGTGCCGGTGAACTATATCAGTCCGATTAACGAGCCAACATGGGAATGGGAGGGGCAAACCCAAGAGGGGAACCGCTATAACATGAAGGAAGTGAAAGCGGTTTATCGAAGCTTGGATAAGAAGCTAACCGATGCAGGGCTGCGTGCCGATATCCATATTGATGGTGGTGAGGTTGTGGAATACACCGCGGCATTGCGCGACTCCTATAAACGCAACTTTAATGGCTCATCGCAGACCAATGGAATGAATTCTCGTGGGGTCGGTTTATACCGCAACTATATTGATGAATTACTTGGTGATGAGGAAATCCGCGATATTATCGGCAACCAGATCTCGTTGCATGGCTATTTCTCTGATGGTTGGTCAGATCGCCTCGGTAAACTGCGTGATATGACCTATGACAACGTCAAGGCAGTATCGCCAGATGCCCAAATCTGGATGAGTGAAATGAGTATTCTTGGCGGCGCGGGCGGCGTCCGTGATTTTGACGGTCATGGTTTTGATGTCAATGACATGGACTACGCATTGCATGTCGGCAGGATCATTCACCGCGACCTAACCAGGTTGAATGCATCGGCTTGGCATTGGTGGTTGGGTCTGACCCCTTACGATTATAAAGATGGTATGGTGAAAATTGCGCCTTCGCTTGATGCTGATACGGTTCAAGATTCCAAAATGATGTGGACTGTGGGTAACTACAGCCGATTCATCCGTCCAGGCTATCAACGTGTGGAGCTTGGTGGCTATGATGATTTGAAAGGGCTTATGGCGTCAGCCTATCTTTCACCACAAGGCAAAGAGCTGGTCGTTGTGATGGTCAATATGGGAGATACAGCGGAAGGTGTGGATCTTGATATTGGCAACGAGGCCAAAATCAGCCAACTGACAACTTACGTAACGAACAAGGAATACGATCTCGAAGAAGTCGCCCTGGCGAAGAAAGACGCCGAGTATGTCGTACCTCCGCGTTCGACAGTCACTTTCGTGGCAACGCTATAACCACTAGTACTGCCAGTTAATAAAAAGTCCGCTATCAAATAGCGGACTTTTTTTATTGTTTGGCGACAGAGTCTCTTGGAACTAAGGTCGGAATATAGACATTGTTTGCCGCATCATCGGGCGTTTGCATTGATGCCAACTCGATTGCCAGCATCGCTGCTTGCTCAGCCATGATTTGAATTGGATAGCGGACTGTTGTCAGTTGTGGCTGAAGGTAGGTCGCAATTCCGGCATCGTCATAACCGATAATTGAGATGTCTTCCGGCACACGAATATTATTGGCTCTCAGGACTGAAATAGCGCCGGCGGCCATAAAATCGTTGTAGGTTGCTACTGCAGTAATTGGCAGGTTCTTAGCGAGCAGGTTACTCATCGCCTCCGCTCCTCCGGCTTCATCGGGCTCGCCTGACACAACTAAGGCATCGGAGTACTTGAGGTTATTATCTACCAGCGCTTGTCTAAAGCCTGCTTTTCTGTCAATGGAATCATCAATGTTATGGCTTGATGCAAGATAGCCAATATTCTTATGGCCTTGCTGAATAAGGTAGCTCACTGCTTGATAGCTGCCTTTGACATTATCGAGTGAAATACAACGGTCGGCTATGGCGGGTATATGACGGTTGATGATCACCAAGCCAGGGATTTGATCGGCAAACTTGATGAGTTCTTCATCACTCAAGCCCTTGGCATGCACAACGAGAGATTCACAGCGATTTTTAACCAGCAGTTCTATCGCTTCACGCTCATAGTCTGCATTATGGTAACCATGGCTGATGAGGATCTGGCGCTTTTGCTCCCTTGCCACTTTATCGACCGCTTTTACCATCAAACCATAAAATGAATTCGATACATCGGCAACTAAGACACCAATGGAATGCGCAGAGTGGGCATTGGAAGACTTGCTTTTTTCTGTCGGGTTATAGCCAAGCTTTTTCATCGCCTCATTAACCGCTTTAATCGCTGTCTTGCTAGTGTGTGGCAGCCTGTTGATTACCCTAGAAACAGTAGCGACGGAAACATTGGCTTCTTTTGCGACATCTCTGATATTTGCCATGGTGAAACTTGCTTATTCGATTTGCTAAAGGGCTGAAAGTATATCATAAAAGGGCTGCAACTATACTTATCTTCCTCAGAATCAAATCTCATTTCACATGTTGTCGGCTGGTGTTTGTTTGTTAAAGCCGAGTCTCTCAATCGCTTTGACTGCGGATAGCGAATCAAGAGTTTTGCGTTATGCTAAACACTTGGCCAACGGTTGTGTTAAGCGACGGCAAATGGTGCGGCGGTTGCGGTGATATTGCTGAGTTGGGTGTTGTGCTATTAAGCAAGCGAGGATGAGCGTATGGGGGCTGAATATAACCCGCCTGAAGTATGGACGTACGACAATGAAAATGGTGGAGAGTGGGCAAGCATTAACCGGCCTGATGCAGGGGCCAGGTATGAGCAGGCTTTGCCTATCGGGTCTCACCCCTTGCAGCTTTACTCGATGGGTACGCCGAATGGCCAGAAGGTCACCATCATGCTGGAGGAGTTGCTGGCTGCTGGGGTATCAGAAGCCGAGTATGATGCGCATTTGGTGCGCATCGGCGATGGTGAGCAGTTTTCATCTGGGTTTGTCGAGGTCAACCCCAATTCTAAAATTCCCGCGCTGGTCGATTACTCGGTAGAAAAGCCGATTAATGTATTTGAGTCTGGGGCAATCTTGCTTTATATGGCTGAGAAGTTTGGCCATTTCCTTCCCCAACAGCTCGACGCCAAAACAAAGGTGATGAATTGGCTGTTCTGGCTCCAGGGCTCTGCACCCTATCTCGGTGGCGGTTTTGGCCATTTCTATGCCTATGCGCCAATGAAACTTGAATATCCAATTGATCGCTTTGCCATGGAAGCCAAGCGCCAGCTTGATGTACTCGACAAGCAGCTTGCAGACAACGCCTTTGTGGCCGGTGATGAGTATTCTATCGCCGATATGGCAATCTGGCCGTGGTATGGCAACCTGGTGCTTGGCAAGCTGTATGATGCGGCGGATTTTCTCCAAGTCGAGCAGTACACCCATGTCGTACGTTGGGCGAAAGAAATCGAGGTCCGTCCAGCTGTCCAGCGGGGCCGAATGGTCAACCGCACTTGGGGGGAAGAGTGGGAGCAGGTGGCAGAACGCCACAGCGCAAGTGATATTGATGAGGTGCTGGCGCTGAAGCCTTCTTCATCTTAAATAAAGCTTGCAAGTACCCGATGATGGTGAAGGTGCTACTCTTGCTCGCGAACCGCTGTCACCTTGGGGTTGCCCACTACCGAAAAGGTAGTGGGTTCGATGGTCAAAGCGTTTATGTTGTGAGCATATGTGCTCGGCAATGAGGGTGATAGCCTACTGTTTTTTCAGTTGTAGGTAGCTCAGTACTGAAAGCAGGGTAAAGAAAGCGGGATCGCTCCAGCCGAAGCCAGTAAATATTCCCTTAACGCCAGCATAAACAGTAATTATGGCACCGAGAGTGTTGTTGACCAGTAAAGCGGCAAACAGTCTTCTTGCCACTGCACTGGGCGCAATGTCTCTGAGCATCAGGCTGACTGCGGCGATTCCACCGAGAAAGATACTGGTATGCTGCGAGAGGAAATACGCATATTGGTCATTGAGCTCGACACCATACATTGGCCACATTAGGCCTGGTACAAAGAACAGCGCCAGGGCAAAGACGAGGTAAATTGCGCCATGCAGAGTTAAAAAGGTTTTGTTGTTCATCGTTGCCTCACTGATTGACCGGGCCTTCATTTATTGAGGTTAGCGGTTGGTTGATGTCAAAAATCTTCCCCCGAACTTTATTGATCCCCATTTGCTGTAAACGAGCTGTGTGCATATCTAGGTATGTCTGTGCACTCGCTTGGTCTTCAAACAGATAGATACCGCCACCTAGCTGATCGTTTTCACTCTCTGTCCAGATCTTCCAGATCATGCCCGGTTCATTGTTAATTGACTCGGCAAGGCCAGCTAATGCACTGGACAGTTCTTTACCAAACGGACCGCTAAACTCAAAATCAACCTGTAGTAGTTTCGCCATTGTTATATCTCCACATTGGAACAAGCCAGCTTCATCGGCTTCGTTTTAAATTGTGGGATCATTCTGATCTATAAAAAACCAACAGAAAAGTTCATAATATTGCGGGTAAATGTGGAATATTTAGACATATGAGATTAAAGACCACTCTCGATCAATGGCTGACGCTGCAGGAGATTGATCGTGCTGGCAGTATTCAGGCAGCGGCCACCAACTTGAACAAAAGCCATACCACGCTTATCTATGCGGTGAAAAAGCTCGAAGAACAATTAGGGGTTTCATTGGTAGAAGTGCAAAAGCGAAGGGCCGTTCTCACGGAGGAGGGGCAGGCGTTACTGCGCAGGGCCAATGCCATGCTTGAGCAGGCGCGTGATTTGGAGGTGATGAGCGAACAGATAGCCAAAGGGATAGAGTCTGAAATCACGATTGCTATCGATCACCTTTGTGATCCGGCATGGCTATATCACCCGATGGCGGAATACTTGTCGCAAAACAGCACGACGTCGATTCAGGTTGTGGAAACCTCGCTGTCTAAGACCCAAGAAATGGTTACTAGCGAGCAAGCGGACATCGCTATCATTAATCTGCCGGTTACCAACTACCCTGCTGAAGCTTTTGGGGTGATTTCCATGGTTCCAGTTATCTCTTCACATCATCCTCTGGCACAAAAAACGTCACTTTGCTTTGGCGATCTCTCTACCGCCAGCCAGATTGTGGTCCGTGATTTAGGCGGTGAACGTGATAGAAACAGTAAGCAAGATATTGGCTGGTTGAAATCTCGCCAGCGAATCACGGTCGATAATTTCGACCATGCTTTTCGAGCCGTTGAGCAGGGGGTGGGATTCTGCCGTTTACCAGAGCACATCGTAAAAAGCCGTGCTGGTGACAGCATGGTAGTACTCAGCATAGAAAACGCCGAACGTTATCAAGTGCCGTTGCACCTGACTTTACCCAAAGGCGTGAAAACAGGCCCAGCAGCAAAATGTTTCTATGATATGTTGCTGAATGCAGGTAGAAAAAGGCTCAACTGACAAACCTTCTCTGGATTGAACTCAGACGGCTGCTATTCAATATCGAGTTTGCGTATCTCGGCCATTGTTAGTCTTGTTTTTTGTGTTTTTTGCACTCTGGTTGCTGCTTGAGTTCATCCAGCCATCTGCGGTGGTAGGAATGGATATTGCGGCTGGTGAAAAACTTGGTCAGCCAAGTCATGCCGCCGCGTTGGGTCGACTCAGTCAAGATAAGGCAGCCCTTGTCGGTGGGCTCCAGCAGCCAAGCATGGTACATGTCGACATCACCGCATTTGCCTTTCCAGGCGATCCGCTTATGGGGGAGATACTCTACCACCGTACAATCAAAGTGCAGTGTGCGGGCTTTCCAGCGAAAGATTGTGCCCTTGTGCAGCTCCACACCATCGCCATTGAGGATCTGAACCGAGGTTTGGGCTCGTCCCCATTGCGGCCAGCATGGGGCATGGATGAGACATGACCAGATGGTTTCGGCCTCGGCGGGAATGAGCGTTTCGTTTCTGACATGCAATTGCGCATTCTTTGGGTGGTAATATTCAGGCCAATGGATTTCCTTGCTGGTCGTCATTGTCAGCGCCTTTTACTGTAAGGTCTTTAAAGACTAATACGAATAGCGTGTTTGCACTAGTTGGCTGCCGCAATGGCCGCGAGCGAATCGTTATTCTCGGCGCAGGTATTTTCCCGGGGTCACACCAAATTGTTTTTTGAATATAGAAACAAACGCAGACACGGAGTCGTAACCACATTCTAGGGCGACGCGGGTGACGGCATGGCCCGACTCCAGCTTGTTCAAGGCTTCTAACAATCTCGCCCTCTGGCGCCACTGCTGGAAGGTCAGTCCGGTTTGCTGCTTGAATAGCCGGCTGACACTTCGTCCTGACAAACCAACGAGCTCGCCGAGCTGCTCGATGTCCCTTGGCTCTTCTGGATGCTGCTGGAGATGCTCAGCGAGCGTAGTAAGTCGCTTGTCGCTGGGCATGGTTAATTGGGTTGATGCGGGTGGCAGGCTGGCAATTTGGTCGATCAGCACCTGTGCCAATCGGCCATCTGCTCCGGCCCAATCATAATTGGCCGAAAGGGAGCAGAACTGGAGAGTCAGTTCACGGACCAAAGGTGTAATACTGCACACCCTAGGACTGCGCCACTCTATTTCGGCGAGCGAACTGGTCTCGATATACAGGCTGCGCATTTGCGCGGCGCCGTTGGAAATCACCTTGTGCTCGATTCCCTCGGGGATCCAAATCGCGAACTGTGGCGGAGCAACATATTGGCCTTGCCGGGTATGGACGATGAGCATGCCTTCAACGGCATAAGACCATTGCCCCCAGTCATGGCTATGCCAGTGGGTCTGGCTGCCCGACTGCTGCCAGTTTTCGACACGGGCATAGACCGGGCGGGGAAGTGCCGATAGCGAAGGTACTGGCCGGTACTGCCTCTGGGGTTTGATGCTTGTCTGCTTGCTCATGCCGAGCCTTCCATCTTGGTTGGCGAATAAAAATTTAGGTTGCTTTGTCCTGTTACCGATAAAAGTTATCTTATTTGCGATAGCAGGAAATCATGACCAGCGTATCCTATTACCGTACAGTTGCCAACCGATGGCATGTTGCCACATCAATCTCGCTGAGGTGGGGAAGGTTGAAGTTTGGTATGAAAGGTGAGTCAAGTGATTGAACAAGTAATAAATTACTTTAGAAAAGAATGGTTTCTAACGGGAATGCTGATTGCGGTGGCGCTCGCTGCAGTGATGCCCTCGGTCGGGCAGTCGGGTGGAGTACTCCATTTGGATAAAGTGACCGCCGTGGGGATTGCCGTTATCTTTTTCCTCCATGGTATTGGCCTGTCGCCGCAGGCGATCAGGGCGGGTATCACCAACTGGAAGCTGCATATCTTCGTTCAGAGCGCAACCTTTGTCGCTTACCCTCTGCTCTGGCTGATTTTCGGCAATATCTTCCATGCCTTGATGCCGGCGGCGCTGGCCTTTGGCTTTTGCTACCTGTTTGTCCTGCCGAGCACGATTTCTTCCTCGGTTGCCATGACCAGCGCCGCGAAAGGCAATGTCCCGGGGGCAATCTTCAACGCATCTTTGTCCAGTGTGCTGGGGGTATTGATCACGCCGTTATTGATCCAGTGGTTTATGGGGATGGATGGGGTCGAGATGGACGTTGTTGATACCGTGGTATCGATTTCGTCCATGCTGCTGCTGCCAATGATTGTCGGCCAGTTGCTGCGCCCGGTACTGCTTCGCTTCTTGGAAAAGCGCAAGGCAGTCATCAACAAAATCGACAAGTGGGTGATCCTGCTTATCGTTTTCAACGCCTTCAGCGATTCAGTCAAGGACGGTATCTGGACAGATTTTGCCTTTAGTACTTTGGCCATGACGCTGTTAGCAGCCACGTTAATCTTGTTGGTGGTGGTGCATAGCATGCAGTGGATTGCCCGCAAGGCCGGTTTTAGCCGGGAAGATGAAATTGCCGCTGTGTTTTGTGGTACCAAGAAAACCTTGGCAGCCGGGGTGCCGATGGCGAAAGTGATTTTTGGTGCCAACCCTATGCTGGGTATGATGCTGCTGCCGATTATGTTCTACCACCAAATCCAGATCTTCTACTGTGCCATTCTGGCTAATCGCTACGCCAAGGCCAGTGATGAAGTGCAGGCGGCTTCTCAACCAGCTAAAGTGAGATAATGGCTCGCACTGGCAATCCCCGGGAGTGTACCTGCCGGGGATTTTTCTAGTGAGCGGCTGCTCGGTGTTGCTGGAGCCATTTGGGGGCAAAGGTATTGATGGCCGTCGCCAGAGCGATGAGGCTAATTCCTGCCACCTTATTTATGCTGAGGGTTTCATCAAAAAAGCTCACTTGCCAAATGAGTGCAAACAACAAATTGGTGAAAATCAGAGGTGCCAACTGGGAGCCAGAGAAGGCCAGCTTATAGGCTTTGGCGCGAAACATTTGGGTACTGACTATGCTAATTGCCAGTGTTGCGAGTAGTACCATCAGCGTATTGCTGTCAAAAGGGTTGGAGGCAACCAGCAGGCTACCAGCGGAGAAAACCTTGATAGTGGCGACAGGGAGTATGATGAATGCTGCCAGCATAAAGCACCATCCATTAAGGGCCGCTGGTGGCAAATCCGATTTAGCTCCCTTGAACAAGGTTACTTGAGAGAGGGCATTGAACCCACCGGCAGCCAGGCCAACGAGCAGCTCAGGCCGTAATTCTATTCCTGCTGGATTTCCGGCCTGAAGCAGTACACCGCAAAATGTCATTGTCAGACACATTAAAGTGATACCCTGAATAGGCGTGCGATACATCAGTTTTTCTAACACTGGAATAAATAATGGCCCGGTACTGAATAGCACCACACTTTCAACCAAGGTCAAATTGTTCAACGTTGCCAGAAAACAGAGCTGGCTACCGACTACGCACAGAGCACGAATGATAATGGGACGGCTATTGTGTTTATTAGGAACAACCCAGCCGGATGCTTTAAGCATCAAGAGCATGATTGTAGCGGGAAGGAAGAATCTCAGGAAACCGAGCACTTCGATGCTGAAACTGTCAGTCAGTAATTTTCCCATTAGGCCATTGAGCGACAGACTCAAAGTAGAGATCAGCATGAAAAGAACAGGCCTGAGGTCTGTGGGCATGTGTTTGTTCTCCAATTCTAAATAAAAAGGGCAGTATTTTTTACTGGTAGGGCTGGTTTTGGCCATGAATGCCTTTGAGTACTGGAACTGCGCCAGGGCTTTATATGGTTTGATTTTAGGTTGCTTGTACGATGGAAAAAAGCGAGTAATACTGACTGAAATTGTTAGAAAAACTTACATATGAGAAAGCTGGTTCCCCTAAAATCAATTTATGCATTTGTCGCTGTCGCAGAAACCGGCAGTATGACGGAAGCTGCCGAGTTATTGAGTGTTAGTCATTCAGCCGTTAGCCAAGCGATAAAGGCTTTGGAAGCTCAGCTTGATGTAAGTTTGTTCCGTCGGGTCGGGCGGCGGGTAGAGCTCAACTCGGTGGGGCGCAAGTATTACCGCAAAGTCGCACCAGCCTTGGCTCAGATTGTCGAAGCCAGTGAGGCGATTGCCCGTAAGCCACAAGGTAATCGTATTACCTTGAATATGGTCAACTCCCTGGCGCTGCATTGGTGGATCCCCCGCGTTCCTGACTTCAACGTATACGCTCCGCATATTGATATCCGTATTTCCAACATCATCCATGCCTTTGACTTGGAGAGGGAGGGGGTTGATGTGGCTTTGCTCCACGGCACGACCGATGAGTGGCAGGACTATTACTGTGAAAAGCTGGGTGACGATGAACTCATTATGGTGTGCAGCCCGCACCTGTTGGAAGGAAACCAACAGGCAACGCCCCAACAGCTATTGGCGGAATACCCGGCTATTTTTGCGACCAATCCACGTCGGCAAAATGACTGGCAAGTGTGGTGTGAACACCATCAGTTAGTGGTGCCAAGCCAACAGAAAAACTTAACCTTTAGCGCTTCGGTGCAAGCGGTACAGGCAACAATAAGAAGGTTAGGGGTCTTGATCACCCACAAACAGTTCGTGCGGGATGACATCAAGCACAATATGCTGGTACAGGTTGGCGAACCGGTATTGAACCCTCATCAGGAATTCTATTTTGTCTGTTTGCCGGAAAAGCTCAGAGAAGAGAGTGTGCTTACTTTGAGAAACTGGTTTCGAACGCAATTTGGGGCGGCCTAACAGTGAATAGCAACTAACGCGTTACGATTAGTAGGAGAAAAATATTCCACTTTTCAAACAATTTGCAGAGAACAAAGAAAACAAATTCTCCTGGTTGCTGGGTATATTTCTATCCAAGATGAGGGCTTAGTGAAGACGCCACTGATGTTTACTAAGTCCAGTACCGCAAAAAGGAAAATACGATGACTCAAACAATCAATACCGTGAATGCCCCAGCGGCTGTTGGCCCATATGTACAAGGTAAGCACTTCGGCAATATGCTGATCACCTCGGGCCAACTTCCTTTGAATCCAGAAACAAACACCATGCCAGAAGATGTAGCAGCACAGGCTAAACAGTCACTGGCCAATGTGGAAGCCATTGTGAATGAAGCCGGAATGACTAAAGCAGATATCGTGAAGGCGACTGTGTTTGTCAAGGATTTGAACGATTTTGCAACGGTCAATGAAGTTTACGCGGCATTTTTTGGTGAAAACTGCCCAGCCCGTAGTTGTGTGGAAGTGGCTCGCCTGCCACTTGATGCGAAAGTAGAAATTGAAGTGATCGCTGTGAAGGGGTAATCCTCTTATGTAGCGCCAACTTGCATTGAAACGCCCACCGATTGGTGGGCGTTTGTTTGAGCTGAGACTGAAAATTAAATCTGCTTCCAAGGATCACCTTGGGTCGGCTCGTTGCCCTGTGACCACCATTTCGCTTCATAGTTAGCGCCTTTGTAGCTGACTTTGTCGCCGGTCAGATAGACTTTGGTGACATCCCAGGCAGGGAAGTCGCCATCGACAGGTGGCTCCGGCGGATCAACGGGGTCCAGTTGATCTACAATCTTCACTGCTGGCCAGTTAGCGTGTGACTCATAGAAGTTGGAGACGCACAGTTCGTAGTCCCCTTCAACCAAAGCAGAGTAAGCCGTCTGGTAGCCTACCAGCTTACACTCGAACGATACGCCACCAGGGCGGTCGGCATGATAAGTCCAGTCACCGTCCCAGTTGGTATAAAGGACATCGGTTGCTCCTTGAAGGTTCAAGCTGGCATACGGAGTTTGTTGCCAGCAGGTGTTTTTCTCATCGGCGGGGACTTCGATTTGATAGTGGTTGGATAGCCCTTCCCAGTAACGGATGCGGTTTACCGGCTGCCCCTTATCAGCATTATGCTCGCCACATTCTATTCCGCCATTGATGATGTTGATGGTGGTACCAAATCCATAGCCGATGCCAGCATCGATCTCGCGCTGCGAAGGCACCCATGTCCGGTCGATCACATGGAGCATGGCAGGCTTAGGGGCCTGGGGCGTCATGAAGAACCAGATGGCAGAAGCCAAGTTAAGCCAGGAGTCTGCGACGAGGCCGGGGTTATTGAGTAGTACGGTCGCATCGCCGTCGAACATGACTTCAGAGAAGGCACCATAGTTGAAGTGATAGGACAACTGCTTGGCACCGCGGCCAAAGTAACCTTGGTTCTCGGCGCATGGCCATTTTTTATTTTGCCAGTCATTCTGGCCACAGCCGGTGGTATAGCCTGGTTGCCCTTCCGACCATCCCATTTCGCGGACATGCACGAGTGCTTGCTGCCATTCTTCCAGCCCGAGCGGGTTATCCCAGGTATTATCGACGGCGATATGCCCGCCGGTCTCCTGAGCAAAGTGGGCGAATGCCGTTATGATGGACTTCTTGCAGATGGCGTCGGCGTCGCGCCCGTCGGTGTAATCACCACAGAATGCTGGAAATTTACCGATAGCTCGAAGGAATCGGGTATAGGTGTATTCTGGGGCAGCCATCTGGGTGAGGTAGTGCCACTCAGTTTCCGGAAAAACTTTCTCGGCGCGGATCACGTTGGCCGGGTTCGAAGCCAAGCCCGGTAGGATGGCCTCCACCTTGTCATTGGGCAGGGTAGTCAGAGCCTTGGCCCAGATGTCATACATGGGATCAGCCGTTTTAGCTTGCTCTGCGGCCAGTACATCGGCACGCAAGACAAGATAGCCTCCTGGGGTATTCGGATCTGGCTCGATAGTCATAGCAAAGCTGCTGGCGGTCATCGCGCAGCCTATCAGGGCAACGAGAGTGTTCTTTTTCAACATGTCATTATTCCTTTAATTCAGAATTAAGTCTCTGTATTGTGCTATTCCATGCTGGACCTGCGTGACTTCTGATGTTGACAGTGTCGCTCAAAATGACTCAGGGTGTGCATGAGCGTCATAGGTATGATGAGCCCTATTTGCGAGCACAATGTATTTGAAACCCACTAACTATAAAGTGATTGGGGATGATGAGTTAGGCCTGCTGGGATAGTCTGATTAACTTCATTTACGTTCAGTTTCCAGCTTAAAAAACCGAGTATTTGATTTCTTGCGAGGTTATTTACTAATAACTGGCTTTGATTTCTGCTGAAGTAGGGGATTGTCTGGCTGTGTTACAGGCAAGCATTTTTACATTGTGCGAGTCACTTCGGTTTGTTCTTGTTGGGTGGAGGAGGAGTGCTGGCATTTTTGGAAGCTGTGTCGTGATGGGGCGGTGTGAAAAGAGCCCACAAGGCGAGTAGCGATTGTGGGCTTGTTGTCACGGGTTATATCAGATGAAGGCCAGGATAGGCGAGATACACAGTAGGATGCCCGTTGCGATGATCATGTATGTCGCAGCCCCCTTATACTTATGCAGTGAGGGTACTTTGTACACAAGGTATGCTGGGATCAAGCATCCAACCAAGCCGAATACGGGGCTACAGATGGAAGTGAAAGACAGAATGGGGGCATTCAGGGCAATCGCAGACCATGCTAGCAGGATAATGAAGGTGATGACGCCTTTGTTTACCCATTCCTTGTTGATCTCTTCTTCCTTGTACTTGCGAAGCAAGAGGTTCATTGCCAAACCTTTACACGCTTCGCGGAAAGCAAGAAACACCCCGAAGAATGATGTGACAACAGCAAAGATGTTTATCACGATACCTGCCACTGTCGCCCAGCTGCCTGAATAGTAATGAGCGATAATAGCAAGTGCAGACACGTTCTTGTTCATCGCATCCATGGCTTGCTCTTGGCTGATGGCGAAGGTAAACGAGATAGCGAAGAAGAATACAATCACGAACAGAATGCTGAAGGCGACCTTCATGGCGCGGGTGGCTTTGTAGCGCGCTACTTCAATTGATTTCTCATGAGAGCGGTATGAAATCACCATTGGGCTCAGTGACTGGATAAACAGGATTGAGGTCAGGGTAAACGGCAATGTAATGATGGCATCTTTGAACATTGGCAGGAACTCGCCAACGGCGGGGATATTGCTGAAATCCCAACGAGCGACCAGTAGCAATCCCATCACGGCAACCAGCGATAGTACGGTGACAGCCATGAAGCCGGACAGTTTAAACAGCAGCTTCTCACCTTTGCTGCCAATGAACGACAGCACGCAGATCAAGCCCAGACCGTAGAAGACATTTTCATTCAGGTAGCCTTCTGTTATTCCGAAAGAGTGGAGGTAGGAAGAGCTGTCGTTAGTAACGGCCAGCGAATAGACCAGTACCCAAATCACCAACATGATGAAGTAGAGTACACCGAGGGCGATGCCCCAGTTCTTTCCTAGGTAGCCGGAAATGATTGCCGGGTAATCGGTACATTCTTTTGATTCAGCCAGGGTATTGATAAAGAGTTTTTGGAACAAGTACATGGCAGGATAGCCAATGACAGAAGAGAGGAGAAATACCCAAATGCCCATGATACCGACTTGGACGGGCAAGAATACGATACCTGCCCCGATGGCCATGCCGATACTCATGACGACCCACCCGATATCCACACTGTCGAATTTGATGGCTTGCTTCCACTCCGATTCGGTCATACCTGCTTTTATATGCGCAGGGAGATGTTCGGCGGCACCGGTAAGGGTTTCTGTTTGCGTGTTCATAGCTACTCCATGTAGGGTTATTATTATTACTGCACGGGCTAAGTGATTGATGTAATGGAACTCAAGATTGAAGTGCAGCATCAACCATTTAATCAGCCCATGTTAGTTGAAACTTTTGTGCAGGCATAATAGTGCTAGCTTGTGGAGAAAAACATTCTCACTTTTTGCCAAAATTAAGAAAAACGAGCATCTTTTTTTCTTAATTTGAAGAATGCAGAAATGAATTTTCGGGCTTTGACTTTTGTCATGCAAAGTGTCAATAAAGCTAGGCACACTTCAAAAAAAGAATAAAAAAGTCAGTGATTTCATTGGAATTGCTTTTCCATAAAACGTGCCTGAGTTCACGTTCTTCAACATTCTTTATCAGGCTGTCAATAAGGCCACCAGGGATTGTCCTCGATTACTATGAAGCGGGAGGCTATCGATGGCCTCTTTGAGGCGAATAGTAGCTTGCTGCTCCGGCTGCTTGAGTCAGTTTTACAGTGAATGGATTCTCGTTGGGTATTGACGTAGTTTTTGCTTGGTGTGGGAACTTTCCCAAACGTTAACGCCGAATGTGATCTACACGAGTTTTTGGCAACGAAAACCTGCGTAACAAGAGCAATAGCCAAAGCGCTAGGGAATAATATCGGCTTCTATTTTAGCCGGCATTGCCGGATTGATGAGGTGCAGATCCAATCATGGCGTTAACAGAAAAACAGAAGATGATCTCTGGTGAGATGTACCAAGCGTGGGATGAAGAGCTTGTCGCAGACCGCCAAAAAGCAAAGAAGCTTTGCTTCGCGCTGAACCAAACATGCCCTACAGATAAAGACGCTCGCCAGGCGTTAATTAATGAGCTGTTGGGCAAGGAGACCGATGCATGGATAGAGTCGCCGTTTAACTGTGACTATGGCTACAACCTCAAAGTGGGGAAGGGCTTTTATGCCAACCATGGGTGTACCATTTTGGACTGCGCGCCGATTAACATTGGTGACAACTGCTTGTTGGCGCCTGGGGTGGTGATTGCGACGGCTGGTCACCCGCTTGACCCGGTCGAGCGAGCTTCTGGCGAGGAGTTTGCCAAGGCGATCACTATCGGTAGTGATGTATGGATTGGGGCCAATGTGACCGTTTGTCCGGGCGTTACCATTGGCGATAACGTGGTTGTCGGTGCCGGGAGTGTGGTAACGAAAGATCTGCCTGCGAATACCGTATGTGTCGGCTCACCGGCAAAGCCGATTCGTACCCTAGCTATCAACGACAAAAAAGCAGAGCTGATTGAGTGATGAAGGCGTGAGTGCGTTCCGCTGTCCGGTGTTGAACACCATGATTAGTACATGAGTTCAATGAGCGGACAGTGGAGCCATTCTGAGATACCAACAGCCAGTGTTGGAAACGTAATCAGCATGCCTGCTATGGACCACACCAGTTTCCGAGTGTTCATACTCATTCCCTAAGATAGTATTCATTAACTAATTAATTGTAATTAATCGACGCAAAAAGTCCTGCACTTTGACAATGATTTACTTTCGGAATCTCTTGCCCTATGACCAAATCCAGACAGATAAGTATGGGAGTAGCTTAGGGAGAAAAGGCAAACAGAAAAACAAAGGAGCTTTGCAGCTCCTTTGTGTATGCAAGGTTAACGTCCCCTTAGTCTGGCTTGGTCAGGATAAATTGCTCATCACTGCTGACCACGATATTGTGCTTGAGGAAGTTCTTGCCCAAAATCATGCTGTACTCGAACCGGCTTCGGTCGCGCAGGTTAACCTTGATTTCTTTTTCCATTCCATCCAAATTCACCGTCATATTCACAACATAACGCGTGCTTGGTTTTTCTCCGGCACGGGCTTTAATCCGCATGGTTTTCACGACTTCACGCGTATAGGTCTTCTGGTCACCTTGGTGGTTACTGTAGGTGAAGGTGACCATCTCCTTGCCATTTTCTTCGAAGGTTTTGATGTCGGTGGCATGCATGGAGCTAACATCTGCGCCAGTATCCAGTTTGACCGGGAACTGCATATTGTCCATCTTCAGTTGCTCGATATAACCGGCCTGGCTAGGCGCATGCTTGTCGAGAAGCTGGGTGGTGCGGGTATTGACTAACAAAGCGCCTGGGATCAAATCCGGGCTGATCTCTAGCTTACTGTACGTGCTATCGTCTTGCTCTTGAGTTTCCAGGGCAATGTCACGCAGCAGCAGTGAGGATGGCAGTGAAATTTCAGTCCCGACTATCGGCCGGACTTGATCACCTACCCGTACTTTTCTCTTAAGCGGCTTGTCCAGTTGGTGAGTTTTGCCATTGGTGTCCTTGATGGTGTACTGGATCATCCGACCATACTCGGAGCGACTTTCGTCAATCTGCGAGACTTTCAGCAGTGGCGTCTTGATAAGGTCTGAAGGACCGGCGTTGATACTCACCCCGTCGATGTTGATGGTTTCCTCTCCGCTGATCATCAATATTGAATCATCTTTGGCGACCGATGAGATAGGAGCCAGGTCCGACTTACCGAGATAGCTAGCCCCTAAATTGACCACGAAATACTGATTAAGCGCCTCAGTCCCCAAGCGTAACTGGCTCTGGTTCTTCGAGCGATCTTTCAGATAGACCTGAATATATTGCTCTACGTTCCCCACTTTGACCGGCAAATAGACCATTGGTCTTTGTACATTGCTAAAGCGAAGCATGCGGCTAAGCGGCAGGGTCATCGCCTGGCGGGATTTATCTCGACCTTCAAGAGTGAAGCTTACAGCCTTTTTCTTTTCATCAACCTTAATATCCAGGGCGTGTAAAATACTGTACCGGTTTTCGAAGGTGGTGCTGACATCCAGCGGTACGTTGCCTATGGTTGCTCTTTCCTTACGGCCGATAATGTGGGCGTCAGGTTGCGCTTGAAGATAATTGAATCCGGCATCGACCCAAGCGGTATCACGCAGGAACGTCTTGCCGATCAGGATAGGGTAGGAAAACTTGTCACGGTTTGTCAGGTTGACTTCGGTGCGGACTGTTTGCCCCGCGATGGTCAGGTCGAGCTCAACCACCGGACGGGCCAAATGACCATCGCCTCGGCTTTTTATCATAGCTAAGCGGAATAGCGGTTTTTCAAGCCGGATCAACTCCCCGCTATAAGGGTGCCGGATGTCAAAGCTAACCATGATGTTGGTTTTATCTTCCCTATCGCGTAGCAGGGTAGTGCCGAGCGCATCGTACTCAACGGCAATAGCATCGAGCAGCTCGTCGCCTTTTAATCCTTTGAAAATCGGTTCATTGGTGGTAATGACAATGTTCTCGGCATGGATAGAGGTTGAATCCGCACCGGTATCGATCTTGGCCGGAATACCAATGTCGTTGAGTGAAGCAATAGCAGGAAAATACACAAGCTCGGTGCGGCCTAAAACCACTTTATTGTCAATTTTGGAACGGCTCTCGACAATGTTTTCATACTGGGTGTTTTGCGCTACGGCGGGGGAGGCGGTAAAGGCTGCCAAGCACAGTGTGGTCAACAGTCGTAGGGAAGTCATAGGTTTCCTGTATTTAATTAGCGAAGGGGAGTTACTAACTGCAAGTGTACTGTTTAACAGTGATCACTAAGGGGGTTATTGACACTAATTCAGCTAAGATTCAGAAATCCTGACAGGAAATTTGCAAAATACAGGTGGAAAAAAGTTTTTAAATCAGTTTGATGCACAGCTGTCCCTGTGTGACCAAGTGCCGCACAGGGACTCACTATCACCCGAGTTACGGCAAATTCGCCACGCTATCTGCTAATTGGATCAGCCTGTCGAGAATGCGCTCACCGTCGGCACGCAGGCCGTTATGCTCATACTCGTTGGTGATCCACGCTTTGCTGTTAGGGATCTCTTTAAGCGTTTCCAGCGAGTACTGCATCTCGACATACATATCCTCGGCATAGACCGCGCAGGCGACCGGTACAGTGTTGTTTGCCAGTGCTTTCACATCATATAAATCATTCCAGTCAGTCCGTTCGGCAAGCAAGTTGGCAGCATCCTGCAGTGGCTGCAGGCATTTGAATTGCTCAAACATCCACGGATAGACCATCTCTCCGGTAAAGTAGAAGGTCTCGCCTTTGTGGTAATTAAATTGTGGGAAGCTATCGCGTACCCTGTGTGCCGACCAATTAGAAGCTGTGTGCTGGCAGTAAATGGATTCATGCAAAATCGCATAGATAGGGTTGGTTTGGTAGCTTTGCTCGGCCAGCATAGCGTTGAGGAAGCCATAGCTGAGGGTTTCCTTGCCGTTAGCCTCGACAAAGGCTTCTTCGAGTAGGTAGTACATAGGCACATTGGCACTACTGCGGCCAAGGTTGATCCCTATCATCTGGAACTGCTCGACAGTAAAGCGCTGACCGTTAGGCAAGCGAACGTCGTTATCCAGCAGGTGATCGGCAATCTTTTGGCATTGTGCCTGAGCAGACGGGAACTGGACAAAGAAGGCAACGTTCTTGTCTTGTACCCGTTGATAGGTCGCCTGGTAAACCTCATCGGCGTGGCGGATCAGCGAAGGGACACCGCCGGTAATATAGGCGCGGCTTAAACTCTGCGGGAAGAAAGAGAGGTATGTCAGCGAGCAAAAGCCACCGAAGCTTTGGCCTAGCGTTGCCCATTGCTTTACTCCAAGTTTTACCCTGATGGTTTCTGCATCACGGACAATATTGTCAGCGCGGAAAAGACTCAGGTAGTCAGCTTGCTCGGAAGCTGACAGGTGTGCCAGTGTTTGATGGCTGATCACTGTGCTGTTGCCGGTACCGCGTTGGTCCAGCAGTAGAACGCGATACTGTTTTAGCGCCCGCTTGAGCCAACCAGAGCGGCAGTCTGGGCGAGGTGAAGCAAATCCTGGCCCCCCCTGGAAATAAACTAACCATGGAAGAGCATCGTCTTGACGGCCAAGGTCGACAACTTCACGGGCAAAGACCGAGATCGTCTGAGCATTCGGTTGGCTGTAATCAAGCGGGACTTCGAAGGTATGCTGACGGTAGAGAACATCACCATCAATGAAAGAGGTTTGCACAGGTAGCTCCTTTACTGGCGAAAACAGACTGATAAAGCAAAAGCTTATCCTAACACCAATCCTAATACCTTTTCATCTTGCCAGACTCTCAGGCGGAGCTAGGGAGCGTTGACCGGACGGACAATCTGTTCAAATAATCGAGGCTGGTCGAAATGGCGAATGCCGATAAAGGCAATGGCATGGTGGCCCAGCTGGCGTGTCGCCCCCGCAGATGGAATGCCGAATGGCCAGAGATAGGTACTCTCTAGGCGCTCGCTGCTAGGCAGTAATCCCCGATGATCGAAGAGGCTAATCGTATTCTGCTTGTTGGTGGGCAGTTGGCGTAATTGATCATAGTCGATAGGCGTGAGAGCTTGGGTTTGAGCTCCCGTGGCTGGGTCTTGCTCATGCCAATCCAGCTGCTTGATCATATGCTCGCCATGTGACAGGGTCACCGACCATGACGGTGGCATTGCGTCATATGAAGCAACGATGCGCTCAAACAGCAAAGGTGTTTCGATATCGGGGGGGGCATTGGCAAAAGTGAAATTTTCGCTCAGGTTGAAAACCATGTGGTAGCAACCGCAGTGGTGGATTGAATCTAACAGCAGGGGCCGGCCACGGTGATCGAGAGTGAGCCTTAGCAATACCCCGTCAAATTGTCCGGCGTAGGGATCAAGCAATGAGGTCGGTGTGCGGCTGGTAAACCAAAGGCTGTAGTTTAGCTGGAGGTATGTCTTGCCATACAGCCGGGTATAGCTGTGGTGCAGGTAGATGGCCGGCTGTGAGGTATCGACTGCTGGCTTTTGCTCCAGTGGCAAATAGCGTACGGTTCCCGGGATATTATCCTCGGGCCGAAAGGCTCTGTCCGAGCTTTTCTCCACGGCAATCAAGGGGGCGTAGTACACATGCAGCTGTGAAATCTGGCTGTCGCTCAGCATGGGCCAGTCCAACGTGGAATCAGAAAGGGCACGGCTGAACCATGCTTCTATTTGTGTTTGGTTTATGGTGGTGTTTGCCCTCGGAGTTTGGGTATTTGTCGTGCGGGCTAGCAGGTTTGTTTCGGTCGGCCTCTGCGCTAACCGGTATTGAACGGCGAGCTTGCTCTGTTCTGGCGCGTGGAATCCGAGCAAGATCCTCTTCTTCTCTTTGTCGATGGCTGACTGGGCGAGCTGGCTACTGATCGGGTAGAGACCAAACACGCGGAGCCATGGCTCGTAGCTATCAGCGATGGTGATCTCTTGCTGGACAATTGTCGACCAGACTTGGTCATTGTGTTTTGCTTCTTCGGTGAGCTTGCTTGCGCAGTGATCCAGTACGGGGAGCTCGAAGTGGTTAACAACCAGGTTGTTGAACTCGGCCTGGCGCTGGCGGGCGGCAAGTTGTGCCGTATAGTCGAGCCACTGGCTGCGGTCTTTAACGGTGACGAGTCCCGCTAGTTGCGATTGGCTAAAGCGGTCAAAGGCGAGGTAGGGAAATGCCTGATGGCTAACAACTTGTACGTCGGAGACTTGTTGCCGCCTCACCTCTTTTTTGAATGTGGATAAGTGGCTGAGGCAATTTTGCAGACTATGAGAATAAATGGCAGGGTCGGTTGTCGCGCACGCGCCCATGACGACCGCCAATGTGACAACAATGAGTATGCGCATAGCCACCTAAATTCGACTTAGTCTGGTTTTGTTAAAGTCTTAAATTATAGATGCTTCATTGAATTGGTGGTGGGTTAAAGCGGGAGCGCTTCGCTCCTGCTTTATATGTGCTCGGCGTCGGTCGCTAACGCGGAGCGACAATTAGCCCAACTGTTCGATAACGTAGTCAAGCGCTCCTGTGATGGCGGCGACTTGGGCGTCATTACACTGCGCTGGTGTTGCACGGTCACTGTCTGGGTAGACTTCCGTTGTGGTGCCATAGGTACAGTCAGTCATACCGTTACATAGGCTCAGAGCCTTGAGCGGGTAGTTGATCACGCCTTCTTGCTGGACTGGGCTGCCAATGATGTTGCCATCGGCGTCCGGTGGCGCGATATGGGTCACCTTGCGCACCGAATCAATGATCGCCTTCTGGAAGGCCGGCTGCGGGTTTTCCGTATCGCCTACGGTGTAGAAACCATCGGGTACCCCGTCCTCAATATACAGGTTGCCGTCGCGCGCTTCGCGGGCAGGGCGGAACTCCAACTCATCGGTATCTGTGGTTTCATGCAGGTCAATGTGCACCAATACTTCACCGTCAAGGCTCGCAACCATTTTCATCAGGTTGGCTGCTTCTTCGGAAGGGCTGTCAGCGAAGAAGGAGCGGTTTGGATCGACTGTGTTCGGGTTCCAGCGGTTGATCACTTCATAGCCCCATGGACTCACGCAAGGGGCAATCACAATATTGAAGCGGTCACTGTATTGCGCAGCTTTGGTTGCAGCGAACTGCAGCGCACCGTGTACCCCACTGGTTTCGTAACCATGCACGCCACCGGTTACCAGCACAACTGGTTTGCTGCTATCCCAGTTGCGGGTTTTGATGGCTAAGAGCGGGTATTTATCGACGTCGTAGCTTAGTGCGCCGTACTGGAAGAGGTCGAAGTCTGTTTCAAGCGCCTGGATTTTAGAGACGACTTCTTGCTGGTACGAGCGCTTGATGGTTGTTTGTGCCAGCCATTGTGCTTTTTCTTCATCGCCCCATGGCTTGCCCGGAGTCCCGATCGGATAGTTGTGTTCGCGTTTCATTAGATTGTCTTTTGTTGTGTGTATTTGTCTTTGTTCAAACAGAGTAATTGACTGTGTATGCCGACGCAATCGTATTCAATGTGCTGATATAATTAGTTCGTTACTATTTTGTGAGCAGATGTGACGAATTGTCGGGGTACTCAGTCATAAATTGTCACCAGTGTGAGAAAACACGATCAAGCTAACTTCATTAATTTCCGCTAAGTCATTATGCTGTCACATAAACTGATGCCGTCGAGAGGAATATTCCGTGAAGCTTAATGATCCCCAATTATTGAAACAGGCCTGCTACGTGGCAGGTAACTGGGTGACCGCGATTGATGATGCCTGTTCATCGGTGACCAACCCTTCAACAGGAGAGTTGATAGCCACAGTACCTGCGTTGGGCAAACAGGAAACATCATCGGCTATTCATGCGGCCGATAAGGCTCAGGGCGACTGGGCGGCACGAACGGCAAAAGAGCGGGCGACAGTATTGCGCCGCTGGTATGAACTGATTGTCGAAAATACCGAAGATTTGGCAACCATCCTGACCTCTGAGCAAGGGAAACCGCTGGCGGAAGCCAAGGGGGAGATAACTTATGCCGCGAGCTTCGTCGAATGGTATGCCGAAGAAGCGAAACGCGCCTATGGTGAGTTAATACCTAGTCATAAACCAGATGCGCGAATTTTGGTTTCCAAGCAGCCGATTGGTGTGGTCGGGGCTATCACACCATGGAATTTCCCGGCCGCGATGATCACCCGTAAATGTGGTCCTGCCTTTGCTGCGGGTTGTGCGGTGGTACTCAAACCGGCGCCGGATACACCGCTGACGGCGCTGGCGCTGGCTGAGTTGGCCGGTAGAGCCGGGATCCCTGCCGGTTTGTTTAGCGTGATCACGGGCGATGCGGTAGCCATTGGCGGTGCGCTGACCGAAAGCCCGACAGTGAAGAAAATTTCGTTTACCGGTTCAACGGGTGTCGGCAAGCTCTTGATGTCGCAGTCGGCTGATACGGTGAAGAAGTTAGCCTTAGAACTGGGTGGCAACGCCCCGTTCATTGTGTGCGATGATGCTGATCTCGACAAAGCCATCGATGGCGTCATGATTGCCAAATTCCGCAATGCCGGGCAAACCTGCATTTGCGCCAACCGTATTTATGTCCATAACAGTATCTATGACGAGTTTGCAGCCAAGTTGGTCGACAGGGTCAAAGCTCTGAAAGTCGCTGATGGCTTTGAGCCCGGCGCGAACCTTGGGCCTCTGATCAATGCTGCCGCGGTCGAGAAAGTTCAAGCTCATGTCGACGATGCGCAGGCCAAGGGGGCTAAGCTCGCCTATGGTGAGCCCCAGCCAGAAGGTACCCATTTCTTCCCGCCGCAGGTATTGACGGAAATGGATGACACCATGCGGATTGCCACGGAAGAAACTTTTGGTCCGGTCGCAGCCTTGTTCCGCTTCAGTGACGACGCTGATGTGATCCGTCGGGCTAACCACACCAGCTCGGGACTGGCGGCCTATGCCTATACCCAATCACTGTCCCGTGCTTTTAAATTCAGCGAAGCACTGGAGTATGGGATGGTTGGTATCAATGAAGGCTTGATCTCCACTGAGGCCGCGCCTTTTGGTGGGGTTAAAGAGTCAGGCCTGGGCCGCGAAGGCGCAAGGCAAGGAATGGAAGATTTTCTGGAGACTAAATATACCCTAATGGGCGGTTTGTAGCTGAGTTAACTCCGATTAGGTGTTTAACAATTCAAGAGAATTTTTTAAACTTGCATGCATGACGAAACATTTCTTTCCTGCTTGCATGAAAGTAGAGATGGATTACAAGGCTCAGCCTGAGGAACAACCAATGACTAAAGCAAAAATCGGCATCGTGACTGTTAGCGACCGCGCCAGCGCAGGTGTTTATGAAGATATCTCTGGACAGGCGATTATCGATACATTGAATGACTACCTGACCTCGGAGTGGGAGCCAGTATACGAAGTTATTCCTGATGAGCAGGATGTGATTGAAGCGACGCTGATCAAAATGGCCGATGAGCAAGACTGCAGCCTTATTGTAACGACAGGCGGTACCGGTCCTGCTAAGCGTGACGTGACCCCAGAAGCTACTGAAGCGGTATGTGATCGCATGATGCCGGGCTTTGGTGAGCTGATGCGCGCTGAGTCGTTGAAGTTTGTACCGACCGCAATTCTGTCGCGCCAGACCGCTGGCCTTCGTGGCGATAGCTTGATTGTTAACCTGCCGGGTAAACCAAAATCGATTCGTGAATGCCTGGATGCCGTGTTCCCAGCTATTCCTTACTGTATCGATCTGATGGAAGGGCCATACCTCGAGTGTAACGAAGCGGTGATGAAGCCTTTCCGTCCGAAGAAAAAGTAAAGAACACTCAGTAGCTTGATTGATAAAACGCCGACGTTATTTGTCGGCGTTTTTGTATGTAATATTGGGTATTCGGCTAACAATGTTTCTTGTTCCGTACCCCTTCTATTGAATCACCCAGACTTATTTAAGGTAAACCACACTTCAGTAACGACTTCGCTGGTGACACCATCTTGTTCGGTAATCATCCGGTTTCCACCGATCCTTATGCGCTCGCCGTCAGACAAAGGTAATCGCGTTGACAGTTTCTGGACTGAGCGGATAAATCCCATTGTCTCGTCACTTGCAAATATTACGGAGGTGTCAAGAAAGACAGTATAATCTTTGTCAGGTATATCCGAACGTGTCACGAATATTGTGCTGTTATCTGCGCCGTCATCCCCCAGTTTAAAGGTGGCAGAATCTTCCATGTTGATTGCAAAAGTACTTCTTTGTTCATGACCGTGACCGACTCTGACTGGCTCAATAATGGCTTGGAACAGCGGGTTTTCTGATGCATCTATAGTCACAAAGTCATCGGCAATAACTGGACATGTAAAGGTCAACAGGCCTGTGATTAGAAAAAGTATCTTGTTCATCGATAACTAGCTCCCTCCAGCTAAATAACAGGTTGTAATATGCATGCTAACACATGGCCGTTGGGAAATGGGCCGAAGTGGAGGGATATTAGGCCAAGCAATACAAAACTACTGCCAGCCATTATAGGACAAAGGGTTCAGACTCCGATCCCTTTGTCAGCCCCTCGGTCGATTAACTGCTAGTGGCAACTTTTTGCTTGATGTTACCTTTAACTGGGCGGGCAAGTATTGTTCGTTTGAGCAGAGCAATTGAAAAAAGTTCATTGCGATTCCAGGGCAACAGTGAAACAAGACGCGCCATGGCGCAGTATCCAAATAGTACCTGGGCCCAAGTGCCTATCGTCGGGATCCAATATATCCAAGCCAGCCCCTCGAACTGTGCCAACAACAGCAACGATAAGTACCAGAATCGAACCTGTATCGGAAATGCGGTAATACTCCGTTTGTTGATGATAAAGTGGAGTAGATGAATGACGGTCAGGCCTATAGCAAACACAAACCCCATCGGATCGGCGATTACTCCGTAGCTAAGCAGTACAGCCGTTATCAGCCAGTATCTCCAGCCTGTATCATTTAGCTCTATCATGAACATCTGCCACTTCTCCATTTACCTTGCTAAATTAGGTTTTACTTATTTAGTTCATGCTATATTAGTTATGCCTTATTGACAATGATTGATGTCAATTACAGCTATCATCTTTATCAAAGAGCCCTCAGAGGGGAGTATTCCCAATGCGTACTTTACACGGCGTCATAACGGACTCGTTTAGAATTAGCATTGAAAACCTTGTTGTTACACTCAGCAGAGTCGCTACTCTTAACAACAACGTGCAAAGCTTTATTGTCATCGTAAGCTGCGATTGCTAGCTTAGGGTGACAAGGCGCTAGGAGAGACAAAATGAAGCTAAATAAAGTTGTTATTGCTTTGGCACTCGTGATGGCCACTTCATCTCCAGTCCATGCTGGCTGGGATGAGATCAAAGACGCTGCCTCTAAACTTGGCGAGGAAGTGGGTAAGGGCTCTAAAGAAGCTTGGGATTCCGTGTCGGATTTCTCCAAGGAGACTTGGGATTCTGTCTCGGAGTGGGGTGAGGATGCCTATAACACGGCGGGCGAGTGGACGGACGCCTCTATCGAGAAAAGCAAAGAGTGGCTGGATGTGGCCGATGCCAAGTTGGATGAGATGCTCGAGCCTGAGAGCCCGGAAGACGCTCGCCTGGCCTTGGATACCATGGCCGATACCGCTTTAGTGCGCCTATTCAACGAGCAGCCTTCAGCCAAATTGCTGTTTGATAGCGCCTATGGTTATGCGGTATTTGATTCGCGTAAGTTCTCTCTTATGCTCCATACCAACCAGGGCGCGGGTGTGGCGGTTAACCGCGAAACGGACAAACACACTTACATGAAGATGTTTGGTGCCGGGTTGGCCGTTGGCTTGGGGGGGAAATTCTACCAGCAAGTGATTTTCTTCGAAGACCAACACACCTTTGAGGGCTTTGTGACCGAAGGCTGGGAGGCAACTTCGGAAGCAGGCGTTGTGGCGGGTACTGAAAGCGCCGAGCTGACCGCCAAATACAATGGCGGTATGGCCATTTACCAAATTGGCGAGAAAGGCTTGTTGCTCGATGCCAATATCTCAGGATCGAAGTACTGGGTGGATACCGACTTGACTGAATAGCGCGGAACACCTGCGGATGATGAGTACTGAGCATCTATTGGCAGGTATTGGTTTTCGTACCGTTATTGCCTATATAACTGCTTTAGGTTGTAACCATTCATAGTCTTTATTTGATGCTTGTCCACAAAATTATCAATAGAGCCTGATAATTTTATTACTACGCGTTATGTTAAGTTCTAGTAGGCGTCAGACGTCTTTATATATAAACAAAAGTAAAAAAATCAGGCTAGAAATGGACACAAAACGTACTTGGGGATTTCTTTCGCTGCTAATCGGTAGCGTTTCTTTGATTTTTGGTTTTATTACCATCAGCGGAATGATTGGGCAGACACAGGTTGTCTCCAATATGGACACCTTCATTTCATCGGGGGGCGGGGACTATTTTCATGCATTCAGTCCCGATTATGCGGCAACGGAAATTAAGCATAAATACCAATTGCTGCTTAGTAGCGGTATCGCCATGATGGCTATCGGCGGACTGATGATGCGTGGCCAGTGGCAGCGATACTGAATATAACGGCTAGTCCATCACTTGGGGAAGACCTCAAGTTTAACTACACTACTTTCATGTATATCCAAGTGTCTTCAAGCAGATGAGCTCCTAAAGAGCGAGTTGGCTTGGTTCAACCAAGTCTCTGAAGCGACTTGGATATAAAGGGTAAGGTGACTTGCTCTCTATATGGAGGCGTGTGATGAAAGGCTTTATTAGTGGGCTACCCAAAGTTGAACTGCATCTTCACCTTGAAGGCACTCTTGAGCCAGAGTTGATGCTCGCGTTGGCCGAGCGGAACAATGTGGCACTTCCCTTTTCCTCAGTTGAGTCACTCAAGGCGGCTTATCAGTTTGATGATCTTCAAGCTTTTCTCAAGCTTTACTACCAAGGTGCGGCAGTACTGCGAACCGAACAAGATTTTTACGACCTCACTTATGCTTACCTAGAACGCTGCAAGAGAGAACATATTCTCCACACTGAGGTTTTCTTTGATCCCCAAACCCATAGTCAAAACGGTGTCGCTTTTGAAACCGTGATAGAAGGGATCATCCGTGCCCTGGCAGATGGCGAAGCTTGTCTGGGCGTCTCATCAGGCTTGATTATGTGCTTCTTACGGGATTTGCCGGAAGAGGACGCCATAGAGACCCTGAAGCAAGCGATATCCTATCGAGACGATATTATCGCTGTGGGGTTGGATTCGTCAGAGCTGGGTAATCCGCCGCAAAAGTTTGAGCGGGTTTTTGCTATGGCAAGGAACACCGGTTTTAGAACGGTCGCTCATGCCGGAGAGGAAGGCCCGGCAGAGTATATCTGGGAGGCGATCGAAGCACTCAATGTTGAGCGGATCGATCATGGCGTACGGTGCAGCGATGACCCCAAGCTGGTGGCATATTTAGCCGAGCATCAGCTTCCACTGACGGTGTGCCCGTTATCCAATGTGAAGCTCAAAGTGTTCGAAGATATCGGCTCTCACAATATTATCCAACTGTTTAGACAGGGAGTGCTGGTCACGATCAATTCAGATGATCCCGCTTACTTTGGTGGCTACCTCAATGATAACTTTTTGGCTGTTGCTAAAGCGTTCGATTTGACTAAACAGGAAGTCGCACAGATGAGTGAAAATGCGATCAGGGCAAGTTTTTTGAGTGCCGAGAGGAAACAGCAGCTTCAACAGAAATTAGATCATTATCTGGAAATCCAGTTCCGGCCGGTTATCTAAAAAAAACGCCTATCAAGTCCATGATAGGCGTAGCAATAAATCGATTAAGGAACAACATATTTGAAGTGCGAGAATCATACGATCCGGGTGAAAAACGTGCAACGATCGGTTATGTAAAAGTTGTATGTTGTTTTGTTAATTCTCTTTTTGTTGAGATAGTTAGCGTAGACTACACATTCAAACTTTTTATCCTTGCTGGGCTGCTCCCTAGTAAATGATTGTTTTTTAAGAGTTAACCCCCGCCTTGGTGCCAAAAGCATCACCTGGTATTTCGCCTTACAGGCAATATCACTCAGTTAAACAGTGATTTTACGGCTTTCTGCAATGTTAATAGCCAATTGGTTCTCGGCTTAATAGTGTGAGCGTGATCAACACCAATATAATAGCATTGCATGAACTGCTGGCGGATGATTTCAGCTTGCTGAGCATGATTGGCAGCGAGCTGCTGGCTGATCTCGGTGGCGTGATCATTGGCGTAGCTGAAGTCTATGCCGTTACATCCCTGACAGAGGAACCATATTTTGGCGATGGCTGTCACTTCTACTTCATTCATGGTGTGGAACTTCTGGGCATGTTGTTTACCAACATGCTGCTCGAATAGGGCATCCATTTCTGCAATTTTGCTTTGAGTTGCCTTAAATTCCCCCTGGGCTTGCTGGATGGACTGGGTGAATAAGCCAAGCGCAAGAGCATGCTGGGTTTTCTCTTGCTTTTGCTGGCAAATACGGAGGAAAAAGTCCGAGCGGAAATCGACGAAGTTGTCAGCAAATTCGCGTTCGCTATGACTCAACGGGAGTTGTTCAAAGCCAAATTCGTTCAATAAGTGTCGTAATGGTTTCATACTGAGTTATAGGTAAAAAGCGCTATAACCAGTATACGAAAATTAGAGCTAACTTTCTAAATCATTCACTTAGACTATAGATAACGGGATATATGCAATGTCCTATTCATCTAGAGGGATAAGTTATGTCAGGCTTTTATGAGTTATCTGCCAACAGAATCAACGGCGATAGTGTGGATATGAGTGAGTTTGCCGGGAAGGTGGTGCTGGTGGTCAATACCGCAAGTGAATGTGGATTTACGCCACAGTACAAGGGTTTGCAGGAGTTATTTGATAAATATCAGGAAAAAGGCTTAGTGATCCTTGGTTTTCCGTGTGACCAGTTTGGTGGACAGGAGCCAGGAGAGAATACTGAAATAGAACAAGTATGCCAGCTCAACTATGGGGTCAGTTTTCCGATGTTCGAAAAGGTGGATGTGAATGGGCCTGACAGCCACGAGGTGTTCAAATACCTTACCAGTGCCTTACCGGGCTTGATGGGCAAGAAGGTAAAATGGAACTTTACTAAGTTTTTGATTGGTCGTGACGGCAAACCCGTGAAGCGCTATGCGCCAACGAAAACGCCGAAGGCGATAGAAAACGACATCGTCAGGGCGCTTGGACGATAGGCAATTAGACCCAGTTAGCCCGCTTGTGGTCTCTCATAGGCTAACGATGTGGGCTGATCAATGATTCAGGGACTAAGCGGATGGTTCTTGGTATAGGGTGTAGTAGATATCAAGGCTTTTGGGTTGCCTGAATTGGATGAGGTGCTCAACGGTAGATTGCTTGGCCTGAAAGTGATAATCGTTATAAATATCAATGAGCTCCTCAATGGCTTTGTACCGACCACTTTTTTGTTTTTGCTCGGTGAGGTAGCGATTGAAAAAAGCCAACTGAACAGAAGAGTCATTAAAGTTGCCGAGTTGATCTTGCAGCACTTTAAGCTGTGCAACTTGCTGTTCGGTGTTAATCGTTGATAGCAGGGGGGTAAAATACTCTAATAAATAGCGGAATTTTTTGCAGTCGATACGGAGTTGATGAATGATGGCATCATTACTGTTGGCATCAATATTATGGCATTGGCTTTCGATCTGCTTGAATTGGTGCCACAAAAAACTATGTGCTGTTGTTTTACTTCCTAGTTGGCCCTCAATGGTGGGATTGGCCCGCATCCGTTCCAGCTGTGTTAGTACTTGCTTACACGATGATTCGTATGTTCCCGACTTTAGCCACCCTTTTAGGTATTTGAGTGACGTTTGCCGTTGCGACTGGAGATCATCAAAGAAGCGAGTCAACCCTTTGTGATGCTGATGGTCAAGCAGTGAAAAGTATTGCTCCATGTTCAACAAGAACACATCCAGGTCTCGCATCAAGTTGGTTTGCTGCATCAGCTGCTTCAAATTTGTTTTCAGTATGTCCTTTTCTTGGCGGTGGAATAGTGGCTTCAGTAGGCTGATCAGCGCACGGCTTCTTCTCAACGCAACGCGGTATTGATGAATAAACTCTTCGTGATCATCACGGATGATACCCAGCTCGTGCTTTCTGGCATGTTCGAACTCACTGACGAGAAAGTGGTAAGTAGGTAGATAAATTTCTACTTCAGGAGAGAGTTGTACCGCTGGTTTCTTTCGTTTCGGTAGCTTGAGCTGATCCCGCTTTGTCACTGTCATAACACACACCCTCCTTCATTAATAACTGTAGTGTTAAATTTCCTCTTTGGTGATGAGACAAGCAAAGTCTCACTGGCAAATCAGAACAAAACAAAAACTGAGACGGTAAGATTGCGTCTGGGTAAGATGTGGTTGGCAAGGTGGGTTTACAAAGTCATTTTACAGTTTTGCAATATGGTTTGCGGCACGAATTTCTCATCCATTTAGAGAGCTGCTAATTCTTTAGATAAGGTCATTGACCGCATTGATTTAAGCAGATAAGGATGATGAAGATGATTGAGAACCCACTAGGAACAGATGGCTTTGAGTTTGTGGAATATACCGCCCCAACCCCCGAAGGGATCGCAAATCTCAAACAACTCTTTCACGAGATGGGGTTTGCCGAAGTGGCCAAGCACAAGCACAAATCTGTCTGGCTATACCGCCAAGGTGATATCAATTTTATCGTCAACGGGGAATCACACTCGCAAGCTGCCGGCTTTGCTGGGGTTCACGGTGCGAGTGTCAATGCGATGGCATTTCGGGTTGCCGATTCTGCTCAAGCCCTGGCTTATGCTGTAGAAAAAGGCGCAACCGCATGCCCGCCACAGGCTGGTCCGATGGAGCTGAATATTCCAGCTATCTATGGCATTGGCGAATCATTGATTTATTTGGTTGACCGATACGGAGAGAGCAACATCTATGATATTGACTTTGATTTTTATCCAGACTACCAGGCTCGAATGCAAGACCGAGATGCCGGTCTGCTGGTAATTGACCACCTTACCCATAATGTCAAACAGGGTAACATGGACTTATGGGCAAGTTTTTACGAGCGTATTGCCAATTTTCGCGAAATAAGACATTTTGATATAAAGGGCAAAATGACAGGCCTGCTGTCGCGAGCGATGACCGCCCCGTGCGGAAAAATACGGATCCCGATCAATGAATCCCGTGATGATAAATCCCAGATAGCAGAATACCTGGATCAATATAAAGGTGAAGGGATCCAGCATATTGCCATGAGTACCGATGATATCTTTGCAACCGTATCAACACTGAAGGCGGGCGGTTTGATATTTATGGATACGCCCGATACCTACTATGAGGGGATCAACCAGCGCTTACCCGGCCATCATGAAGATGTCGCCAGGCTTAATCAGCTGAAGATACTGATAGACGGCGATGAAACGGGTATTTTATTGCAGATCTTTACTGATACAGTCATCGGCCCGGTGTTCTTCGAAATCATTCAGCGCAAAGGCAACGAAGGTTTTGGTGAAGGGAATTTCCAAGCCTTGTTTGAATCCATAGAGCTAGATCAGATACGCCGTGGGGTCTTGGTGCAGGATGATGAGAGTTGAAAGAAAACGCCTCTGAGGAAACTCAGAGGCGTTATTATTTTTATTCTGGTAGCTTGTGGGCAATACCTGCGTGACAATCAATACATGTCAGGCCACGTGCTTCCATTGTCTGGTGACGTCGTGACGCGTTGCGAGATTGATTTTCAAAGTCCATTTGCGTCACATCATGACAATAGCGGCACTGCTTAGAGTCATTTTCTTTGAATTCGTGAGTGACCTTCTCGGCAAGGCGAGGGCGGTGCTCCGATTCAAAGTTCTCAAGGTTAATTTTTCCGGTGATCATATGAATGATATCAACACTAGCACCAATTTTGAGGGCTACTTTCGGGAAAAATTCCTGAGGGACGTGACAGTCGCTACAGGTCGCCGCTACCACCCCTTTGGTATTGGTAAAGTGTGGTGACGCTTCATACTCTTCAACGATAGTATCCATGCCAACATGACAGCCATAACAGAAATCATTGTTATTGGTGTAGGTCATGCCGAAGTGGAAACCACCTAACGCAAAGGCGCCTAAAATAAAAGCGAGGATGCCGCCAAGCGGAATACCCAATAGCCATTTTTTGCTTGGCTTACTCCATAAGCCCTTTTTTGGTTGAGGGTTACTCAAGGTGTTTCCCTCTATTATTGGTAGCTAGCGTAGTATTCAACCACAGCTTTGATGTCGTCATCGCTCATGGCTTTAATCGCATCAACCATGCTCTTGTCAGCATCGCGCTGGCCATTTTTGTATTCCATCATAGTCGCCAATAGGTAACCTTTTTTCTGGCCCGCTAGAATAGAAGCTTCATCAAATGGGTCACTGCCGCCGTCAGCGTGGCAGCGAGCACAGCTCTTGTCGTGAAGCTCTTTACCCACGGCCGCTAGGTCGGCATCGAATGGCTGCTGAGCACGGACAAAAGGTAGTTCGGCATAGTGAGCGGCTAGAGCTTCGATCTGATCTTCGCTAAGTGATTCAACAATGGTCGCCATGTCATCAGTCTTACTGGTATCACCATGAACATAGTTCACGGTTTTGGCCGGGCGGCCATCCAGATACTGCATCATTTGATCGCTGAGGTTCCACTCAGGGATACCGGCAATGGTAGGAATATCAGTTTGAGTACTGACCCCAGCAGGGCCGTGGCAAGACTCACAGCTCTGGATCAGTTCATCTGAAAGAGCGTGGGCGTTAAATGCAATAAAACTAGAAGATAGAGCAATGAACAAAGCTGTTTTTTTTGTTTTTTTTAAAATCGACATACAAGCAAACTCCGCAGCAACAATTATTTTCAAAATTATTATATTCTAATAGAAAAAGTGTGGTTATGATAAATTGTAAATAATCATTAAGGGTTAGTTTGTTTTTGCTTGGTTATAGTTAATGGCGGTTTAGTGCTAATAATTTATCTGTTTTATATGTTTTAAATATATATCAAATAAAGCTATGACAGATTTGTGAAATTCATTAATCAACTTATCTTATTGATAATTAAGATATATATCAGATGGTGCTTTATGATTATTTGCGACTAAATCACTGTTTTGTAAGGGTTAATCATGTTGCACGGGAAAGCTGTACTTTTGGATTGAAAGTCACTAAATCCGTGCTTGACATATTATCGCCAGGCTGTTAATGGAGGGGGTTGGTTTAGATTGAATACTTAAAATATAAAATGTTCAGGGGCGCTGATTAATATTTTAAAGAGCGATAGCAAATGAGACAAAGATCAAACTCTCGTACTTGATGCTCGAATGTTTCATCTGCGAGGTATCTATGAATGGCCATTGATACATTTTGCATATAGGTAATCATTTAATTTTAAGCTTACTTTGCTGATTATTGATATGCATATTGTTGAGTTGGTTTTCACTTAGGTGCTTGTTGGGAGGATTGTTCATCGTGTGTCGTTATTGCGATCAGTACCATTGCTGCTGCTTGGATAGAGATATTAGTGCCCGTTTAGTCCAATAAGAATAAATCCTCATCAAGGAAAAAAAGATGAAGATACTAAAAGCAATGTGGGTTGTATTGCTATGTGGCTTGCTTGCAGCATGTAATACAGACAAAAAAGATCAAAATACGCCGCCACCGATACAAGGTGACTTCACGGTCAATGTCAGCACACCAAAGCTGAAGACTCTAGAAACCGGTGAGACGAAACTGGTGGTCGACTTTACCGTCCATGACGGGTTTGGCCAGCCGTACCAGTTTGACTTGAGTCGACCTTTTAGAATTGCGGTACTGAAGGCGATGCCGGAACGTAGCTCTAGCAATCGCGATGGTAACAGCTACTGGAAAAGTTTCCATCACTCCAGTCGTTCACCATTCAAAGCTGAAATGGAGCAGGTCAAGGATGGTGTTCTGGAACAAAAGGACGGTGGGTATTCCTACACCTTCGCCATTCCAGACATCATGAAAGTGGTCGACCCGTATATTGTCGATTCCGTTGACAACGAAGGCTTTATTGCCTGGGATGCCGACAAGCTGCACCGCATCGTCATGGCCTATGGTCAGGAAGGCTACGGCTTTACCCATGTCCATGAGTGGGTGCCTGACCCATCCGCGGCAGTGGAAACGGTGTCGAGAAATATTATCGAGTTTGAGAACTGTGAAAGCTGCCACATGGGTGAACCTTTATACCATAACAGCTCAAACGGTGATTATCGTGCCATTGACAACAATTTCGCGGTCTGTGCAGCCTGTCACAACGACAGTAACCCGGGTGCCGCGCCTAGCCGTCGCCCGTTGTCGGCGATCGTGCACCAGAAACACGGTAACATCTTCCAGGTTGGTAGCGATAAAGAGCCGGTCGTAGACGAAGAAGGTAACCCTGTTGTCGTTGGCAGCCCGTTCCCACAGGATGCCCGTAACTGTACCACCTGCCACAACGACGTGTCGGAGAAAACACCGGATGCTAACAACTGGTTCGAGCACCCGAGCCAGCAGACCTGTGAGACCTGCCATCTAGTTCGAGATACCCAAGGTAGCCAAGCTGGAGGTGCACACCCTTATCAACTAGGTACTAACTGGGAAGGTAAGACTAGCTGTACTGGGTGTCACAAGCCGTATAACGATGACGGTTCGGATGCTTCACGTAGCGCACGCAGTGTCCACCTGGGACGCCTTGACAATCTGGAGATGGCGCGCGACTTGGTTGATATTGCCATCGAAGAAGCCAGCTTCTCTGCTTCGACCTACCATGTACGTGCCCGCGTCATGCTAGATGGTCGCGGTATCGAAGCGATGTCGGAACTGACGCCATTTATCAAGACTGGTAAGGCTTACTTGCTGATCAACTGGGATAATGGTCAGGGTGCAGAAATCGGTTATTCGTCACCGCTGAACTTTGTTGCGGCAAATACCATTAACCTCGCCAGCGATGCGTGTACCGCGGAAGGCAATGGGTGGTTTAGCTGTAGCAAAACTTTCGGTGAAGACGACAAGCAGCCTGAAGCCGGTTCTATCTTGACCGTATCGGTTGCTGAGATGCCGCTGTGTGCCGATCGCCGTAGTGGTGAGCTGAAAGAATGTGCTTCGTTTACTGATTTTGAAAACATCAACAACCGTGGCCTGATTGCTGCCAATACCACAACCGCTTCATTTGACCAAAGTGGCTTTGGCGACAATCACCAGTTTGTCTTTGGCGCTGAAAAGGAACTGTGTTCGACCTGTCACGAGGGCTTCACCATCCACCTAGAAAACCATGCTGCGACAGAGCTGTACCAATGTGCAAGCTGTCACAATGCTGAGCGTGTCTCTTGGTACGATGGGATCCCTGGCGATCTGAAATATCATGTTCA
The DNA here is from genome assembly GCA_000940995.1 of Photobacterium gaetbulicola Gung47. NCBI lineage: Bacteria > Pseudomonadati > Pseudomonadota > Gammaproteobacteria > Vibrionales > Vibrionaceae > Photobacterium > Photobacterium gaetbulicola. Next base: position 404,829 of record CP005973.1, read on the forward strand.
CTCGTTCCACGCCTTTGGTTCGAAGCGCGAAGGCGGTTCTGACTTCCCTGGTGCACTGAACAACTGTGAGTCGTGCCACACCGCTGAGCAGTACCACCTGCCAAACCAGCAGAATGCCCGTCCGTCGGCGATCAATGTTGGTGGCGAAGCGAAGTACTTCAGCCCGGCGTTGGTGACCTGTGGTAGCTGTCACTTGGAGTCTGCCTTGGGCAAGGTAAACACCAGCAACCCGGCTCTCGGTGATAAAGCTATCAGCCACATGCTGCGCAATGGCGCGGTGTTTGCGGCAGATAGTGCCGCAGAGGCAACCGGTATTGAGCAATGTGCATCATGTCATGGCGTTGGTCAGGAAGCCGGTGTTGATCGTGTCCATAACATCTACGACTACCGTTAAGTGAGCTTATCCGGGGGCATGCCCCCGGATAACTGTTGGAAAATAGGAAACTCTAATGAATACAACAATTCAGCGGTGGCTCGTAGCGGTGATGCTCGCCTTGGCGGGCATGGTTGCGTCGGTGCATGCCGCAGATGTTGATCCTCGTGAAGAGATCGAGACGGTGTTGGATCAGAAGTTCAGTGATGGCAAATATTCCCGCCAGGGGGCTGATGGCTGTATGCGTTGTCATGACGATCAGTCTGACAAGCCTGCGACAGGGATTTTTGACAATATTCACGGAATGGCTGCCAACAAGCATGGCCCGATGAGCGACAGGCAATGTGAAGCTTGTCATGGTCCGGCTGGCAATCACCCTCGAAACCCTCGCGGGGGTCAGATGCGCGAGCCGATGATTACATTCGGCCCTGATTCGCCGGTGTCATCGGAGAAGCAGAACAGCGTGTGTCTGTCGTGTCATACCGATTCAAGCCGATCGGCCTGGCACAGCAGCGAGCACGCGTTTGAAGATCTGTCTTGTTCGAGCTGTCATAAGGTTCACCAGAAGGATGATCCTATGATGACGCCGAAGCTACAGGTTGAAACCTGTACCTCGTGTCACTCGAAAACAAAATCGGATCTCCACAAACGCACCAGCCACCCGATCCTAAACGGTGATATGCAGTGTTCGAGCTGTCACGATCCGCACCAGACGGTGAATGAGTACAGCCTGAACTTCTCATCGATCAACGAAACCTGCTATGACTGCCATGCCGAAAAGCGTGGTCCGTTCTTGTGGGAGCATGAGCCGGTGACGGAAGACTGTACCTTGTGTCACAACCCGCATGGTTCGATCAACAGCGGAATGCTGGACAAGCGCCTTCCTCAGTTGTGTCAGGATTGTCACAAGGTGCCTCACGCCAATGTTGATATCCCAGAGAATGATCTGCGAGTGCGGGGAGGAAGCTGTATGAACTGTCATAACCAGGTCCACGGCTCCAACCACCCTCGTGGAAGCGCATTGAGATACTAAGGAGAGTGTCATGAAATTATCTCCATTATGGTTATCAATCACTGCAGCATTGGCTTTCCCTGCGCTGGCGCAGGGAGACTATGCTCTGCAGAATGCCGGCGAGGCTGATACCAGCCGTTGGCGTTGCAGTGATTGCAGTAGTGATGGCGAGTGGACTGGAACCGTCGGCTTTGGCGCTGGTTATAGCGACAATGGCGGTTCAACCCGGTTTAACAACTGGGTGCCGGCAAATACCGGCGAAGGCATGGTCGGCAGTTTCAATGCTGATCTTGAGCGGCATGATGATGATGGCTTCTACCAGAAGGTAAAGGTTGAGGACTTGGGCTTTGACCGCTTTCTCTTGGAGGGCGAGATCGGCCATTACGACGGGCTAAGGGTACGGGGTAGTTACAGTGAAACGCCTTACTACTGGAACAACTCAAGTCTGAGTGCCTACAGCGGTAGCAGCAATGTTCAGACATCGGGTGACTTGAAAGCATTCGATAAGTCAGTGACGCGCAAGAAACTCGATTTGGGTGTGAAATATACACCGCATACGCCTTGGCGCCCCTATGCCGATATGACCTTTGAGAAGAAAGAAGGGACGAAATCCTTCTATACCTCTACGGTCCCAGGTGTGGGTAGTGTGCCGGGTTATATGCAAAAGCCGATTGAGCATGAGACGTTGAATGCAAGTGCTGGACTGAGCTATTTGGAAGAGCGCTGGATGGTGGATTTCGCCTACCGTACCTCGATCTTCAGGAATGACTATACGGCACTGTATTACGGGCCGAGTAGCGATCCCTACGTGAACCAGTTCTCGCTGGAGCCGGATAATGAGTTCCATCAGCTGGCATTGTCAGGCAACTACCGCTGGGACAGGCAGAGCCTTAACAGCCGTATCATGTGGTCTCAGGCCACCTCTGATGGTGGTCTGGATGCCTTCCCGGATGCTCATAACAGGAAGAGCAACTTCAAGGGTCATGTGAATACGTGGCAGGTGGATGCTAACTACCTCAACCGGTTGACCCGCAAAACCAGCCTGAAAGTGACGGCAGATTATCGTGATCGCGATGATCGCTCTGATCTTGATGCGTTGGTGGGGGTGACCCGGACAGAGTATGACCGTACCCAAAGCCGCCTGGGCACTGCTGTTGATCATCGCTTCAGCCGCTCGTTGCGCATGAGTGCCGGTTACGACTACCGGTATGATAAGCGCGAATATGCCGATCGTGAGAGAACCGAAGACCATACGGTGTACCTGAGCGCTCGCTATCGCCCTGACGCCGACTGGAGTGCCGGTGCTAAGCTGTCCTACCAGACACGGGACGGCTCTGATTGGCACAACTCGAGCAGTACAGATGTGAATCTGCGCCAATACTATCTGGCGGATCGCGATCGCATCGAACTTCGCGGTGATGCCAACTATGACGTTAGCGAAAACGTTCAGCTAACAGCTGAGGCCTGGTATGCCGACGAGCAATACCCGACCCCGGATGTTGGTATGAGTGAGGGGCAGGACTACGGGTATGATTTGGGTATCAATGTCTATCTAGAAAACGATACCACGGGCTATGCCTATTATAACCAGCAGTCTATTCGTTCCGAGCAGCAGCACGCCAATAGTAATGAGCCTGACTGGGGTCGATACTCGACCTCGATTGAGGATGACATTACAACGGTCGGTATTGGTTTGAGTCGTGATAACCTGTTCTCCAAGAAGTTGGATATCGCGCTGGACTACAGTTACCACTATGGTCGGGGACGAACGGATACCACAGGTTCTGGTTACCGTTACCCGAACAACAGTTCCAAAGGACACCGTGTTGAGCTGAAAGGCGATTACCGTCTCAATGAGAACCAGACTATTCGCGTTGATATGCGATACGAGAACTTCTCTGAGGACGACTACCTGTTTAATGGCGAAACGGCCAATATGGGGGATGTCAATCAGAAATACGACGGCTACTTTGGTTTTGTGACCTGGGAATACCGTTACTGATAAGTGTTCACGCATGATAAAAGACCGGCCTTGGCCGGTCTTTTTTTTGCCTGAGCCGTGCGGGTGGCATGCTGCTGGGAATGATTCACCCTGTGATGTGACTGAAAGTGAGTTACAAAATGTAAGGGTGGAATGCGTCGCAAGCGGAGGTGTTTTGTTGTTCGCCTGTAAAGCGAGATCTGAGTCTCTTATTGGTTTTGGTTGATAGTGTGAAAATGCCTGATGTGTGACATGTATCACTAAGTGAGCGATAGTTGTTCGTCATGAAATTGTGATATCGGTCGATATATAGTAATTGACAAAATTGGAATTAGAGATTTGTAGCAAAGTTTCATTACAGAGTTGCAATAAAGATCACGGAGAAAAAAGTTTGGAGGGGCGTTTCGGGGATGTAGCTCACAAAAAACCCGTCATCAGATCGGTTTAAAAATTCTGTGTTAGATTAATTGGGTACTAAGCAATTGGACGGTTTTGGCGAACCGTACCTAACACAAAATCTATAACTGAACATCAGACGGGGAATCGATATGATATCACCAGATGCAAAGATCAAGATACAAAATTTTGGTCGTTTCTTATCTAACATGGTGATGCCTAACATTGGCGCATTCATTGCGTGGGGCTTCATCACAGCACTTTTCATTCCAACAGGTTGGTTTCCGAACGAAGAACTAGCTAAGTTGGTCGGTCCTATGATCACTTACTTGCTGCCGCTACTCATTGGTTATACCGGTGGTAAATTGGTCGGTGGTGAACGTGGTGCCGTAGTGGGTGCCATTACAACCATCGGTGTGATTGTCGGTACCGATATCCCGATGTTCATGGGCGCCATGATGGTGGGACCACTGGGCGGCTGGGCAATCAAGCGCTTCGACAGCTGGGTTGACGGCAAAGTGAAGAGCGGTTTCGAGATGTTGGTGAACAACTTCTCTGCCGGTATCCTTGGTATGCTATGTGCCATTCTTGCCTTCTACATGATTGGTCCATTCGTGAAGGTATTGTCATCAGCATTGGCTGGTGGGGTAAACATGCTGGTGAGTGCAGGCCTGCTTCCTCTGACCTCAATTTTTGTCGAGCCAGCGAAGATCCTGTTCCTCAACAATGCCATTAACCACGGTATCTTCTCGCCGCTGGGCATCCAGCAGGCCAATGAAATGGGTCAGTCAATCTTCTTCTTGATTGAAGCAAACCCAGGTCCAGGTCTTGGCATTCTTTTGGCATACATGGTGTTCGGTCGCGGTACGGCGAAACAAACGGCGGGCGGTGCATCAATCATCCACTTCTTCGGTGGTATCCACGAGATTTACTTCCCATACATCCTGATGAACCCACGTTTAATCCTGGCGGTTATCGCAGGTGGTATGGCGGGTGTATTCACCCTGACAGTATTCGATGCAGGTATTGTGTCTCCAGCATCACCGGGCTCTATCTTCGCAATCTTGCTGATGACTCCTAAAGCGTCATTTGTCGGGGTAATCCTTTCCGTTATCGCTGCAACATCCGTGTCTTTCTGTGTTGCTGCACTGCTGATGAAAACGCAGAAAGTGACAGACGAAGAGGGTGACGATCTCGCTGAGGCAACGAGCAAGATGAAAGGTATGAAAGCCTCGTCTAAAGGCTCTCCAGCAACCGTACTTGCTCAATCAGAATTCAATCTAGCCAACGTGCGCAACATCATCGTCGCTTGTGATGCCGGTATGGGCTCCAGTGCGATGGGTGCCAGCCTACTACGTAAAAAAGTTCAGGAAGCTGGCCTTAATATCAGTGTAACCAACTGTGCTATCAATAGCTTGCCGCAAGAGGTGGATATCGTGATTACTCATAAAGATTTGACCGAGCGTGCCCGTAAGCATGCTGCCAATGCCCAGCACCTATCGCTAACAAACTTCCTTGATAGCCAGGTGTACAACGACCTAGTAACAAGCATTGTTGCTGCAAGCAGCCCAGCAGCGGCTAACGATGGCGAGATGGTAAAAGTCTCTCCGGTGGCAGCCAACGACGACAGCTATGTGGAGCAGCCAATGCAGGTGTTCCAGATCCAAGCTGAGAATATCCACCTTGGCCTCAAGGCGAACAGCAAAGAAGACGCTATTCGTTATGCCGGAGAACAGCTAGTCAAACTGGGCTATGCCCAAGACGAATATGTTGATGCCATGTTCGAGCGTGAAAAACTGGTTCCGACGTACCTTGGCGAATCCATCGCGGTACCGCACGGTACGGTGGAAGCCAAAGACAAGGTAATGAAAACCGGCATTATTATCTGCCAATACCAAGACGGTGTGCAGTTTACTGAAGACGAGGACGATGTGGCGAAACTGGTCATCGGTATCGCAGCCAAGAACGATGAACACATTCAGGTACTTACTACCATCACCAATGCACTCGATGATCCAGAGGCGATTGAGCGCTTGACCACGACCAGTGATGTCAACGAAGTGCTAGAAATCCTAGCCGGCGAGAAGGCCGCTTAACCCCCCATCATTGAGTCACAACGAGGCCGGTGTTCCCCCTCCGGCCTCAACCCTCTAGCGCTTTATTAGAACAAGTTCTTAGGTAGGAATTATTATGAAAGCAGTACATTTTGGTGCAGGTAACATCGGGCGTGGTTTTATTGGTAAGTTGCTGGCAGACGCGAATGTGGCCGTGACTTTTGCCGACGTTGACGAGCCGTTGGTTGACCAACTTAGCCATGACCAGTCATACAAGGTAAAAGTGGTGGGTAGCGAGTGTAAAATTGATACCGTTACCCATGTCACGGCGGTTAACTCAGCCAGCCAAGATGTGATTGACCAGATCATCCACACCGACATGGTAACTACCGCGGTAGGTCCTAACGTGTTGGATATCATTGCCAAAACCATTGCCACTGGTCTAACACACCGTTTCGAGTCTGGTAACAATAATCCGCTAAACATCATCGCCTGTGAAAACATGGTGCGCGGTACGACTCACCTTAAACAAGAGATTTACAAGCACCTCAATAGCATTTACCACGGTCAGGCTGATGAACTGGTGGGCTTTGTCGATTCAGCGGTTGACCGCATCGTTCCGCCATCAGAAGCGGCCAATGATGACCCATTGGAAGTAACAGTAGAAAGCTTTAGCGAGTGGATTGTCGACAAACAGCAATTCAAAGGTGATATCCCAGCCATCGAAGGCATGGAAACGACTGATAACCTGATGGCCTTTGTAGAGCGTAAGCTGTTTACCCTGAATACCGGCCATATCGTTACCGCTTACCTTGGTGCCTTGAAAGGTCACGAGACGGTTCGTGATGCGATTGAAGACCAAGAAATTTATGACCAAGTAAAAGCCGCCATGCAAGAAAGCGGTGAAGTGCTGGTCCGCCGCTACGGGTTTGATCGTGATATGCACAATGCCTATATTGATAAGATCCTTAGCCGCTTTGCCAACCCATATTTGCGTGATGAAATCGACCGTGTTGGCCGCCAGCCAATCCGTAAACTGGGTGCGAATGATCGTCTGATCAAGCCGTTGCTGGGCACAATGGAGTACGGTGTTGAAAATAGCACTTTGCTAAAAGGGATTGCTGCAGCATTCAAATACACCAATGACACGGATCCACAGGCAATCGAGCTGCAGGCGTCGCTCAAAGATATCGGTTTGCGCCCGACATTGGCAAAATATACCGGCCTTGATGCTGTCGGTGAAGAAGCCAAACAGATTGAGGCACTTTTCCAGTCTCTGTAATGAATACAAAATAAAGGAGGTGCAATGCGCCTCCTTTTCTTATTGGCATTAGGGATAAGTCATGAAATATACGAGGAGCAAATACAGTATTGGCGATATGGTTATCGTCAATCTCGGGATGATTGACCCTGACTTCGGGCAGGAAATTTGCGGATGGGTTGGTACTGTCGAAAAGTGTCGTTTCATACCAGAGGCAGGCTACATTTACACGGTACGCTGGAGTGATGAAACACTTGAGAAAAATAACGTATTAAAGGTTTCATGCAATGAGCTTGGGCTAGATTTTGAAACCATGCAATTGCTTGAAAGAGACCTTTCTTTGTATTTATCTGTGCGGGGTAAGCGGTTTATTCGGGAATGCCTGACTTTAGCAAGGCGGGATAGGGCGCTTTCATATGCTGGTTTTGTTTTTTGCTAACTGGACTTTGGATATTTATGTGTTTAAAAACACATGAAATACCTAAGTTTACTTGAAGTAACTTGGCTGTAAACAATGTTCGACTTGGGTATAGTGGTCAAAGAAAGACAATGATGGGATGACTTATGCTTTCACCAACAACGAAAATTAAAATTCACAGCTTCGGCCGCTTTCTTACCAATATGGTATTGCCAAATATTGGTGCATTTATCGCCTGGGGCTTTCTTACCGCCCTGTTTATCCCGACCGGTTGGTGGCCGAACGAAACGATAGCCCAGCTTGTCGAACCCATGATCATCTATTTGCTACCGCTGTTGATTGGTTACTCCGGGGGGAAATTGGTGGGTGGCGAGCGCGGTGCCGTGGTAGGGGCCGTGACGACCATGGGAGCTATTGTCGGTACCGATATTCCAATGTTCATGGGGGCAATGATCCTCGGACCTATGGGCGGTTGGATCATCAAGAAGTTCGATCAGGCTGTCGAAGGCAAGGTCAAAAGCGGCTTTGAAATGCTGGTGAATAACTTTTCGTCCGGTATCGTTGGCATGATTTGCGCCATTATTGCTTTTTTCATGATTGGCCCGGCGGTCAAAATTATTTCAGTTGCTTTGGCCGCTGGTGTGAATGCCATGATTAGTGCTGGCCTGTTACCGTTGACGTCCATTTTTGTTGAGCCGGCCAAAGTTCTATTTTTGAATAACGCGATTAACCACGGGATCTTCTCGCCGCTTGGGGTGCAGCAGGTTCGCGAAGCCGGGGAGTCGATTTTTTTCCTGATAGAGGCCAATCCGGGACCGGGGCTGGGGATATTGCTTGCGTATATGGTGTTTGGCAAGGGAATGGCGAAGCAGACCGCCGGGGGAGCCTCTATTATCCACTTTCTAGGTGGGATCCATGAAATCTACTTCCCGTACATTTTGATGAAGCCTCGCCTCATTATCGCGGCGATTGCTGGCGGAATGGCTGGGGTGTTCGTATTGTCATTTTTCGAAGCCGGCATGGTCTCCCCAGCTTCACCTGGCTCGATTTTTGCGATTCTATTGTTAACGCCAAAATCCTCATTGCTAGGTGTCGTACTATCCATTGTTTCGGCGACGGTGGTTTCTTTCCTTGTTGCTGGGGTGTTGTTGAAAACAGAATCGAATGCGGAAGAGAGAAGCAAAAAAACGCCAGAATAGGCATCTTAAAGTGAAATAGTGTCTATCGAGATGGTACAATTACTTTTATAACAACAGGTTAAGGAGGCTATTGCTATCCTTTTGTTACAGAGATACTTAACTTATGGCACATAGTGACCAAGAATCTGACATTTTAGAGCGTCTAAATGATGCCCCAACCGTACGTGGTTTTTTTATCACCTCTGTAGAGGTGTTTGATGAGGCGGTTGAAAATTTGATCCAGCGTATTTTCCGCAAAGATGATTTTGCGGTGAAGTCAGTTGTCGAGCCGTTATTGAGCCAATCGGGCCCGCTCGGCGAGCTTTCGGTACGCTTAAAGTTGCTATTTGGCTTAGGCGTGGTCGACGATGATGTGTACCACGACATCGAAGCGATTATCAAACTACGTGATTTTTTGAATAAAGAGGGTAAAGAGTACAGCTTTACTGAGCCTGCGATACTAGAGCCGGTTAAACAATTACACATGGTACAGAAAATGGGGGTGGTGTTGCTGGATGTTGCCCCGCCCGATGATGAGACTGACATTACTTTCTATCAGATGCAGCTTGCCAGGCAGGAGCAAGTGATTAAATCCGCGATGGCATTGGCTGTATCTGGTATATGCGGCGAGCTAGATAAAGAGAGTCCTTTCTAATTGCTCTGTTTTCCTGACGTTAACCCTAACTTTTAGCCTGTTTTACTTTTCATTTTTACACTCTGTGCAGATAATGAGGAGTAAGATGAAGCTAAAACGGGTTAGTAGTGGATAAAAGAAAACGTGTAACGATAGCCGATATTGCCAAACTGGCAGGGGTCTCCAAAACAACTGCAAGTATGGTGCTTAATGGCAGGGCATCGACTTTTCGGATCAAAGATGAGACTCGCGAACGGGTCTTGGCGGTGGCAAAAGAGCAAAATTACTCGCCGAATGTTCATGCTAAATCTCTGCAAGCTAAACGCTCCGATGCGATTGGCTTGGTAATACCGGATCTCACCAACTTTGGCTTTGCCTCTATTTCTCGAGAGCTGGAACGGTTATGCCGTGAAGCGGGATTGCAGCTATTTATTGCCTGCTCCGAGGATAATCCCGATATCGAACAGCAAGTTGTGGAAGGGTTGGTCAAGCGTCAGGTTGACGGGTTGATCGTTGCATCGAGCAAGACCGATGATGAGTACTACCAAAACCTGACCAAACAGATCCCTGTATTGCAACTCGACCGCCATATTGGACAGTCATCCCTGCCTATGGTGATCACCGACGCTGCAAAAGTGACCGCCGAATTGATCTGTAAAACGGCTGAGTCAGTTGAAGAGTTCTACTATTTTGGTGGTCAGTTGGAATTATCACCCAGCCGCCACCGTATAGCAGGCTTCAAATTGGGGTTGAATAGGGCGGGTTTGGATCTGGATGAAAGCTGGATCCGCCATCACGATTATCAAACCGAGTCAGGTTATATGTTGATGGAGCAACTCCACAAAGAGCTTGGCCGTCTGCCTCAGGCACTGTTTACTGCCTCCTACACCCTTCTTGAGGGGGTGCTTCGCTACCTGAATGAACATAACCTATTAAACGCATTGTTAAACAAAGAGATGCGACTGGTGACTTTCGATAACCACGATCTTTTGGATTGCCTTCCACTGAACATTGATTCGATAGCTCAGAATAGTGAAGAGTTAGCGAAACGCAGTTTTCAACTTATTCAGCTATTGATGTATAGTCAAAATGTTAGCCCGACGGCTTTTGCATTGGATGCGAAGATCCGCTGGCGTAGTTAATTACACACTTTTGAATCTATTCATATTAAGGGCTGCTTCGCAGCCTTTTCTATACCCGCCTATTAAATAATCCCCTATAGGAATCTTTTGCGATCTGAATATGTGTAAGTGAAGACATATTGGCGGATCACACTTTTGCATAAAATGTCATTGCGATCACAAAGCTAAACTGTTTTAGCACCTTTTTCTCGATCTGCTAAAACAGTTTAGCAATAATCACCACGAACACAATGATTAGCATATATAACAATTATCCGGAGTATATTTATGATACGCAGTGGTCTATTTAAACTGTCCCTCGCGGCTTTAGCGGTAGCAACGTCTTTCACAGCAACTGCAGGGATCAGCATCGTTGATAATGAGCAAGGCAATTTCTCTATCGGCGGTGATGTCGAGTTTGATTTCAACTACCAAGATAACGACAAAGCCGATCAGCTAAACCGTGGCAAGGATTCCAACTACAACCAAACCGGTCGTGTCCTCGTTGAATTTGCTGGTGAGCGCAAGACTGAAAGTGGTCACTACCTAGCCATCAAAGCCCAGCCTTTGATGGATTCAAACGGCGAAGTAAACCTTGATGATGCCTACTTCTCGTTCGGTAAACAGGGGGGCTGGGATCTTCGCATGGGGCGTTTCGAAGCCTATGATATGTTCCCTGTCGGTCAGGATACGTTCTTGGAATATTCAGGTGACACTGCCAATGATCTGTACCGTGATGGCGCAGGTTATGTTTACCAGATGAAAGAAGCCCGTGGCCGTGCAACATCAGCAGGTCAGCTAATGTACAGCCAGAGCTTCGATAACCTTTATATTGAGCTTGCAAGTGTGATCGGTGAGCGTGCGGACCTGTTTGGCACAAATACCTCTGATGAAAAAGTGACATACCATGGTCGTGAAGTTGAGTCGAACAAAGATGCGATTGTATTACGTCCGGTTGTCGCTTATCTGATGGGGGATTTCCGCATCGCCGGTGCCATTGAAGCGAACCTGGTTAAAGACGCGGTAATTGATAGCGAAGGTAATGATGTTAGCGACCGTATCGGTTATGGCTTAACTGCGAACTATACACTTAATGATCTTTCAGTTAATGCTAACGTTGCTTACCTTGATGCGCTTAATGAAAAAGATACTTCGGTAGGCCTTAACGTATTGTGGAAGGGTTTCGGTATTGGTTATGTATACGGTGTGAATGACTTCGATGCGAAATCGGGTTTCTATGATGGCAAAGTGAAAATTGACACTTTCTACGCATCGTATGAGTTTGCCAATGTATTGGATGTGGAAGACTTCTCCATTTACCTCGGTGCGTTCCACACCAGCTTGAATGAAGAAGGCACACGTTTGAATGATGGTGCAATGTTCAGTGAGCTAGACGACAAGGGTGCTCGTGTACGCTTCAAGTACTTCTTCTAATTGATACCTGACTAACCGTTATTTCTTGTTCATTTCGATCTTTTGGCAACAGCTGTCGCTGTTGCCACTTCGACTCGGGAAGAGAGGCTCACTTCCCGCTTTTTTCGGTTATTACCACCAAGCCTCAAATTGCACGCCGACGTTAAACTCTGAGTCCACCGTTGAGACAATGTTGTTGTCGTCAATGCTGTCGATGTTCGAGAAGTAGGTCCCGTATAGACGGATTTCAGGGCGGGCAAAGAAGTCTTCACCGGCATTCCAGGCCTGGGCGATAGTGAATTTTTGGCCAGAAAGATCTTTGCCGCTGGTATCCTGGTTGTTGAAGTAACCAGCCTCGAAAATGGTTTTGTGGTGTTTGTCCCAGCTGTAGACAGGACGAACCACCGCAGAAAAGTAAGTCAGGTCGTCATTTTGGTTGGCTTCGACATCATCGATGGTCGATGACCACAGTAGTTGGTGACCTAGCTCGATGTTCTCGGTTAAGTTGACCACCCCCCAGTTGAGCAAACGGTAAGCGCTGCCGCCGCTTTCAGTGTTGGCATGATAGGTGGTGCCAGCACCGAATGTTGATAATTCTGTGGCATAGCCTTCAGTACCATACTGGATAACCGTTTTGTTAAAGCCGCTGTTTAGGTTTTGGGTTAGCTGGGCTGTCGCCATCACACCGTTTTTACTGTCTTTTGCCGCTTGGGAGGCATTATCAGAGGGGGTTGTAATGGCGTAGTTGATGCCTAGTTCCAAATCGGCATTATTCCAAAGAGCGATGCCGGCATAACGCATATCGATAACATTGACGTTCAGTCCTTCACCGCGGTTACCGATGTCCTCCACCATATTGTCGTCATTGCGGATCACCGCGAATGAGAAGCGACCATCACCTAGGTTCAAGTTCTCGATTCCGGCACCGGCACCGGATGTATTCCAGTAGTAGAAATCGGTAATATGAATATCATGACGTTGGTAGTAGCGTTTACCGGCCCAAAGGGTTGCCTCTGGTGCAAAGTTCAAAATACCGGTTGCCTGCACATTGAGTTGACGGAAATCGATAAAGCCGTTTTCCTCGTCATCTTTGAGTGACTCGAAGATGTTGGAGCCGTCACTGCCAACAGCGAGCATGGAATCAAAGTAAAAACGGGCACCATCCTCGTTGTAGATTTCTTTGCCAAGACCAAATTCAGCAAAGGTATCCGCCTCGTTGCCCAGGCGTCCAAGCTGTTGTTTATTGAATTCGACATTCTGGCCATTGTCACCACTGATACCGATCCCGGAACGGGCATAGCCATGGAAAACAAAGCTGTCATCGGCAAACGCAGTTGGGGTAAGCAGAGACACAGAAATGGCCAGAGCGGTAAGGTTCATTTTCATCATTTTTCATCCCTTTAATGGAAATGTATTGATTATGCGTATTGGATTTATGTTGTGGGAATGTTCCCATTTGTGGCGACAGATGATGGCAGGGAAGTGTAGTTGCGTAAATGGGAATGTTCCCATCGCGTGAGTCGGTTCACATTCTCCTTACATAAGTGAAGAGGGAGGCTTTAGGAAGTAGCCATCAAAATTTCTTTAATATCAGATATATGAGTGGGAAGTGTTTCATTGAGGTGGTAAATCCCGACGATGCCGGTTTGCGGGGAGTGGGTCTCTGGCAAGGGCACAATGTCGAATTGAGCAAAGTAGTCAGCCATATTGTTGGTATAGGGCATGATGGCTTTGGAGTTGGCGAGGAAATCCAGGCTAGCACTGAGCGAATTGATTTCGTAGCTGATTCTCTCACCGAGTTTTTTCCTTTCCTTCTCTTGTTGTTTGGGCTGCGGGTTTTCAATCAGGTGTTGATAATTGTCCTGATCTGGGGTGACTTGCAGCAAAGGGTAAATGTCATAGTCTTTTTTGATATCACTGTTGATAAGAAGGGGGTGTGAGCGATGGACGAACTGCGCTTCTTGATCTTGCAAAATCGGTGAAAATTGTACATTGCAGCGGCGGGACAGGCCTTGAATCTCATGACCAATAAAGAGGTCGATATGGCCATGGATAAGCATGTCCATCAGCTTGAGGTGATTGCCAAATTCAAGCTGGATTGAAATACCGGGGTGCTGGTTGCAATAGGAGTGCAGCGCATCTTTAACAAAGACTTCCCACCAGGCATCACCGGTGCCCATTTTGATTTTTTCGGTTTTTCGGGCTTTGAGATCGGCAAGTTTGTCTAGCATAGCGTCATGACGGCGGCTTAGATCTTGAACCTGTTCTTGGAAAAGTTTGCCATATTCGGTGAGATCGACCCCCTTGGAACGGCGCGTGAAGAGGGAAACCCCTAAGTTATGCTCTAACTTTTTCATGTTATTGGTCAGTGTAGGTTGGCTTAGGTTTAGCTGCTGGGCGGCCGAGCTGATGTTACCCAGTTCAGCAATGGCGAGAAATTGGCGGTAGTGCTTGTCCATCGATAAAAACCAGTGAAATTATCTTTGCAAGCAGTCTCACACTTTTTGAAATTGATCACAAAGAAAAAGGAATCGAACTTGTGATCTCTGTCGGTAATATTCTCTGTGGTATAGGAAAAAGCTATATCACTTGGGTGCTGGTGTATTTTTCATAATAAAGGGATCGTCATAAGATATCGGCAACTTTGATTTCGTACTTAGAATACAACTTAGATGATTGTGCTCCTTTGGAGCACGTCTATTGAGGGTTTGCCATGAACATGACGCCTAAATGGTGGCACGATGCCGTCGTATACCAGATCTACCCGCGCAGCTTCTGCGACAGTAACAATGATGGCATGGGGGATCTTCAGGGAATTATCAGCAAGCTGGATTACCTGAAAAGCTTGGGTGTGAATGTCCTGTGGTTGTCGCCGGTGTATAAATCGCCAATGGATGACAATGGCTATGATATTTCTGACTATCAGGATATCGCTCCGGAATTTGGCACCATGGAGGACATGGACAAATTGCTCGCGGAAGCTAAAAAGCGTGACATCCGAATTATCATGGATTTGGTGGTCAACCACACTTCCGATGAGCATCCTTGGTTTGTCGAAGCCCGTAAATCGAAAGACAATCCTTATCGAGACTACTACGTTTGGCGTCAACCTGCCGAAGACGGCGGTGTACCGGATGAAATGGGCTCTGTATTTGGCGGCAGCGGCTGGGAATTCGATGAGCAGACCGGTGAGTACTTCCTGCATATTTTCTCCAAGCGCCAGCCGGACTTGAACTGGGAAAACCCGAAGGTCCAAGAAGAAGTCCATAAGATGATGAACTGGTGGATCGATAAGGGGATCGGTGGTTTCCGTTTAGATGTTATCGACCTTATTGGTAAGGAAATCGACAAGAAAATCACCGGCAACGGCCCACGCCTGCACCCGCTTATCCAGCAGATGAACCGCGCTACTTTTGGTGATAAAGATCTTCTGACTGTGGGTGAAACTTGGGATGCGACACCTGAGATTGCCAAACTGTACAGCGATCCGGCTCGCGAAGAATTTTCGATGGTGTTCCAATTCGAGCACATTAGCCTGACCTGGAAGCATGGAGATAAGTGGCAGCCAATCCCGCTGGATCTCCCAACCTTCAAGAAGGTATTGACCAAATGGCAAGTAGAACTGGCTGACGAAGGCTGGAACTCCTTGTTCTGGAATAATCATGATTTACCTCGCGTGGTATCGAAATACGGCTGTGATGGCCAGTATCGTGTCGAATCGGCCAAAATGTTGGCGACAACGCTGCATATGATGAAAGGCACACCTTACATTTACCAAGGTGAAGAGATCGGCATGACGAATGTCGCCTTTGACAGTATTGACGAATACCGAGATATCGAGACGCTGAACTTCTACAAAGAGCGTACCGAAAATGGTGTGGCACCAGAAACTATGTTGGCAGCGGTTCATGAGAACAGCCGCGATAACGGTCGTACACCGATGCAGTGGAACGACAGCACTAACGGTGGTTTCTCGTCTGTTGCGCCTTGGATCAAGGTGAATCCGAACTACCCTGAGGTGAATGTCAGTGCAGCACTGGATGACCAAAATTCCGTGTTCTATCACTACCAGAAGTTGATTGAGTTGCGTAAGTCGATGCCTGTCATTGTATATGGCGAGTTTGAGCCTGTGTTTGAAGAGCATGAAAAGGTCTTTGGCTATGTTCGCTCGGATGCTCAACAGCGCTTGTTTGTGCTCAACAACTTTACCTCGGATGCGATCACCTTGGATTTGCCCGACCATCTGCAAGCAGAGCAGGTCGAATGTGTGATCGCAAACTATGAATACCCTCAAGCACTGCCAGCATCGATATCGCTTAAACCGTATGAGTCTTTTGCTGTCTTGCTACCTGAAAGTCGTTAACTGACGTTAATTGTCATTATTGTTAGGCTTGGCTCTATTTCTTGATTGAAATAGAGCCCTTTTTATTTATAGCCTCTGCGTAGTTATTCAGCGGTGAGGCTGTGTACTTGTGTGGTTGCAAATTTATGCATTATAAAATCAAAGATAATCAGGTTGAGTTCGTATTTCCCATCAAACGAGAAAGTTTATATTTGAAAGGGACATTTACAAATTGGCAGGTTGACGAGGCTTTCCGGTTTGAAAATAGAAAAAATGGCTGCCGGTTGATAAAAAACCTTGATGAGGTAAATAAAATCGGCAATTCAGGTTTTATTGAATATGTCATTTGGGATGATGAAATTCAGTCTCCAATAGAAATAGCCCCCCTTCAAGCGGGGCATTATTTCAATAATCAGTGTAATGGGGGGGTTAACCAATTATTGTTTTTAGACACCCCCTCGCAGCGTCAGTTGCAAGAGATATCTGAGGCATCAGAGCAATCTTTCCTGATAAAAAACCAAATAGAGCATTTCACTTCAATCTCCCAATTAGCCAATTTTCGTGCTGTAACCGGTGGCCAACTCAAACCAGGTTGGCTCTATCGCAGCTACCATCCAGTGATGCCGTCAAGAAGCAACCATACTGAATTAAAAGTGATTGAGCCCCTCCGTCAAGCCGCTGCGATGTCCCTTATCGAAGAACGCCGAATTGAAAGCGTGGTTAATTTATCGGACAGCGAGCAGGCTCTTGCTCATTTCATGCCGTCGGCACGGGATAGCTACTACAAACGCTGCTGGTTGCAGGGGCATGTCCATAGCGTGCCGGTTGCTTACGAGACCGTGTATTTCATGTCGGACCGCAATGAGGCATTAAATGATGACGAGCTCGGCTTTGAAGATGGTATCCGGTGCCTGATTGAGACTCTTGCCCGTAGTCAGGGGCCATATCTAATTCATTGCAGGCTGGGCTCAGACCGAACGGGGGTGATGTGCGCCTTCCTGCAGCTGATGGCGGGTGCGTCCAAAAAGGAAATCGCTGACAATTATCTTATGACAAATCAGCTGGGCATTGGTGAGTATCGTAGTTTTAGGCTGCTGGAAAGAGCCTTGACCGCTGCGCTTGGAGAAGCGTGTTTTTTTGATGGGGGTGGGGTAACGACCATGTACATGAAACGCCTGAAGATATCGGATAGATGTATCGAACAGGCGAGGGCAAATCTGTTGTGCTGATATGTCTCAGCCCGAACTCATTGTTGGTGAGGTCGGGCTGGCGTGATAGCTAACCTGAATTAATCACGATACAAAATCGTCAGCGATTGCGCGCCTTGCATGTAAGTCGTTTGTACCTGCCGGGCTCCTAGTGTTGCTTCGGAAGTATCACAAATCACTTGCCACTTGCTGCCTTCTGGCAGGCGGTAGCGGGTCGGAATCGTTGAGCTGTTGATTAAGAACAGCAGCTCTTTCCCGGCGTCAAATAAGCCAAGATACAGCGAAAAGGCGTCCAGTCCATGCCAGTCTTCAGCATTCATCGGCTGGCCGTCTGAGCGGTTCCAATGGATACGATGGTGGCCTCGGTTAGGCCCGCTGAAGGCTCGAATGAACGGTGACATATAGGTTTTTCGCCGTTCCAGCATGGTAGCGAGCCATTGGCTGAACTCTGACTTATCTTTGCATGGCGTCCAGTCCGCCCAGCTGATCTCATTGTCTTGGCAGTAGGCGTTGTTGTTCCCTCCCTGGGTATGGGACAGGGCATCGACAGCGAGAATATGAGGGATACCGAAGCTAAACAGCAAAGAGGTCATTAAATTGCGTTTTTGCCGCTCCCGGCGGCCTAGTACGGCGTAGTTTGTCGTTTCCCCTTCGATTCCTTGGTTGTTCGAGCGGTTGTCGCCATGGCCGTCACGGTTGTTTTCACCGTTGGCGTGGTTGTGCTTCTCGTTATAAGAAACCAGATCCTGCAACGTAAACCCATCATGGTAAGACACAAAGTTCACCGGTAGCTTATCGGGCCATTTACCGGCACTGAACAGGTCACGCGAGCCCATAAATCGGGTCGCAAATTCTTTGACATTGTTTTCGCGGCACAGCCAGTAGCTTTTTACCGTGTCGCGGAACTTGTCGTTGCATTCATTCCAGCCGCGAGGGAAATAGCCAAGCTGATAGCCGTCAGGTCCAATATCCCACGGTTCGGCGATGAGCTTCACCCGTTGCAGGACGGGGTCTTGACCTATTGCCTTAAAGAAGGCGCTCTGGGTATTGAACCGGTCACCATTGCGGCCAAGAGTGGCGGCTAAATCAAACCGGAAGCCGTCAATCTGGTAATGGGTGACCCAGTGGCGCAGGGTATCTAGAACGATATTCAAGCTTGGTTGGTAGGTGAGATCAAAGCTGTTTCCGCAGCCGGTATAGTTCTTGTAACTCTTGTGAGAGTCCAGTAGGTAGTATTTCTTATCCAGGCATTTGAAGTGGAATTTTGGGCCCCCCTCACCGCCTTCCGCAGTATGGTTGAAGACGATATCCATGATAACTTCGATGCCATGGCGGTGCAGCTCCCGGACCATGGTCTTCATTTCTGTGACCGGATCGTCGGTGGCATAGCGCGGTTCCGGAGCCATAAAGCATAGGCTGTTGTAGCCCCAGTAGTTGACTTTGTCCATTTTCAGCAAATGGGGCTCAGACATGCAGGATGTCACGGGAAGCAGCTGTAAGCTGGTGACACCTTGCTCTTTGAAGTAGTTGATCATGTCTGGCTGGCACAAGCCTAAGTAGGTACCCTGGTACTTTTCTTCGATCTGAGGGTGTTGTTTGGTAAAGCCTTTTACGTGCGTTTCGAAAATAACGGTTTCTTCAAGGGGGACTTGTGGCAGAGTCGTGCCATCCCAGTCGAAGCTGTGGTCTACCACTACCGATTTGGCAAAATGCCAGCTTCTATCGGCAGTAAAGGGT
This sequence comes from Photobacterium gaetbulicola Gung47, assembly GCA_000940995.1. Taxonomy (NCBI): domain Bacteria; kingdom Pseudomonadati; phylum Pseudomonadota; class Gammaproteobacteria; order Vibrionales; family Vibrionaceae; genus Photobacterium; species Photobacterium gaetbulicola. Next base: position 423,957 of record CP005973.1, read on the forward strand.
TCAATATAATAAGGGACTTTATTCAGGGCTTGGGCATAAGGGTCTAATATTAGGCGGTATTCGTTTTTGTCTTTTATTTGGTAACCGTATACCTGCCCCTTATTAATACCTTTGACGAAGGTGTAATGTATATCTAAGTGTTTATTCTCTAATTCAATGAAGGTTCTTTTATTGTTGTTATCAAATAAAACCAGTTGGATTTCTTTGTTTTCTGGGCAATGAATAGAAAAATTACAACCCTGATCACATAATGTAGCCCCTAGTGGATATGGCTGAGCTAATTTAGCGAACATCCTGTACATCTCTTTGCTAATTTTACACATCTATAGTGCTATTTAAGCGGGAAAATTAAATCAGTCAAGAGAAGTTTTTTTTTCTTAAAAATTTAAAAAAAATTCAGTTACCGATAATTTCAATAATATTGAATAAAAGTGACTGGCTTCTTGTTTTTATGGCTTGAGGTGTAATTTTCTTTCAGTTTTACGCCTATCCTTCGTGAGGCTTATCACGGATCGCCTCTCCACCCCATTTCCTACGCCCCTCTCATCCTCCCTCCTCCTCCCGGCGTCGGGAGGATGTAGAAAACTGTATCAAGGCTGAATATGAGTCCCGAAAAGATTGCTAGATAGCAGTCACGATAAAATATAAGAAGGGACATTCCTATGAAACACAAGTTAGTACCTGTAGCAGCGGCATTACTTACCGCGCTAGCTTCACACAATGTAGCCGCTGAATCTGCCACTGACATCTTGACTGACGGCTGGGAAGTACATGGTTACGGTTCTATGAACTTCCGTTTCAACGAAGATCTACAGTCATTTGATTCCGAGTTGGGCAAGCCTGATTACCGCACGGCTGGTACATCTGGTAAAAGTGCTAACCAGATTGAGTTCGTTCTGAAGAAACACACGGAATTTGCAAACGGCGTTTACAGTGATTTCGTTACTCGTACTGAATATGGTAACGGCGACTCTTTCTACTACACATCTTCAGGTGCCGAGAAAACCAATACTGTTGCTCAACTAGAAGTGAAAGAAGCATATGTAGCACTTGGTAACCTTCCTTACTTGGGTGATGGTACTGAGATTTGGGCTGGTCGTCGCTTCCTGAACCGTGCTGCTGGTATCCTTTCTGGTGAGTTCTGGAAACAGTCATCAGGTATGGGTGCAGGTTTTGAAACTAACTTGAGCTCAGGCCACAAAACAGGCTTTGCGGTAGTTGCTGCTGACCCTGAAGCGGGCTTTGAAGATCGCCCTAATGATGGCGAGCGTACAACCGTTACTTCTTTCGACCTTTACTACTACGGTGTTAAAGCCCTGGGCGGTAGCTTTGACTTTGATGCTAAGTTCATGACTCGCGCCGATGAAAAACTACCTCGCGTAGACTCTGCAGACGATGGTTTTGGTGTGTCGGTAACCTATAACCGTGACTACTACGGCTTCGATGGTTGGAGCCAGACTGCAATCGCATACGGTGAAGGCCTAGGCTCTAACCGTGGTGTGAACTTCGGTGGTTGGAGCGGTGATTGGCTAGAAGATTCTAAGTCTCTGTTCATTACCTCTTACGGTGTACTAAACATCAACAACAACTGGCAGTTAGGTACAGAATTCACCTACTGGGCGCCAGAGAACATGGACTGGGGCGCAACAGGCAATGCGACTGACGAAGTAACTCGTTACATCTTCGCTGCACGCCCAACTTATAAAGTGAACGATAACTTCCGCTGGGAATTCACAGGTTCTTACGCTGTTGAAGAAGTTAACGGTGGTCAGTGGGGCCGTAAAGACAAGGCAACTGATTTCTACACCCTTGAAGCGGCATCTGTTTTCACTGTTAACGCTGACTACTTCGGTCGTCCACAAATCAAGCCATACGTTACTTGGGTTGGTACTAACGATGAAGCAGCAGCTGGTGCAATCGGCATCACTGAAGCTGGTGAGAAAGATCAGTTCGTCTTCGGCGTACACGCTGAAATCTGGTTCTAAATCACATTTTTATCAAGGCAGCCCCCGGGCTGCCTTTTTCTGGTATATCTCTTTGCTTTTTTAAGTAAATTGACAAGAGCAAATAGATATACCCACTCAACATCTGGGTATCGGAGATATAGATGAATATTATAAAAACGACATTAGCAGCACTATTAGCAGCATCACTAGTAGGCTGTGCGACTTCCCCTTCAACAGAAACCATTAAAGACGTCGCTGTGACACAGCAGGCTTGCTGTGAAGGTTTCAGCCAGTTTTCATGGATACCGATGAATGGCGACAGCATTGATTTTGTGGTTGATCAGTATTCGCAAATTGGTAACTTTGCCGAAGGTAAAAGTTACTTTGCTGGTTTTGTGCTACCGGAAAACGTTGAGCGTATGCGGGTTGACCTAAAGAGCTGGATGCGCTCGACAGGTGTCTTTGCCCCCAAAGTGCTCCTGCTGAGCCCAACATTTGAAGTGGTTGAATCCATTGAACTGAATGAATTTGAGATCAAGTCATCGGATATGTTCCGTCTGTCTCGATATGAGAAGCGCTTTGAAATGAGCCAGACGACGGCACCTTATATGGTGGTATATTCACCGCTTGAGTACCGCGAGGGTGAAATTCAGATCCCACATCCGGAAAGGGTTCGGGCTGAAGAGCTAGGCTTGGCACGCCCGATGGTAACGGATCCGGTGATCCAGCACCAGAAATTTGGTTCGCTAGAACTAGATTTAAAACCCATTAACTTGCGTTCCTATCGTGTATCGGAAGCTCCTGCTGTACCAGTTGTTACCCAACCGACAACAACTGTGACACAAGCTAAAGTAGCACCAGTGGCAGCTACTACCACAGTGTCGTCAGTAGCTTCCTCATCTACAGCAGCAATGCTACCGGAAAGCGAGGCTTTCTATAACAGCCAAATTAAGGCCGCAGTAGAGAGCAATGATATGAAAAAAGCCCTGACTTTGATGGAAGAGGCCAAGCGTGCTGGTTCAAGTACGGCTGAAGCCACCTTCCTGGAGTTGATTAAAAAGTAAGGGTGCAGTTTTAACCATACCCACCAGAGCAAGGTGTTATTCGAATCCTCATTTTGCAGCATATTGGGTATATCGGGCAGGCATTCGTCTGCCCGTTCTCTTATCTATACTCAAAAATCTTGATGATTTTTGGTGACCATTCTATTTGCTTGTATTGAGTTATTTTCATGACAGATTTTACGCATTCATCTCGTACTCAACAGCCGACAGGTAAGAAAAACAAAGAAGTGGTTTACCAGGTATTCACTCGTTTGTTTGGTAATACCAACGCCACCAATAAGCCTTGGGGCACGCTGGAAGAAAACGGTGTGGGCAAGTTTGCCGATTTCACCGACAAGGCACTGAGCGAAATCAAGGCACTGGGTGTGACCCACATTTGGTATACCGGGGTGCCGCACCATGCCTTGGTGCGTGATTACACCGCCTACGGTATCGACAATGATCATCCCAGTGTGGTCAAAGGTCGCGCGGGATCACCGTATGCCGTCAAGGATTACTACAATGTGAACCCAGATCTGGCTCTTGATCCGGCTAACCGGCTTGAAGAGTTCAGAGCACTTATCGAACGCTCGCACAGACACGGCTTGAAGGTGATTATTGATATCGTTCCTAACCATGTGGCAAGACGATACCGGAGCCTGACAAACCCTGACGGTGTGGAGGATTTCGGTGCCTCTGACGATACCAGTGTCGAATATCATAAACATAACAACTTCTATTACATTCCGGACGAGTGCTTTTCGGTTCCGGTCGCAAAAGACGGATACTTGCCTTTAGGGGGGGAGTCGCATCCTTCGCTGGCAACGCCTTTTGAAGAAACACCGGCCAAGTGGACAGGTAACGGCTCGCGTTTGGCCCAGCCAGAGTTCGATGACTGGTATGAAACCGTCAAGGTCAACTATGGCATCCGCCCTGACGGCAGCAAGGATTTCGACGAGCTGCCAGCCGGTTTCGACACCCAAGGCCACGCCGCACATTTTGCTTTCTGGCAGGGGAAAGAGGTGCCGGACTCCTGGGTTAAGTTCCGTGATATTGCGCTCTACTGGTTGGCCATGGGGGTAGACGGTTTTCGCTATGATATGGCCGAGATGGTGCCGGTTGAGTTCTGGAGTTATATGAACTCATCCATTAAACAGGAAAACCCGGAAGCCTTTTTGATGGCGGAAGTGTATCAACCAGATCGCTACCGTGACTACATTCACCTTGGCAAGATGGATTATCTGTACGATAAGGTCGACTTGTACGATACCCTGAAGTTGGTGATGCAGGGCAAGGGCTCGACAGATGCCATCGTAGGGGTTCAAGAGCAACTGATGGACATTGAACATCATATGCTCCACTTCCTGGATAACCATGACGAACAGCGGGTTGCCAGCCCGGAATTTGCGGGTGATGCCAACAAAGGTAAACCTGCCATGCTGGTATCCACCTTGCTAAGCACGTCACCGACTATGATCTACTTTGGCCAAGAGGTTGGAGAGCCAGGCGATGAGGATGCCGGCTTTGGCTTAGCTTCACGTACCACGATTTTTGATTATTTCGGCGTACCTCATCATCAACGCTGGATGAACCATGGTGAGTTTGATGGCGGTCAGTTGACAGAAGAAGAGCGTAACCTGCGTGATTTCTACCAACGGTTGATGAACTTCTCGCTCAACAGCTCCGCACTGATGGGGCATTATTGTGAGCTGCATACCCACAATCGCCAGCATGGGGCGGGTTACGATGACCAGCTGTTTGCCTTCAGCCGTTTTGATGATAGTGAGCGGCTAGTCATGCTGGCAAATTTTGGCGATGCAAAAGGTGAAGTGACATTGTCACTTCCAGAGTCGCTGCTAGGGCAGTGGCAGCTTGCGGACGGCGAGTATGAGCTGGAAGAGCAACTCTATCATGCGGCTAACGCGCTGCTGGTGGTGGAAAATGGCCTCGGCAGTATAAAATTGGATGTGCGGGCGCTCGATTGCTTTGCTTTCTCACTAGCTAACTAGCAGCAAGCCTTGCGCCGCTGTAAAGCGAATAAAAGGTCACAGTCATGTGGCCTTTTTTTTAACCTGTATCTCTTCATTCAACAAAAAAATCAAATATTGCTCACAAAACGCGTTAACGTTTGGTTACATCAATTTTAGTAATAATTTCAATTTGTCAGCAAACATTAGCCTTTAAGCAATTGCCTGCATGGTATAATTTGGGTTACCAGATTGTTGTCTATTTATGTTGTAGGGAGAAGTCTATTGAGCACAGAATTAATTTTGTTAGGGATGGCGATGTTGATTGCCATCGGGATCCTACTTCACCACCCATCAAAAACCCTGGGCCTGCCTTCGCTGCTTATTTTCATCGGTGTCGGGTTATTGTTTGGTAATGGTGAACTTAATTTTGTTTATGACGATTTGGCATTAACGTCATTCATCGGCTCGTTAGCCCTGAATGTCATTGTTTTTGTGGGGGGGCTGAACACCTCTAAAGCCAGCATACAAGTGGCTTATAAAGAGGGTGGGGTGCTTTCCACCATCGGGGTACTGTTCACCACCTTCATTTTCGGTGGGCTACTTTACTACATCACAGATTTTAATATTTTAACCTGCCTGTTATTTGCCGCGGTGGTCTCGTCTACTGACGCAGCGGCGGTATTCTCTATTCTTGAATCGAAGAAGCTCAAACTAAAAGAATCGACCGATACTATCTTGGAGTTTGAGTCAGCGACCAATGACCCGGTGGCGTTGCTGCTGGTCGCCATACTGACCGAAATGTTGGTGAATACCAACCAGCAAGTCAGCGGCCTTTCAATAGGCATCGAACTTGTCCAGCAAATCCTCGTTGGCCTTGGTGCTGGTTATCTGATTGGCTGGTGCTGCGTTTGGCTGCTTAACAAAATCAAGCTTGAAGAATACGGTTTGATCCCTGTGTTCATTCTTGCCTGCTTCTTTATTGCCGCTTATGGCAGCGACATGTTAGGCGGCAATATCCTGGTGTCGTCTTATGTCGCGGGTGTGTTCATTGGTAATGAACTCAAACGCGGGCGGGAGGTCAGTAAGCACTTCTTTAACAGCTTATCGTGGCTTGCCCAGGCGTTGATGTTTATTATTCTTGGCTTGCAGTTCTTCCCGAAAGAGCTATTCGCTGATATGTGGTCCGCTATTATTCCGGCGATCGCGCTGATTTTCATCGCCAGACCACTAGCTGTTTTCCTGAGCTACCTGCCGTTTAGGAAAGTATCGTTTAAGAAGAAGTTCTTTATTTCGGCTATCGGCTTGAAAGGGGCTACGCCAATTGTCTTTGCCCTGATCCCAGCATCGGCGGGTGTTGCGGGTTCGCAAGAAATGGTGCATATGGTGTTCTTCATTGTCCTGATCTCCGTTGTCCTGCAGGGGTGGGCCATTGAGCCCCTGTCGAACAAATTGGGGCTGGTGGATAAATAACCGGTACGCATTTTTAACCCAATATTGCGACATTTTCGTTTTTCCTGTCGCGGTATTGGGTATATCGGCAGCTTGGCTGAACATCCATTACCATACATTGTTGTCATACAGAACACTTGCATATTTATCGTCATTAACTTGCTATATTTCAAAGGTTTAAAGTCTGCTTTTGTGACGCATATCGATACCGGCTAACAGAATTATGATAATTTGAACTGTTCAATTGGTTATCTTGATACACGATAGTGAGCGTTCAGCAGAGGTGATATGAAAGATGAGAGGCAACAAAAATGGATTTGCGGTTTTTGGCGGCGACTAGGTGCTTTCTTCATTGATTTGAGCCTATTGGGCTTAGTGGGCTTTTTATTGGGTACGATGTTCGCAAACACGTTTGTCCAACTGGCGGATTGGGGAAGGTTGATTGGCTTTTTCATCCTACTGACGTACTTCGGTGTGATGAACAGTGAGCGGTGCCATGGTCAGACTGTCGGCAAAAAGCTGCTGAAAATTAAGGTGGTCGATGCATCGAACTCATCGATAAGCCTTGCCAAGTCGTTACTGAGATATAGCTTTATCGCCATACCTTTTTCGCTTAACGGCTTGCAGGTTACCAACGAACTCTTGCTATCCTATATCAAATATCCGCTGTCGTTGATCCTCATCGGAGGCTTCTTTTCTCTCGGCTATCTTTTTGTGTTCAACCGCAATACTCGGCAATCAGTACATGATCTTCTAACCGGCACGTTTGTCGTTAATCTCGTTGCGGAGCCGCATAAAACTGCGGCGGTTTGGAAGCCGCATTTTGTCGTTGTCATTGCTATTCTGGCTGCTGCTGCCCTCCTTCCGGCAACGGCACCAGATATTGAAAGCTCCCCGTCTTACAGAGGACTGCTAGAAGCGCAGCAGGCGGTAAGCAGCCACGTTTCGGTCCGCTATGCAACGGTGACTGAGGGATCATTGATTGTCTCGCATTCTGGTGAAGGTAGCAAAACAACCTCCTATGTGAATGTTCAGGCCTTGCTCGGCAACAATACGGTTAATGATGAGAGCTTCGCGCAGAATCTCGCCACGACGATCATTGCTTCCTATCCGGAAGCTCTGGAGAAGGATTTGATCAATGTCTCACTGTCTTATGGCTACAGTATCGTGATCTGGTCAAGCTGGAGGACGTTTAACTATTCCTTCACCCCAGAACAGTTGAAGCCACAAGAAAGTGCCTAGCTAGGCCATCATGACTATTGGCTGCATCGCCAGCCAATACCTCTGGCCTGACCTATCACCAAGAATCACCCACCCTGCGAAACTCCCCCTCTCGGTTAATTGAAAGACCCGTCTTGTGTCTGAGTTATACGGCTCCGAGTTCGTGCACCTCTACAAAATGTGTTCAATTTCACAGACTTGATTCAAGTTAAGGGGGGCGTAGGCCGGGGGAGGATGCTCATCGCAGATGGGGGGAGGAAAATGCTTGGGTCGAATAAAAATAACTTGGAAGTTACTATGAAACGTGTAATGAAATCGTTCGCTCTGTGCTCTCTGACCGCTGCGCTTGCATTTCCGATGGCGGCGTCTGCCATGCAGGAAGGTGAAATTCTTATTTGGATCAATGGCGACAAAGGTTATGAAGGCCTTGCCGAAGTCGGTCGCCAGTTTGAAGAAGACACAGGGGTGAAAGTTAACGTTCAATACCCTGAATCACTGGAAGCCAAGTTCCAGCAAGTGGCTCCAACAGGCGGCGGCCCTGACATTATCTTTTGGGCACATGACCGTTTCGGTGGTTATGCCAAATCTGGCCTGCTGACCGAAATCAAACCGTCGCAAGCGTTCAAAGACAAGCTAGTTGATTTCAGTTGGGATGCGGTAACTTACGAAGGTAAGTTGGTCGGCTACCCAATTGCATTGGAATCGCCTTCGCTGATTTACAACAAAGATCTACTTCCTGAGCCTCCTAAGACATGGGAAGAGTTGTACGAGATCGAAAAACAAATGGCTGCCAAAGGCAAGAAAGCCATTATGTGGGATGTGAAGAATGCTTACTTCACTTGGCCAATGATCTCTGCCAACGGCGGTTATGCATTCAAGAAGACCGAGACAGGCTTTGACGGTAAGCAAATCGGCATCAACAACGAAGCCGGTGTTGCTGGTCTGAGCTTCTTGGTTGACCTTTCTAAGAAAGGTGTTGTGTCAGCAGATATGGATTACGCCGTGTCCGAGTCTGAATTCAACAAGGGTAACGTGGCAATGACCATCAACGGCCCATGGTCTTGGGGTAACCTAGAAAAATCAAAGATCAACTACGGCGTTGCGGTATTCCCGACACTGAATGGCGGTAAGTCTAACCCATTCGTTGGTGTATTGAGTGCGGGGATCAACTCTGCCAGCCCTAACACGGACCTTGCCGTTGAATTCCTGGAAAACTACCTGATCACTGACGAAGGTTTGGCGAAAGTCAATAATGACAAGCCATTGGGTGCGGTGACGCTGAAGTCTTTCCAGCAGGAGCTTTCTAAGGACAGCCGTATTGCCGCGACAATGACCAATGCGGAAAACGGCGAAATCATGCCGAACATCCCTGAGATGACGGCATACTGGTTTGCTGAAGGTGCGGCTATCGAGAATGCCCTTCTAGGTCGTCAGACGGTTCAGGAAGCATTGGATACAGCGGCTTCTCAGATCCGTTAATTCAACTAAATCAAGTATATGTCTGGCAACAGATAGACATCCACATCATGCGCAGCTCTCTTCGTAGAGTCTGCGCATTTTTGTACTTAACGACTACCCAAGGAATACACGTGAGCACGATTGAACAGGCGCCTTTTACAGAGCAGTTGTATGTTAAAGGGACATTCAATGGTTGGGGTGACGATACACCAATGAACTATATTGGTGACGGTTGTTACCAGGCTGTGGTTTGCTTTTCAGCCGATCTTCATAACTTCAAAATATCCGATCAACAAGGCACTGAGGCATTTAGCTTTGCTGCGGATAAATACAAAGCGGTCGCCTGTGAGTTGAAACAACCACAGACATTGATCCCTGCTAAGGGGATCGGCAACGATCTTACCTTCATGGCACCGGATACCGGTTTGTACACGATTTCAGTTAGGGTGTCGGACGACAAAGTTGAAATGGTGATTGAAGCTGGGGGCGAAAACCTCGATAGCGAGCCGAACCGGGCATTGTTTGACGCGGGCTTTTCGGTCGAGGCTGGCAGAGGAGATGTAACTGGCAAAGGAAACAAGGTGCTAAGCCCTGAACAATTGTTTAGTGAGCTTGCTATCAGTGTTGAGCAGAGCGCCCCGTTTGTGTTCGGTGACAATATCGACGGCTATTTTGATGGCGTGACCCACGGCTATGTCGCGGCGGGTAAGTACCGTCACAAGCAAGGCTGGTATCTCGGTGCAATGGCCTCGTTTGTCGATGGTGTGCTTAATGACAAAACCATAGCCGAAGAAGCTCGTATTTATCCTTATGGTGTTACCCACGGTTTTACAGGTGGTTCCGGTAATGACATAGAAGAAACTTTCATGTTGTTTTCCGGGCAAGACAGTCGCCAGCGCAGCGCTGCGATTACTGTTAAGTCGGCAGAGCCCGCTGTTTTAGCAATAGCTCCCCAGCTTAACCTGGCGATGGATAGTTCATCGGTGAAAGCATTTGATGGTGGTGTGGTGTACGCACTGTCTGAAGAGCTGCGCCAGGCGGGTACGCCGTCGTTTATTGCGCTTTGTGCTAACAAGTCTTTCTCTTTTAGCGAAACGACTTTTGGTGAGACGCCAGCTCTAAAAAACAAGGTGCATTTGAGCGGCCATCATGTGAAGCCGTTACTGACGTCAACCGACCCACAAGCCGAGATGACCGTGTATCTGGCTTTTGCAGAAACGGAAGCAGAGGCGATTGCGCATGCGAGTTCACTGGTTAAACAGGATGGGGTGAGCATTCACTTGCAGCAGGTTTATGACATGCTGACTCACTCTTATGTTTGGACCTCTGATCGTGAATACAACCGTGCTTTGATGTGGGCTAAGGCGGCAGGCAAGGTATTCGTATCAACCGAGTTTGGCAAAGGTATTTGGGCTGGCCTTCCTTGGTTCAAAGACTGCTGGGGGCGTGACTCCTTTATCGCCGTGCCGGGGATCACCTTGGTTAATGGTGACTTTGCCGATGCCAAGACCATCATTGATAACTTTGCGTCGATGCAGCTGACCGATGAATCCAATGTGAATTTTGGTCGTATCCCTAACCGGGTAACCAGCCTAACCAACATCATTTACAACACTACGGATGGCACGCCGTGGATGGTCCGTGAGGTGTGGGATTACTTGCGTTACAGCGGTGACAAAGGCTATGCCAAGGCTATATACCCTGTGGTTCAAACCTACATTGCCGGTATCGAGAAGCACTATCTGGATGAACACGGATTGATGACCCACCGTGACCCTGACACTTGGATGGATGCCAAGCTGGAAGGCAAGCTTCCTTGGTCGGCCCGCGGTACTCGAGCTAACGATATCCAGGCGCTTTGGTTCACCAGCCTATTGGTTGCCGTTGAACTGGCGAAGCTGACTGGTGATGAGCAGAGCGCTGAGTATTATCAGCAGATGGCTAAACGGGTGAGTGAAAGCTTCCAAAAGCTATTCTGGGATCAAGAACAACAAAAACTGGCGGATCGCCTGTATGCAGATGATCAGCGTGATCTTCAGGTGCGATCCAACCAGTTGATGACGGTAACCGTGCCTTTTGACAACGGGTTACTGGATAAGAACATCGGTGCCAAGGTGGTGAAGAATGCGGTCAGTGAGTTGTTGTTCCCGTGGGGCATCACGTCGCTGTCGCAATATGACCCGATTTTCCACCCGTACCATGCCAATCGCGATGAATACCATAAAGATGCCGCCTACCACAACGGGACAATCTGGGGCTGGAATGCCGGCTTTACGGTTTCAAGCCTGATCGAATATGGTTACGCGGATTTTGCCTATCAGCTAACCAAGAACCTTTCAGAGCAGATTTTGTATCTCGGTCATCGAGGGGCGATGAGCGAGAACTTGGATGCCTTTTTGAATCAAGAGGGCGGGTTAACCACAACCGGGACTTATGCCCAGGCTTGGTCGGTGTCGGAGTTTACCCGCAACGGTTATCAGGACTATATTGGCTTCAAGCCGGAGTTACTGGCAGACAAGGTAGTACTGGCTCCTTGTTTGCCATCGAGTTGGAAGCAGTTTGATGCCGAGCTTCGTTTCGGTGAATCGAATGCATTATCTGTTAGTTACCAGTTTACCGATCAAGGCTTGCAGCGTTTTGAGCTGGCTTATAAGGAGACTAGTTTTTCCCAAGCTGTGGCAGTGCAGCTTGACCTTCATTTGATGGCACAAGACAAGGCAAAGTACCAATTAGTACTCGTGCCCGATGAATTACCGGCAGTGATCGAGTTTGATCCTGCTGTTGCCTCAGTGGTTGTGAACGGTAAGCAACGCGATCTTGTGCAAATCCAACCAAGCTATGCTGCCGTTATTGGTGATCTAGCCTTTGCCAAGCCGGATCTCTCTTTGGCGTTCCCGGTGCTACAGGGGCAGCATGTGCTGCAGCAGCAAGTCGAAAATGCAGATCTTGTACAGGCGACTGATTAAGGGAGCAGGTTTAAGTTCGCCCAGGGAGTAAAGGAAAGCGCTGCACGAATGCAGCGCTTTTTGTATGGTCGTCGGTCAGCTGGCTGAAGGAGCAGCATGATACTCACTCTGAGTCCATATAGGTACGTCCTTCAAGCGAGTAGGGCTCATTGTCATCGTACAGGTTACGTTGCCCCCTGAGCTTTTTCATCTTGGCTTCAAGGGCTCTGGCTTCTTGGTAATTACCCTCTTGGTAAGCAATGTGAAGGCGTTGTTCGATATCTTCGATCCGATCATGGCTGCTCATGTGATGATCCTCCATTTGAAAGTTGTACTTACTTGAGTAAGCCGTTATTCCCGCTCGCGGCTTAGCTTGGCTAAGAAGCAGTACAACCAACTTGTCGTTTCAGTTTTAGTGTAGGAGCGGTTCGACTCCTGTTCCACTTGCTACTGTCCTGAAAGTGTTTTGGATCAATCCAGATTGAATTTTTCTACCATAGTGAGAAATCGATTTGCCCAGGCACTTTCACTGTGGATACCGCCGTTATCTACGTCGAAATGGCATTTTAGCTGGCAAGATTTGCGGTTCAGAATGCCGGCAAACTCAACCGCTAACTCATGGTAGAGGGCCGGGAAACCATCGATAGCAGGATCGCTGGTTTCGTGGGTACCGATATCCATGTAGATCTCTATGGGGCGCTCAATGCAAGCTTGTTCAATGAATGTCCTCATCTCTTTAGCTGCAAACCAGAAGGCAGGAGAGAACACGCCGGCCTTAGAGAAGGTGTCTTGATACCTTAATGCCGCATACAGGCTGATAAACCCGCCCATTGAGCTGCCGGCAATGATGGTTGATTCGCGCTCTGGCAGGGTGCGGTAGTGACTATCGATATACGGCTTGAGGGTCTGGACGATAAAATCGCAGTACGCGTCGCCATCGCCACCCTGCGGCTCGATAGCTTGCTCCCAGTTGGCCAGAACTGCTGGTGGAGCAAATGTCCAAGGTGAGTATTCGTCACGGCGGCCTAGATGACCTCGCAGCGGGCTACAATCTATGGCTACCACGATAAAGCCTTTTGATTCTCCTTTGGCCTGAAGTTCATCCAGTTGTTCTGCAACTTGCCAGCTTGCGCCTGCTATACACAGTTCTGGCTCAAATACGTTCTGGCCATCATGCATATACATTACAGGGAACTGTTGTGAACTTCTGTCATAGTTTGCCGGGAGGTATACACGAACATGGCGTTTGCGGCCGAGTTGGGGGATATGCATATTTTCATGGACGATCATCCTTGCGGGATCATAGTTTTTCTGGGTTGGGTCAAGAGGCATTGGTATGGCTACTCCGTACGCGACGCATAAAAAAAGCGCTGTTGGTTTAATCAACAGCGCTTGCTTTAGCCAAGAAACGTTAAGTCACTTGGTGAAAAGAGGGGGAAACAGGTTTCCTTATACACCAGGCTCTTTGTACAGGCGGCGGCAGGCTTTACCATCGCTGTGGAACAGGTGACAGCGGTGCGCTGGGATATCGACTTTGAACGAATCGCCAGCATCAACGTCAATGGTATCTGGGCGGCGGTAGATGAAGTCGGCATCCATGTGCTCAAGGCGCAGGTATGCTTGGGTTTCGTAACCCAGTTTTTCGACTACCTGGACGGTACCCTCGATAGTTGCATCACCTTCACCTTCAGGTACTAAGTGCTCAGGGCGAACACCCAGAGACATGCGGTCGCCTTTGGTCACAGTGCTACCGTCTACAGGGATCCAGAATGCTTTGCCATTCGCCATTTGAACCATCACGCGCTCGTCTTCAACCTGCTCGATGAACACGCTCATGAAGTTCATCTTCGGTGAGCCGATGAAGCCGGCAACAAAGCGGTTTTGCGGGTAGTGGTATAGCTCAAGTGGTTTACCAACCTGGGAGACATACCCACCATCAAGGACCACGATTTTCTGTGCCATGGTCATCGCTTCTACCTGATCGTGGGTAACGTAGATCATGGTGCAGCCCAGCTGCTTGTGAAGTTTGGCAATTTCGATACGCATCTGAACACGCAGCGCTGCATCTAGGTTAGATAGCGGTTCGTCCAGTAGGAATACATTTGGCTGAGAAACCAGAGTACGGCCAATTGCAACACGCTGGCGCTGACCGCCCGATAGCGCCTTTGGCTTGCGCTCAAGAAGGTGGCCTAGCTGAAGAATGTCTGCAGCGTGGTCAACACGGCGTTTGGTTTCTTCCTTGTCGGCTTTCGCTAGCTTCATGCCGAATGACATGTTGTCGAACAGGTTCAGGTGAGGGTATAGTGCGTAAGACTGGAATACCATGCCCACACCGCGCTCAGACGGTGGCACGTCATTCATGCGTTCTTCGCCGATGTACAAATCACCTGAAGTAATGTCTTCAAGGCCAGCGATACAACGTAGAAGTGTTGACTTACCACAGCCTGACGGACCTACGAAGACAACGAACTCACCTTCAGCAATATCGAGATCAACGTTTTTCGAAATCAGGTTATCTCCATATGCTTTACATACATTTCGTAAAGTAACACTCGCCATCGAGCCTATTCCTCTAAGTTGTTGTTGCCAGCAAGGCCTCATCTTATGCGGGTACGGCCTTGCGGGTAAAGAATTTTTCCGTGTAATTGAAGAAAAATCGGGTAGAGCGTGATTCACTAGGGAATCAACGCCTACCCTGACAAAATCCAAATTATCTACTTCCCCAAGAAATAAAATGGTGCTGTCGTCTTTAAAAAAAGTGGTTAGTGCAAAAGCGCATTTACCTAAGAAAAGAACAGTGTCTTCAACTACCCCAGTGGGTATGGTTGTATTCTTGCCGAGAAAAAGTGCTGAAACATCCTCCTTATCAATAAATAAAAAGGGGGATGAGGGGGGGAGGAGTGTTTAGATCACACTTTGTCATTGTAAGGGCTGAAGGGAGCTTTTATTCCCGTTAGTATGTGCGCTGTATCACAATCAACCGTCGTTATTAGATCTGCATCACTAAGCGAAACGACGGAGATCACGCTTTTCACACTTGGGGGGTGGGGGCGTAGGACGCAGGATGATGCCGAGTGCTTGATACTGTTGGAAGATACAGACTGAAATTTGTATCGCGGAATGACCTCTGCAATACAATCAATAACAATCATGAAGGATGTTAACAATGAAGAAAGTCCTCAGCACAGTCGCATTATGTACCCTTGCTGCTCTTGGTTCAGTATCTGCGCATGCAGCGATTGAAGAAGGTCAACTTACCATTTGGATTAATGGTGACAAAGGTTATAACGGCTTGGCAGAAGTAGGTAAACAGTTTGAAGAAGACACTGGCGTAAAAGTCACTGTCGCTTTCCCTGATAACCTTGCAGAGCGTTTCCCACAGGTTGCTGCCGCTGGTGATGGTCCGGATATCGTATTCTGGGCCCACGACCGCTTCGGTGGCTACGCGAAAGCAGGTCTACTGGCTGAAATCAACCCGTCTCAGGCGATGAAAGACAAAATCATCGACTTCACTTGGGACGCGGTATCATACGACGGCAAATACGTAGGCTACCCTGTTGCTGTTGAAGCACTTTCACTGATTTACAACAAGGATCTTGTTCCAAACCCGCCTAAGAACTGGGAAGACATTGAAGCGCTAGACAAGAAGCTTCAGAAGGACGGCAAGAAAGCGATCATGTGGAACCTGAAAGAACCGTTCTTCACATGGCCAATTCTGACTGCTGACGGTGGTTATGCCTTCAAATTCACCGCGAACGGCTACGACGTAAAAGACGTAGGTGTGAACAACGCCGGTGCGAAGTACGGCATGAATTTCATCAAGTCCTTGGTTGATAAGAAAGTTATTTCACCAGACATGGATTACAGCATTTCTGAAGCTGAGTTCAACAAAGGTACTGTTGCAATGACAATCAATGGCCCATGGTCTTGGGGTAACATTGAGAAGTCTGGTATCGACTATGGTGTCACGCTACTTCCGAAACTAAACGGCAACCCGTCTAAACCTTTTGTTGGTGTACTAACTGCAGGCATCAGCGCAGTTTCTCCTAACAAAGACCTAGCTGTTGAGTTTATCGAAAACTACCTACTAACAAATGAAGGTCTGGCAAAAGTTGATGCTGATAAGCCTCTAGGTGCTGTTGCGCTTAAGTCTTTCCAGCAGAAGCTTGATAAAGATACCCGCATTGCCGCGACAATGGACAACGCAATGAACGGTGAGATCATGCCAAACGTTCCACAAATGACCGCATTCTGGTACGCACAGGGTAACGCAATCCAGAACGTAGTAGACGGCCGCCAGAGTGTTGATGACGCCCTAGACGCCGCCGCGGGTCACATTCTTAAGTAATACGTTTTACGGGGAGGGGTAACTCTCCCCATCTTTATTTGACATTTTGCTAGCAAGGAGCTGAGATGCAGTCAGTTCAAGGTGCAGAACTTCTAGATTCACCTCAGGAAAGTTCGAAATTAAATTATCGTAAGTGGCTGAAATGGTCACTACTCGGCATGATCGGTACGGTTAACGGTTATGCTACTGTCTTAATGTACGCCCAGGGTGAAATTCCCTTCGCGCTTCTTACCGTTGTTCTCACAGCTCTTGCTCTTTATATTTTTGGTAGTAAGAAAACCTACGCCCATCGCTATATCTATCCTGGTATCGCCGGGATGATTATTTTCGTTATCTTCCCACTGATTTATACGGTTGGCTTGGCATTTACCAACTACAGTGCCTCTAACCAGTTGTCTCTAGAGCGTGCGCAGAATGTGCTGCAGCAACGATCTTTCTTGTCAGGGGAAAGCTACGGTTTCGATTTGTACAAGGTGGAAAACGGTCACCAGCTAATCATTAAATCCAATGGTGATCTCTTGGCTTCGGAAGTGTTCGATATTTCCAACCCGCCTGCTGAAGACTTCATGAATCTGCATCAGGTTGATGCGGTGCAGGGCGAGAAAGAAGTTATCCGTACTATCGTGCAAAACCGTGCAAACCTGAACAAGGTTGAACTGGAGATGCCAAGCGGTGAGCACATTCGTATGAGTGGCCTGCGTAAATTCGCGGCTGAAACACCGCTGTTTACTTTGCAGGACGATGGCGAGTCACTACTGAACAACGAGACCAATCAGCTGTTCAAGCCAAACTATGAGATTGGCTTCTACCAGCCTGTTGATGCCAATGGTGAGTTCGTCGAAAAACCAATTTCACCTGGATTCGTGGTCGGTGTCGGTGCAGCCAACTTTGAGCGTGTATTGACTGATGATGGTATCAAAGAGCCTTTCATTGGCATCTTCGTGTGGACGGTTGTCTTTGCCTTCCTTGCGGTGGCCCTGACACTTGCTCTGGGTATGATCCTTGCCGTTATTGTTCAGTGGGAACCGCTTAAATACAGTGGTGTGTACCGAGTACTGTTGATCCTTCCTTATGCGGTACCGTCATTTATCTCGATTCTGATATTCAAGGGTTTGTTTAACCAGAGCTTCGGTGAGATAAACATGTTGCTTGATGCCATGTTCGGGATTAAGCCATCGTGGTTCTCTGATCCGGTCATGGCCCGAGTGATGGTTGTACTGGTAAATACCTGGCTTGGTTTCCCTTACATGATGATCCTATGTATGGGCCTGTTGAAGTCAATTCCTGAAGATTTGTACGAAGCGTCTGCCATTGATGGTGCCGGCCCAATCCAGAATTTCTTCAACATCACACTACCAATGTTGATTAAGCCGCTTACGCCGCTATTGATTGCCAGCTTTGCCTTTAATTTCAACAACTTTGTTATGATTCAGCTATTGACCTCTGGTGGTCCGAACATGGTCGGCACCTCAGAGCCAGCAGGCTACACTGACTTGCTAGTAAGTTATACCTACCGTATCGCGTTCGAAGGTGGCGGTGGTCAAGACTTCGGCCTAGCCGGTGCAATCGCAACAGTTATCTTCCTATTGGTCGGTGGTATGGCACTACTTAACCTGAAATTTACCAACACTAAGCTTGAGCAGGACTAAGGAGAGACGTCATGCCAATGGTTCAACCTAAGTCATTAAAATACCGGGTATGGGCAACACACATTGGATTGTGCTTGTTCTTGGCTGCAACGATCTTCCCGCTATTGATGATTGTTGCTATCTCCCTGCGTGAAGGTAACTTTGCTGGTGGTGAGTTAATTCCAAGTAACCCAACTCTTGATCACTGGCGATTAGCGCTAGGCTTCTCGGTGACCAACAGTGACGGTAGCGTGACACCACCGCCATTCCCAGTACTACTATGGCTGTGGAACACCGTGAAGGTAGCAGGTATTACTTCTATCATCATCGTGGCGCTATCGACAACCAGTGCCTACGCGTTTGCTCGTATGCGCTTCAAAGGCAAGAGCACTATCCTGAAAGGGATGATGATTTTCCAGATGTTCCCTGCGGTACTTGCTCTGGTTGCGTTGTACGCCTTGTTTGACCGTTTGGGTCAGTACATTCCGTTCTTGGGGCTAAATACACACGGTGGCCTGATTTTCTCTTACCTTGGCGGTATTGCCCTGCACGTTTGGACAATCAAGGGGTACTTCGAAACCATCGATGGTTCACTGGAAGAAGCGGCAGCTTTGGATGGTGCAACGCCTTGGCAGGCATTCCGCTTGGTTCTTCTGCCACTGTCGGTGCCGATTCTTGCGGTAGTATTTATCTTGTCGTTCATCGGTGTGGTGACTGAAGTACCGGTAGCCTCACTGCTACTGACGGATGTAAGCAACTATACGCTAGCGGTTGGTATGCAGCAGTACCTGTACCCGCAGAACTACCTATGGGGTGACTTTGCGGCGGCCGCAGTGCTATCAGCGATTCCTATTACTACCGTCTTCCTTCTGGCCCAGAAGTTCTTGGTCGGTGGTCTAACAGCAGGTGGTGTGAAAGGGTAATTTATCCACTGTTTGCCTGACGTAGCAACGCAAACCGGATGCCTCGGCATCCGGTTTTTTTATGGGAAACTCCAGCTACAGAGTGTTTGTCATTGTGGTAAGTGTGATTCTTATCAGTAAAGCAGGGAAGCGGATATCATCCCATTAAAGCGATATATTGCTTTTATTTCAGATAATAACTGCTACGCTTTAGAAGTTGGTTTACGTTGTGAATAAACCCAAATATGTGGAGGCTTCTAATGAAAACAATACTTGTTCTGATGATGCTTGCTTTTTCTGGATTTACTTTCGCCAATTCTTCATCGGGTCACAGTGGCGGTAGTACAGTGACTGCACCACAAATAATCTGTATGTATGAAGGGAAGATATTGGGTGTAACAGCCATTCCGGTCTATGAATGTACTAAGCTTAAAAAAGAGATGAAGGAAGGCTCGAACAATTAGATTTGCCTCATTCTTATAAAAGTGATCATCAATATGGTCACTTTTTTTATTTATAAAATATCAATTAACCGTCAATCTATAATCATGTTTCCTATTGCTTTTTTGTGATGACTTTCTGTTTATTATTATCAACTTGCTCAAAAAGTAAAATTTTGAATAAATGATAGGTTTTAACTATTTAAGCCATTTTTATAGTTCCACATTCTAGTTTGTGCTGATAGAATCATTCTAGTGGGGTATAAATGAGTGCCCCGATGAATAATAACAACATGCTTGTTTTTCACTTAGGCAAGCAACTCCCGGGCCTAGTGCCTAACGAAGGTTTGGCCGCCGATCTGTTAGGGTAAGCTGGGCTCCAAATGACATTGGCGTTGCTGCATAGCTGGGCTTACCTTTGCACAAAGAGTAAGTTTATTTAGTAACCAAAACCCGACACAACTGTTCGGGTTTTTTTGTATCTGCGGCATTGCGACTGGCTTGAATCACCCGCCGGTAAAGTCTTATCGGTGACGACCGTTGTTCCCTTAACTTTCGTCGCCGCGTTTTGTCGGGTTATTTAAGGAAAGGAAATAGCTTTTCAATTTCCTCTGGGGATAGTCCCTCAACGCGCTCGATATTGCGCTCCGGGATCCCTTCAGGATCAGGGTAGTGTTTTAACACTTTTTCCATGCTCTCTTCACGGATCAGGTGAAAAATGGGGTAAGGGGAGCGGTTTGTTAAGTTCTCGGCGTCTTCGGGCTCTGTGCCATGGAAGCAATAGTCAGGATGGAAGCTCGCAACTTGATAGATACCTTGGTAACCCATCTGGAAGACCAGCGCATCAATAAGGTCAAGGTATTGGTTATAGTCTGCAAAGTCATCGAAGAGGCCTGGTGTTACGACTAAGGTGGTTTCCAGTTCGTCTACTGGAGTGCGATCGAGTTGCTTGAGCTGCTGGTAGATCTCTTCCAACAGAATATCTTCGCTTTGCGCCTCGGAGATGAAGATCTGGATTTGCTGGTTGCGATTGGGCTTGGCTGCAAAAGGGCAGAGGTTTAGCCCGATGACGACCTGTTCCAGCCACTGTTGGACTTGCTGGTGTACTTGTTGTTTTTTTGTATTTTGCATAGCTGACTTCTGGTTGGGCCACTGAGCAATGTGGCAGAGTTAGTTAACGGTATTGTTATAGTGAATATCATAAAAAAGGCCAGCTAACGCTGGCCTATTAATTTGGAACCTGGCGACAGATTAGGCTTCAGCAGACTCTGCTGGTGCTTTCTCTGCTTCCGGTGCCGGGAACTGCTTGACTGGCTTGGCAACAAGCTGACGTGTCGCTGAGCGAACTTCAGCAATGGTCACTTCAAGCTGATCGCCAAGCTGGTATTCTTTCATCTTGTCGATGTTCACAACGCCTAATTCGCCGTTGCACTCAATACGCTCTTTGTTGTCGAGGATAAGAGGAGCCGGGATGAAGGCGGCTGCGCCATTCTCAAGCAGGCGAACACGCATACCGGCACGGTTGATGTCGAAGATTTCAGCAGTAAACACAGTTGCGTCCTTGACGGCATCTTTTAGCAGGCGAACGTATAGCCAATCGGCCACATCGCGTTCGGCCATGCGGTGGTTGCGGCGGTGGGTCGCGATCTCTTCGCCCACGCTATCGTCCGGTGTCTGGCTAGGTTCTTGGCCTGAGATAACCGCTTTAAGTAGGCGGTGGTTTATCATGTCACCATACTTACGGATAGGCGATGTCCAGGTCGCGTAGACATCAAGGCCCATCGCGTAGTGGGCTGCAGGTTTGTTACCTACTTCACTGTAAGCCTGGAATTTACGCAGACGGTTGTCTAGGTATGTCGTGTCCTGATCGTTCAACCAACGACGAAGGGCACTGAAGCCTTCAAGCGTCAGCAGTTGTTCTTTTTCAAATGGTGCTTCGGCTTTGGTCAGGAAGTCCATTGCAGTATCCAATTTTTCAGGATTAAAGCCGTTGTGGTAGTTATAAACACCAAAACCGAACTTTTCTTGCATTACGCGACCCGCACAGATATTCGCTGTGATCATCGCTTCTTCGATCATACGGTTCGCAGTACGGCGTGGATCGGTGTGGATAGCAACAACATCGTTATCTTCGCTCAGTTCGAAGCGGTAGTCTGGACGATCCGGGAATACCACCGCGTTGGCTGCACGCCAGTCGCTGCGCGCATTAGCAAAACCGTGCAGGGCCTTGATTTGTTCGAGGATGGTTTCGTTCGGCGCCCAGTTTTCACAAGCACCGTGCTCAAGCAGATCAGAAACATTGTCGTAAGCCAAACGGCCCTGCGACGTGATCCAGGCGGCAAAGAAGTGAATATCGTCTTGGATCACTCCATCTTTGTCGATGCTGACGCGGCAGCAAAGGGCTGGGCGTTTCTCGTTTTCTAGCAGCGAACACAGCTCATCGCTCAGTTCGCGAGGCAGCATTGGGATGTTACGGCCCGGTAGGTAGATGGTAAAGCCGCGTTCACGCGCTTCTTTATCCATTTTGTCGCCAACTTCGATGTAGGAAGTAGGATCGGCAATGGCGATAGTGATTTCAAAGCTACCGTCTTCCTTGGCAACCGTGTAAATTGCGTCATCCATATCTTTGGTTGATTCACCATCGATAGTGATGAATGGAAGCTCAGTCAGATCTTCACGCTCCAAGCCTTCTTCGAGCATTGACCAGCTGTCCTGCGGAGCAGGCTCGGCATTTGGCAGATCGTGACGAGCCAGTGTGACCCACCAAGGCGCAATCTTGTCGTTGCTGTCCGTGATCTTTTCTTTGATTTCACAGAAGAACGTCTTGTTGTCACCCACCAATGGATGGCGAGTCATATTGGCAACAACCCAGTCGCCTTCTTTAAGCAACTCCGGGTTTAGACCTTTGACAGGTCGAGCTTTAATAGCATCTTTCAGCTGAGGGTGATCGGGAACAACATGCAGGCGATCACGGATGAGTTTCACTCGGCCAATGAAACGAGTAATGAATTGCTCGATCAATTCCTGTGGTTCAGCGACTTCGCGTTCCTTTTCCGTACGAATAACCGCCATAACACGGTCACCGTGCATAACGTTTTTCATATAGTTAGGTGGAATGAAGAAGCTTTCTTTGTTGTCGACTTCAAGAAAGCCAAAGCCACGGTCAGTTGCCTTGATGCTGCCTTCTTTCTTAGGAAGTGTTTCCTGAATTTGTTTTTTAAGCTGTGCTAGTAAAGGATTATCTTGAAACATTATGCCCGGTCTCAGGTTGTTAACAGGGACACTATAAAGTTTTCAGCCCACAAAACCAAGCGCCAAGCCGATGCTGACATCGGATTATCATATTTGTTAAGCAGGAAATTAATCAGCGGTTGCGATAATTCGCTCTTGGGGGAATGAGTTGGCGAGGCTCAGGGGGCGTTGAAGCAACTATTTGTAACAAAAGTCGGTCAAATAGGGGCAAATGAAATGTGTTTTAAATGCGATGAGTGATTAATTTTCCTCGAAAATGGCTGCCCTGTTGCACTTATTGTATAAATAATAGGTGCTTGAAGGTTAATTTGTGACAGTGCTCAATTTTTTCTGGCTTTTTATCTTGTAATGGCGCACAATGCGCGCCTCTATAGTCGAGGCCCATGCTTGTGGTTGCTGTTGCAGAACCGTTTTATAGCAGTAGGGGCCCCGTTTTACGTTAGATCATTTATTGGGATCCCAATGCAAGAATCTGTTACAGAATTTCGCCAGTTAGACCTGGCCGACACACTACTATCCGCACTAGACTCAATGGGCTTCGTTGCGCCGACTCCTATCCAGGCGGCGTCTATTCCTCTTCTACTTACTGGTACTGATGCACTAGGTAAAGCGCAGACAGGTACAGGTAAAACAGCGGCATTCTCACTGCCACTGCTAAACAAACTGGATCTTGGCCAGCACAAGCCACAGGCTATTGTTATGGCACCGACTCGCGAACTAGCGATTCAGGTTGCTGCTGAAATCAAGACTCTGGGTCAGAATGTTAAGGGCCTGAAAGTTCTAGAGATTTACGGTGGTGCTTCTATCGTTGATCAAATGCGTGCCCTTAAGAACGGTGCCCACATTGTTGTTGGTACGCCTGGCCGTGTTAAAGACCTTATCACGCGTGATCGTCTACACCTTGATGAAGTACACACGTTTGTACTTGATGAAGCAGACGAAATGCTGAAAATGGGCTTCGTTGACGACGTTACTTGGATCATGGAGCAAGCGCCAGAAACAGCACAGCGTGTTCTGTTCTCAGCAACTATGCCGCCAATGGTTAAAGAAATCGTTGACCGCTTCCTGCGTGAACCTGCGCGTATCGACGTTGCTGGTGAAAACCGTACTGTATCTCAGGTTGAGCAGCAGTTCTGGGTTGTTAAAGGCGTAGAGAAAGACGAAGCAATGATGCGTCTTCTTGAAACTGAAGATACTGATGCGTCTATCGTATTCGTACGTACTCGTCAGGATACCGAGCGTCTGGCTGATTGGCTATCTGCACGCGGCTTCAAAGCAGCGGCACTTCACGGTGACATTCCTCAGTCTCTTCGTGAGCGTACTGTTGATCACATCAAGAAAGGTGTTATCGATATCTTGGTAGCAACCGACGTTGTTGCTCGTGGCCTTGACGTGCCACGTATTACGCACGTATTTAACTACGACATCCCATTCGATGTTGAGTCGTACATTCACCGAATTGGTCGTACTGGTCGTGCTGGTCGTAACGGTAAAGCGATCCTATTGGTTCGTACTAACCAGATCCGCATGCTGCGTACTATCGAGCGCGTAACTAAGTCTCGCATGGAAGAAATCCAACTTCCGCTACGTGACGCTGTTGCTGAAGCCCGTCTGAACCGCCTGGGTCAGGAGCTAGAAGCACAGAAAGAAGAAGCAAGCCTAGAAGCTTTTGTTGAGCTGGTGGAGAAACTACAAGAAACTATCGAAGTTGATGCTTCAACACTTGCCGCTATGCTACTTAAGCGCCAGCAGGGTAACCGTCCTCTGTTCTACAAAGGTCCAGACCCAATGATTGCTGCCATCGAGCGTGACAAGCAGCGCCGTGAGCGTCGTCGCGATGACCGTGGCGGTGAGCGTGGTGAGCGTCGTGAACGTCGTAGCTTCAACACTGCTGACTGGGATACATACCAGCTACAGGTTGGTCGTGAGCAAGGTGTTCAGGTGAAAGATATCGTTGGCGCAATCGCAAACGAGCTTGGCCTAAGCAAAGAGTTCATCGGTGCAATCAAACTGGCTCCAGAACACACTTACGTTCAGCTTCCTAAGAAGATGACTAGCGAAGTGGCTGCACAGCTTAAGAAGCTACGCATTCGTCAGAACGAAGCGAAAGCTGTCGTTGTCGCTGACGATGTACTGCGTGAGCACCGTCGTGGCGGCCGTGATGGCAACCGTGGTGGCTACCGTGGTAACCGCGATGGCAACCGTGATGGTAACCGTGAAGGTAACCGCGAAGGCTTCCGCCCTCGTCGTGACGGTGAGCGTCGTTTCGACCGTAACCGTGGCGGTGACAACCGTGGTAGCTTCCGTGGTGAGCGTAACCATGGTGCACCTCGTCGCGACCGTAAGCCTCGCTTCGAAGATTAATCAGCTTAGATTACATAATCTGATTTGATGACTTGAGAATCCAGCTCCCTTGGGGCTGGATTTTTTTATGCCCGTAAAATGTGGCCCACTTGCAATCTTCTAATGACTTGATCTTCATGATGCCAAGTCTGTCTTTTAAGACAGTGATGATTGTTCCCTGTGGCACACGCTCTATACTTTTCCAAATGGTTATAAAAAGGGAAAGTCGACATGCAACCAGAAGTCTCAACATGGTTAGCACGGGATCCTGATCCGGTGACACGCGAAGAGCTACAACAGCTCGTTGATGGTAATAACCAATCAGAGCTGGCTGAGCGGTTTGCTTCTCGACTGGCCTTCGGTACTGCCGGGCTGCGCGGGATCGTTGGGGCCGGACCAAATCGGATGAACCGGCTGGTTATTCAAGAAACGGCATTGGGGCTAGGTAAGTACCTGCAGCAGGTTGAACCACAGTCTGCGCTCAAGGGGGTGGTCATTGGCTATGATGGCCGTCCGGATTCGCGTCAGTTTGCCCACGATGCTGCTGCAATGCTAACGTTCATGGGGATCAAGGTTTATCTGACAGAAAAAGTGGCACCCACCCCAGTGGTCGCCTTTGGTGTCCGTCAGTTGAATGCAGCAGCAGGCGTGGTCGTCACTGCGAGTCATAACCCACCGGAGTATAACGGGTTCAAGGTATACTGGGGTAATGGCGCCCAAATTATTCCTCCTCACGACTCGGGTATAGCCGGTCAAATTGATATCGCTGCTGCAGAGCCGTTACCGCACCACTCGGTTGAGGATGGAGAGCGGCAAGGGCTGCTGGTCTGGTTAAATGACGATTTCTATACTGAATACCGTAGGGCGTTGAATAATAGCCCGCTGCTTGCAAATCAACATCAGCCTGAGGCTCTGAGTCTTGCCTACACTGCAATGCACGGCGTTGGTGCGGAGCTGGCCGAATCACTGTTGGCCGATGCCGGGTTTAGCAAAGTTTACAGTGTGGCCGCACAGCGCGAGCCCGATGGGACATTTCCCACCGTTAACTTCCCTAACCCGGAAGAGCCCGGGGCAATGGATCTTGTAATTGCGGAAGCCGATAAGCATCAAGCCATGCTGGCCTGTGCCAATGATCCTGATGCCGATCGCTTTGCCGTCGCAGTGAGAACGGAGGAAGGGGAATACCAAATGCTGACTGGGGATCAGGTCGGTGCCTTGCTGGGGCATTATTTGCTGACCCATGCTGCCCCGACCCAAAATTTGGTTGGTACCACCATTGTTTCTTCCACCTTGCTCAAGAAAATCGCCGAGTCGATGGATGCCGTGTTCTACCAGACGTTGACCGGGTTCAAGTGGTTGACCAACGTCGCGATGGAAAAACAAACCGCAGACAGTCAATTTCTATTCGCCTATGAGGAAGCGTTAGGCTACACCGTTGGTAATACTGTGTGGGATAAAGACGGGTTGTCCGCCTTGGTGGCGTTTGCCCAGTTAGCAGCAGAGTTGGCGGCAAAAGGAAAAACGGTATGGGACCAGCTTGAGTCTATCTACCGGGAGCACGGCCTGTATATCAACGCCCAGCGAAGTATCGCCTTGCAACCGGGTTCGCCACCGGTAGGTGACAGTTTGCGCGCAACGCCTCCCACCCATATAGCCGGAAGAGGGGTGGCCATTATTGATGATTTGAAACTGTCGCAGCGTATCCATGCCGATGGGCAGATTGAGCAGATAGAC
This sequence comes from Photobacterium gaetbulicola Gung47, assembly GCA_000940995.1. Classification (NCBI taxonomy): domain Bacteria; kingdom Pseudomonadati; phylum Pseudomonadota; class Gammaproteobacteria; order Vibrionales; family Vibrionaceae; genus Photobacterium; species Photobacterium gaetbulicola. Next base: position 450,636 of record CP005973.1, read on the forward strand.
CTACCGCCAAGTGATGTATTGATTTATCACCTCGACGATGGATCCCGGGTGGTGGTCAGGCCGTCGGGGACAGAGCCTAAGCTCAAGTGTTATTACGAAGTGGTTGAAGCGATGAGCCACGAAGACTGTTTCAGCCATGTTCAGCAGCATGCCCAACAGGCAATGGAGGATTTGATTCGTAAGCATCAGGCTTCACTGGAATAATGTCGTTTCCCCAGCGAGGTTGTGCCGTACTGGCTGGGGAAAGACCTACATAGCAAAAGCCACCGGGATGGCTTGCTTAGCCATTACGCTGCTCGTTGAGTTCAGCGTAAGTGTGAAGCAAGTCGGTCAGTACTTTAATCCAGCCAAATGCGTCTTTGGGCGCGTTGACCAACAGTCTTTCTACCTGTTCGCAATGCTGCTCTAAGGTGACTGCTTCTTCCAGGTTGAATGACATCGCGTAGAAATGCCAAAGTATAAGGCGGGTCATGCGCACGGTATTCTGGTTGGCATTTTCCGATGCGGCAAACGCGGTGCTGACTTCACCAAGTGCGATGGCTGTCATTCGCAGCATGGCATCGAACTGTGCAGATTTCATGCGATCTTCGCTGTCAATCTCTTCCTGCTCAAAGGTAAAGATTTCTTGCATCATATCTTCAGGCACCATGCGGCCAATCACCCTTAAGCTGAACTCTTCCAGCTCATGGCGTGGCATCGTCATCAGGCACTCTAGTTTGTAATCGCGTTCCATTGTATCTCTGCTTGGCTATCAGTTGTGGGGCGCGTATTTTGCGTGATTTTGAACGTAATTTCCAGCAATCGGACGGCGTTTACTTGGTTTGCAGGTAAGTGTGGCGAAATAGGGGGATAATGCTTTGACAGATTACTGACAAAGCACAGTAAACCTTGCGGTATGGTCGGCGCGAATTTGTAACGAAAGCGACATTATGACCAAGCAACAGAAGCGCATTGAGCCTCAAATAACAGAACTGGGTATCTCATCATCTGAATCCTCGGCACCGAAGAAAAGTGTCAAGCCACGTCGTTCTTACCGGAAATTAAAGTTTGCCGTAGTCGGAGTCTGCCTACTCACTACGGGAGGCTTGATTAAAATGGGCATGGATATCAATGATGAAGTCACCACTAAGTTTGAGGGGCAACTGTGGCAGCTTCCTTCGGTTGTTTACGCGCGTGAACTGTCGCTACAACCGGGTGTGCTGGTTCGTTATGAAGACTTGGTCAATGAACTAGAAGCGCTGAAATACCGCAAGGTAAGCAAGCCGACCCGCCCGGGTGAATACTCGACAGGCCGCTTGACAGTTGAAATGATCCGCCGTCCTTTTGAGTTCCGTGATGGTCAGCAGGAAGCTCGGCATGTGGTGGTCAAATTTGACTACTCTAAAGTAAAGTCGATCACTGAGGCTGAGTCTAACCGAGAGCTGGGTTATATCCGAGTTGAGCCCAAGATGCTTGGCATGCTAGAAGCACAAACAGAAGAGCAGCGTATCTATCGGCCAATGGATGAAATGCCACAAGACTTGATTGATGCACTGATTGCAACAGAAGACAGGGACTTCTATCAGCATGACGGCATTTCGCCAACGGCCATTGCGAGGGCGTTTATCGCAAACCTCAAGGCTGGCCGCACCGTCCAGGGGGGGAGCACACTGACTCAGCAGTTGGCCAAGAATATGTTTTTGACCAGTGAGCGCAGTCTGTGGCGTAAAGCGCGTGAAGCCTATATGGCGCTGATTATCGACTACCGTTACAGCAAAGATCAGATCCTCGATGCGTATTTGAATCAGGTGTATTTGGCACAAAGTGGCCGAGATGCAGTACATGGTTTTGAATTAGGTTCGCGTTTCTATTTCGGTTTGCCGCTGTCTGAGTTGCGTGTTGATCAGCAAGCCCTCTTGGTTGGGCTCGTTAAGGGGCCATCTTATTACAACCCTTGGCGATACCCAGAGCGCGCCAAAAACCGCCGTAACTTGGTGTTGCAGTTAATGTTTGAAAATGGCGTGCTGGAACAGGACGATTATCTTGCAGCTGCGGAAAAGCCACTTGATATCCAAGCGAAAGGTACGATTTCAAATCGTCAGCCTGCATATTTCGGTCAGCTTCAGCGGGAACTGGCCGCGAAGGTGAAAAACTATGAAGCGGGGCGGGGGCTAAGGCTATTCACTACACTGGATCCTCGCTCACAAGCAATGGCTGAACAGTCGGTTCGTAAGGTTATTCCGAAGTTAGAATCAAAGGCGGGTGACCAGCTTGAGACTGCCGTTGTTATTGCTGACAGAGTCAGTGGCGAGATTCGTGCGATGGTGGGCGGCTCCCGCCCGGGATATGACGGTTTTAACCGTGCCGTTGATGCCAAGCGCCAAATTGGTTCAGTAGTAAAGCCTGCGGTTTATTTGGCCGCTCTTGAGATGCCGAAGCGTTTTTCTCTGGCAACCAGCCTTCAAGACAGGCCGCTGACCCTGAAGGGCCAGAACGGGGAGAATTGGTCGCCTCGAAACTATGACAGGCAGTACCGGGGCGAGGTACCGCTGTATAGCGCCTTAGCGAAGTCCTATAACATCCCGACGGTGAATCTGGGCATGGCTGTCGGCCTGGATGAAGTGATCAACACCATGGAAAAGCTCGGTATTGATAAAAATGAAGTGCCGAAGCTGCCGTCTATGCTGCTCGGGGCATTTACCCTGACCCCGGTAGAAGTGACCCAGATGTATCAGACCATTGCCAGTGGCGGCCATCGAACTGAACTTTCGGCATTGGGAGCGGTGGTTGATAGCGAAGGGAATATACTTTATCAATCCTTGCCTGTATCAACCCAGGCTGTCTCACTACAGGCTGCGTGGTTGACCATGTATGGCCTACAACGTGTTGTAAGCGAAGGTACCGGGCGTTATCTGAATTCTTTGCTGCCGTCTTCGCGTTTGGCCGGCAAAACCGGTACTTCCGACAGAGGACGAGATAGCTGGTATGTCGGTGTCGATGGCCGTGAAGTGGTAACCATATGGATGGGGCGCGATGATAACAAGGCCGTTAAGCTTACCGGCTCGTCAGGCCCGCTCCGTTTGTATGCAGACTATATCCAAAGCCGCGATCCGGAACCTCTGGTCTTACAGACCCCGGCTCAAATTAGTGACTTTGACTATTACCGTGATCAACACGGTGTTTTATCGCAAAGCTGTGTCGGGCAAACACACCTACCCGCCTGGGATCCTCAAGGGACATTGAAGCAGGGGTGTGTGCGTAAAGTAGAGTATTTCTTTAAGCGTTTATTCCAGTTCAATTAAGACCCAACGGGCTAATCTCAGGCCTATTCAGCGAGCATTCGTGGCGGGGTTTTGTGGCTTGGTGTCTGCCCCAAATCGCTTTGATTTGGGGATTGCGGGGTTATCGGCTAGAATGCACCGCTTGCAGAAGCGTTCGGAAAAGAAATATGCGACTACTAAAATCAACTGTGCACCCTGATTTAAACGAGCTTGATACCTCTGAGCTTCATCATAATACGTTTCATCGTAAGGCGGCACGGGGCATTATCCTCAATGGTGACAATATCCTAATGTTGTACACCGAGCGATACCACGACTATACCTTACCGGGGGGTGGCATTGATGAAGGGGAAGATGCCATTGAGGGGTTGATCCGCGAACTGCAGGAAGAAACTGGCGCACAAAACATCCGTGATATTCGTGAGTTTGGTATCTACGAAGAGTACCGCCCATGGTACAAGCCAGAACATGACATCATGCATATGCTTTCTTACTGTTACGTCTGTAGCATCGATGAGCAGCTGGGCGACACTAAGCTGGAAGATTATGAAGTGAAAAACGGTATGAAGCCGGTTTGGATCAATATCTATGATGCGATTGCCCACAATGAGCACACCATTGCCAACAGCGAGAAAAAAGGCATGTCGATCGAACGTGAAACCTTCTTGCTGAAAGCCATTGTTGCTGAATTGCTGGGCAAAGGAACGGCGGAAGATGGGGAAACCCTCTTTAAAGCCGCAAGCTGATTGGCTGCTTGAGCCATCACCGCTAGACAGCGAAGCATGGTTGGAAATTTACTTCGAACGGTCTCAGATGAGGCCGTTTTTTGTGGGCGTAATTTGTCTGAATCATCAGGTGAGACGATGATGATTTGCTTGGTAGTGGTTTTATTTGCCTTGAAAGGGATATACCGGTTGATTTGTGTCACGCTTTTCTTTTTGTGGAGAAAATTTTTCTAATTTAACTGGTTTATGTAGGCGAAATAAGAAAATATTTTCCTCAAGATAGCAGTACATTAAACCTCATAAAGACAAGGGCTTATGTTTTCTTCTATTGCATTCTAATGAGCCCGGCAACCCTACCTAATGTCATGAAGGTGATGAACATGAAAAAGCATCTGTGGAATGGTTTTGTTGAGACAGTAAAACGTGAAGTTGTGCCTGCGTTGGGGTGTACCGAGCCTGTCTCTGTTGCGTTGGCTGCTGCCGTGGCAACGCGTGAGCTCAATTGTGCTCCAACCAAAATTGACGCCTATGTTTCACCGAACTTGATGAAAAATGGAATGGGGGTCGGTGTACCGGGAACCGGAATGGTGGGGTTGCCGATTGCCGCTGCAGTGGGTGCGCTGGCAGGTGATGCGGATGCGGGCCTAGAGGTACTGAGAAACATCACTTCGCAAGATGTTGCTAGCGCCAAAGCAATGCTAGACACTGGTGTGGTGTCGGTTGGTGTGGCGGATGTCAGCAATATCTTGTTTGCCAAAGTGACCGTAACCGGTGGTGATGATTCGGTGACCGTTATTATTGCCGATAGCCATACGCGTATTGTTTCGATTGAAAAAAATGGCCAGCCACTGTTTATTGCCGATCAGGCAGACATTAGCCAGGTGACGGTAAGAGAGAATATCTTCGAGCAGGCGACGGCCCAGGATATCTTTGAGTTCGCCTTGAACGCTCCTTTGGAAGACATTGATTTTATTTCCCAAGCCTATGCATTGAACGATGAGTTATCGAAAGAAGGGCTGACAGGAAAGTACGGTCTGCAAATTGGCGCGACGTTCCAACGCAATGTCGATCGCGGTCTGCTGTCGGGAGGGCTGCTGACAGATATTCTGCGTCGTACATCCGCGGCATCTGATGCCCGCATGGATGGTGCGATGAAACCGGCGATGAGCAACTCTGGCTCGGGTAACCAAGGTATTGCTGCGACAATGCCTGTGGTGGTGGTCGCCGAGCATGTTAAAGCCGATCACGAAACAACGTTGCGCGCCCTGATGATGTCGCATTTGATGGCTATCTATATCAAAAGCTATCAGAACAAGCTATCGGCCCTTTGCGGTGCCACTACCGCCTCGATGGGCGCAGTGGCTGGGATGACCTGGTTACTTGGGGGGCAGTTCCGCCATATCAGTAATGCTATCTGCAGCATGATTGGCGATATTACCGGGATTATTTGTGACGGCGCCAAAACCAGCTGCGCGATGAAAGTGTCATCGTCGGCGAGTGCAGCCATAAAAGCGGCATTGATGGCACTTGAAGGGATCCGGGTAACGGGGAATGAAGGGATCGTTGCCGATGATGTCGATGCCTCAATCAGAAACATGTCAGCTTTGGCGAATGGCGCAATGACACAAACTGATGTCCAGATCTTGGAGATCATGGTTCATAAGTGAGCACTGCCTGTCACTGAGGAACAATAGAAGGGCACTTAGGTGCTCTTTTTTATCCTTTTACCATAGCGTGCGCCGATGATACTTCCGAAAAGCTTGCTCCGGGGGTAAGTGACTTCATTCTTGCAATAAAATCTAGCCTGATTTTGGTGTATTGGTAGCGCGTTTTGCAGACCAGCCACTGGGAGCGGTCCGGGTGAATTTCAGTGTTAATACATTGTCCTTCCAAGGTGCTGCTATCTGTGAGTTCAAGGCGAACGTCGTAATGGGCATCACAGGCTTGATCAAGACAGTTTTGCAGCCTGTGGTCTATGGGTTGGTAACGATTTGTCATAACGCGGTCTCTATAATTAGGGGCTGCGTTGTTGTTTTTGCCCCAAGTTGAGTGAATGTTTGCTCACGATTGCATTGCCACCACCTAAAAAGCGTAGCCAAAAATGAGAATCATGCTCAAAACTGAAACAACTTGAAATACTTTTGGCTTCTGTATGTTTATTAGAAAGAGGCCACTACTCTGATTTCTAGCGAGTGACCTCAGGGGGAAAGGTTAGACAGCGATACTGGCCGGCTGAAGGTACTGCTGCCATGCATCATGGTACAGGGATTTTGATGTTGCTCTTAGCTTGCTAATTTGCGCCATTTCAAATTCATTATGTGGGCGGTTCTGGCTGAGAGCCGTACGCTCAATATGCTGAATTTGTTCGTAGATTTTATGCTCTTCACCATTTTTTACGTTAGAAATAGCTTCTAGATGCAATTGTACTTCTGCAATTAGATCAGATTCAGGCAGTTTCACCAGCAGTTTTAAGTCTCGGTAGCCAGAATCCGTCGGCGATTTGAATCGGTTCTTCACCGATACGATCGTCGCCTCTTTGCTGATCAGCTCAAAGGCATGGACCAGGCCCGGAATATCGTCTGCAACCAGTGAGGCTCGGGCAAGGTCAGTAATTTTACTGGCATCGCCATTGAGCTCTGTCGCAATCTTCTTTTCTGCTCGTGCTCTTGATTTAACATCAGGCATCACGATACTGGTGTCTGTCATCATACCCACCTCGTTCATCAGGTTAGCCAGTTCCTGCTGGGCTGAAGGGGCCACGTTGTACAAATCTTCAAAATTAAGGTGAGGCTGCTGAATATCGGCAGCGCGCCAGCTCTCAATGCTGTAAAGTCCGCTCAGGCTTTTTTGGAACGACTTTTTACTGGCTTCAGAATGCTTAGGTGATACCTCGTAATCTTGTGCAGAGTAGTCTGTCATCAATGGTGTTGCCATCGCTGACCCGCGGGTCAGGAAGAACAGAACAAAACACGTTCGAAGTACAGATCTCAAATCCATCAAACAACTCCTTGGTCGCCCGAACAGATCGGGCCTCATACGTAAAAAGGTGCATCTCAGCGGGTAAACCGGCTCAGAAAAAGTGACGTATTTTTTGAGTTGCTAGCTACTCTACGCTTGTTAGATTATCAAAGTTATCTGAACGCGGGATGAATTTTGAATGTTCATCGGTGAGAGTTAACAGAGGGCTGACAGTGGGGGCTGTAATCATCTGAAATATAAAGGGGAGCGATAAGCTCCCCTTGATAAATAAATCGGTTAACTGGCCATGGCAAGCGGTTCTGGCTGCAGGTATTGATGCCAAGCCTGCTGGTACATTTGCTGAGATTGCTGTCGCAAGACTTTGATTTTTGCTACTTCGATATCATTGAGAACACGTTGTTCTTGGCCTGCTTGGCGCTCGATGTGCTGAATAGACTCATAAATGTCGTGCTCGGGACCACTTTTGATCTCTGCAATGGTGTCTAAGTGTAGCTGTACCTCAGCGATGAGGCCGGTTTCTGGGAGCTGTACCAGCACCTTTAGATCACGGTAGCCTGAAGAGGCCGGCTGTTTGAATCGGTTCTTGGTCTCGACGATGGTGCTCTCGCGGTTAAGGTGGTTAAAAGCGTCGACCAGAGACGAAATATTATTGGCGACAAGGCTACCGCGGGCAAGGTCGGTAAGTCTTTCTGGGTGACCATTGAGTTCGGTGGCGATTTTCCGCTCGGCGCGCTGGCGGGATTTAACACCGGGAAGGATTGGCTGTGCTGCGGTGTGGAGGCTGATTTGCGCTAGAAGTTGTTCGAGTTCCTGCTGGGCGGCTTGGGCGTGTTGGTAAAGCTCATCGAAATTCTGGTAAGGCTGGCTTAATGCTTCTTGTCTGAAGCTCGGAATTGAAAATAAGCCGCTTAGGGAACGTTGGAAGTTATCCTTGGTGTCTTGTGTTGGGGATGGAAGCTTAAACTCCGGATCACTAAATTGTGGTACTGCTGCATTGGCAACTGGGCCACGCCCGAAAACACATAACAGAACAAAACACGTTCTGAACAAAGACTTCGCGATCATTGGATCTCCTTGGTATCACCGCTTCAATATCAAGCGGTACACTTAAGATATCTGGGCAAAGGCTGGCTTTTCAATATGAACCTAGGCGAAAAGCTGGCAGTGAATCATCATCCTGTGAGCAGCTTCCCAATCAGAATATTTACTGTGTGATCTCTACCAAAAATAGGAATTTCTCCTTTGTAGGGCAGATGGCGGAAAATTGAGCGCATGGCCCTGTTTGAGCGCTTCCCTACAGTGAGTGCTCTGTCGAATACGGTTCCTTTACGGCTTAAAGGGTTTGCGATCATAAAGGGATATACGTAGCTAGGGTGAGGAATGTTAGAATCCAAGGGTGAGGCAACTGAAGAGGTAAATGATGCAACAAAGTTTAATGATTATTTTTGCGGCGATTTGGCTCGCGATGGCAGCAGGTAGCTATATGTTGTTTCAGCGAGGGACGGATGTCGCAAGGAAGCGTAAGTTGTGGCCGAGATATACCATTGCCAGCAATGTTGTGATTGCTGCGGTGATTGTATACGCCCAGCCGCCACTGCCGATGATGATAGGTTTGCTGGTGTTTATGGTGCCGTTAACGTGGTTGACTATTCGTTCGACTAAATTTTGTGATGGCTGTGGTAGCCCATCACGCGCGCCATTTTTTATGAAGCCACCTGAGAAGTGTTCCCACTGCCAGCAAAAGCTCTGAGCGGCGGTTAAGTTTTTTAGGCGCAGGCTCTTTCTTCGAGCGGGGGGCTGTCAAATTGAATGCCCTGCCAGCCATATTTCATGAAGTGGCGAATGTTTTGATGATCGGTTGCGTCGGGGTGCTGAAGGACATCATTGCGGTAATAGTCGCCAAAACAGGCAAGGGTTTCAGCTTCTGATAATTGGTTAAGCTTGGCAAAAGCGAAAATCCGGCAGGAGCCCTCGTTGGTTCCAGCTTCATTGAACAAGGTGTCGTTACCAAGACCATTGGTAAAGGCTGTGGGTTGATAGGTGTAATTCTGCTCAATAATGGTTATCACCTCAGTGAAAGAGACCGTCTGAGGGTGTGATTTCAGCTTCGCAAGTAGCGTTTCCATAGCAATTATCCTTTTACTGAGGGGGCGAAATTAAGTTTATCGCCCCATCGTTACAAGCGGTTTAACGATTACCTGACTTTTTTGCCTGCTGTTTTAGTTCAAAGTCCAGCTCATCCGGGAATACCACAAGACCATCTTCATCTTGGTTCGGGAAAATAACGATGGCCAGTTCATCGTCCTCCAGGCCGTATGTCCATCGGCTGTGCCATTTGTTCAATGAAATCGCTTCGGCTTTGCAGTTTTCCCACTCGCCTGTTGCCCAAGATTCGGCAAATTCTTTGTTTGGCCATACTGGTACACAGTCCTCGTCATCTGTATTGAGCATGACGCAACCATGTTCATCTGTCAGAATCCAGATTTCGCGGTTACTCACCACTTCTTTCACCAAATACTTATAGCGCTGTTCAGCGTCATAGGCTTGAATCTGTTCAATTTGGCTTGGTTCTAACGGTGTGGACATTTGTATTTTCCTGTTACCCATAGTAGTAGCGTCATAGCATAGAGGAAAATTAGACTTTAGTCATGAAAATAGCCTTAACCGTACTGGATAAGGCTATTAAATAATTGGGGGGAGGTGACGAGTTAACGCAAGGTATATGGAACGCGGACAGTAAGCTGGAAATCAGGCGCATCGGCGGTTAAGCCCGCACTCACCCCAACGTTTAATGTGGTCTCAGGATTAATTGCATAGTTTGCTCCCATGGAGATGGAGTCGAGTTGCAGCAGCTTGGCATCGGATGGTGTCGAACCGTCAACTTTCGATTTTAAAATTGTTCTGTGGCTAAGGCCCAGGCTGAAAGAAAATTTTGGGTTTACGGAAAAACCCATACCGGCGCTGAATCCGACCGTATCACCGAGGTCGATTTCATTTCTCACCGACTCACCATCAATTTCAGAGGTGACATCATCTTTGATGTTCCAGATATAACTGAGGTTGGCATAGATAACGGCTGGATCCATCGGCATGATCATGGTGACGCTGGGCTCAATGCTGGGGAACCCTGAACCGGTGGGGAGTTCCTCGAAGCCGAACTGGGTATCCACTGGTACATCGTAGGGGGAGGTGCCTGTTGTCGTCTTGAATCTTAACCCTGCAATCCAGTATGGCGCGGTATCCATATTGATTTGATACTTGAACGCTGCCTCAATGTCGCCGAGATCGCTGCTGTCAAACGTCCGGGTTTCGGCTGAATCACTCCCTGAATTGACACTTCTGCGTGATATGGAGTCATAACGATAAACCCAGGGGATTCTGGCTTCTACTTCAAGACGGTTAGTGATCCCGTAGCGTCCGGTGAGGCCGAAGGTTAGGGTTGTACGATCTGTGTCATTAGCCTCAATGAGGCCAACAATAAGAGAGGGTAGGACAGTGTAGCCTACCACCGATACGGTATTCGATGAGTTTTGTGTAAAAGATAAGCTGGTATCTAGTACAAACGAGCCTTTGGGCGTCAAGACTCCAGGCAGCTCTGGGTCAAGGAGATCGCCAAAGGTTTGTACGCGTTTTGGCTTTTGGTTAGGTTGCGTTGGCTCTGTCGTTTGCTCGGTTTCAGCTGCGACTGTCCCTGATATCAAAGCAAGAAGCGCGATAAAGCTTTTGTTATTGAAAGTACTCACGATTTCCTCACTTAATTCACTTAGCTTACCCATAAGTAATAATGTGGTTATTGCTTTATATAGCTATGCAATAAAAATCTGATAGCTTTGGATAAGAAAATAATAGTAGAGGTGAGAATTATATGGTAACTGGGAATCTTATTCTTGGTCTTAATATTGAGAAAGGTGATTTTATTTCTTGTGTTTGAGAAAGTGAAAATATTGTTTATTAAATGAAGCACAATTCTAATTATTGAAAAAGTGAGAATGAATTTCATATTTTTAACGATATAAGCGCAGGGAATTAAAAGGAAAAGTTCATAATGAAAAGCACAAAAAATTATTAAAAATAATACAGGAAGTTTTCTTGCCAACACTATAGTTAAATTATCTCGCGAACACGGCGAGTGATTATAAAAAAATAACTACTCAATATATTTGGAGTATGACCATGCGTAAAACACATATCGCACTTTTAGTAGCAGTTGTTAGCTCTCCACTTGCGCTAGCGAACGATTACCAACCATATAATCCTTACTACCCATCATATGATGATGGTACTGATAAAACAATTACTGACTCTTACAACAAAGATATTGATAAAACAGCAACGCTTGATGTTGATAAAGAGTACTCAATTACAGATTCATACAACCAAGACAATGACACTCTTAAAATGAAAGATGTGAATAACACTTACAGCAAAGAGTGGACAGATAACAGCATGAATGACTACAGCCAGGATATCGATATCACTGAGTTGCAATCATACCATGTCGCAAAATCTGAATTGCACGGTTACGTGACCTATTCAGACGTAGAATACGGCGGTGCATGTTGTGAGGGCGGATATGGCGGCCACGGCGGCTACGGTTATGGCCCATCATCACCATCTTCGCTGACTGTTAAGCACAGCAATGATATGACTGGTGCATTCTCAGGAGCTTCAGGTATCAACATTGCGGGTCAAAACGCGGGTAATAACTCTTTGGTACAACAGAGTGCTAGCACCAACGCGGTCTTGGCGGGTAATTAATACATAACTGAGAGCTGCTTAGCAGCTCTCAGGAGGATGTCATGAAATATTTAACACTGATGGTGGCTCTATTTATTACATTTGATACAGCAGCTACTGATGAGTTGGATATTCTAGCAAGTTCTGAAGTATTGACTGAAGACTTTATGACCCACTCTCGGGGTGGTGAATATGAATTAGAAACTGAAAGTCTTCAGGCAAGTTCAGAAATGTATGGCGATGTTACAGGTAATAGTGCGTATAACAACAATTCTGGGAATAATATTATTGACGGTGGCGCGTTAAGTAATTCTTCTGGAGTTTATAATATCGTACAAAACACCGGTAGTAATGTATTGATTCAAAATGCAACCGTGATAAACCTGACATTGAAGTAATTGTTAGTCTATCTTTGCTGGCATTAAGCTGTCAGCAAAAAACCAAATGTTGACCTTTTGGTTTCGCAGGGCGTAACAACAAATGCTTCTGGTTTATAAGTAATTAATTTTATGAGATTAGTCTTGACCAAATGGACTTGTAAAAACTATTACAAATACAATTTTGGAGTAAAACCATGCTAAAAACTAAAATTATGCTATTAGCAGCTCTAGTCGCATCACCTATGGCATTGGCAGATGGTGGTAGTTATGGTGGCGGTTACGGTGACAGTTATGGTGGCGGTTACGGTGACAGTTATGGTGGCGGTTATGGCGATAGCTATGGTGGCGACGATTACAATGATTATGACAATGTCACCATCGAGGGAAGCTTTAACAAAACGCTCACCGTGAACACCGATAAGTCAATTAACAAGACTTACACTGAAGATTATGTAGGTAATGAAGACAACGACAAGTTGATCATGAAAAATGTTGGTAACACCTACGACAAAGTTCTAGAAGATAACTCTCATAATGATTGGTCTGTTGTTTCAAAAGGCCATCATGAGTGGGAAGAATTGCTGGCAGAATCTTTGATTGACGGTGCGGTAATGGGTAATACTGTGACATACGGCGGCGCATGCTGTAAGGGTAGTTCAGCCGATGTTTATGTCGATCATGCCAATACAATGCACAGTGGTTACCAAGCGGCCTCAGGTATCAACATTGCCGGCCAGAACGTAGGTAACAACTCAATGGTACAACAAACTACAAGCACCAATGCAGCGCTTGTTGGCTCAGGTGGCGCAACCCTACCAGGTGGTGGTGGTGGCTCATACTAAAATCCTAAGGGCCGAAAGGCCCTTTCTTGCTTCCATCCTGGGGTGAGAACTAAGAAATATATTGTTTGATAGGCGTTAGCGCATGAAAAAGTTGGTTATTATACTTATCAGCGTATTAGCATCATCCAGTCTTCAGGCGTTAGACTACTTCCCTAGCCGGGGGGGGTATAATATTGAAGTCAAAAGCTACCAAGAACAGTTGTTCGGTGATGTTTTTAGGCAGCAATATGATTTTAGCTGTGGCTCAGCGGCAGTAGCGTCATTATTGACTTACCATTACGATATTGAATCTCAAGAAAATACAATATTCGAATTTATGTTTAAGCATGGAGATAAAGAGCAGATAGAGAAACAAGGTTTTTCGATGTTGGATATGAAAAATTATCTAAATTCTGTAGGTCTCGATGCCAATGGCTATAATATTCCTTTAGAGAAATTTCATGATTTACGTATCCCAGCAATAACCATTGTAAATTTTGACGGTTATATGCATTTTGTTGTAATTAAAGGGATAAATCAGAAGAACGTGATTTTGGGTGATCCCTCTAGAGGTACGTTGCTGATTCCTATCGATGATTTTAAACAGGTCTACAAAGGAACAGTATTGTTGGTGAAAAACCGAGTTGAGCAAGGTCGAGGAAGTTTTATCACCGCAGATAATTACAATATATATAATCCATCTCCCGTGTCAGAGGCTGTTGTTAGAGACTCATTATCAACGTTTAGTATTACTCTGCCTGGTAGTAATGATTATTAGAGGCTAGTATGAAAAAGTTAACACGGTTAATTTTTGCATCGACACTAGGGGCTTCGGCTCTTATCACACATGCATCTATTGGTTTCCTTAATATTGACAGCTTGGGTTTAACCACTCTCAGCGATGATGAAATGTCCTCGCTAAGGGGCGGTTTTGTGTCCATTAATGATAATATTATTAATATCGGTTTGTCCGTGACTACAGAAGTGAACGGCGAGACGGTTTTAAACACCCATGTGGCAGACTTTACTATAAGCAACGGTATTCTTACCAGCCATGATGGTACACGTACCTATGACTACAGCGACCCGTTGAAGATCATCAGTGTAGGTGAGAACAATATTATCAATACCAGTGCTACTCAAGATGCAATAGGCTTTGTTGTGCAAAATTCGGCTGATAATACAGCCATCAAAACGGAAACAGTGCTTGATATTGAAGCTGATATTCAGGGCTTTAACAGGCAGAACCTGTTCAATAATCGGCTTGAGCATGCGATTTTACATAACGGGTATTAAACCGGTTGCAATAATATTTTGTGGTTTGGTACTTTTTTACCATCTAAAACATTGTTTTCTTAACAATGTTTTTTTTATTTCCAAATCGATAAAGTATCACTTTAGGGAAAGTTCATTTTTTTTCTTGTTTTTTTTAATTTTTAACTTGTTGATATAACTATAAGTTAAGTTTGTTGATGTGTGTTTATATCTCTTTTGCTTATATTTCTTACCTTTGAAACGTACCAAAGTATAAAAAGTTAACCTATATTTTCATTACTAATAAAATAAATATAAGTTGATAGAAGGTGGCTTCGATGATGACTCAAAGTCAAAATAAATCAATAGATGGTCGTTTAGTAGCACTGGGATGTAACTACGAACCTTGGATTGCGCTATTAGAACAATCTGGATGGAAAACCCACTGTTGTTATGATTTACGTACGGTTGACTCAATTCTGGAAGAATACAGTCCGTGTATCTGTGTAGTCGATTTAAGCAATAATGACTTTAGCTTGAATAGTATTTCATTAAGGGCGAATAAAACCAAACAAGTAAAATGGATTGCCATTATCAAGAAGGAGCAATTGAAAACGGATGCAATCTGCCAGTTTATCAATAACTTCTGCATTGATTATTTTACTGTTCCAATCCCGAGTAGTCATATGCTGAGCACAATTGGCCACCAATTAGGGATGCTCGAGATTGAATCAAGTTCATGGGTTGAGATCACTTCGCAGCATGACATGGGGTTATATGGTGAGTCAAAGTCTATCAAACAACTGCGCGATATGGTCCGCCGTGTGGCGATGACGGAAGTGAATGTGTTCCTTACGGGGGAGAATGGTACCGGTAAGGAGCTGATTGCCAAATCTATCCACAATCTTTCCAAGCGCAAGAATACCCCCTTTATCGCTGTTAATTGTGCATCGCTCAATCATGATGATGAAAACATGTCGTTGCTTGATGGCAGTTACCGCCAAGAAGACGGGACACCGTTTAACGGCACCCTGATGCTGGATAATGTGGATGAGCTCTCGAAAGAGATGCAGGAGAAGCTGCTTGCTTACCTTCAGGCCCCAACCTCCGACAGCCTAGAAGGTGAAGCCTCAGGGGATGTGCGTATCATTGCTTCGACCAGTGCAGACCTAGATGCAGCGGTAGCAAACGGGACATTCAGTAAAGAGTTGTATTATCGCCTGAACGTATTCCATATCAAGGTACCAACACTGCGCGAGCGCGGCTCAGATATTTTCTTGCTTGCAGAGACGTTCCTGACCAAGTTTGCGCGTGAATACAGTACGATGGCCTCATCTTTCTCTGAAGACTCTAAGCAGCTACTGTTGCGTTATAGTTGGCCAGGTAATGTACGCGAGTTGATCAATCAGGTGAAACGGGCGGCCTTGCTTGCAGAGGGTAACGAGGTGAAAGCTGAGCATTTTGACCTGCCGAGTAAATCCAACCTCAAGCAAAGCCTTCGCAACATCAAAGATGAAGCCGAAAAAGACGTGTTGGTTGCTGTGCTTGAGACCCACCGCGGACAAGTGGCTTCAGCAGCAAAAGATCTGGGGGTGTCGCGAGCAACAATGTACCGATTGCTGAATAAGCACAATATTGTCCCTGATGTTCGCCATTACAATAATGGCTACGCCAGAGACTGAGCCATTTAAAAAGAATGAATCGGCCCCGAAAGGGGCCTTTTTTATGATACAGGATCGAATTATTTTTGTGGTCAATGTATTTTTGCAAGGGACGGAGGATGTATCATTTTTCAGCTATTTTGGCTGAAATTTTCTGCTAATAGATATTCTCAGTGCGATAAAAATGCAATAATTCGAGCCGTGAATTAAATCAAGCAGCAATGCAAATAATAAAAGGAATCTGATGTTTAGCTTATCTTTACGGCAGAAGTTGGCTGTCTCAGCAAGTATTGCCATTATCTTGGGTGGCGCTTTGGTCACTGCACTCTCGTTCGTTTCTTCCCTTGAGCGCCTTGACGAAGATCTCAATGCTAGGTTGCGAGGGATCGCGCAAGCTTACAATGAGTATGTTGTTGACTGGATGGATTCGAAAGCAATGGCACTATCTGCGTTCCCGCAGACTATCGAGGCCAAAGATATTCCGGTTCATCTACGACAAGTGAAAAACTCAGCGGGTTTCGACAATGTATTTTTGGCGTTTACCGATGGCACACAAGTGAACGCAAACCAGATATTGCTCCCAGAGGGAAATAATGACCCGCGGCAGTGGCACTGGTACCAGCACGCCATTGGCCAAAATGGCCAGGTAACGGTGGAAAATCCGACGATTGCCGCGGCAACGGGCGCCAGCGTGGTGTCTATGGGTAAGGCGGTCAATGTCCTAGGCACCCAAGCGGTACTTGGCGCGGACGTAGAAATGAAAAGTATCATTAGCCAGCTTGATAAAGTGGTGTTGCCTGGATCGGGGTATATGTTTATCGCCAATGAGCAAGGTGATATTTTTGCACATGCCGATACCTCGTTGCTTAACCAGCCGACAAACTATAAAGACAGTGATTTAACTCGTCAGTTGCTGACACGTCTGGCTAGCGGGAGTCATGCTGAGCGCGTGGTGATCAATGGCAGTGATAGCTACCTTTATGTTGCGCCTATTGCGGGTAAGCCACTGCAAACTGTTATCGTCATCGATGCCAAATCAGTCTTGGAGCCGTTATACAGTACCTTGTACGAGCATGTGTTCATGACATTGCTGGTGGTAGTGGTGTGTGCCTTTTTGTTTAACCTGCTGTGTATCTATTTGTTTAAACCGCTTCAGCAAGTCTCTTCGGCGCTGGGCGTTATCGCGCAGGGGGGCGGGGATCTTACCCAGCGCATCAATATCGACTCCCAGGATGAAGTGGGTGATCTTGCCCAAAATTTCAATCAGTTCGTTAACAGCCTTCAGGTCCTAATCGGCCATGTCCGCAAACAGGGGGCAGCGCTGGGAGAGAGTGCGGCGCAGAGTGAATCATTGGCCGACAAACAAGCGCTGGAGCTTCAGCGTCAGCAGGATGAAATAACCATGGTTGCGACAGCCGTGACGGAGATGGCCTCGGCGACACAGGAAATTGCCTCACATGCAGAGCAAACAGCACAGGCAGCACAAGATTCGACTTCCCACACCAATAATGGGCGTGAATTGGTGATCCAAAGTCGTCACTCAATTTCTAATCTGGCCTGTGAAGTGAATGAAGCCTCCACGGTGATCAGCCAGCTCAATGAACATGCCCAGGGGATCAATAGCATTCTGTCTACAATCCAGGGAATTGCCGAGCAGACAAACTTGTTAGCATTGAATGCGGCGATTGAAGCGGCCCGAGCCGGTGAGCAAGGTCGAGGCTTTGCGGTGGTGGCTGATGAGGTGCGTGTGCTGTCTCAGCGCACCCATACATCGACGGAAGAAATTCAGAGCATGATTGCGACATTGCAGCAGATCACTACCAAGGCGGTTGATTTGATGCAGACCAGCTCGAAGCTCGCCCAGTGCACGGTTGAAGATGCCGATGAGGCAACAGTGGCACTGGAGCAAATCAATGCATCTGTTGCCATGATTAGTGACATGGCAACTCAAATCGCCACCGCGGCTGAAGAGCAAACCCATGTGACCGATGAGATCACCCAAAATACCACGACCATTAAGGATGTGAGCGATCAGCTGACCGTTGATGCTCAGTTAGCGCGTCAGCAAGCGGAGAGCCTTAGCCTGCAGGCGACAAACTTGAACGACAAGGTTTCAACCTTCATCGTGTAGTTGGGTTATTTTAACCCGAGCCGTTTTGCCAGCCGGTGGAGGTTACCGGCATCTAATTCCAGCTCTCTGGCCGTGGCCGCCCAGTTGCGGTTGTTCCGCTGGTAGCAATCATCGATAAGCTGGTATTGAAAGCGGTTCGTCGCGTCTTTAAGCCCGATATTGGTCTCGACCGATATTGGGTTTTTTTGTCGGGTTTCATTGCTTATAGCGGTTGAGTGCTGGTGGGCCTGTTGCTGTGGTGTGCTCAACAATTCAAAGTGATGAGGCTGGAGCTCAATGAATTCAAGGTTCGATGATTCTGCCCTTGCCACCACTGAGGCGCGGTTTATCGCATGTTCGAGCTCGCGGACATTGCCAGGCCAAGGATAGGCAGAGAGCATATCGACCGCCTCACGGCTCAGGCGCATCGACTGAATCCCCAGTTTGCCTTTGCTGCGCTCTATAAAGAACCCCGCCAGCAAAACGATATCATTTCCTCGCTCTCTTAGAGGGGGAGCCATAATGGGGAAGACACTCAAGCGGTGGTAGAGATCAGCCCTGAACTTACCCTGCTTTACTTCTTCATGCAGTTGGCGGTTTGTAGCGGCGACAATGCGTGTGTTGACCTTCAGTACCCTGTCATCGCCGACCCGCTGCAGATCGCCGTACTGCAACACCCGTAGTAGTTTGGCCTGCAGCGCCAAGGGGAGCTCACCGACTTCATCGAGGAACAGGGTGCCGCCATCAGCCATTTCAAATTTTCCCTTGCGGTCGCTAATGGCTCCCGTAAAGGCCCCCTTAACATGGCCGAACAGCTCGCTCTCTGCGACAGACTCGGGTAGCGCTGCGCAGTTGAGGTAAATCAGGGGTTGGCCGCTTCGGTGCGAGGCCTGGTGGATTGAAGCGGCGATGAGCTCCTTGCCGACGCCGGTTTCGCCGGTGATCAGGACGGTCAATTCCGTTGCGGCAACGGCTTGAATGTGACTCCTCAGCTCTTCCATTACCCTAGACTTACCGATCATCTCCACCTGTGCGGCCTGGGAGGATTTCCCGGCATGCAGTGCCGCCTGTCCATGAGACTCCGGCATATTGAAGGCTTGGCGCTCTAGCTGCTCCATTAATAATGCGGTATGTAAACTGGCAGCAGCGAGGGCGCTAATAACCCGCAGCTCTTCATCGCTGAATTGGTCGAACTGGTGAGGGTCAAAGCCATCAATGGTTAGCGCACCGATTAGTGTTTCGTTGGCAATGAGGGGCAAGCCGATACATGCATGAACATGGAGTTTGCCTTGGTGGCTGGGGATGAGTCCGTCATAGGGGTCGGGCAGTTCACTATCGTGCGGAAAGCGGACGATATCACCGGCGCGGGCAATGGCTTCGAGCCGGGGGTGCTCGTCGATGAGGAACTGGCGTCCCAGTACTTCTTCGAACAGGCCGTTTATGGCCAGCGGGGCGAAGTGTTGGTCGCGAAAAGCCAGTAAGGCCGAGGAATCGCACCCGAACAATGATTTGATGACAGAGAGCAAGCGGTCGAACCGGTCTTGGCTGGATATGCCCTGGGTCAGATCCAAAGCAAGCTGGGTCAGTTCTTTCGGCGTGTTTTTCATCGGTGCTACTTTTATTTGTTGGGGTGTTGTCATTATGACACGGTAATGTGGTTTTGACAGTGTTATTTTGTTGTCTATTTGACAGTGTGTATCTTGGTTAAATAATTAAAGTCAATAATTTCAACAAGATAAAAAGTTGGCATGGTCAGTGCAATACCTTGTTCAGATTTAGGGGGGCATGTAGCGCCCATAGCAATACATAAGGTATCAAGATGACCATTCACGTTAAAAACAACATTCACTGGGTAGGCCAACGCGACTGGGAAGTACAGGACTTCCACGGTACAGAATATAAGATGACCAAGGGGACCAGCTATAACAGTTATCTTATCCGTGAAGAAAAAACAGTTCTCATTGATACGGTCGATCACCGCTTTAGCCAGCAGTTTATCCAGAACTTAGAGATGGAAATTGATCTGCAAGAGATCGACTACATCGTCATCAACCATGCGGAGGAAGATCACTCCGGCGCGCTGTCGGCGTTGATGGCCCGTATCCCCAATACGCCAATTTACTGCACGGAAAATGCCGTTGATTCTATTGTTGGTCACCATCATCACCCGGAATGGAATTTCCAGGTCGTCAGAACTGGCGATACTTTGGATATTGGCAACGGCAAGCAACTGATTTTTGTCGAAGCGCCGATGCTGCACTGGCCTGACAGCATGATGACCTATCTCACCGGCGATGCGGTGCTGTTTAGCAATGATGCTTTCGGCCAGCATTACTGCGATGAGCGGTTGTTTAACGATGAGGTGGATCAAAGCGAATTGATGGAGCAGTGCCTGCGCTACTACTCCAATATCCTTACCCCGTTTAGTAGCCTGGTCACGGCAAAGATCCATGAAGTGCTGAGCTTTAATGTGCCGGTCGACATGATTGCCACTTCACACGGTATTGTCTGGCGCGATAACCCAACTCAGATAATCCATCAATACCTTGAGTGGGCCAATGATTACCAGGAAGATCGTATTACCATCTTCTACGACACCATGTCGAACAATACCCGAATGATGGCCGACGCCATTGCTCAGGGAATCCACGATGTGGATCCGGGTGTTGCCGTAAAGGTGTTTAATGTGTCGCGCCAAGATAAAAATGAAATCTTGGCCAATGTATTCCGCTCCAAAGGAGTGCTAGTTGGTTCATCGACTATGAACAACGTGATGATGCCAAAAGTAGCTGGCATGCTCGAAGAGATCACAGGGCTTCGCTTCAAGCACAAGAAGGCTGGGGCCTTCGGTAGTTATGGTTGGAATGGCGGTGCCGTTGACAGAATCCATTCGCGCTTGACCGATGCTGGCTTCGACACAACGGTTGGTTTGAAGGCCAAGTGGAAACCGGACGGCAAAGCAATGCGTGAATGCCGCGAGCACGGCCGGATGATTGCCAGAAAGTGGGCTTTAACACCAGTGCCTAGCGCCAAGCCATTGTCCGCCGAGCCTCAAGGAGTCGCGGCTAGCCAAAAAATGCTGTGCACGGTGTGTAACTGGGTATATGACCCAGCCCTGGGCGAAGCTAACCAAGGCATTGAGGTCGGTACCTGTTGGTCGGATGTGCCAGAGAGCTTTTTGTGCCCTGAGTGCGGTCTTGGCAAAGACGTCTTTGAACCCGTGAAGGGGGCTTAACTGATGGAGAAACCTATCACGATTATTGGTAGCGGCTTTGCCGCTTACCAATTGGTAAAGGCCATCCGCCGTCAAGATAAGCATGTTCCGATCCGGGTCTTCACTTCTGACGAAGGGCATGACTACAACAAACCGGATCTGAGCCATGCCAGTTCGAATCAGCAAACGGCCAATGATTTGATCCGTATGAGCGGTACCGATTTCGCTGCCGAGCACCAAGTGGAGTTGTATGCCCATAGCACTGTAGAAGTGGTTGAAACGAAGCACAAGTATATTGTGGCGGGAGGGCAGTGTTATGACTACGGAAAGTTGGTCTTTGCAACCGGTGCTAGGGCGTTTATCCCACCGATGAGCGGCGATGCTTCGGGACAGGTCGTGACGCTAAACAGCCTGGCTGAATATCGTGCTGCGCAAGATATATTGCAGCGAGCCCGTCATATTGCAGTGATTGGTGCTGGGCTGATCGGCACGGAATTGGCGATGGACTTTGCATGCAGCGGCAAAACTGTCTCGGTTGTTGACCCATGCCAGACCCTTATGGCTAACCAGTTACCCGATTACATCGCAATGAAATTGGAGCGGGTAATGGTAACGCAGGGAACACGGTTCTTCCTTGCTGACACGGTTGAACGGCTGTCGACGCTCCCTGGCTCCAGGGTTGCGGTCGAGCTTGCCTCTGGCAGGGAAATAGAGGTTGATGTGGTGGTCTCTGCGGCAGGGCTCAAGCCCAACATCCAGATCGCCAAAAATGCGGGTATGTCGGTAAATAAGGGGATCGTAGTGGATACCCAGTTGCAAACCTCAGCACCGGATGTCTATGCGATCGGGGATTGTGCCGAGATAAACGGTAAGGTGTTGGCCTATCTTCAGCCTGCTTTGTTAAGTGCCAATGCGCTTGCCAAGACACTATTGGGGCAACCAACGTCATTGGTATTGCCTGCAATGATGGTGAAAGTCAAAACGCCTGCTTTTCCGATCCAGTTTGCCGGGCAAAATATCCCGGAAGATAGCACTGAAGCGTTGAGCTGGCAGATCGACGTTAATCAAGCGGGTAGTACCTTAAAAACACGGGAACAGAGCGGCCAGCTAACCGGATATGTGGTTACCCAGCAGCATCTGCCATCAGCTTTCCCGCTGTTGAAAGAACTAAACAGTAAATGATTGAAACGGAGGTTACTATGAGCCATCAACGTATCCCGGCACATTGGACTATACAGCGTTCCACGCCATTCTTTACCAAAGATACCGTACCTGCGGCCTTGCTCAGTCACCATAATACCGCACAGGGGGTATTTGGGCAGTTGTGTGTCATGGAAGGAACGGTCACCTACTATGGGTTTGCCAACAGTGACGCGACAGAGCCTGAGCTGGAGGTGGTGATCAAGGCCGGACAATTTGCCACCAGCCCACCGCAATATTGGCACCGTATAGAAATGAGTGATGATGCTCAGTTCAACATCAATTTCTGGTCGGATGCAGACAAGGGTAGCCAACCATTGTTCCATGCCAAAAAGACAAATTAGCAATAGGCTAGAATAGATCACAACAACCCGGCAATTGCCGGGTTGTTGTTATTCCAAGCACCACGAATCCACTTGGGGTATGACAATCACTCAATGCCTCAACATTGCCGAGGCAATTAGCCGCTAAAACCGGCAAGGTAGTCTTTTACCTTTTGTGACAGGGTCGCTTTTTGCGGATGTTCGATAAAACTCGCCTCAATGGCATTTAGGCTAAATTGGGCGAGCTGCTGGCGTGTTAGCGGATGGGCATCAGCAACGGCTACAAAGTTATCTGTCATATAACCACCAAAATAGGCCGGATCATCGGAATTGATGGTAACGCACAGGCCTGTCTCAAGCAGATCAACAATATTGTGTTGTGCCATGTCCTCAAACACTTTGAGTTTAATGTTAGATAGCGGGCAGACCGTCAGTGGCATCCTGCTTTCTGCCAGTTGCTGGACCAACTCGGTACTTTCCACACAGCGCACACCGTGATCGATACGGCTGACACCAAGCAAATATATCGCATCGAGTATATTTTGCGCGGGACCCTCTTCGCCGGCGTGGGCCACGGTTAAAAAACCGGCATTGCGTGCCGCCTCGAATACCCGGGCGAATTTCTCCGGCGGGTGGCCCTGTTCCGAGGAATCCAAGCCGACAGCGATGATCTGATCTTTATAAGGCAGTGCTTGCTGTAATGTTGCGAAGGCGGCCTCTTCATCTAAATGGCGAAGGAAGCACATTATCAACTGGCTGGAGATATCGAGTTGCTCTTTGGCCTGCCTCAGTGCACGCGTGATGCCGTCTATGACGGTTTTGAAAGCAATACCGCGGTCAGTATGGGTCTGAGGGTCGAAGAATATCTCGGTGTGGACAACATTGTCTTGCTTGCAGCGCAGTAAGTAGGCCCAGGTCAGGTCGAAAAAGTCCTGCTCGGTGATAAGGACATTGGCACCTTGATAATAGATATCCAAAAAAGACTGCAGGTTATGGAATTGGTAGGCTTCGCGTACAGCCTGGGGTGAGGAAAACGGAATGCTGATCTTGTTGCGCTTGGCAAGCTCAAACATTAACTCAGGCTCAAGGGTGCCTTCAATGTGAAGATGGAGCTCTACTTTGGGTAGTCCTTTAATAAAGTTTTTCATATCAAGCCCTTATTATATTTCTATACATGCACTACAGCAGTAGGCGTAATAAGTGTGATCTACTAAGGTGCTTTTCTGTCGCGTCGAATACTGACATACAAAGAGAAAAGCACACCTGCGCTTAACTCTTCGTAATCAGAATTTTACGGATTCTGGTAGAGACCCCCATACCGTATTAATGGGGTTATACGAAGCCGTTTGCTTATGTTTTCCAGTGTAGTAACGAAATTCAATAGAGTGCAAGCAAACGTTTTCGTGATCTTGGCATAGCGACACCTGTGATGCAATGTCTAGTTATCCAATACGGTGAGCTTGCTGCCTTTCTCGGCAAGATAAAACACAATGACTCTGGCCGGCTCGCTTCCGGTATTCTCGCCATAGTGTGAGGTATTCATCACTTCCACCAGGGGATCACCAGCGCTTATGGTGATTTTCTTATCCTGGGTGTGCACCGTGAGCTGGCCGGTCAGTAAGATCCCGGTATTGATTACCGGGTGTTGATGCCATGGGAGTTTCTCTCCGGGCTCAATGGTGATCTCTTTGATGGTGATTTCTGGTTGATTGAACTGAACAGAGGGCAGGGGCTGGCCATCCCAACTGGTGGTGGTCTTGACCAGGTCGTGAGAGGACGCGGCAAAGAGCGATACGCTGGTCAAAACGAGAGAGAGGGGAAATAACATCCTTGGCTTCATGGCTAGCTCCGTTTAACAACTTGTAGCCATAAGGGTAGAACATGGCGGAGAGGTTATTGCCAGTATTGGGCCGATTTTCGGTCAATGTCATAGTTCCGGTGTGTGCAGGGGAAAGCGACAGCGGGCTGAACTATTCCCCTGCATCACTCCGGATTGGCTATTTTGCCATTGAAGGGCCGCGGTTTAGTTCGTTAGCCAAGCTTCAATGTGCTCTCGTTTTGGCACACTCCCTTTATGCACAACTTCATCATCGATGACCACGGCTGGTGTCGACATCACGCCATAGGCCATGATCTGGGCCATGTCTTCGACTTTAACCAACTCAAAGTCGATACCTTGCTGCTGGAACACATCCTGAATGAGCTCGGCGGTGACTTTGCAGTTCTTACAGCCCGAGCCGAGTACTTTTACGTTTTTCATCATTTTGATCCTTATATCAGAGACAATTGCTATTAAAGAACGGGGAAGGTGGCATTGAATACCCATCCGATGAGGGTAAATGCAACCAACAAGAGCGCGAAAAGCGTGGCGAGCAAACGCCACTGCATGACTTGCTTGAGTAAAATGAATTCAGGAAAGCTGGCCGCGACCGTGCTCATACAAAATGCGAGCGTGGTACCAATGGGAAGTCCGTTGGTGATCAGGCTCTCCATGACAGGAATGACCCCGGTCGCGTTCGAATAGAGCGGGATGCCAAGTAATACGGCTGCAGGTACAGACCACCATTGGCCAGCCCCAAGATAAGCCTCTATCCAGCCTTCAGGCACAAAGCCGTGTAGGGCTGCTCCAAGGCCGACACCGATGATCACCCACTTCCAGACCCTGGCAAAAATAGTAGCGACCTCCTCTTTGGCAAAGCCGTGCCGTTCAGCCAGGGTCAAAGACGTCGAATGGGTTGGAGTGCCGGTGGCATTGTGTCTTTGCTTAATGTGGTCTTTGCCTTGTTTCATGGCATTGGCGGCAAAGGGCTGGAGCCAGCGCTCAGCTTTGATGGCGTCAAGGAATATCCCGCCCAATATCCCTACTGACATGCCAAGCGCAATATAAACAAAGGTAAATTTCCAGCCAAGTAGGCTCATGAGCAAAAGTACGGCCACTTCATTAATCAGTGGGGAAGTAATGAGGAACGCCATCGTGATCCCGAGCGGGATCCCTGCCGAGGTGAAGCCCAGAAACACGGGAATGCTCGAGCATGAACAGAATGGGGTGATCGCACCAAACAATGCCCCCATAGAGTAACCCAGCGCGCGGTGTTTGCCGGCCAAATAGTCCCTGACCCGTTCAACATTCAATGATGCACGAACCAAAGCAATGACGTAAATCATAAACAGCAAGAGGGCAAATATCTTGAGGGTATCCTCAATGAAAAAATGCAGAGCTCCCGCTAATTGGGTATCGGGGGGTAACCCAAAGACCGAGTAAACCGCCCACGAGGCGAAATCCGTGAAAACTTGGAACATACTTTGTCCTTATCAAATAGACTAACTACAGATAAAGACGAATGAGGTATGAAAAGGATTCTTAATGAAGAGCAAAAAAGTTGAAAAAGCCCCCTAGACGAGCGTAAGGGGTGGGGCAACCCCCCAAAATCGGCTTTTTCAACTTTTTTCGGTGTTTACTTAATTAAGCTGCCGCTTACTGTACGAGGTTTTAGATGTCATGTGTGGGTATCAGTTATTCATGACAGGCTGCTTGGGGGATGTCATGAGCGCTCCGCTTGGCTTTCGGAAAAAGCATTTTTTTGACTAAGCTGATAAATAAACCCTGCGAGCCAAAGCCAATGAAAAAAAAGCAGTTGCAAGTTGTGGTAACCGGAGGCCCCGGAGGCGGAAAAACCACTGCGTTGGATCTTTTCCGCAGAGAGCTGGGCCATAAGATAGCTGTTGTACCCGAGGCGGCGACGGTACTTTTCTCTGGCGGCATAACACGCTCAGAAGATGAGCAAGTGCTTAAATTGGTACAGAAAACGATTTTTCAGCTGCAAAAGAATGTCGAGGAGATCCATAAAGCACAGTTTCCGGACAGGTTACTGGTGTGTGATCGCGGCTCGCTTGATGGTTTGGCTTACTGGCCTGGTAGCGAAAGTGAATTTTTTAGCGAGGTAAATTCTACTTTTGAAGATGAAATCGCCCGCTACGATGCTGTGATCTTTTTTGAATCCGCCGGAGCCTCCGGACATGATATCAGTAGCAATAACCCGGTACGAAACGAGTCGTCTCAACAAGCTGCGCAATTAGATAAAAAACTTCAGAAAGTCTGGTCCAGGCATCCCCATTTCTACTTTGTTGGGAGCTCAGAGTCCTTTATTCGGAAGATCATGTTCGGGATCATGACGATAGAAAACGTGATAAATCAGTATCAGAGGGGGTAGTTATAACCGCTGTGTTATGGGGGGCTTACGGTATACCAGGGCCGCCCCTGCGACCCTTTGATAACAGTATTTGAATGGCTTAATAAGCCGCTACGACGGAAATAGCACCAATACCTTCATTTATAGATAAAATTTCTGGTGCCACTGATGCATTTTCTTGCGCCTTTTCAATGGTTTTATACTCGTGAAGCACCCCGTAATGATAATTACCAATGTTAAACGTAATGAGGTGATTATGCATAGCTAACTGCCCTGCGTGGGTATGTTTGTATGTCTCCTTCACCGATAAGTCTTCAACGTTCTCTGCTTCCAGTATTTTGAGCAAATCCTTAAGAGCGATTCCCTCCTCTTTGTCTCTGTACATACGCAGTCCGAGGCTGTACCAGTTCTCTGGTATCATTTCAATCCACATACTTTCTGCGATTTGGTTGCTTGAGCAGTCAATTTCGACTGCGCCACCTAAAAATTCAAACTTTTCGCAGTTGAAGGCAGTTGTTTTCTTTATTTTGACTTGCTTTTTACATACTCCATTCTGTCCCAACTCCGAATTGGTTGTTTTCCCAAGTTCAACCTCTAACGGTAGCTCGAATAAAACACTTGAAGCTATAGCCTCAGAGTTTATCAATAACATTGCTATAGTGAAAAAATACGAAATAACCTTTTTCATGTTTACACCTACTTTGCATTTTTCAGGCCAAATTGTTAAGGCATACATATACCGGTCATCTAACTAAATCTTGCTTTCAAAAAAGCTATAATTGGCTTCGCACTATGTGTAGGTAATGGAAAAATGACGCCTTAAGTGTTTCCATGCCCCGTGTTCCGGTATTAGTAGTCTTTGGTTATCATTGTTTTTTGTGTGTTAATTTATTGTAATGCAATGATTTTTTTGGCCTTGCCAATTCCACGATTAATCCTTTTTTGAGGCGGTTGACAATTTAAAAACTACAATAAAATGGCAGGAAAACAGTGACAGGTATCAAATAACAACATCGATTGTTATAAACTGATCGCAGAGGTGGTAATTATTAAAGTCTGAAGTGACTCTTAACGCGGTTATCAATTTTAACTGACCTTGCTTTTATTCTGTGTAATCCTTTTTTGGCTTTATCTTGTTTTGTATTTAAAGCAATCAATAAGAGGAAATCATAAACCTGTTATCTATAATGTTTCATTATTTTTTCATGTTTTGGTAATGTTTGCTTACATTAATTTTATTATTTGCTTCTGTATTTTTTAGAGAATGTAACTGAGATAAAAATGTGCCTCAAAAACAGTTATTAGATCTGGGATAATAATAAAATTTTCTATCATGACTTTTCTCTGCGGGGCGTAAAACAGCACACTTGCTGGTTAGCATCGAGCTTTACTTGGCAAGATAATATCAACTGCTGCTTCAGTTTGTTGCGCGCCCGTAGCAGGCGTGATTTTACGGCCGGCAGGGTCAAACCTTGTTGGTTGGCATAGGCTTGTTGAGTCATCCCCTTGATGTCACAAGCTTTCAAAACGTGGCTATCTGGCTGCGGGAGCTCGGACAGGACTCGGCTTAGGCACTGGGTGAGGGTATCGACAACCGCTTGCGGGTCATTTTCTTGCTCAATATCCTGTTCTAATGGCACGGGATGTTTTTTCCGTCTGTGGTCAATGAGCAAATTGTTTGCCACACGGTAGAGCCAAGCCCGGGGGTTGCTGATGTTGCAAAACGCATAGTCTTTGACCATTGCCCGAATGAATACCTCTTGTAGCAAATCATCGGTCAATTCGGCATCGTTCGTTTGGGTGGTTAGCCAGAGGGCGAGGGGCCGGGCATGTTGCGCCCAGGCATCCATCAAGCAAGGCCGGGCGTTGTGGCTGTTTTGGCTCATCGTAATGCTCTGTTCCGCTTAGTGATTATTGACGAAACGAGTGTATCGTAATTGGATTGGCATTTTTGGCAACTCATGTTGCAGAAAAAGCACGTTTGAATTTTGTTTTAACCGAACGCCAGTGAGTTGTCGGTGTGGTTGGTGCCTTGTCGAGAAGGTGCTGGAAATCATCCTGGCTCGGGCAGATTTCACCACCATGGGCAAGTAGCAGGCTTGTGGGTGATAATGCGACGATCTTATTGACTGACTGGCGGTAGCGATTGGGGTAGAAAACCGGGAAGGGAGGAATATAGCGTCCTTTCACTTTTACCATTAGATCGGCGACATAAACCTTGCCGGAGTTTTGGTGGTATAGCGATAAGTCCCGGTCGGTATGACCTTGAGTTGATAGTGCCCGCCACTCGGGGAAGCCTGGTACCAGTTCTTGGTCGTCAAGCAGGTAATCTGGCTTTAGTTTGGCGTTATACCACAAATTACAGCGGGTCTTTTTCATTCGCTTGGCGACCCAACTTGCTAGCAGCAAGTCGGTCCAATGCATCAGTATGCCATCAATGCCCTGGTACCACTGGCCGGGGACATTGGCGGCGGCAATGCTGCATCCTGTCAATTTGCGAAGACGATGCGCCGCACCGGCGTGATCAGGGTGCATGTGGGTGACAATGACCAGTTTGAGATCCTTGACTGGGCGCTTAAGCTGTTCGCGGATGAAGTTGAGCAAATGAGGAATATCAGCACGGCAGCAGCCATCTAAAAGCAGCAAGCCATAACGGTATTCAACGAGATATATCGATTGGATATAGCCATCTATCTGGTGCAGTTTCATCTTGATATCCCTAAGTGGATGAAAAGCAATTTTATCTTTCTTCAATAAAAACATTATTTAACAACTCATCAGACCAATCAAGCAGGGAATAGTACAGAGACCGATATGATGAACATGAGGGAAGGTGTGACTCACGCATAGAACGCTAGAGTAGAAAAAGGCCCAACGTGAAATATATGAGTGGTCAGCGAGAGTCACGTTGGGCAAGGATTTAAATTTCCCAATCACCTCCTAGGGCCTTGTTTAACCCGACGACCATATTGGCGGTCTGCAGCCGGGCTGCCACTACGCGGTCGCGCATTGCATGTTGCTGGCGCTGGGCATCCAGTACCGACAGGTAGTCGATAAGGCCTGCCTGGTAGAGTGATAGCGCTTTGCCTACTGCTTCCTCAGTTTCTGCTTCGGCCTCAAGCAACAAAGACTGATACTGCTGGCTGTTACCGTAGCCATTGAGCAAGGTCTCCACCTCCCCGATAGCGCTGTTGACCGCATGCTGGTATGTGAGTGCGCTGGCTTCAAAGCGTGACTCTTGAAGCTTGATCATGGCATCGGTACGGCCGCCGTCGAACAGGTTCCAGCTGACCCCGACACTGGCGAGCCACGTTGCTGAGTCGCTGTCGAACAGATCATCAAAATCCCCCGCAAGCACACCCGGTGTCCCGGTCAGGTAAAACTTCGGGTATTGATTGGCAACAGCCGCAGCTAACTCGGCATTTTGTGCGGCCATTTCCCGTTCTGCGATTCGGAGATCTGGCCTTCTTTGCAATAGATCTGAAGGCAGGCCTGTCGGGATTAATCCATTGAAGGAAGGTAATGGCGAGTTGACGGCAAGCCTTTCCTGCATATGACGAGGAGATTCACCGAGTAAAATAGCCAAACGTTGCTGGTGGGCATTTTCCGCGGTTTCCAACTGTGGGATCACCGCCCTGGTTGCGGCCAGCATTGCTTTGGCCCGGGCGACATCGAGCTGGGAGCCATAGCCACTGTGGTGAATTTTTTCGACTAATGCCAGCGTTTGTTGTTGATCCTTGACCAATTCAAGGGCGATTGTCTTACGCTCCTGGGCCCCACGAAACTGGAGGTAGTTGTGGAGTACATCGCTGGTGATCAGAGTTGTCAGTCCCTGGCACATGATCTCTGCCTGCTCGGCACGAATGGAGGCCGCTTTTGCTTGGCTGTCAATTCGGCCGAATAAGTCCAGCTCCCAGGCGATGGTCATACCGGCATGAAAGGCGCTTTGATCACTGTCTATGATGGCCGTACCCAATGGGTTATTGGAAGATACAGCTGCACCGAGCAGTGGGTCATTTTCACTGATGCCATACGAGGTATAGCCTGCACCAAGGCCGACGGTCGGCACTTTGAATGACTCGACGATCTGGTTGAAGGCTTGGGCGGATCTGATCCGCTCCGAAGCCACTTTCAGTGGGATATTTTGGTTTTGGGCATCACGAATGAGTTCATTCAATGTTGGGTCATTAAATTGGGACCACCAATGGGCGTTGGTCTGCTGTCCTGTGAGGCTTTGCCCGCTATTTACCCCCGAAACCGCTCGATTTAAGTAGGTGTCAGCGAGCGTACTGCGCGGTTGTTCGTAGTTTGGTGCCGAGGCACAACCGGTCAGGATCAGTGCGGCTGTCAATACAGTTAAATTAAGCTTTTTCATGAGTCAGCTCCTCATCATGCCCTGCGTTGTCGGTTGTGTGCTTTAAGTCAGCTCGGTAAAACAAACGGTATAGAGCCGGCATCACAAACAGAGAAAGTACGGTCGCTGCCGCCAAGCCGCCGATGATGGTGGCCGCCATCTGGTCAAACAAGCGGTCTGACAGCAACGGGATCATCCCCAGAGCAGTGGTTAGCGCACCCATTGAAATCGCCATGGTGCGGTTTAAAGTGGCTTCCTCGATGGCATCCTCCAGACCTTTTCCATTTTTTCTTTCCAGTTCGATCTGGTCCATCAGTACAATCCCGTTTTTGATGATCATCCCCGATAGGGCGATGGCGCCGATCAAGGCCATGAAGCCGAATGGTTTATCGGCAATCAACAGGAACCAGCTCGCTCCGGTGGCGGCAAGAGGCACGGTTGTTAGAATGATGACAGGCTGCTTGAAGCCGTTGAACAGGGCTACAAGGATGATCACCATGATAAGCAGTGCTTTAGGCAGTTGGTTGAAGGTATCTGTGATAGCCCTGTCTTCGTCGTAATATTCGCCCCCCCACTCAAATCGGTAGCCGTCAGGCAGTTCGATAGCTTCAATATCCGCGGCGAGTTGCTTACGGACATCTGAGGCTGTCATACCGTCAACCGCGGCCTGAACGGTGATAGCGGGTACGCGGTTTCGCCGCCATATCATGCTTTCTTCATCCTTGAGTTCGAATTTATCGACAACTTGACCCAATGGAACAGAGTGCAATCCCATCAGCGATCGTACAGGTAGAGTCTCCAGCGAATTAATATCGGCATCGGCACTGCGGATGTTGATGGGGATTAACTCATCACCTTGGTGAAGGCGTGCCAGAGTTACGCCGTTAGTTGCCCGCTGAATAGCAAGGGCGATATCAGTACGGTTGATGCCTGCACGACGCGCTTGCTCCTGGTTAAGCTGCGGGACGATGACTTTGCTTTTCTGACGCCAGTCGTCACGGACATACTTGGTATTCGGATGGGCTCGCATTATGTCTTGGGCCTGTTTTGACAGTGCGTGCAGTACCTCGGGATCGGGACCGATAAACCTGGCCTCAATACTGAATTTGTCTTTGGTCGCGAGCTTCAGCGCCCGGAACCTAGGCTCGGCATGAGGAAACTGCTCTTCTAGCCATTGGTCACCTCGACGTTCCAGCGCCTCGATGCCGCTGTAGTCATGGGTATTGATCAGGATCTGACCATAGCTTGGGTCATATGGCTCTGGTTCAACGGTAACGGAGAACCTTGGTGCACTTGCGCCAACAAAAGTAGTGAAATCTTTGACTTCTGGTTGCTCACGCAGCCAGTCCTCAATACGAACCATATCGGCCGATGTTTGCTCTATCTGTGCACCATTCGGTAGCCAGTAATCGAGAAATACCATAGCGCGGTCTGAGGTTGGTATGAAGTTGACCGAAATATGAGGCACGACAAAGGCGGTAATACCAAGAAGCGGTACCAATACACTGAGGCCTTTGAGTGGGTGGCGGACCGTGTAGTGGACGGCTTTGCGGTACAGCGACGGCTTGTTTGCCTGCGGCTCTTTGCCTTGGGAGGCTGGTGTCTGCTTCGGCTTGAACCAGGCCCAACACATTAACGGGGTAATCGTCATGGCAATCAGCCACGATAGAAGCAGTGACGCGCACATGACCCAGAATACCGAACCGGCAAATTCAGCCGCGTCGGTTGTGGAAAACATCACCGGACTCGCCCCCATGACAGCAATAATGGTGGCTGCTAGGAGCGGAACGGCTGTTTCCTGGATGGTTTCTTTGGCCGCTTTTAGTCGGTCAATACCTTTGTTGATCTTGGAAATGATCATATCGGTGACAACAATGGCGTTATCAACCAGCATACCTAGCGCAAGAATAAAGGTGCCCAAAGATACGCGCTGTAGATCAATGGCCTCTATCTTCATGTAAACCAGGGTCAGCAAGATAGTTAGCATTAGGCTGCTACCGACTATCAGGGCGCTTTTCAGGCCCATGAATAACCACAGGATCACGACGACAATCAAGACACTCTCGATCAAGTTGGACACGAAGTTGTTGATCGACTTTTGTACTTCTTCCGGCTGGAAAGCGACGGCATTAATGTCGATACCCAGCGGCAGGGTCTGCTGATACTCGGCGATAACCTGATTGAGCTGATCACCCAGAGAGACCACATTGATGCCAGAGTTCGGGCTGACTGCCAGCGTGATTGCATCAATGCCGTTGAAGCGGCTTTCAGACAGAGCTGGCGTCTGGTAGCCCATAGAGACAGTGGCGATATCACCAAGGCGGATCAAGCCGGTTCCCAAGTCCCCCACACCGCCTTTGATCATCAGGTTCCTAATATCATCCAGGCTGGTAAATTCACTGCCTTGATCAACCCGGATACGTTCGATCCCAGCTTTGAACTGACCCGCATCATAGATCATGTTCTGGCTGGCCAACTGATTGATGACTTGCGCCGAAGAAAGGCCATAATCAGCCAAACGTTCATCGGGTAAGTCGATATTAACGACTTGGTTGCGTACCCCATGCAGCTCAATTTTCTTGATGCCTTCAACTGCTTTTAGGCGGCGCTGTAGCTCCTTGGCATAGAGACGCAGCTCGCTGGGCTCAATGCCTTCGCCGGTTATCGCAAACAACATGCCGTACACTTCCGAAAACTCATCCTGCACAATGCTGATTTGAGCCGTTGCCGGCAGCTCGAGCTTAACGTCGTTGATCTTGCGGCGGAGCAGGTCCCACTGCTGAGGCAGTTCCTTTGAGCTGGTGGACTCCTGGAGATCGACAAAGACCATCGAGCTGCCGGGACGAGACAGAGAGCGAAGTTTCCACAACGATTCCATCTCTTGTAATCGGGTCTCGATTTTGTCTGTGACTTGCGCCTCGACCTCCTGCGCGGAAGCGCCTGGGTAGAGGGTGACAACAACGGCGCTTTTGACCGTAAATGTGGGATCCTCAAGCTTACCCAGCTTGAAGTAAGAAGTAATACCAGCAATGACGCACAACACACTGAAGAAAACGATAAAGGTGCGCTGTCGAATTGCAAATTCTGCAAGATTCATCGTTGTCACCTATAGGGTTTTGGCGGTTGATTTGCCTGGTGCGGTTGAGGTTGGTGCTGAAGCAACAAAGACCTCTTTGCTCACGAGCTGCGGTTGAACCAACGCGGTGGTGAGAATTTTACCGACTGCTTGGCCCGGCTCGAGATAATGGACGCCGGCGGTGATAATTTTATCGCCGGGAGCAAGGTTGCCGCTGACACAAGCTTGATTGGCCTGGAGTGATTCGATAGTGACGGATTTAGGCCGCGTTGTACCATTGTCGATAGTGAAAACCGAATGTAACTCGCCGCTTTGTCTAATGGCCGAGTAGGGAATGCAATACTGCCCTGCACCTTGTTCAAACGCCACCGTTAACTGAATAGCCTTGCCGGGAAGCGCTGCATCTTTCATTGTCAGTGCACTTTGATCCAACTGGTAGGTGATCTGGTAGGTTTGCTTGATCGGATCCGGTAGCGTGTTAACCTCTTTGAGTGAGGCTTTGATTGCTTCATGGCTGCCGTACCACGAGACGGCTCCGGTTGGTTGGTCCTTGAATCGGCTAATTAGGCTCTCCGGTACATCGATAACAGCGTGTAGGTGGTTTGGCTGATGAAGCGTAAAGACGGGAAAGCCGGGGGCGGCTTGTTCGAATTGTTCGCTGAAGCGTTTGCCAACTACGCCATCAAAAGGAGCTGTGAGCTCGGTGTAGGCGAGGGCATCTTGGGCTTTTTGTAGGTTTTGCTCTACCACTTTGACCATGGCTTGGCTGCGCTTGTAGCCAGATTGTGCGCGATCAAGATTGACCTCGGCAATAGCATTATCGCGGGCGGCTTGCTTTACTCTTCTGAGTTCAATAGCGGCGAGTACTTTTGCGGCTTTTGCTTCTTCCAGACGGGCCTCTAGCTCTAAAACAGCAACCTGGTAGTCGTGAGGATCAAGCCTTGCGATGACTTGTCCCTGTTTGACTCTTTCCCCTGTTTTTACCATTACCTCAGTGATGGTTCCCGGAACTTTGAAAGCGAGGTTGGCAGTATCTATAGCTTCCAATACGCCTGAGAACTGGCGGGTATTGAATTGATGCTGGCTACCCAGTTCGATGACCTGCACCGGACGGGGAGATTTTTCAGCGACTGCAGGTGTCGTATCACTGCAGCCACTAAGCACAAGTATGGCAATTGGAGCCATAGCATAGGAGCTTGTTGTTTTCATAATTCATTCCACTCAAAAAAAACAGTGTTATTTTAAGCTTTGAATCGGAAAGGATAATTAGGCTGCAATGCGAAACACTGTCACGATTTTCGTGACAATAAAACGAAGGCTTGGGTTGATAATCACCAAACCTACCGCTATTTAGTCTTGAGTTTTGCGACAATCAAAAATTTTAGGCAAATGCTCCAGCAGGTGGTTGATAAGTGCTCGTGTTGCTTGGCTTACGCCCATTCTGTCTGGGTAGATCAGCCATACATCCTCTGACTGGGATTGGCAGTCAGGGAGGATTCTAATGAGTTCGCCTGACTCCATTGCATTGATTGCTAACAGCAGGGGAAGGAAACTGATCCCTTGTCCGGCAATCATCGAGCGGCGGATATAGCCGGTACTATTGCTGCTGAGTATAGGTTTGACTTTGAGGGTTGAGTCTGTAAAACGCCAAGTGTCTTCAATTCTACCGTCAGACCAGCGGTAGCAAATACAACGGTGCTGAGCGAGATCATTGATGCTCTCTGGTGCTCCGTATTGTGCAATATAGTCTGGGCTAGCGAGAAGGAAACGATTGATAGAAGTGATGTGTCTCGCAACCAGGCTTGAATCTTGGAGTGGGCCGACATGGAAACTTAAATCAAGTCCTTGTTCATACAGATCCCGGTAGCCATTGGTGCTGAAGCGAACATCTAGCTCGATATCGGGATACTGTAGCTGAAACTGATTGAGGATAGGCTGAAGTAGCTCATCACTGTCTGGCAGCGCCCCGATTTTCACTTTTCCTGCTGGTTTGCTATCTAGCTGATACATCGCCTCTTGCGCTTTTTCGATTCCCTGAACCACTTGCAATAGCTCATGGTAGAGCACTTCACCGTGTTGTGTCAGACGAAGTTTGCGTGTGGTTCTGAAGAATAGCTGTGCATTGAGGTGCTTTTCTAATTCGCCAATTCGGCGGCTGACATTGGCGCGGGGGAGGTCGAGCGCATTGGCTGCCGCAGAGAAGCTGCCCAGCTCAACAACGGTGGTAAACAGTTTTAGATCATCCAGGCGC
The DNA here is from genome assembly GCA_000940995.1 of Photobacterium gaetbulicola Gung47. NCBI lineage: Bacteria > Pseudomonadati > Pseudomonadota > Gammaproteobacteria > Vibrionales > Vibrionaceae > Photobacterium > Photobacterium gaetbulicola. The sequence goes on from CP005973.1 coordinate 487,171, forward strand.
ATAAAAGTCGCTTATCAACATTAATCATTGTCTTTACAGTGTAAATGCCAGTTCCATGCACGGAAATGATATGCATCATAAAAAATATCAAGCTGATACATTCAATGATGTCCTACTTTATTAAATTTATTCAATAAATAATAAGTGTTGTCCTTGTTGAGTAATGGCGGGTAAATACTTGCATGGCATAAAACTGCCCTCACAAAAGCGTGATCTAAGCCTGTATGTTTATTTGCATCAAGTGTCATGGTTTTAAAAATAATAATTGAAACACCGTTTCACAGATCACATTTCAGATCGCTTCTTGTTTTATTTTGTTTTTATCTTTGTATATTGAAATGGAATTCATCATAAAACAAAACGGTATTTCAAAAATGAAACTGAAACTGTTATCTCTATCCCTAATTGCTGTTTTATCTTCTACGTCGGCTTTTGCGACAACGATTAACCTTAGACATGAATATATGCCAGACCGAGACGGTGATAAACATAGAGATCGCATCAGTGTCTCTCACCGGTTTGACAATGGTATTGGTGTATCTGTCGAAGCAAAGTGGCGTCATGACGACGATGAATTCGTCCGTAAAATGAAAAGTGGCGGCCATGAAGTTGGTGTAAGTTATAACTATAAGATTAATAACAACTTTACTCTTCAGCCATCTTATGCGGCTGACGTATCGAGCACAAAGACCGTGCATAAGTTTAATATCCGCGGGATCACTAAGATCACCGATGATTGGGGGGCGTCACTGCGCTATCGCTACGGTTGGGACCGCCCGGTCTCTGGGGATGATTCTGGCTACCATCAGCTTAACCTCGTAACAGATTATAAACTGTCTTGGGGTAAAGTCGGTGTAGATATTGAATATAAAGACTTAGAGTCAGGAAAAGGTGGCTGGAAAGATAAAGACCGCGATCACCTAATTAATTTCTTCGGAGAATATTCATTGCTATCAAGCGGATGGATTCCATTTGTAGAAGTCGGTGCTTTAACATTTGATAAAGACGGCGATGGCTATAAAGATGATTACGCAATTCGTTACCGCTTTGGTATGAAGTACAATTTTTAATTAGGTGCTTAAAATGAAAAAGACAACATTATCTTTATTATTCGGTACTTTATTTGCTCCTTCTATCTATGCGGCTGATATTAATGTTGATGAGCTGACTTGGAAAGCAATTACCTTCGGCCAGTCGACAGATATGAATTTTGGTTCGACGATCCTGCCTGAAAAAGTCGGGGTTAACCAGGTAACTGCCGATGGTAAGAAGGTTCAGCCAGGTCAAGTCCAGCCGGAGTTTACCATCGAAAGCCGCGGCGGTAAGTTGGCAAACTCACATGAGGGTTTGACGTTTTACTATACCGAGCTGCCAACGGACTTGAACTTTACACTAAGTGCTGACGTTGTGCTGGAGCAGCTTGGACCTGAAACGGGCGCGACACCAAACCGTCAGGAAGGTGCCGGTCTGATGGTACGAGATATCTTAGGTGCCGAGCGTCTGGTTCCTCAGCCGGAAGGCCATGAGGAGTTTCCCTCTTCGTCCAATATGGTCATGAACCTGCTTCGGTCTCATACCCGTACCAATGACGGTATGACCAATGTTAACGCCTCTTACCGGGAAGGTGTGTATCAGCCGTGGGGAACGGCCGGAAACCGATTGAGTCGTGTCGATTATGTTGACGGCGTCACTTATGGCGAGTCAGAAAGCTATCGCATGACATTGACTCGAACTGATGAAGGGTTCACGGTCAGTTACCAATATGGTGATGAAGTCATTACCCAGGAAGTGAAAGGTGCGAATGCGAACATTGTAGAAGTGCAGAACCCTGACTCGCAATATGTTGGTTTTTTTGCCTCTCGCAATGCGAAAATGCGAGTTAGCAATGTCAACTTGGATGTTTCAGAAGCCGATACGCAGGATGCCCCGCTGTATGAAGCCAAGCAAGTGAACCTTATCGTGCAGGAGGCCTCTTCACCGCGCTCCCTCGTTAAGGCATACCCTGTGCAGGCTCGGGCGAACTATACCGGAGCCTTTGAACTTAAGCACAACGGCAAGGTTGTTACTAAGCAGTTGGTTGCCGCCGGTGAGCTTTTCCACCACCTCATTGATCTTGATGAGACGGAAAATGCCGTGGACGTGGTATTTACGGCGGTAGAAGGACCAGAGCAAGAGCCTCAGTCGCTTTCGTATAACGTGGAGTTTACCCCAGCCGCAAACGCCATGGAGCTATATGCTGCTCCTAATGGCAGTTCTGAAGGGGATGGTTCTGCTGACCACCCTTACGATTTGGCAACGGCGATGGCTGTGTTACCGGCTGGCGGCACTATCTTGCTCAAAGATGGTGACTATCAAGGTATCACCGTACCGGTTACGGCCAGTGGTACTGCGGAGCAGCCGAAAACGCTTCGCGCGATGGGTGAGAAAGTACGCTTTGTCTCTGAGTTCCATCATGATGCCAACTATTGGCATTATCAGAATATCGAGGTGGCACACGCGCAGTTCATTGTTCACGGAAGTCACAATACGTTCGAGAAAATGGTGACCCACAGTGCACCTGATACCGGTTTCCAAATTACCTCTCCGGAAAATATCGGCCGAGCACTATGGGCTAGCCATAATACGGTGATAGATAGTGAAAGCTATAACAATATGGATCCTTCTCAAATCAATGCCGACGGCTTTGCCGCAAAGATGCGGGTTGGGGATGGAAACACTTTCATCCGCTGTATTTCCCATCACAATATTGATGACGGCTGGGATCTCTTCAACAAGGTTGAAGACGGTGCAAACGGCGCGGTGACCATCATTGATTCAATCGCTTTTAATAACGGGCGTACGTTAGAGGTTGATAATAAAGGCGGCACTATCGGTAATGGTTTCAAGCTGGGAGGTGAAGGCATCCCTGTTCCTCACGTGGTGAAAAACAGCCTATCGTTCAACAACAATATGGATGGGTTTACTGATAACTTCAACCCAGGAGCCTTGGTGTTGAGCGACAATGTTGCCATTGACAACAAGCGCTTTAACTACTTGTTCCGTCAGAGCCCATATTCGGGTGATGTTGAACAAGGCTCCTTTACCAACAACGCCTCTTTCCGCTTTCATGTTACAGGTAAATATGATGATGTCATAAATAGCGCTCACGCTTCTGGCAACTTTTTAATTATTGGTAACAAGACATTGTCTGAAGAGGGCAAAGAGAAAGAGAAGCAGTTTGTTACACCGCTAAAACAGGCGTCTGTGATTGACTTGCAGCAGGCGATCCCTGGTAAGCAGGAAGCGCTGAAGTTGAAAGAGCTTTTGCAGTAATTGATTAATAAAAAAGCTCTTCGGAGCTTTTTTATTTTTATCCCGTACAGGAAACAACGCGTTAGGCTTTCCCTTTTATGAGTACCTTGTCTAAATTGGATTTAGAGGTTTAATTATGGAATACGATTACATCGTTATCGCGGGCTATTTTGCATTAATGATTGCTATCAGCTTGTTATTTAAAAAGATGGCAAGCAACAGTACCAGTGACTACTTCCGCGGGGGCGGCAAGATGCTGTGGTGGATGGTGGGGGCCACTGCCTTCATGACCCAGTTCTCGGCCTGGACGTTTACCGGGGCGGCAGGTAAAGCCTTTAATGACGGCTTTGCGGTATTGGCTGTTTTTATCGGTAACATGGTTGCTTATGTGTTTGCCTACTATTATTTTGCCCGCCGCTTTCGCCAGATGCGTGTTGATACGCCAACGGAAGGGGTACGACGCCGCTTCGGCAACACCAATGAGCAATTCTTTACCTGGGTCATTATTCCCCTCAGTGTGATCAACGCAGGGGTTTGGCTAAATGGCCTCGGCGTCTTTGCTTCGGCTGTTTTTAACGCTGATATTGTCACGACAATTTGGGTCACAGGGCTTGCGGTACTGGCTATTTCCTTGCTCAGTGGCGCCTGGGGGGTAGTTGCCTCCGACTTTATCCAAACCTTGGTTGTTGCGGTGATCTCTATCGCTTGTGCTGCCGTCGCGCTGTATGTGGTCGGTGGTCCTGGCGAGATTATTGAGAACTTCCCTGGCGGTTTCGTCATGGGGCCGGACATGAATTACCCGCTGCTGTTGGTATGTACTTTCATTTTCTTCATCGTGAAGCAGCTGCAAAGTATTAACAACATGCAGGAGTCATATCGCTTTTTGAATGCCAAAGATTCACACAATGCTAGCAAGGCTGCAGTGATGGCGTTGGCAATGATGATCTTTGGTGCCATTATCTGGTTTATCCCGCCTTGGGCATCGGCGATCCTTTATCCGGATGCGGCAACGCAGTACTCGGAACTGGGGGCAAAGGCAAGTGATGCGGTGTATTTGGTATTTGCCCGTGAAACCATGCCACTCGGTACCGTCGGTTTATTGATGGCGGGTTTGTTTGCGGCGACCATGTCCTCAATGGACTCCGCCCTAAATAGAAACTCAGGTATTTTTGTCCGCAGCTTTTACTCGAATGTTGTCCGTAAGGGGCAGGCGTCAGACCGAGAACTGCTAAGGGCGGGTCAGGTTGCCTGCCTGGTCAATGGTATCTTGGTCATCATGATGGCCCAGTTCTTCAACTCGCTGAAACACCTAAGCCTGTTCGATCTAATGATGCAGGTGGCAACATTGCTGCAATCACCAATTCTGGTGCCGTTATTCCTTGGTATCATTATCCGTAAAACCCCTAAGTGGGCGCCGTGGGCTACGGTTGTCTTCGGGATGCTGGTCTCTTGGTCGGTTGTTAAGATCTTTACCCCGGACTATGTGGCAAGTTGGTTTGGCATTGAAGAGCTCACCCGTCGCGAGGCCGGTGAGCTTCGGACCATGATCACCATTGCTGCGCACCTGTTCTTTACGGCCGGTTTCTTCTGCCTATCGACCCTGTTTTATAAAGAAGAGCAGGATATCCATAAAGAAACAACGCTCGAGTTCTTTAACGATGTGGACACACCGTGTGTCGCTGAAGAAGGGCAAGACATTGTAGACCGTATGCAGCGGGCAAAACTTGGCAAGTTAGTAACATATATGGCTGCAGGCTTAACGTTGATGGTTCTGATCCCTAATCCTCTTTGGGGGCGGATGTTGTTCTTGGCCTGTGCCGCTGCGGTATTTGTCGTTGGTTTTGGTTTGAAGAAAAGTGCCCGGTTAGATGAAGTGAAAGTAACGGCACCGAGCACGCAGTGATGCTATCGCTGACAGCGTGATCTCAACAGGGTGAATAGCTCAATCCGCCTACGGGTATATGGTTACTGTTTGCTGGTATTAGCAAGAGAAAAGCCGCCTTTGATAGGCGGCTTTGTTTTATCTACGTTTTTGCGCGGGGCTACAGGGGTAGGGTAGCCCTGCGGGGAAATTAGATCATCGAGCTGGCGAGCGACCACATATAGCCGCCAAAGATCATCAGGAGCACGCCACCGCCAGCCCGGCTGACCTGGTAGCTGTATGCCGTGGCGCCAGCATAACGCTGGCGGGCTAGCGCCGCTAAAAACATCATACCGACAACGGTGGTGAGCAGTGCCATGGCGGGTAAGTCTCGGCTCAAAATCTGCTCAGGCAGTTGCAAGCCATTACCCAAAAGAGCAGGGAACGCTATGACGCCCAGTAGGTTGAAGATGTTGGAGCCGATGACAGTGGCAAAGGCAATGTCATGCATGCCTCTTCTCACGCCTGCCAGGGCTGCGGCCAGTTCAGGCAGGCTGGTGCCAAAGGCAATAACCGTCAGGCCAATTGTTAGCTCGCTAATTCCAGCAATGACGGCCAGCTCAACCGCCCCCCACACCATCAGCTTGGACGACGCGAGCAAGACCACGAGCATGATGAGGGTTTCAACAGCCGCACGCGGTTTCGATATATTGAGAAAGTCCAACTCTTCGGGCTCTGAATGGCCGTGCTTTACGGACTGGGCCAAATAGAAGCAATAGGCCACGAGCCCAACAATCAGAATAAGGCCGTCGCGTATTGCTAACTGTCCGTTTACCATCAGTAAACCCGATATCATCATCGCAATGGTCAGAATAGGGAACTCACGGCGGATAAAACGCGGATGGACAGTTAGTGGCTTGAATAGCATGCAGATTGATAGCACTAGGCCAATGTTGATGATGTTCGAGCCTAGCCCGTTTCCAATTGAAAGCTCGCCAGCACCATTGATGGCCGCGGTAGCCGAGACTAACAGTTCCGGGGCTGAGGTCCCAAAGGCAACCACCGTCATGCCGATAAAGACTATTGAGACATTATTGAGCTTGGCAAACGTTGCGGAGGAGGCGATAAGTCTATCGGCACTGAGGGACAACAAGACAAATCCAAGAGCCAAGGCAACAAGAGCGACGAGAAAAGCGTTCATTGAGTATTCTATGGGCGAGGGCTAATCAAAACACGAACAATCCCACACCTGGCCCTCGCAGTTGGTGCGTGATTGTCCGAGTCTCGCTGGGCTACCAAAAATATATCGGTAGCTGGATATGCCATGGCATGTGGCCAAATATGTTGACATAACCTTTTGCCCCGCGGGCAAAATAGCTACTCCCTCAAACTGGGGCGTATTATACGCGGCGGATGGGTTCAAGCTAGGGATGTGTGGGGAGAGAAATGTAAGATTTAGTAACAGTCGCAGCGGGGGCAGGCCGTACGCTTAGCCTGCACCCATCTGCTTAGTTAATGCTGGCTGTGGTCCATTTTTTCTTCTTTCATGCCTTCAGGTACATAAGTCGCTTCCTCAACCGTGACCTCAAGGTCAATCGTCCCGGCGTGTTTGAAGGTGAGGGTCAAAGGAAACTTCTCGCCAAGCTTAGGCACTTCGTTGAGCTTAAAAAACATAATGTGGTAGCCACCTGGCTTCAAAGCCTGTGAACCATGGGCGGGAATATCAATTTTCTCAACCTCGCGCATTTTCATCATACCGTTTTCGTGGAAATGGGTATGCAGCTCGGTTTTGCCTGCGATGGGAGACGTTGCGCTGAGCAGTTCATCGCCCTTGTTACTGTGGCTGACCACATTGAAAAACGCCGCGGCGACTTGCGAAGTTGGTGGAACTTGTTTTGACCAAGGGTGCTCAATGTGTAGCTCGCCGACCTTGTAGTCATGCGCATTAACCGTGCTAGTGAGTGCGAAGAGGCTGCCTAATAGAATGCTTTTTATTGTTTTCATTACGTTCTCCGGGTGGCGTGATGCCACGAAAATGTAGATCGCTGATTGTTAGAAATGAAAAAGTGAGACAAATGGTAATGGTGGAGAATGCTTGGGAGCCAGCAGGAATAGCCGTTGAGAAGTAGGGGTATACAGCGATAGATAATCGCCAAGGTAGCCGATAAATTGGAGTTGACTGACAAGCTTGTAGTCCCCTTCTAGCTGCTGGGGATTGTTATCATACAGCTTGAAGACCGGACAGTGGGTATTGAAACGTGGATGCTCATCATCGTGGTGATGATCGCTTTGCTCAAGAGACTGTACAGACACCCAGCGTAAGCCGGAAGAAGTACAAACAAGGACTTTTTTGCCGGTCAACCAGACTTTTTCCTTAACAAACAAACGAGGATTGAGAACGGCTACGGAAGAGAGCAGGGACGAGGTCAGGAGTGCAGTAACGGCCAGCAAGCATATCAACTTTCTGCTGTTTATGAATGGCTTACATGGCGGGAAAGTGAACGGCATGAATATGTGCACTGGCTAGACAATGATCGGATAGTAACAAGCAACTGCGAGGATGTAACTTTACTTGTTAATGTTTTGTAGTGCTTTTGAGATCAGGCTAGCAACTTTGTGTCGGTCGGAGGTACGTTATGTATTTGATGTCGACTTTCCTCGAAGCCGCCTCATGATGGCTTTTTCGGCTTCCACAAGTACGAAGACACTTGAGGCGATGATGATGATCCTTGGCCAAGCCATAATCTCAATAGCACTAGTGCCGAAAAGTACCTGCATGATTGGCAGGTAGGTAAAAGTAAGCTGAAACAAACATAAAAGCGTGATGGCCAGCAAGACATAGTAATTGCCCACAATGGCCTGGCGGCTGAAAATGGGCTCAAGGATATAGCGCGAATTAAACAGGTAGAAAATCTCGAACATAACGAGGGTGTTCACCGCGATGGTACGTGCTCGTTCAATGCTGGGGTTATGCCCCAGTTCCCACTGGAATAGTCCAAGTGTACCGATCATTATAATCACCGACACAAAACCTATCCGCCAAATCAGGTGGTTGTTCAAAAGAGGATGGTTCGTCGGACGGGGCGGACGCTGCATGATCCCTTTTTCTTTCGGTTCAAAAGCAAGCGACAGCGCCAGTGTAACGGCCGTTATCATATTCACCCAAAGGATCTGGACTGGGGTGAGGGGTAACTGCTGGAAGCCCAGCAAGACGGCAGTAAGTATGATCAGGGCTTCTCCGCCATTGGTTGGCAATATAAACAGAATGGCTTTTTGCAAGTTGTCATACACCGCGCGTCCCTCTTCGACAGCTGCCGTGATGGTGGCGAAGTTGTCATCGGCCAATACCATCTCGGACGCTTCTTTCGCCGCTTCGGTACCGTTTTGTCCCATTGCCGTACCAATATCGGAGCGCTTCAGGGCTGGGGCGTCATTAACGCCATCGCCTGTCATGGCCACGATGTGGTTATGCTGCTGCAACGTGTTGATGAGGCGCATTTTGTGCTCTGGGTTAACGCGGGCATAAATGTCAATGTGATCAGCAAGCTCAAACAGTGCTTCTTCACTGAGTTTGTCCATCTGTTGGCCTGTCAGGGCTTCGTCGGTGTTGATAATGCCCAGTTGCAATGCGATAGCCCGCGCCGTCAGGGCGTGATCGCCGGTGATCATTTTTACTCGAATACCCGCTTCCTTGCATGCCTGCACGGCCTCGATGGCTTCTTCTCGTGGAGGGTCGATAAGGCCAAACAGGCCCAGCATAATGAATTGTTTGCCGATATCACCAAAATGCAGTTCGACCTGATCATAATGCGTTGGGCTGTAAGCGATGGCCAACAGTCGTTGGCCGTCATGGGCTTGTTGTTCGATCATGCCTAACCAGTAGTCAGGTTGAATGTGGGTCGGCCCTGCATCGGTCATTTGCTGGTGGCACATTTCTATGATTTGCTCCGGTGCCCCTTTGAGGAAAATAAAGGCCTGTCCTTCATGGCTGTGGTGCAGCGTCGCCATAAACCGATGCTCTGATTCAAAGGGGATCAAGTCGGTGCGGGGATAATTGTGGTTTTCATTTTCAGCATCAAGGCCTAGCTTAGCGCCTGCCACAAGCAGTGCACCTTCCATAGGATCTCCATGGATCTGCCATTCCTGCCCTTTGTGACTCAGGGTTGAGTCATTACATAGCACCGAGGCACGGATTGCTTGGGTGATGGGCGAGTCCGGGGCGGGGACAATTTCCTGTCCATTGAGCATCAGAAAGCCATGTGGGTTATAACCGGTGCCGCTCAGAGTGTATTGGTTGTCTGCGGTGACTATGGTGCGGACGGTCATTTCATTGCGGGTGAGCGTACCGGTTTTGTCGGTGCAGATCACCGTGACCGAGCCCAGGGTTTCAACGGCTGGAAGTCGGCGGATCACGGCTTGGCGCCGGGCCATTCTCTCGACCCCGATCGCCAGTGTGATGGTCATGATGGCTGGCAGTCCTTCGGGGATCGCCGCGACGGCTAGGCTGACCGCAGCAAGAAACATGTTGGTGCTAGGGTAGTCACGGATCAAGACTCCAAAGGAAAAAGTGGCCGTTGCCAAGATCAGGATCAGTGCTGTTAGCCAGCGGCCGAAGCTAGCTACCTGCTTAAGCAAAGGGGTATCTGTCGGTGCCACTTTCGAGACCAGTTCACTGATTTGCCCTAATTCAGTATCAATGCCCGTTGCTACAACGATACCGGTGCCCAGGCCATGGGTGACCAGTGTGCCGGAGTAGGCCATGGAGCTGCGACTGGCTAGTTCGGTTTGGCATCCGACCGGATCACTTTGCTTATCAACGGCAACAGACTCGCCGGTCAAAATGGCCTCGGATACCTGCAACCCTTTAGCGCGGCATAGCCTTAAATCGGCCGGGATCCGATCGCCGGGCTGAAGTAGTACAATATCGCCAATAACCAGGTTTTCGACGGCAATGGTTTGTTGACGACCGCCTCGGATGACCTCGGCATTGGGTGATAGCATGCTGCGGATGGCCTTCAGCGCCTCCTCTGCCCGACCTTCCTGTATGAAGCCAATAATGGCATTGATCAGCACGACCCCGGCAATGACGCCGGTATCGAGCCAATGGCCAAGAAGCCCGGTAATCACCATGACAACGAGCAAGACATAGATGAGTAGGTTGTTGAACTGGCTAATAAAGCGGGTGATAAATGAACGCTTTTGTGGGTCTGGTAACTTATTGGGGCCCTGATGGTGCAGACGCTGCTTGGCTTCTTCGGCGCTCAGGCCCTCCGGCTGACTGTCCACAGCCGTGAAGGTTTGCTGTACAGAGCAATGGTGCCAAGGGGTAGGTGGCTCGTACATGGCAACATATCCAGCGGCCTAAAATCGTCGTTTATTGATTATTAGGCAAACTGGTCTAGGTTGTGTGTATGAATTATGGGAAAGGGAAACAAGCGAATGGCAGATATTTTTGGATTTGATGCGTTCTCTCCCAAGCAGATAGCCGAGAAGGTTGACAGCATCGGGGTGGTAAAGGCTAGGCTGCCACTGCTCTCCATGGTGATGCTGGGCATATTGGCTGGCGCTTTTATTGGCCTAGGCGGTTTATATTTCACCTTGGTGAAATCTGATGCTGAACTGGGGTTTGCCATGCAGCAAGTACTCGGCGGCGTGACCTTTTCTCTGGGGCTGTTGCTGGTCATCGTGGCGGGTGCCGAGCTGTTTACTGGCAATAACCTTTTGGCGATGGCTTGGGCTGACAACAAGATCACCACATCGGAGTTATTGATAAACTGGGGGGTTGTGTGCGCGGCTAATTTGGTCGGTGCCGTAGGGTTGGCCGTTCTGGTGTTCCTTTCTGGCCATACGACCATGAACGATGGTGCCATTGCGGCCATGTACGCCAAGATTGCGGCGGCGAAATGTGAGTTGCCGTTTTGGACCGCTTTTTTTCGCGGCTTATTGTGCAACGTGCTGGTGTGCATGGCTGTCTGGATGGCGTTGGCTGGCCGCAGTGTGATTGATAAGGCGGTGGCGATCGTGTTTCCAATCTCTGCGTTTGTTGCTGCCGGTTTCGAGCATAGTATCGCCAATATGTATTTCATTCCGCTTGCCATGCTGCTCAAGCTCTCGGGCACGGTGGATGTTGCTGACTCTGTCACGCTACTGGGTTTTGTCGGTAACTTGATCCCTGTTATTTTGGGCAACCTTGTCGGGGGCAGTGTGATGGTCGGTTTGGTATACCACATTATTTATTTAAGGAAAGAGCCATAGATTCAAAAGGTTACTTCCTTATCCGCTAGTGTATTTGCCCTTGGCGATGGAAAATGAATATCAGGGCGGGTGCTATAATTTAGCTGGCTTCAACAATCAGGGAATCAGTATGCATTCCAAAGTTGTGAAAACAGTCTGCCCTTTCTGCGGTGTCGGCTGCGGCATGTATTTATCCAGCGATGCGAAAGGCGAGGTGTGTGGTGTTGCCCCTCAATTGGATCATCCCATTAGCAGGGGGAAACTTTGCGATAAGGGGTGGAGCACCGTTTATGCGGTTTCTCCTGAAAATCGCATTACCCAGCCCCTCAAAAGAGAGCGTGACAAATTTATCCCCATCAGCTGGGATGAAGTATTGTGTTCAATCAGCGCCTCCTTACTCGATACCATTGAGCAATATGGTCCGCAAGCCGTCGGGGTGATCAGTAGTGCGCGGGCAACCAACGAAGATAACTATGCTGCGCAAAAATTTGCCCGCGCCGTACTGAAAACCAACAACGTGGATCACTGCGCCCGGATTTGCCACAGCCCAACCGTGGCAGGCCTTAAGCAAGTGCTTGGCTCTGGTGCTATGACCAATAGCACCGAGGATGTATTCAAGGCCGGTGTCATTATGGTTATCGGCGCGGATCCAACAGAGAACCACAGTGTGTTGGGCGGGCAAATTATCCAGGCCAAACAGGCGGGAGCAACGCTGATTGTGGTAGACCCGCGGGTGACAAGGCTGGCAAAGCTTGCTGATATTCACCTGCAGCTTCAGCCTGGCACCAACACGGCGCTTATCAATGCGATGCTTCACGTCATTATTGCTAACCGCTGGCATGATCAAGCGTTTGTTGAACAGCGCTGTGAAGGATTCGAAGCCCTTGCAAAACATGTCGAGAAAGTCACGCCAGAGTCGGTTGAAGCGCTCACTGGTCTTGACCCGCAGCTGATCCGGCAGGCTGCGGAATACTACAGCCAATCAGAGCGCTCGATGATCATGTACGGGATGGGGATCACCCAGTTCATGGCGGGGACCACCAATGTCATCGCGCTAGCCGATTTGGTTACGGTCTGTGGCCATATCGGTAAACCGGGGACAGGGATCAACCCGCTGCGGGGACAGAATAATGTTCAGGGGGCTTGTGATATGGGCTGTTTGCCCAATGTCTATCCGGGCTACCAACTGGCTGATGATCCCAACGTCCAAGCGAAATTTGCAGCGGCTTGGGGCGGGGAGGTTGCTTCAACCCCGGGGCTGACGTCCATGGGGATGACCAAAGCAGCATTGGCTGGCAAGTTCAAGTCATTGATTCTATTTGGCGAAGATCCCGTCGTGACCGATCCTGACCAAAACCATGTCCGCGAAGCCTATCAAGCGTTGGATTTGCTGGTTGTCGCTGAGCTGACCATGACCGAGACCGCCAAGTTGGCTGATTTTGTTTTGCCGGCTGCTTCTTTTGCCGAAAAAAATGGCACCTTTACCAACTGTGAGCGGAGGGTGCAGTGTATCCACCCGGTTATCACTCCTGTCGGCGAAGCAAAGGGGGACTGGCAGTGGTTGCAAGCCCTGGCGAAGGCGATGGGCAGCGATCAGCTCGATTGGCCAGAGACCGAGGCCGTTTTTGATGAGATGACTTCACTGACCCCTCCATACCAGGGCATGAATTACCCCAAGCTGGAGCATGATTATGGCTTGCAATGGCCGTGTAATGATGATGCCCCGCAAGGGACGACAATTCTTCACCAGCAGCAGTTTCCAATCGGCAAGGCAAGGCTAATACCAGCCCATTACGTGCCAATCGATGAGCCTACGGATGAGGATTATCCATTGCTGCTGACCACAAACCGGCTCCATTTTCATTACGGGTGTGGCTCGATGAGTAGGAAATCACCGCTTCTTGAGCGGGAGACCCCTCCCGGGATTTTGTTTATCAACCCTCGTGATGCTGGTCGGCTGGCTATCAAACCTTTCGCTGCGGTAGGGGTTCGCTCTCGGCGGGGATATGTCGAAACGCGGGCGATGGTGACTGAGGATGTGCCGCCCGGCGTGGTGAGTATGCCTTATCACTTTAAAGAGGCTCCTTCGAATCAGCTGACCAATACCGCCCAGGACCCAGTAACTAAAATGCCCGAGTTGAAGGCCTGTGCGGTGTCAGTGGCGGCTTTGCCGGCAAATCATGAACCTAGCCCGGTTTGGCAACTAAAAGGTGGGGGTTATGCATAAAACTTACCTGTTGGACTCGCTGGATGAGTTACAAAGGCATTTGGCGCAATCGCATGAGATATACCAAGTTGTTCCACAATCTGATGATGCCCGGGCGGATTATCACTGGCAGCAAGTCGGCAGCGGTAACTGGCCCGATTTGGTTGAACAAAAGCCCCTTCAATCGCCCAAATCGTTCTTTTTTGCCGAGCAGGAACCTTTATATGTGTTCGATGGGGAGACTTTTGAAGAAGTGTTGCCGACGCCAACGCCTTTTGTGTTATTTGGCGTGAAAAGTTGCGATTTGATGGCCATCCATTATCAAGATATCTTTTTTGAAGACGATCCTTACTACCAAGCACGGCGCAAGCAAGGGCTATTGGTCGGTGTGGATTGCGTCACCCCCTGCGAGCAAGGGTTTTGCCAGCTCGTTAACGCAGGGCCAAGTGTCCGGGATGATACAGCGGATCTCGTCCTGCACCCACTGGACGGCCAGCGCTGGATGCTGGTGGTCTTGTCGGCGGCAGGGAAACAAGCGCTGCACGGTTTGGCGTTGGAGGATGCATCGCCAGAGGATCTGCACCAGCGCTGGGAGAATATCAGCCATTGCGAACAGTCTTTTCCCCGCTATCAGTATATCCTGGAGGGGATCGGCAAACTCAATCAGCACGCCATATCCGACGAGTTTTGGCAGCAGCTGGGTATTCAATGCCTGGGTTGCTCGGGGTGTACCACGCTGTGTCCGACCTGTTCGTGTTTTGCTACCCGCCCGATAGAGAGTGCTTCCTCCCAGCAAACATCGGTGACCCAGGTTCGTTTCTGGGACTCTTGCCTGTACGAAAGCTTCCAACGTGAGGCGAGCTTCCATAACCCGGCCTCCGAGGCTGGCCAGCGGGTAAAGCGCTTTTGGTACCATAAATTTAGCGATGACTTTGTCCCTGAGTTTGGCCGCTATGGTTGTGTTGGCTGTGGCCGCTGCGAGGCGACGTGCCCCGGTGTGATAGGGGTTCATTCAGTGATGAAGAGGATTGCAGACGATGCTTAACTTGACCCCGGTGCCGATCAAAATAGTGGATTGCTATGATGATGGTGAAAATACCCGCCACTACCAGTTCGCTATCCAAGAGACAGAACAGCATTTGTCGCCGTGGCTGAAAGCGGAAAGCGGCCAATTTTTTATGCTGTGCTTGCCAGGTGTTGGAGAGGCGCCGTTCACCTTTACCACATTGCCAAACGCGCAGGGGAACTTTCGGGCTCTAGTCCGTAGGATGGGGAGTGTGACCGATGCATTGTTCCAGTGCGGTGTGGGCGATATTATCGGTGCCAGAGGGCCGTTTGGACGAGGCTGGCCGATGGAGAGGCTGCTTAATCAGCGTATTCTCATCGTCGGTGGCGGCTGCGGTATCGCACCCTTGGCGAGCGTGATTAATCAGTTGATCGACAGCCAGCAGTTTATCCAGCTGGAAGTGGTATATGCCGCGAGAAATCAGGCGGCACTGATGCTCAATCCAGAGAGAGCGCGCTGGCAGCATTTGATCCCTATCTTCAATGTGGTTGAAGATATGGCTGGCCTGAGTGACGGGGAATTTTACCCGGGCACCGCAACAGGGATCCTGCCGAAGGTATTGCATACCTTCGGTGAGCAACCTGATACGGTACTGCTGGCCGGGCCAGAAGCAATGCAAACCGCTGCGGCGGAATATCTTGTCGCGTATGGCATTGATCCTAAATCGATATTTCTATCGATAGAACGCCGAATGCATTGCGCTGTTGGGCTCTGCGGCCATTGCTACCTTAATGAGAAGTATGTGTGCAGCCATGGCCCGACGTTCTCGTGGGCCGAACTGCTGCAGTATGATATCGCCTGTTAGGTCTCCTGATCTCTTGACTGCTCGGCCTTGGCAATCACATCGCACCCCTTGGCAAATGAGTCAGGGTTGAGGGAAATGGAATCAATGCCGCAGGCGACCAGGAATTGGGCAAACTCAGGGTGATCCGAGGGGGCCTGGCCGCAGATCCCGACTTTGCAGCCTTTGCTGTGGGCGACTGTGATCACATGTTCTATCAAGCGCTTAACTGCATCGTCTCGGGCGTCAAACATGGGCTTGAGCTCCGCCGAATCACGGTCGATCCCCAGTACCAACTGGGTTAGGTCGTTGCTGCCAATGGAAAAACCATCAAACCGCTCGGCAAATCGCTCAGCAAGGATGACATTGGAAGGAATTTCGCACATGACATAGACCTGTAGCCCGTCCTGGCCCCGTTCAAGGCCAGCTTGCGCCATGACATTTAATACTTTGTCTGCTTCATTAACCGTGCGGCAAAACGGGATCATGACAATGATATTGTCGAACCCTTTCTCATTGCGCGCTTTGGCAATGGCTTGGCACTCGAGCTGGAATGCCTCACGGTATCGTGGATGGTAGTAACGGGATGCCCCCCTTAGGCCAAGCATAGGATTCTCTTCGTGTAGCTCGAAATCTTCCCCGCCCAGTAGGCCGCGGTATTCGTTGGACTTAAAATCGGACATCCTGACGATTACAGGCTTGGGATATTGGCTGGCGGCAATTTTACTTATCCCCAACGCCAAGGTATCGGTAAAGAAATCAGGCGGGTTGGTAAAATGGCGACAGCGTTGCTCAATCGCACTTTTTACCTGGCTGTCAGTGATTTTTTCCGGATGGAGCAAAGCCATCGGGTGAACGCCTATCTGGCTTGAAATAATAAACTCAATGCGGGTCAAGCCGATGCCGGATGTGGGAAGCTGCCACCAATGGAAAATGCCATCCGGCATGGCGGCGTTGATCATTACTTGGGTTTTCGGTGAGGGGATGGAGGCCATATCAATGTGCTGGGTGGTGAAGCCCACCCTGCCATCATAGACCTGACCCACCGCGCCGCCGGCACAGCTGAGGGTGACTGTTTGGCCATTGCTAAGGCGATGGGTTGCCATCTCGGTACCCACAATCGCGGGCACTTTTAACTCACGACTGACGATGGCGGCATGGCTGGTTGGGCCGCCCGAGTCGGTGATGATGCCTGCTGCCTTTTTCATGATCGGCACCCAGTCCGGGTCGGTACGCTCGGTCACCAGGATCGCCCCTTCGGGAAAATGGTCGATGTCGTGTGGCGAGAGCACAGTATAGGTCTGACCGCAGGCAACGGCGGCACCGACACTGGCACCTTCAAGCAGCACCGGGGCGTTGGTTTTTTCGAGTTTGTAGTTGACCAGAACCGTCCGGCTTTTTTGGGCCTCAACGGTTTCCGGTCTAGCCTGGACTATGAACAGTTGTTTCGTCACACTGTCTTTGGCCCACTCCATGTCCATCGCACAACCGTAATGGCGCTCGATAATGGCAGCCCAACGACTGAGCTGCAGAGTCTCTTCATCATTGATCACCAAGATATGGCGTTCTGCTTCAGTTGTGGGGATGGTAACCGTCGGAGTGTCGCAGTGGCTGCCACTGGCAAAAATCATTTTTTCATATTTGAGGCCCAGTTTTTTTTCAATGATGGGGGATTTGCCGGGCTGCTCAAGCAGGGGCTTGTACACCACAAACTTGTCAGGGGTGACGCTGCCCTTGACGATCGTTTCCCCCAGCCCCCAACTGCCGTTGATCATGACGACATCAGGAAAGCCGTTCTCGGTATCAAGGCTAAACATGACACCGGCACATTCAGACTCAATCATTTGCTGGATACCGACAGAGAGGGCGACTTGCTGGTGGGGGAATCCTTGCTCTTGGCGGTAGACAATGGCCCGATCGGTATACAGCGAGGCGAAGCATTGTTTGCACGCGGCAATGACCTGTCGTTCACCTTGAATATTGAGATAACTCTCCTGCTGGCCTGCAAAGCTCGCCTCGGGTAAGTCCTCGGCTGTCGCTGAGCTGCGAACTGCGACGGCAGGGGAAGAGGTGCCGGTTTGTTTTTCAAGCTGGAGGTAGGCATCAATGATGCACTGCTCTTGTTGGTCGGTAAATACTCCCTGGCTGATGAGGCCACGAATTTGTTGGCCAACGTCTTTGAGGCTTGCGGCCCCGCTGTTCAATGATGCCAGCAAGCCATCTATAGGGGCATCAAGTTGATTTTGAGTGAGGAAATCTCTAAATAATTGGGCACTGGTTGCAAACCCATTGGGCACCCGAATGCCAGCCTGCTGGAGTTGGTTGTACATTTCGCCAAGGCTGGCATTTTTTCCGCCTACTAGAGCAATATCCTGGATGCTTAAGTGGGCGTACCAATATATCAACGGAGCAGGCGCTGTCTTGTTCATGTTAGTTCCCGGCTATTAGTGATGGTCTTGGAGGTAACTTATCAGTTGATTGTAGCTTCTCACCTGAGGGTAATCGCTTTCAGGAATACTGATGCCCGTTTGTTTTTTGAGGTCTGCGAGTAGGTTGAGGAAATCCATTGAGTCTAGTTCGCATTCCTCGCGCAAATCCTCATCTTGAGCGATGTCTTGAAGGTCGATCTCCGGGGCAATTCTTCGGAGTGCAGTGGCGATACAGGCGGCAAAGTTTTGGGTCGTCATAATAAATCCTCTGGGTGTTGCAGCTGTTTGGCGAGCGCCGTGAGAAACCGAGAGCCCGTTAGCCCATCGCTGACGCGATGGTCGGCCGACAGGGTCACGGTCATCACGTCGCCAACACAGAGTTTGTCATTGCTGACGATAGGCGCCTTACGCAAGCGGCCAAGACCAATGATCGCTACTTGCGGCGGGTAGATAACGCCGATGAGGCTGTCCGCTCCCCGTTCTCCAATGCTAGTGACCGTGATAGTGGCACCGGTCAGCTCTGAACTCCGCAAGCGGCCGCGTCGCGCCCTCTCGGTAATCTCCTTTAGTGATGCCATGACCTGTTCCAGGTTGCGTTGATCCGCATCTAGAATTGCAGGTACCACCAGTCCTCCATCGCGTAGGGAGATTGTGTTGCCGATGTGGATAGCCTCGGCAGGAGTGAATTGGCCCTCATGGCAGGAGCCGTTTAGGGCAGGGTAGCGTGGTAACTGCCGTGCGATAGCGGCAATGATGACGGCAGTGATGAGCAGGCGTTGCTCTGGTTCACGGTGTTGGTTTTGTTGCTTGAGCCATGCCTGGGTGGTGCTGAGATCGATATCCAGTGCGAGATAGTAGTGGGGGATCTGCTGCTTGGACATTGACATCGCGTCACTGATAGCCTGGCGCATTGAAGACGATTCGTCTTTTATTTCATGCCTGGCGTGCTGCTCTGGCTTAGCTGGAATATCGCGAAGCAGAATCGCCCCGTTAGGACCACTGCCGGTTAGACCTGACAGCATGATGCCCTGCTGGATGGCCAATAGCCGTGCGGCAGGCGAGACAAGTTGCCGCGACGGGTTCGGCTGGACCAAGACGCTGGGATGACGAGCCAAATAGGGATGGCGCTCAACCATGACCGTGGGGAGCGAGCCGTCCTGACGGCTATCAGCCGGAGTCTGTTTTCCCGTGGCGGTAGTACTGTCGGTTGTTCCAAGGGCGGGGGTGGTTACGACTTGGGGCTCGGCCTTGGTGGCTGTCATCCTTGCCATGACACTGCCAACTGGCAGTTTGATGATCGGCTCTACCAACAGTTCGGTAATGGTACCGTCGTGGTAGGCTTCCATATCAATGGCGCCTTTGCTTGTCTCGATA
Organism: Photobacterium gaetbulicola Gung47; assembly: GCA_000940995.1. NCBI lineage: Bacteria > Pseudomonadati > Pseudomonadota > Gammaproteobacteria > Vibrionales > Vibrionaceae > Photobacterium > Photobacterium gaetbulicola. The sequence goes on from CP005973.1 coordinate 506,413, forward strand.
ACGGCAATGATATCTCCCTTGGCAACCTTATCCCCGCGTTTGACCTGCCACTCGATTAAGGTGCCGTCGCGCATATCGGCACCTAGGGCTGGCATGGTAATGTCGATGAGATTGGGCGACGTTTGGTTACTGTCCATGGTTGCGGCTTCCCGTATTGCTGTCCCAAGTCGGCGGCATAGCCAATGCTTCCTTGGCCGCGGCAATAATCTGTTGGGCCTGGGGTATGGCTGCCTGCTCGAGGTGCTGGGGGTAAGGGATTGGCACTTCTTGGCTACAGACCCGGCCAACAGGGGCATCCAGATGCCAGAAAGCTTGTTCCATGATGATGGCGCTGATCTCACCGGCAAGGCTGCCGGTATACCAGCCTTCGTCAATAATGACCGCGCGGTGTGTCTTGCTGACACTGGCAACTATGGTTTGGCTGTCCAAAGGCCGCAACGAACGCAGGTCAATGACCTCGGCACTGATCCCTTCTTGGCTGAGTGCCTCTGCCGCCTGATGGACTTTGGCCAGGCTTCCGCCATAGGTGATCAGGCTGATGTCAGTTCCTTCGCGCCTGATCAGGGCTTTATTCATGGGGCCGTCGGGCTCCTCGCTGACCGGACCGCTGTCGTTCAGCAGCATGACGTGCTCGAAGATGAGGACCGGATCGGGATCTGTCAGGGCAAACCCCAGCATATGCCGGGCATCATTATGGGTGGCAGGACTGAGCACTTTCAATCCCGGTACATGGGCGTAGAAATTCTCCCAGCTGTGCGAGTGCTGGGCGGCGAGCTGTTTGCCTGCCCCGCAGGCCATGCGGATAACCAGCGGCACATTGAATTGTCCGCCGGACATATGCAATAGGGTTGCTGCACTGTTGATGATTTGATCCATGGCCAGCAAGCTGAAATTGACGGTCATCACTTCGACGATGGGCCTCATTCCCCCGAGGGCTGCCCCGATACCGACACCGACAAAGCCAGATTCGCACAACGGCGTATCGATGACCCGATCGGGGCCGAATTCACCGATTAACCCTTTGCTGACGGCGTAGCAACCACCGTAATGACCCACATCTTCACCCATCAGGAAAATACGCGGGTCGCTGTTGAGAGCATCGCTAAGGCCATAGCGAAGTGCTTCTCGGTAGGTGATCTCGGCGTCCTGTTGGGTATTAATTATTGGCGCAAGTGAATGACTGGGATCGCTGTAGACAAACTGACCGAGGTTCTCGACCGGCTCCTGTGCACCCGCTTCGGCAACGTTGATGGCCATTTCAATTTCCTGGGCAATTTCCGCTTCCATTGCCACTAGCTCTTGATCTTGAAAGTGGCTGTTTTTCTGCAGCCACTCGATCAAGCGTTTGACCGGGCCTTTTTCTTCCCACAGCGCAATTTCGGCCTTGTCTCGGTAGAGCTGCGCATCAAAGCTGGAGTGGCCACGGAAACGGTAGGTCTGGCATTCCAGGAAGTAGGGGCCGTTGCCTTGGCGAATATAATCCAACGCCTTGATAGTCGCCGCTTCGGTATCTACTACATTCATGCCATCGACCTGAACAGCATTGATGCCGTAGCTCTGTGCCTTGCGGGCAATGTTGGTTTCCGATTCTGACAGGTTAAGGGCGGTTCCCATGGCATAGCGGTTATTTTCGCAGATGAAAAGTACCGGCAGTTGCCACAGAGCGGCTAAGTTCAGGCTTTCATGAAACTCGCCTTCGGCCACGGCTCCTTCCCCGAAGAAGCAGACCGCCACCGCGTCACGTTGCATTTTTTTATTGGCCATCGCCAGCCCCGTAGCCAGTGGTAGCCCGCCTCCAACAATGGCATTCCCGCCATAAAAATGCCTTTGTTTATCAAATAAGTGCATCGAGCCGCCCCGGCCACGGCTACAGCCGTTCGAGCGACCATACATTTCGGCCAGTATGCTACCCATTTCCATTCCTCTGGCGAGGGCATGGCCATGTTCGCGGTAAGTTGCAACGATCTGGTCATCGGGGCTGAGTGCGGACATCACGCCGACAGCGATGGCTTCTTCGCCGATGTAAAGGTGAAGAAAGCCACGGATTTTTTCTGCAGCGTATAATTCGGCACATTTTTCCTCAAAGCGCCTGATCCGCAACATCTGGCGTAGTTGCTCGAGTAGGTGTTGGCGGTTGACATGAAGTCTGTTGGTCATTGTTCGTCACTCTCCAGCGTTGAGGTATCTCCCTCGGGGAGCCCTAATTCTCTCGCTTTGAGCAGCCGGCGCATGATCTTACCGCTGCGGGTTTTGGGGAGGTTAGTTCGAAAAGCGATTTCTTTGGGCGCGACCGCGGCCCCGAGCCTTTTGCGGGCAAGTCCAAGCAATGCCTGCCGCAGATCATCGTCAGCACTGATTCCGGGCTTGAGGGCGACGAAGGCCTTAACCAGTTGGCCGGCAACGGGATCCGGTATACCTATCACCCCCACCTCGGCAACGGCTGGGTGTTCCATCAAGACACTCTCTACTTCAAAGGGGCCGATTAGATGGCCGGATGATTTGATCAGATCGTCTTTGCGGCCGACGAACCAGAAGTAGCCGTCTTCATCCATCATCGCGAGATCACCGCTTAAATACCACTCACCGTTGAAGCATTGCGCATATTTTTCGGCTTGGTTGAGATAGCCCCTGAACATGGAGGGCCAGCCAGCTCTTACTGCCAACTCGCCAATGGTCATCGGGGTAGAGGCTTCAACCAGATGGCCCTGTTCATCATCAATGATAATGGCGGCCTCTATTCCTGGCAGGGGTTGACCCATCGAGCCTGGCTTAATGGGCTCACTTGGATAGTTGGCAATCATGATGCCGCCTGTTTCGGTCTGCCACCAGTTATCGTGAAACGGCATTTTCAGAACCCGATTGCTCCACTCAACGGCTTCTGGGTTGAGGGGTTCCCCGACACTGGCCATGAAGCGTAATGCCGTCAAGTCGAATTGGCACGGTAGGGTATCGCCGGCTTTCATCAGCATGCGGATGGCGGTCGGTGCCGTGTACCAAACAGTCACATGTTGGTCCTGTAGTATTTTGTACCAACGCTCGGCATCAAACTCTGCCTCATCGACGATCATGGTGACCCCGATGCATAGCGGAGCAATAATGCCGTAGGTGGTTCCGGTTACCCAACCCGGATCGGCCGTGCACCAATAGGTATCTGTCGGCTTGAGATCAAGCGCATAAAAGGCGGATAGTAGGTGGTGCTCAACGGCCTGGTGGACATGAAGGACCCCTTTGGGTTTTCCGGTGGTGCCGCTGGTAAAGTGCAGCAGCGCCGTGTCTTCCGGCAGGGTTCGTGCGGTTGGATACTGGGGATCGGCGCTGCCCATCAGTAAATGGAAGTCAAAGCAACCTTCCTCGTTGTCCGGGTTGCCGTCAACCAGCAGTATTGCCTTCAGGTGCGGCAGTTCGCGCCACCAGCTTTTAAGCTTTTTGCGGTAGAGGCTAACGGTAGTAACCACCACGTTTGCTTCGCCGATTTCCATTCGGGAGCGGATGGGCTCGGGGCCAAATGCGGAAAACAAAGGGGTGAAAACACAACCGGCTTTTAATGTGCCCAATGCGGCAATATAAAGTTCTGGCCGTCGCCCTATAAGGCTGAAGATGCGACTGCCTGAAGCGAGGCCAAGTTGGTTTAACAGTGAGCCAAAGGCACTGGATTGTTTGCTGAGCTGATGGTAACTCAGTTCGACAATTTGATCCTTCTTGCTGATCCAACGAAGGGCAACTTTGTCTTCGAAAGGGGTTCCGAGATGCCGATCGACCGCTTCATAGCCGATATTGATCCCTCCGGATGAAAGCCCCTTGGGCTGTGTACAGCGCGGAGGCGGTTGGGTCTTCGCTTGTGCGTAATTGACGAGGTTGGCGTTTTCAGCCAAAACCTTGTTGAAAATTGGCTTTATCATCATGATGCCCGGGACAATGAGTTAGGATGAATACAGCGCTTCAGCAGAAGCTAGCCTCGAACAAATTGTGGTTAATTTACGGCCAATTGCTATTGCAGTGTTGAGAGAAAGGGACAAATGGCACCTGCTAGGGAGCGTTCAGCCACCCTGATGGAGTAAGGTTTGGTCCAGAGATGGTTATAAATAGCTCTTGATAAAATCAATATCACCTTCGGCAATCATATAGTAGGTGAAGTGCTGATCTTGCCATGCTGTATGGGTAAGGAGCGGCGCCCTTTGTAGTACCTCGGCTTCTATCGGGATAGTCTTATCTATACTGAACGTGCTGAGCGTAGTGACAAATAGCCAAATGTACTTGCCGGCATCGTTTTCTAGACAGACGATGGAGACTTTCTCATCTTGCCATTGCTGCATGACTCCGCCCAAGATATGCAGGGTATTGAGTGATGCGGGCAGCACATAACCAGTAGGCCAGTTAACATTGGCAAACCCTTGGTCTATCGACGCTAGATTATCCTCCACAATATCCATTTCATAAGGTTGGGTGACAAAAGCGAGCATGTCGTGCTGGAAGTGGGTGAAACGGGGTTTGGCTTCAGGGCCAATCATCAGCCACGACAGGACAAGCAGCATCAGTGAGGCAGCAATGGCGGTTGGCACCAGCCACATGTTGCGCTTGGCTGGGGCATTATGTTTTGCGTACTGCTTTGTAAGCTCTGTTTTCAAGCCTGGCGGGATAGCGATGTCGTTGAAGCTCTGGTGAAGAGCCTCCTCATTCTGTAAGTACGTCTGGTACCAAACTTTCAGTTCGGGATCATTTTCGACCCGGAGTAGCGCTTCTTTGATGACCTGTGTTTCATCATCAATCCCGGGACGGTAGAGTCTTAATATCGACTTGATGCTGTTGCTGTCCATTATTTAGCTCCTACTTGCTCCAAGCTTTCGTCGAAGTCAGTTAAATCTGATTCAATGATCTTGCACAGCATTACTTTTCCCCTTGAAATTCGAGATTTAACTGTACCGATGGGTACGCCTATGATGTCTGCAATCTCCTGATACGAGTGCTCATGCATATAAAATAAGATTAATGGCGTGCGATAAAACTCATTCAAGTTCGATATGGCTGCGATGGCTTTCGAGGGGGCAATACACAATGGCTCTTGGATGTCCAACTCTTCGGTAGCCCCTTCGGTAATATCTTCATCACTCGCTAGTACGCTGATCTTACGCTTATTGCGCAGGAACTCTCGGTACAGCGTGGTAAACAGCCATGTTTTTTCTTTGCCCGGCTCGCGCAATTGGTGGCCTTTTTCCAGCCAGATACAAAAGGCCTGCTGGGTAAGGTCACTGGCATCGGCTTGTGAGTTCGTCAGGCTGTAGGCAAACCGGTAGAGCTTGGCATAGTACAAATCGACGAGCTGGTCATAGTCATGCTGTGGTTGAGAGTATCTACTCATGCTAGTAAGAGGCTTCAAGTTTGGTTCTTGTTCCATATTTTTACGATAAGCATAGGCTGAACGAGAGGGATCATTTTTCTTAATCTCGACATGGAACAAGTTTTCGACTTCTGTCTCTTACCTGTGAAACAAGGAGGTTGGTCGTAGTATTTGGAAAAGGAGTGGCATGTCTGATTGAATCGACTTGATTAGGTGAAGATATGAAAAGAGCAATTCAAGATGTATTAGCGGCAGCGGGTATGATGAGTATTGTTCTGTTCTCCAGTGTCGGGTTAGCCAAAGATGAAGGAAGAACAAGGCTGGAGTGTGGCAAAAGCGGTGCTTACGATACCAGTATGAGTGCGAGGTATGAGGTACGCGATGGACGCGAGAAAATTGATGTGTCCTTTGAAGCGGCACCGACAGGGTATTTCTTTTCAGGTCAAGAGCTTGATGTTCATGTCGACTATGTTTTCGTGGGAAAGATGATGCTGAGGTATGTCGGTTTTGATCTGCAGGGAGACTTAGAGTTCGACACCAATATTGATGGGGCCAATGATGACAGTGTGCCATTCCCGGAAGATTTCCCTTCCGTGGAAAGGGGAACCCATGTGACAGTGGGCTACCTGGGGTGCTCACTATAAAAAATGCGCTGTGTCTTCTAGTGATGCCCATGAAGACACAGCGCTACAGGAAACAAGGTTGCTATTGTTGGAATTTAGCTTTTAGTGAAACGGTAAGTTTGGATCTTCTGCTCTTGACCGTTGACTAGGGCGTAAGTGTCAACCATCCACACATTCTGTCCGGCGAAGCCAAGTTCAACTCGTACGGTCGACGAATCGAAGTTTTTGTAGATGCTTGCCTGTGCATTCGTCGGGTAGAAGTTGTAGCGGTTCATGCCTTGTTGGTACTCACCAGCAAAGGTAACAGGAACATTGCTTGCGTTATCTGTAACTGTCAGGCTATAACCCGCTTGTGGCGTGTAGGCAAAGTTAGCCGTAAAAGCGAGTGCTTGTGACTGACCATCGATAGCGACATTGTTGATGTTAACGCTCGCTTCAGTGGTTTTAGCCAGTGAACCTGTCGCTTTTGCCGTGGCATTGACAGCTTGTTCTGTGGCGCCACTCCAGATGCTTACGTTCCAGTTGCCTGTGAAGTTATCTAGCTTGTCCCAGTTTTGAGGTTGGGCACTGGTGGCAGCCTGTCCACCGTTACCAATCTGGGCCAGGGCATCATTTCGGCTGTCATGGCGCTGGTTATCACGGTTGTTTTGAATATCAGCAGAAGCACCTGCCACACCGCCAGAAACACCGCCAGCAATTGCGCCTTTCACTGCAAGGTCTGCATCACCGGTAAGTGCACCGAGTGTGAGGCCAAGTAGAGCACCGCCAGCGGCCCCTTGTTTGGTCAGGGCATTTGGATCATCTTGGTTGTCAGGATTGACACAACCAGTTAGAAGAGTCAGGCCGATGATGGAAACAATAGACGTTTTAGCGAAAGTGTTCATGGTGATTCCTGCTGTTTAAATGTTTTAAGGCGGCATCACTGTTGCGATGGCGTTTTGTTATGCCGCTAATGTAACAACTTGAAACTGAATCATTCCTGTACGAATTGAACAGTGTTTTTTTGTATTTCAAAATGTAAATCTGCTTGCGTTTTCATGCTTTGTTGTGGGCGGTATATGGCTTGCTCTTATGTGCTTGATTTTAAAAACGCTGTTTTAAACGACGGGTGTTATTTTGCTTCCTTTCGGTCGGAGCTAAGGTCAATCTCTGGAGTGTTATCGCACTGAATGTAAGGAAATGTAAATTGCAGAGGAGCAACGCAAGAATTGCGGGTTATTTTGCTCGAGAGGGTTATCTGCTTAGTCTTGGGTGGAAATTGTCATACTTAGTAACGCTAAATTTTTGTCTAGCTACTGAAATAAGTATAGCTGATTAGGTTTTAATGCATTGTTTAATAATGATTTTATGTGCGATGTCTTCGTTGATTAAATTATCATTAGGGTTTCATAAAAATATACTACACTTGAATTATCTTGGTTAAAAAAATACCACATGGGATTTGGTGAGTAGTTTATGAAAAAAATGGCAATGGCGTCATCTTTGGTTGTTCTTCTCTCGGCATTATTGGCACCGCCGACGGTACAAGCCCAGACTATGAGCATGATTTGCCACCAAACCGGCTCTGGGGAAATAACCTTGTATGTCAATATCAACGCTGTAGATGCACATATGGGTCATGGTGACTATTCGGGGGCATGCCAAACCAATAATCTACCCTCGCCGTTACTCGCATTATCTCAGACACCACAGACACAGCAGGTCGTGGAAATTGATGAGCCACCGGTGAGCTGGATAATGATGTCGATACTCCCTCTTATCCTGTTACGGCGATCACTGAGTAATAAAATGCTCAAGCGTAAGTTGCAACAGCTTACTTGATTGCTTTTTAATGATGGTTGCTCGCCTTACACCGACTGAATTTGGCGGGTTTGGTTCATGGTTCGCGACCCACCCGCGCCATAGTTGTTGATATCAAATCGGTTTTGAGGACGACGGCGCTTCCTATCGATGCGGCTTAGATCAATGCCGTAGTCCTCCTTCAATAACCTCATGATTGCGTTGAGCTCTTTTTGTGGTGTGTTTTCCTGAAGCAAATAGTAATACAGGTTTATCGCGCGCTCTTGAGTCATGCTTACTCCTAAATTATGGCTATTTCGAATGAACAAGGGGGGTATCCTGCCTAAGGCATTAAGACGTGGCAGGATAGTGGACGTTAGTGGCTGTGTGCGGCACCGCCCAGGTTGATGATGGCAATGCCAATCGCGACAATGACCATCCCTAGCCAAACTTTGGCATCAAGGTGTTGTTTGTAGATAAGTCCAGACATTGCCGTTACCGCAACAATAGCAAGCCCAGCCCAGATAGCATGGACGATGCCTACAGGTAACGACTTCATCGCTTGCCCAAGGAAGATGAAGGCAATGAGATGTCCAAGAATCACTATAGTGCTGGGCAACCAGTTCGAGAATCCGTTTGTGGCGCGAAGGGCGACATGTGATGTTGCCTCTGCCATTACCCCCAGTAGTAAAAATACCCAGCCCATTTAGTCCTCTTTTAATTTGTTTGTTGATGTTCGGTATCAAGATGGCGAGCAGTATAACCATTTCTCAATGAATGATAATTCACCATTTAAACAAATGACTTTTTATTGTGTGTAACAATAGGGGAGGTATGGGCGATTTTATGCGGGGCAAGAGCTAATAAGGTTATTGATATGCTTATTACCACCAATATCTCATTTTCACAACTTTCACAGTTTTAACATTTAAATGCGGATTCATTTGATGCAACATCGGTATGACAATAAAACCTGATGCGTATGTGTCTAGTTTGACATTTGGTATCCGGCATTCAACGAGAAGGAGTACTCAATGCGTTCAATGATCAAAAAAGGGATTATCTCTTTGGCTTTAGCTGTTTCTCTGCCTGTTGCAGCGAATAATTACACCATCGGCACCGGTAGCCAAAGTGGTACTTATTATCCCTTGGGTGGTTTGTTAGCGAAGATCTGGAGTGAGAATATTGATGATTTCAATATGCGAGCAGAAGTGACGGCCGCATCGGTAGAGAACGTGATCAAAGTATCGACCAAGCAGCAGCTTGCTGGTATTGCAATGGGAAACGTAGTTCAGCAGGCCTACCAAGGAACAGAACCATTCCCACGTAAGATGGATGTCTCTGTGTTGTTTGCCCTGTACCCAAATGTGGTCCAGTTTATGGTGCCAGCCAATTCGGACATCAAATCTGTTGCGGATCTGAAAGGTAAGCGTGTTGCCTTGGGGGCCCCGGGCTCGGGCACCCGAGTCAGTGCCCTGAACATCCTCAAAACGCTGGGCATTGAAGAAGGTGACATGCGCGGCCAGGCCCTGAACTACACGGCGACGACTGAAGCGTTGGCAAATGGCCAGATTGATGCTGGTGTGATCGTAGGTAGCCTTGGGGTGGGGGCGATCACTGAGCTAGCCCTGACTCGCGATATCCGCATCTTGTCTTTCAGCGATGAGGAAATTGCGAAAATCAATCAAGCTAATGCGTCTTACAGTGGACTGGATGTCGATGCTGACAGCTACCGCAATGTTCCCGCTTTTCAAGCGCCAGCAGTGTGGAATGTCTTGGTGGTAAAAGGTGACTTGGATAAAGATCTCGCTTACGAGATGACCAAGGTCGCGTTCGATAACATCGACACAATCCGTCAGTCTATTGGTGTGACTAAGTTCACCACCGTTGAAAACATGAACAAACTGGCGGGTATTCCTCTTCACCCTGGCTCTCAGCAGTTCATGGATGAGAAAAAATAGGACCACCGAAGTGATGCCTGACGGGAACGGCAGGTGAACCAATCCCCCCGAAGCGATTCGGGGGCGATATACCCAGGTAACTTTATAGTTGAGATTCAGCGCTGCACGTTGAGGCTTCAGCTTGACGTACATTGGGTATAGATACATTGCCGCATACAAGGAGTTCGCAATGACTAATTCTTCGGCGTTAAATCACAGGGTCACTGAGCGGTTAATGCAACTGGCCACCGTTGCTGCCATTGCATTATCAGTGTTTCAAATTTGGCAGGGGGTAACTGCCAACCTCTCCGCACCTGTATTTCGCCCCGTCCACTTATGTTGGATCCTCGCGCTTGTCTTTCTTGTCAGGCCGCTGGTAAAAGAGGACAACCGATTTTACCTGCCTGCAAGGCTTATCGACTTAGCCATGGTCCTTGCTACCTTGTGGGCTGCGCAGCATATTGTCCGGTTTGATTATGACGATATTGGCTTTTTGCTTGACGGCCTGGGAGCAGACGATGTGCTTGCCGGCTCGATTTCAATTGTCACATTGCTTGAAGCGACTCGCCGGACCGTTGGCATGGTCATGGTGGTTATTGCCGCGATTTTTATGGCCTACGCCATGTTCGGCGACATTTTGCCAGCCAGCGTGGCGAGCAAAGGTTTTGCGCTGGATGAAATCATCCGCTTTCACATTTATTCTACCAACGGCGTCTTCGGTGCGCCGCTGGCAATTGCAGCAGGGGTCGTTTTCATTTTTGTGCTGTTTGGTGCCTTCCTGCAAGTGACCGGAGCCGGTCAGTTCTTTATTGATGCGGCATTTGCCGTTGCGGGTAAATACCGTGGAGGTCCTGCCAAGGCGAGTGTCGTGGCATCAGCGGCACTGGGCTCTATCTCAGGTTCGGCCATTGCCAACACGGTGACAACCGGTGCCTTGACTATCCCAATGATGAAAAAGCTCGGCTATAAGCCAGAGCAGGCTGCGGGTATTGAAGCTGCAGCCTCTACAGGCGGGCAAATCATGCCGCCGGTAATGGGGGCCGGAGCCTTCGTGATGGCACAATTCACCGGTATTGCCTATAGCGAAATTCTGTTGGTGTCGATTGCGCCGGCTATCTTGTATTTCGGCTGTACCTTGCTCTATGTTCATCTGATGGCCTGTAAGCTCGGCCTGAAAGGGATGGATAAAGTGGCCCAGCTTCAAGTGGTGATGAAGCAGGGCTGGCACTTTATTGTTCCTCTAATACTGATCACCACGTTGTTGCTGATGAGCTACTCACCTGTGCTGGTCGGTATTGCGGGCTGTAGTGCTATTTTGGTCGCTGCAATGTGTCGCAAGCACAGCCGTATCAGTATCCGCCTGTTCTTTAAAGGAATGAAAGAAGGGGCGCTGCTGGCATTGCCGATATCGGTCGCCTGTGCCACAGCGGGTATCGTGGTCGGGGTCGTCGGTCAGACGGGTATCGGTTTGCAATTTACCCAGTTCCTGATGGCGCTATCCGGTGGTTACCTGTGGTCGGTGATGGCACTAATTGCCGTGGCTGCGGTTATTCTTGGGATGGGCTTACCGGTAACGGCCGCATACATTGTACTGTCAATCATGGCCGTGCCAGCTTTGACTGAGCTGGGCTTGAGCATTCTGGCTGCGCACATGATTGTGTTCTGGTTGTCGCAAACCTCGAATGTTACTCCGCCAATTGCCTTGGCGGCCTTCGCCGGCGCCGGGGTTGCCGGGGCGTCACCGATGCAGTCTGCGGTCCAGGCGTTCAAGCTGGCCCAAGGTTTCTTCTTGATCCCGCTGATGATGGCTTTCTCGCCGCTTATCTACGATGGGGAAAACCTAATGGGCTTCATATTTGCGATTGTCACTACCATCGCTTTGATTGTTGCCTTTGCCGGCGCGATCGAAGGACGACTCATTAAGCCGTTGTCTATGGCTGCACGTGCAGTGCTTCTAGCGGTGCCATTTGCCCTAATTTTCAGTGGCCTCACTATCAAGCTTGCGGCTGTTGCCGTTGTGGTGGTGATTACATCGTTGAATGCTTATCGCGGAAGGGAAAGCAGCGCAACAGCCGCTTGATGCCTTTGGCTTAGAATAGAAACCACGACCAATCAAACAGGGGAGCCAAACCGCTCCCCTTCTTTTTTTAAACACTTCACAAGCCTTCAGCAGAGTTGGTATCTGCGCTCAGGCCTGCCGACACTACCGTAAGACACTTCGGCACTCAGTTCGTCCGTGCTGACCAAATATTCGAGATAGCGCCTGGCGGTTGTCCTGCTGGCCCCAATCTGCTGTCCGACTTCTTCCGCATTGAGCAGGACTGCCGGGCCATAGAATACGGCACGGATTTTATCGAGGGTTAACCCATCAATCCCTTTGGGTAGACGTCCTGCTACGTTGTTAGCAACATTGGCCGGTGAGTGGTTATTGTCCGGTGAGGCTTGCAATAAGCCATCAACGTCACTTTGGAGCAGTGAGTCAATATCGGAAAACCGCTCAAGGTGACCACGAAACTTTAACAGAGAAGCCTGCAGTCTCTCAAAGACTAAGGGTTTTAGGATGTAGTCGAAAATGCCACTGTGCATCGCCTGGCGCAGGGTATCGACTTCGGTGGCAGCGGTCACCAGGATGACGTCGGTGTTGCAGCCCCCAGCCCGTAACTCCCTGAGCAACGCCAGGCCGGTACCTGTCGGGAATTGGTTGTCAAGCAGTACCAACTCCGGTTTGAGGACTTCAATGAGGTCGCGGGCTTCGTCAATGCCATGGGCAATGCCTATCACCTCGAAGCCATCGATACGTTCAATGAAGCGCCGTTGGATTTCTGCAATCTGAGGGTCATCTTCAGCGATGACAATGCGAATAGTGGTGGTCATGATTGCACCTCCGTGTGCTTCGTTGAATCATTGTTCTTGGTTGCGTTGCTCTGGTTATTGGGGGTTATCTGTTTGGGGAGATATAAGGTAAATCGACTGCCGCTGGGTGCTGCCTCAGAGGTAATCGACTCCACGGTAATGAGTCCCCCTAGGTGATCCGTCAGGCTTTTTACTAAATCTAACCCGATACCGTGCCCTTGCGCAGCTTTGGTCGTGTAGCCGCGGGTAAAGATTTTGTCCTGATCTTCCCGGGTGATCCCGGGCCCCTGGTCTTCCACCTCGAAAATGAGCTCTTTGCCGAAGTCTGACAGTATCAATGTTACCGTGCCGCCTTTACCTTGATGGGAAAGGCTGGCTTCCAAGGCATTGTCGATCAGGTTACCCAAAATACTGACCAGCTGTTCACGGGGTAGGGCATCAGGCAGCGCAGACATTTGGCTTCCTTGTTCGATAACCAACTCAACCCCCAGCTCCTTGGCTCGGTTGTATTTACCCAGTAGGAACCCTGCGAGAATGCTATCGGAGGTGACTTCCATCAGTTGCTGGATGAACGCTTGGTGGCTTGATGACTCTTGGCCGATAACCGCCAGCGCCTCGTCTTTGGCATCGATTTGGATCAGCCCGGCAATCGTGTGGAGCTTGTTGTTGTACTCATGGGATTGGCTGCGCAAGCTCTCGGCATACTGTTTGATGCGGGTAAGTTTACGGCTGACCAGATCAACCTCGTTTTTTAACCTGAAACTAGAGACCACACCAGTGATCTGATCGCCTTGGATCAGCGGGATCCGGTTGGCGATTAGCAGGTGGTTGTGTAACCAAATTTCCTGGTCATATTGGGGGGTGCCCTGTTCCAGTACATCGAGCATGCCGCTGTCAGGCAATACTGCTTGAATGGGCTTGCCGATATAGCTGTCGCTCTCTGGTAGCTCCAGTGTTTGGATTGCCGCATGGTTGAAGGTGGTGATTTTTCCTTCATGGTTGATGGCTACAATTCCTTCCCGCACGGTTTCAAGGGTCGCATTCCTTTCTTGGAACATGCGGCCGATTTGCTCGGGCTCCAAGTTGAAAATGGCTTTTTTGAAATGGGAGGCAAACCAGACGGCGGTAAACACACTGAAAAGGAAAGCGCCGCCGATAGCGAACAACATGCTGAGGCGGTGGTTGCTCACCAGTCGGTCGACGGTATCGAGCATATAACCCACAGAGACAATACCGATAACCTTGGTGCCTGCCGCATTGAACACCGGCGCTTTGCCCCGCATTGACCAGCCGATACTCCCCAGAGCTTTGGATACATAGGGTTTACCATGCACAAGGGCGGGCGCATTGGTATCGCCATCGTCATCGGCCATAGAATTGCCAATCATATGGGGAAAAGGGTGGGCCAGGCGAATGCCGTCTTTATCGCCAAAAACGACAAAACGTGCTTCGGCCGAGTGGGCGAGTTTGTAACTTAAAGGTTGCAAAAAGTCAGAGTCTCCGGCTTCAACGGCACGGATCACATCCGGCGATGCCGCAATCGCCAATGCCACCCGCATGGCTTGCTGGCCGATCTGCTCATCCAACACATTATCGAGATAGCGGATAGCAAAATGGCCTAACATGCCGGTTTGCAATACGGCAATGAGCCCTAAAATCAATATCATACGCCACTTTAACCGGAGGTGGCGTAACGACAGCATATGTAACATGAAGCGGGTGATTCCTTTCACCGTTAATGATGTAACGACTTTACCTGTTTTTGTGCCGGTATGCTGTGAACAATATGAACAAAATGATAAATAAAGACGTTATTCACATTAATTTTACAATCTTTGGTTTGCTCAGTTGTTGCCTTACCTTTGTGTTGAAGGATAAAAACAACACTCAACGAGGAAAGAGCTATGCTGACTCAATTTATTACCCGCAACCGTGTAACCCTACTGGCGACGTTGATGGCTTCTGCAATGAGCATTGGCTCGGTGCAGGCGAAAGTCGACGAAATCCACTTCTTGGTACCCGGTGGTGCCGGTGGTGGCTGGGATAGCACCGCACGTGGTACCGGTGAAGCACTCTCGAAATCCGAATTGGTCGACAAAGTGTCTTATGAAAACATGTCTGGTGGTGGTGGCGGTAAAGCGATTGCTTATCTGATCAAAACGGCGGAACAGTCACAAGATACCTTGATGGTGAATTCTACCCCTATTGTTATCCGCTCCCTTTCGAAAGTTTTCCCTCAGTCATTCCGTGACCTGACCCCTGTTGCTGCCACTATTGGTGACTATGCGGCTTTTGTCGTGGCCAAAGACTCACCTTATCAGTCTTTCAATGAACTTGCAGAAGCCTATAAGAAAAACCCGCGCTCGGTCTCTGTCGCAGGCGGCTCTTCGCGCGGTGGGATGGATCACCTTGTAGCCGCTTTGGCTTTCAAAGCGGCGGGTGGTGAGCCTCGCCGAGTGAAATACCTTGCCTATGATGCAGGTGGTAAAGCCATGGCTGGATTGCTATCGGGTGAAACTCAGGTGCTATCAACGGGGTTGAGTGAAGCGCTGAGCCTTGCCGAGGCGGGTGAAGTGCGCATTCTGGCTATGACAGGTGAAACTCGCTCATCGGCAGCTCCGAATGTCCCTACGTTGAAAGAGCTGGGTTATGACGCAAGCTTTGTAAACTGGCGTGGTTTCTTCGCAGCGCCGGGGATCAGCGATGAGCAGGCTGACGAGTTCGCCAGCGTGCTGGAGAAAATGTACCAGACCAATGAGTGGACGACAGTCCGAGACCGTTACGGCTGGACGGAAATCTACAAGCCGCGCAAAGAGTTCGAAGCCTTTTTGCAAGAGCAGGAAAAAGAGATGGGTAACCTAATGAAAGAGCTTGGCTTTTTGAATTAGATTTCTGTACAAGCCACTCTAACAATGCCAAACGCAGGGCAGGTGAGGTGCCTGCTCTGCCCATTCTTTAAGCGAAAGATTCCAAATACTATTAATCAGGGGATAGACCCATGACGCTTACCAAAGATCACATCGGCGGGCTGATCTTCTTATGCTTTTCCGTTGCCTACGGCTATTACACCACTCAAATACCTCTGTTTCCCGGTGACGAATACGAACCCTTCCACGCCAAGTCGATGCCGACCATGTTGGCCATGCTGGGGGGTGCATTATCGCTGCTGCAGTTGGTCGCGGCACATCGAAAAACGCAAGTGAAAGCCTCAGACATGTTGTCCCTAGTTGGGCTGGATTTCAAAATTATCAGCAAGCTGCTGGTTTTGATGGTGTTATTTGCCATCGCTCTGGAATGGGTAGGTTTTCTGCTTTCTACCGTGTTCTTCTTGGCCTGTGGTTATTGGCTTCTGGGTGAGCGTCGCCCGAAAACCCTGCTACTGGCATCGGTACCGTTTGCTAGTGGGTTTTGGTACGTCCTGACCCAGTTGCTGGATATTTACTTAGCGCCTGGCCGAATTTGGGCATTGATCTAAAAGGGAGAAACACCATGTTTGATGGAATGATGTCAGGACTGACAACGGCATTTATGCCATTTAATTTGCTGATGGTGGTGGTTGGTTGTTTTGCCGGTACCTTTATTGGCATGCTTCCGGGGCTAGGGCCGATTTCTGCCATTGCCTTGATGATCCCTATTACTTACGGCCTTGATCCTTCATCAGGCATTATCCTGATGGCCGGTGTGTATTACGGGGCTATCTTTGGCGGCTCGACTTCTTCGATTTTGATCAATGCGCCGGGTTGTGCCAGTACCGTGGTTACCGCTTTTGATGGCTACCCGATGGCGCAGCGCAAACAGGCAGGCAAAGCGCTGGCGCTGGCGGCATACTCTTCATTTACCGGCGGTACGATAGGGGCGATTATCCTGTTGTTTGCCGCACCTGCGCTGGCCAAGGTGTCGCTGAGTTTTCAATCATCGGATTATTTTGCCTTGATGATATTGGGCCTGACTGCCGTAGCCGCTTTTTCCGGTAAAGGGCAGGTACTCAAAGCGCTGATGATGACAGTCTTCGGCCTGATGATTGCCACCGTAGGTAACGATGTGATGTCGGGGATCCCGCGTTTTACCTTCGATAATGTTAACCTGATAGATGGCATTAGCTTCTTGTTGCTGGCGATGGCCACTTTTGCCCTAACTGAAGTGATCATGACGGTATTGCGCGGCGAGCATCAAGAAAAAGAGCCGCAGATGGACATGGACTCTTTGGGCAGCATGAAGCTGAATAAGGAGGAAGTAAAGCATGTCGCACCGACAGTTGGCCGTTCATCGGTGTTCGGGTTCTTGGTGGGTGTATTACCGGGTGCTGGTGCCACCATCGCCTCGTTCCTAAGCTACGGTATGGAACGAAACCTTGCTAGCAAAGAAGAAAAAGCCAAATTCGGTAAAGGTGCATTGCGTGGTTTGGCCGCGCCGGAATCTGCCAACAATGCGGCTTCAACAGGCTCTTTTGTACCGCTGCTTACACTGGGTATTCCTGGTTCAGGCACTACGGCAATCATGCTGGGCGCATTGATTGCCTATGGTATTCAGCCGGGGCCGCGTCTTTTTGTCGATAACCCTGATGTGTTCTGGTCGGTGATTATCTCGATGTATTTCGGTAACTTGGTTCTGCTTATTCTGAACCTACCGTTGATCCCGTATATCTCGCGTTTGTTGGTGATCCCAAGGCCAATCTTGATCCCATTGATCTTGTTCTTCTCTATCACAGGTGTCTATCTGGTGAGCTTTAATACCTTCGACATTCATATGATGGTGATCATTACGATCATAGCCACTTTCTTGAAGCTGCTTAACTTCCCGATGGCACCTATGCTGCTGGGCTTCATTCTTGGCGAAATACTCGAGAAGAACTTGAGCCGATCACTGACATTATCTGATGGCAGCTATGCCTTCTTGTGGGAGCGCCCACTGACCCTGTCCATCATGATTTGTGCCGTGCTGGCTTTGATGATGCCTGTGGTCAGTAACGTGTTAGATGCACGAAAAGCCAAGCGATCTCAAATGGATGAAGCTGCTGCTGCGCCTGAACAGCAATAACTAACGGTTTTAAGAAAAATAACAATGACAACGATGGAGTCGAAGGATGCTGACACCACTAAACCAATACCGAGTGCTGGATCTCACCAATGTGCTAGCGGGGCCATTCTGTGGTCATCAGCTAGCCCACTTGGGGGCTGAAGTCATCAAGGTCGAAGTGCCGAAAAGTGGCGACTTAGCCCGCCAGTTAGGAGCCTCTCCAACACTCAACAAGGCCGGTATGGGGATTTCCTTTCTCGCTCAGAATGTGGGTAAACAGTCGGTTACATTGAATTTGAAAACCGATGAGGGTAAATCCCTGTTCGAGCGACTGGTGAAAACGGCGGATGTGGTGATTGAAAATTTCCGCCCTGGTGTGATGGACAGGTTAGGTCTGGGCTATCAAGAGTTAAAGGCAGTGAACCCTAATATCATCTACTGCGCGATTTCGGGGTATGGCGCTGATGGCCCGATGCGCCATTTGCCAGCATACGATCAGATTATCCAGGGTATGTCCGGGGTGATGAGTATTACCGGCGCGCCAGAAAATGCCCCTTATCGGGTTGGCTATCCGATAGCCGATACCATAGGCGGCATGACCGCAGCGTTTGCAATCTGTGCCGCGCTGGCAGGCAGGGAGGCTTCGGGCGAAGGTTCATTTATTGATGTATCCATGCTGGAATCGACGTTGACCACTATGGGATGGGCGGTGTCCAACTACTTGGTGGCCGACAAAGCGCCGCAGCCTCTTGGCAATAACAATGTCACTGCGAGTCCTTCAGGCACCTTTAAAACCGGTGAGGGCTTGTTGAATATTGCGGCCAACAAACAGGAGCAGTTCGAAGCCTTGTGCCAGCTTATCGGGCGGGATGATTTGATCACCGATCCCCGTTTTGCCGAGCGGCAGGCGAGGCTGGAAAACCGGGAATTACTGACCGGTCATATCGAAGCGGCTTTTGCGGTTAAACCAGCAAAAGAGTGGGAATCTGAGCTTAATCATATTGGTGTGCCTGCTGGAAGGGTGCTGAGTGTTCCACAGGCGTTGGATTTACCGCAGGTACAAGGTCGTGACTTTACCGGGTGTTTTGTCGATTCGCCCGGGGTGAATCAAGATGTCCGTTATGTCAGAACTGGCTTCAAACTCGATGGCGAGCGCCCTGCCGTCATGTTACCGCCCCCTCTGCTGGGTGAACACACCGAACCGTGGTTGACTGCATTGGGCTTAAGTAAGGAAGAAATTGTGCTATTACAGGAGCAGGGGGCAATATGAGTATCGAAAGACCTGAGCATGGGATTGGGCGTGATGTTAGCGACTGGTGGAAGACGTCTATCATCGAAATGTCGCCGGGCGAGATTCGCTATTATGGCTACCCGATAGAGGAGCTTATCGGCAATGTCAGCTTTGCCCAGATGATCTGGCTGATGGTAAGAGGCGATCTGCCATCGCCTTCACAGGCAAAACTGCTCGATGCTGCGCTGATGTCTGCTGTTGATCACGGCCCTCAAGCCCCGAGTATTGCGATTGCCAGAATGGCGGCAACTTGTGGCGTTGGCCTAAATAACGCCATGGCTTCAGCGGTAAATGTACTGGGTGATGTGCATGGGGGGGCGGGGGAGCAAGCAGTCGCGTTATATCGAGCCATTGCTGATCGTTGTGAGCAAGGTGAGTCGCTGGAAGCTGCGATAGACTCAGAAGTGACGACACATAAAGAACTTCACGGTAAATTCATCCCAGGTTTTGGCCATCGCTTTCACCCGGTTGACCCGCGAGCACCAGCGTTGATGGCGTTAATCAAGCAAGCTGCCGATGCCGGGACCGTCACTGGTCGGTTTGCTGAAATCGCGATGGGGGTGGAATGTTACCTTTTTCGGCAAAAAGGCAAACGTATTCCGATGAATATCGATGGGGCAACGGCTGTTATCTATGCCGAGTTAGGCTTTCCTGCCCCGTTAGCAAGAGGGCTTTTTTGCCTATCACGTTCGGTTGGGATTTTGGCTCATGCCTGGGAGCAAACCGGTCAAGGAGGCCGAAACAAAGGGCCTATCCCGCGCAACCTGCTTTGGTCATACGATGGGCCTGAACAGCGAGAGTGGCAAAAAGCACCAAAGTAACCATTTTATGGTATGGTGTCTTGTAAATGTTCTGGTACGATGCGGCTTGTGTGACCTTTGTGATGTTGAAATCTCATCTTTTTCCCCCTTTGGGAGGGTGTAATGGCGGCAAAGTCTATTGGTTTGCCATTACACTTTTTCTTCTAATGCTATTTTGTTGAAAAGAAAATATTGCCGTAATAAGCGGTTACCGCTTGGCCACTGTTGTCGGTATCCGTCATGATGGCGATGCCATTGATATACCGATAGGCTTCTCTATTGGCTTGTTCGCTGCCTTTATCCCCGAATGCATGAATGAAGTCTTGGTAGACATTGCGCTTTTCATTTTGCCATTTCGCGATGCTGTCCGAGCTACCCCGTATTGCTATCATCTGAACCCTCTCCCCGGCAAATGCATTGCTCCAACGGGAAAAACGGGGTTGGTTACTGGACCACACATAGTTGATTGCTTTGCTGGTAGAAGTCAGCCAGTTGGAACCGATGGCGAGATAAACCCGTGCGGCGTAGTCGTCGCCATCTTTTGTGGTTTCATGGATTCCCTCTAATTGATTTTCAATCCGCCAAGACCAATTTAGATAGGGAGTTTCTTCGAGATCGATGCGAATAGGCTTGGAAAGGATCGTTGCGCTGTTACTGCTGGTGGCCTTGAGAACCGGTTGATTATCCAGCCGGACTTGCGTGTAATGAGTACGGCCTTGAAAGTGTCTAACTTTCCAGGAAGAGATATCCTCATAACCAAATTTTACCACGTGATGTTCAAACGTAGCGGATGCATTGAAAGTAATCAGCAGTGGTATTAATCGTAGGAGTAATGGCATGACGCTAATCATAGTCACAAATGATGGAGTTTGCTGCCATGCCATACGCTAGAGCCTGCTTATCTAATTTGCCACCATGCGGTTGGCGAGATGCTTCGATAGCCTTTTTGCCAAGCAAAGTAGGGTAAAGGTTGGTGGCAGTCCCCAGGCTTCAGGAATGACCGAGGCATCACAGACATACAGCCTTTTGATTTCGGTTTCCAGGTTGCTGTCAACAATATCGCCAATGGCGGCGCTGCCACCTTGATGGGCAGCGAAATGGTGGGTGCGATAAATGTGGGTAGCTCCAGCGGCCGTAAGAATGGTTTCTGCCATTTCTGCGCCTTTGTCTAACCGTGCCTTGTCCTCAATACAGAGCGACTTACTTGCCCAGTTTGCGGATATTTTTCCACTTAGGCTGTCTTTTACTTTCACCATGATGGCTAGGGTGTTATCTGCGGCTAACAGGCGATCGAAACGGCCCGCCTGGGCGGTAAACAAGTGGAAGAACGGTTTGGGGAGAGCGAGATCTGATAGGACGATTCCCTCCTCGGGCAGATGCAGGCCCGCAGCCATTGGCACTTCACCGGCGCTAAATTTCTCATCGACCGTGCCCATAACCGCGATGACAGGATCGATAAAGAACTGCTGGCCAGCCCCGGCAATGCCACTTTGTTGCAAGATTTGCGGTGAGCCAATCCCACCAGCCGACAGGATCACTCGCTCGGAAAAAGCAAGGTGAACACCGCTATTTGTTTGGTACTCAACCCCTATAGCTAGGTGACTATCATCAGGCTGGTTTTCAGTTAGCACCCTGGTGACCTTTGCTTTGGTAATGAGCTGGGCGCCAGACGTTACAGCATCCTCCAAGAACCGGCGTGCAGTCCACTTGGCACCATGCGGGCAGCCGTAACCACACAAGTGGCAGCCTGCTTGGCAGCGCTCAACATCAATGAACTTGTCAAGCTTGTGCCATTCAAAGCCTGCTTTTTCGGCCCCCTGCCAGATGCGTTTTGCGCGAGGTCCTACGAGGAGATCGGGGAGGGGCCTGTAGGGAACAGCCTGTTGCATTTCCTCGGTTTCAGCACGCAAATCAATGCCGTAGCGGTCAAACATGTCATACGGCGGTAGCATGGCGGTGGCATAGTTGATCGCCGAACTGCCGCCGGCGGTAATGCCGCGAATAAGCAAGGATAGATCTTTGCCGATAAATGCTCCCTTGCTTGGAATGGCGGCGATATCTGCCATTTGCCAGAAAGAGCCTCTCAGCGGGGAATCAGATCCCCACTCAAGAATAAGAACCTTTTTGCCTTGCTCACTGAGTGACTTGGCCAGTGTTGCCCCCGCAGGCCCACTGCCAACAATGATCGCATCGAAATACGCGTTTTCTTGTATTGCCATCTTTATGACCTGAACGTTTTACTGTGTTAACTATATGACAAATAAAAACTTAATCCTATGCTTGTAAGCGGCGTTTCAAAAACAGGTCGATTAATTTTCTCAATGGCTTTTTCGAACGTGACTTTTTGCTTTGTAGGAGTAAACTGGCGAGCTTTTTATTCCTAATATTGGAATGTAAACCATGGATGGTCTGTAGATGTATTGATAGAGGGCACTGCATTGATCCATGACCGAGCCAGTCAAATGGTGATTTTTCATACCTTGGTAGAAGCTGGTAGTTTTACTGCCGCGGCACGTACTCTCGGGGTGTCGACTTCCCATGTCAGCAAGCAACTCGGTTCGCTGGAAAGCGAGTTGAACGTCAAGTTGATACAGCGAACAACCCGTAGTTTAACCCTGACAGAAGCCGGCCATCATTTTGCCCAATATGCGAAACAAGTTTTCGCCGCGGTCAATGAAGCCAATGACAGTATGGCGCTGGAGCGTGATGATGTCGCGGGCTTGATTCGTTTAGGACTGTCACAATCATTTGGTACGATGCATATCATCCCGGCTATCGAGAAACTGCGTCAGCTGTATCCTGATCTGCAGGTTGAGCTTAGCTTATTTGATCACAAGGCGGATATGTTGGCCGATGGATTGGATCTGTGGATCACTAACTTTGAGCATATCCCGGAAGGGTACGTTGCCCAGCGTTTGGCTGAGACCCGCTTCCTTGTTACCGCGTCACCTAAATATTTAATCGATCATCCTGCGCCTACCCATCCGTCTGAGCTGGTTAACCATAACTGCGTGACCTATCAAAGCCGGCAGCGCGATTATAGCTGTTGGGATTTCTCTAAGCAGGGTGAGTCGTTGAGCGTAAAAGTCTCAGGAAACTACCGGGTTGATTTAGCCGAAGCGGTTAGGGATGCTGCGGTAGCTGGCTGGGGAGTTGCCTACCTTGCCAGTTACTTGTTAACCGACGAGTTCAGGGATGGGAAGTTAATCCAGCTGCTACCTGACTGGACGGCAAATCAAACGATGCCGTTCTATGCGGTCTATCCGAGTCGCAAGCACTTGCCTCGAAAGATCAGTGCGGTCATTGCCTTTTTTAAACAGTATATTGGTGATAATCCTTATTGGGATGAGGCGCTGAAGCCTTGGGTGAAACTATAATTTTCCTTTGGCTGTGTGGGCAGCAGTTCAATTTTTGCTGAGAATTTAGACAGCTAGCAGCAGAATATTGTGCGTGAAGGCATAAATACTTTTTCTATTTGGCAATAATCAAAATTGGCTCTATATTAATTGCATTAAAATCAATTATTTATATTTGTTTGGTTTCTTGGTCATTTCTTGCTGTAACAAACGAATAGCAAACTGACCTTGTACGCAATCCTTTGCTCTCTAGAATGCGCGGCTCAACATTTAGAGCAAAGGTGCTAATTTCATGTCCTCCTTACTGGGTATTTTCGCCATTTTGGTTATTGCGTATCTATTATCAACAGACCGTCGCAATATTCCTGTCAGAACGGTATCTCTCGCCTTTGGCTTGCAAATCATCTTTGCCTTGTTGGTACTCTATGTTCCGGCGGGTAAAGATGCGCTAAATGCCGTAACAGCCGGTGTGTCCAGCGTCATTGATTATGGCCAGCAGGGAATTAGCTTTTTGTTTGGCGGGTTGGCGACTGGCAGTGTCGGATTTGTCTTTGCCATTAATGTACTGGGCATCATTATTTTCTTTTCGGCGCTTATTTCTGCGCTCTATCATATTGGCCTGATGCCAAAAGTGATCAATATCATCGGTGGCGGTCTGCAGCGCCTGCTGGGCACAGGCCGAGCTGAATCGCTATCAGCAACCGCGAATATTTTCGTTGGAATGGTTGAAGCGCCACTGGTGGTGAAACCTTATCTGACTAAAATGAGTGATTCGCAGTTTTTTGCTGTCATGACCTGTGGGCTGGCTTCTGTTGCGGGTGGTACCCTGGTCGGTTACGCATCACTGGGCGTGGAATTGAATTTCTTGATTGCCGCTGCTTTCATGTCGGCACCGGCGGGCTTGTTGATGGCAAAAATGATGGTACCGCCAAGCGATCAGGCCAATGATGAAGACGAAATCACTTCTGTAGAGCTGCCTCGCGCGACCAATGTGGTTGAAGCCTTGGCTGATGGTGCTATGTCTGGGGTGCGCATTGCCGTAGCGGTAGGCGCTACACTGCTGGCGTTTATCAGTGTGATTGCGCTACTCAACGGTTTGCTGGGTAATGTCGGTGACTTGTTTGGCATTCAGCTTAGCTTTGAAATTATCCTTGGCTATCTATTTGCACCAATTGCATTTCTGATTGGTGTACCTTGGAATGAAGCCTTGGTCGCGGGTTCGTTGATTGGTAGTAAGGTGGTCGTTAACGAATTTGTCGCTTTCATCCAAATGATGGAAGTCAAAGAGCAATTGAGTGCGCACTCGCTAGCGATCGTAACATTCGCCCTGTGTGGTTTTGCCAATGTGTCTACCATGGCAATCCTGATTGGTGGTTTAGGTAGCTTGGCCCCGGAGCGTCGTACTTTTATCTCGCGAATGGGCTTCCGTGCTATTGCTGCCGGCGTGTTGGCAAACTTGATGAGTGCTTCCATTGCAGGTGTGATCCTATCACTCTAAACAGGGCCACTTAAGCTGGCATTATCAATGATTGAGAAGGGGAGGCTAAGGCTTCCCCTTTTGATTTATGTGGATAGGGGAGTGATACCAAGGATTAGATTTGCTTAACTGGTCGGAGTTGCTACTGTTATTTGGCAAGTGAAAAAATACATAATGAAAAGGAAGATCAAATGAAAGTAATCGCCTTTGCGGCCAGCAATAGCAAGACATCTATCAATAAACAGCTGGTTACTTATGCTGCCTCACAAATACAAGGCTACAATGTCGAAGTATTGGATTTGAATGATTACGAGCTACCGTTGTATAGCCATGATAAGGAACTGGAACTAGGGCAACCGGCGTTGGCCCATGCCTTTCTAAAGAAAATCCAATCCGCGGATGCGCTATTAATTTCATTTGCTGAGCATAACGGCTCTTATACCGCTGCCTACAAAAATCTGTTCGATTGGGTTTCGCGTATAGAGCCTAAAGTGTACCAGGACAAACCTATGGTGTTGCTGTCAACCTCTCCGGGCCCCGGTGGGGCTAAGAATGTATTGGCTGCCGCTGAGGCATCGATGCCATTTTTTGGTGCTGAAGTGAAAGCTTCTTTGTCAGTACCAAGTTTTCATGAGAACTTCGACCCTGAAAATGGGGGAATTCTTCATCCGCACTTAAATGACAAGATCGTGACGACGGTTCAGTTACTGCAGCAGTAAGCAAAGCCTTATTCGAACATTGCCTTTGTGAGTTCAATAATCACGAGGGCAATGCAGCCTTCTTCGACCCTCATGTATTTCAAATTTGAAAGTTATGTTTGGTGTAATAATTTAATGGATTTTAAATGCAATTTATTATTGACTTTAAATTGTTGTTTTTAATTAGATAAAGTTTTTCATGGCATTTTTTTATTTAAACATGGCTTTTTATCCATACATATCCATTCATAATATTTCTTGAATCTTAACAGATGCTGAATTTATAATCGCAAGCCAAATAAAACAGTGTTCAATGGTTGTTTGCTATAGACGTAGTAAACCATGCTTTTTTACGGGCAGCATGCATGAAAATGAAATTCAAAATATCAGCGGTTATATTAAGCTTACTTTTATTTGGGTGTGGCGGCGGAGGCGGTGGATCCAGCGAATCCAATGAACTAACAAAGCCTGCAGAAAAACAAGACCGTGCGGCACTATCGGCTCAAGACCTTTCTTTAACCTTTTCTGAGCAAGGTATTGCCCACTCTCTAGTAGACCACCAAGTCGGAAGTGCTGTGTACAAAATTTCTGCTGGTGAACCGAGTGATGTGATCCGGATAGACCCGCTTTCCGGGGAGATTACAATACTTGCTGCAGGAGAAACTCAAGTCACAGTCGTTGATAGTAGCAAGGAATACAAGACATCAAGCACGACGTTTAATGTTGTGGTTGAGCAAGCTGAAAATGAGGCGCTAGAGCTTGCCGACATTACCATACCGACCATTGCTGGCGAGGATATTATATTGCCTGTCTTTGGCCAGAGGGGTGAGGTAACCGTCGAGTTCCAACCGGAAGGGTTAGTGGACTTTAATCCCGAAACGGGAATTATTGCTGCGAAAGGAGTACCTGGCGAGGTTGAGGTGATCTTAACTGATCGTGGTGATCGAAATTACCGCGAAGCTACCCAGTCAGCCAAAATTACTATTGCGGCCTTAGCTCCCGATGAACTCGAATTTTCATCACAAGAGCGCGCTTACCAACCGGGTCTAACATTAAGCCCATTGAAAATCAGTGGCTCTGAAGGTGGCCGGTTGAAGTATGAGTTGGTAGAGGAAGAGGCCGAACCTGTTATAACCCTCTCGGAAGATTCAGGCTTGATGACAGCTCTTAGAGTAGGAGAAGCCAAGGTTAAAGTGACTCAGTATTTGGGCAGTGAGTTTGGTTATACCCAGCAAGAAGCCTTTTTTACTGTCTTGATAAAGCTCGGTAAGCGCGCAGATCTCACGGTATCCGATGCCGTTGTTACGTTTGATACTACCACGTTGTTTTCACCGGCAGTCAATAACAATGTTGCGCCAGTGCGCTATGAAGTGGTAAGCGGTAACGATGTGATAGAGGTAGACGCACAAACCGGACTGCTTCGCTTTTTACGGGTAGGTCAAGCTGAGGTGAGCGCCATAGATGATCTCAATACCAATTTTGCTGCTGACGAGCATCCGTTCACCGTTACGGTCAATCCGGCGGTGCACCCAGGGATGGACGCCGGTGAACTGACTTATACCTACACCGAAGGGATGAGTGAATCGCCGAGAATGAAAGGGCAATTAGGCCAGTTGACGCTAAGCGGGCAGTCGGATGTTGTATCGCTCGATGGTGGTCGTTTGACGGTACTGCGCGCTGGCTCAGCGAAGCTGACGGCGATTGATGATGGTGGCCACAATTACTTGCCATCGGCACCGGTACCGCTGACCGTGAATGTGCTCAAGGCGCCATACCCTGAGTTTACAGTCAGTAATGTGACTACGACCTATTTCCCCGACTATTGTGAGGATGTCGTCTTTGAGGGGGATGTGGGTATACTGCGCGTGCTGCCAGTCTCCAGCAGTGATAGCAATATTGCCGAGTATGACTCTGCCAATGCGTGTTTCAGATTAAAACGCAGCGGTATTGCCAATTTCACGGTAGAGCGTGAGGAGAGTGATAACTTTTTGGCCTCAGAGCCTAAACGCATGAGTGTAGTGGTGAACGCTGCTGATTCTCGCTTAATGGTCGACGGCGATTTGGTGCGTACCTTCTCTGAAGGAAACCCTACCATCCGCCCACCCGCTATTGGCGGGGGAACTGGCAACTTGAGCTTTAAGTTGCTGGAGGATAAAAGCGAGCAAGGGGTGATTGCGGTTGATGCTAAAACAGGAATAATCACTATCCACAGCGCGGGTCATGCAGTGGTACAAGTCACTGACGCAGGTGATGATAAATACCGTCCGGCGACGGCCTCTTTCGCAGTGACCATCGAAAAAGCACCGAACCCTGTCACCGTTGACTACAGTGATGCGGTTTATATGCCTGATGGAGTAATTGCACCGCTAATCGAAAACCTCAAAGGAGATATTGCTTTCAAGGTGTACCAAGCCGATACCTCTCCGGTTACCGTAGCCTCTGATGGTACTGTGAAGATGCGCTCAACCGGATCTTTTCACGTGCTTTTTGAAGCTGCCGAAACACGAAACTATTTATCTGCTTCTGACTATGCCGGCGCGTTTATCGATAAGGCGGCGCACCCTGGGTTCGTGGTTCGTCACGATAAGCTTGAATATGAGCCACTGAAGAAAGTGACACTTGATCTTCCAAAAGAATATGGAACAAGAAGCTATAGCCTGCAAAGCCTGTCGAGTGGTTGGGTTGGACAGTATTTGAGGGTCGATTCTAATTCGGGAGAGCTCGCATTGTTGGACTATACGCCGTCAAAATTTTTCGCTTTGCAAGTTAGCGAGCAGGAAAGTGAATTCTACAAAGCACTGGCACCTATGTCGGCCAGTTACCTTTCCGTTGTGCCCCCGGAAAAAGGGAGCGCTACCCGTGATCTGACTATTTCAGGAGTATTCACTGTTGTAGGGAGTACGATAGATGCCTACAGTTCGCCATATCAGGCTACAGAGCTTGATTTTGCGGGAGCGACGGTAATGCAGCCGACTATCGAGGAAGTACAGAAGCTGGGGTTGGGAGTCGCCCTGTCTGTGGATGTGCAATCGGCCGAGCCGATTGGAGAGACCGGTCATCAATATCAAGAGTCGGTAAGGTTGTATGTGCAACGCTATGAAGGGTGTGCGACGACCGTGAATGTAATGAATTTGCCCAATTTGATGGCGCAAAAACAAG
The DNA here is from genome assembly GCA_000940995.1 of Photobacterium gaetbulicola Gung47. Classification (NCBI taxonomy): domain Bacteria; kingdom Pseudomonadati; phylum Pseudomonadota; class Gammaproteobacteria; order Vibrionales; family Vibrionaceae; genus Photobacterium; species Photobacterium gaetbulicola. The sequence goes on from CP005973.1 coordinate 534,740, forward strand.
CTCAGCCTTTTTACAAAGGAAACTATTGTCAAACTGGCCCGACAAACCGTATTGTGACTTACACTGTTGTCGATAAATCACTGATTGATAGATATGACTTTTACGATGGTGACTGGAATGCGGTGCAGCCTTTCGTGATCTATCGAACCGCAGAAAAGCCATCAGGCGCGGGTTATGTAGAGAAGCAGTTAGTCGAGTGGGATCGTTTTGAAGTGAAATTATCACGCGATTAATTTATAACAAGCGCTAGATTGAAAACAGCGGCTCACTGAGCCGCTGTTTTTTTATTTCGGTGGCCATTTACCTGTTAGTCACAGGTTGAGGCTCCGATGTTGTCCCACACAGCTGCAACTCCAGGCTCTTCGCCTTTGGTCCACCATTTGGCCTTCCAGCGGTTGCCATTATGGTTGACTTCATCGCCGCCGTTATAGGCTACTCCCGTGTTCCAGCCGAACTCGACGTCGCTAATCAGTTTCCACTGATCGGCAGTCACGCTTGGCTCATTGTTCTGTGTCCAGTATTTAGCCTCCCATACCAGCTGATCATGACTAACTTGATCGCCAGTGTTGTATGCCGCACCACCAGACCATGCTGGATAGTTGCCAGCATTCGGGTCGGTGAGGTCACACTCATTACCGCCGGTATCTTTAGGGGTCACTGTGACCTGGGTTTGTGCCTGGGCATCCAAAGCGCCATCTGATACCAGTACCGATACTTTTGCCTGCGTGCTCTCAGAAACAGTTGGAGCGGTAAGGGTCAGCGATGCGGTGCCCTGGCCGGAGACTAGAGCAAAGCCTTGCGGGATGGTCCAACTGTAAGTTAATGGATCACCGTCTGGATCATCGGCTTGGGTATTCAGGGTAAAGTTATCCTGCGATTTTACCGAAAGCTGGGCTGGCAGCGACACGCTCGGTGGCTGGTTTTCCTGCTCTGCTTTGTTGGTGATGGTCACCGTGTCAGTGTCAGTCAGGCCTTCTTCATCAGTTACGGTAAGGGTGAAGGTATAGCTGATGTCAGTATCGGTAGACGGTACCGTGATGGTGGCCTTAGCTTCGTTTTCGCCTGCAATTGGCAGAGTATCGCCAGCTGTTTGCTTCCAAGAATAACTGATTGCTTGTTGCTCTGGGTCGTAGGAATTTGAGCCATCAATAATGACATCGATAGGCCCTGTCACCGTTTGGTCGACACCGGCATTAGCATGAGGTGGCTTGTTTACCGGTGGTGGTGTCACTCCGCCATGCCCCAAACCATCGTGCATGGCATTGAGGACATCGCCATTATCGGCATCGATTTCCCACGAGAACAGACCGGCTAACCCTCTTTGCTGAACATAGTTCCCTTTGGCTTGTACTGCCCTGGCATTATCGTAAGAGATAAGTTCCTTGGTGGTAGGGTTCCATTTGTAGGAGGCTTCGGCTTGTTCGTCATAGCGATCTTCCCAGCCAGCCCCCGAATGGTTGTTGGCAATATCACGGTAATCGAGCACGCCGGCTTCCCATGTGCCATCGATAGCACCTGTAGCTTGTCCGGTCATTGGGTTATCGCCAGTATAGTTGTGAACGCCTTTCCAGCCTCGACCATATTTCGGCACGCCAATGACGAGTTTTTTAGGATCAAGCCCTTGAGCCAACAGGTCGTTTACCCCTCGGTCTGCTGTGTGGGTGATTGCTGGGTTGTGGCTGGCATCATACAGTCCGGATTGATGGCCCAAGTTATTGAAATCCCATGCGCCGAACATGTCATAGTTCATCAGGAAAATATAATCCATGTACTGCTGGGCACGGCTGTAATCAACCACCTCGATCTTTTTGACATCGACGCCGATGGCAGAAGTCAGCTCATAAGTCCGGCCGGTTTCTGCCGATAGGTCATCCAGCATTTCACGCAGTTCTTTCATCAGTGTGACGTACAATTCGCCATCTTTTTCTTTGTCGCCCAGGGTAGGGTGGGCTCCGTTACCGCCGGGGTATTCCCAGTCAATATCGACACCGTCGAAGAATTTCCAAGTCTGCAGGAACTCTTTCACCGAGTTGACGAAGGTGCGGCGTTTCGCTTCATCATGCATGAAGTAAAAAGGGTCAGAAAGCGTCCAGCCGCCAATTGATGGCAAGATTTTTAAATCCGGATAGGCTTGCTTCAATGCCATCATTTGACCGAAGTTACCCCGGTAAGGATCAGCCCAATCGTTAACCCCCTGCTGGCCTTTTTGCAGTGCAGCCCATGGGTCATGGATGGCGACTTTGAAGTCGTCGCGTCCGGCACAGGCTTTTTGCAGTGCTTCGAAGCTGCCAGGGATCTGTTTCAAGCTATCGTTGATGCCGTTGCCGCCACAGATTGGGGTGAAACCGTAAATAATGTGCGTCAGGTTCTGAGCGGGTACTTTATCGATAGGGAAGGCGCGGTCATACACACTCCACTCGACAAAGTAGGTACCAACCACCTTGCCGGACTTATTGGTGTAAGGCTTGTTGTTCTCTTGTAGCACGGGGACTAGTGGAGCGAGGTGGCTGCCATCCGTGTCGGCGATTGTAAGCTTGACGCTGCCACTTTCGCTACAGCCATCAGCGTTACATAGCTCGACAGTCATGTCGTAGACACCGCCTTTGCTGACATCAAAGGTGGCGCTTTTGACGCTGCCACTGCCGGTCCAAACCGTATTGCCATCGAGTTTGACCTTGGCCGTGTCGGCAGGGTCGCCACTCCAGGACTGCCAAGACACTGTCACGGTAACAGTATCGTGGATGCCGACGACGATATCTTCGTAGCTGCTGGCATCACGGTTTAGCTCGACGAGGGCGTAAGTGTGCTCACCCCAGTCGATGGTAGGGGCACCGGGCGCGGCTGCGTAGCTTATTGAAGACGAGAGTAAACCGCCAATAAATATGGCTAGATTAGACTTTTTCACAGAATAAACTCCATTTACCTAAAACGAATAATGGTTCAGGGAGCGAGACAAATTGATTTTCTATTTATAAATTAAGAAAAATAGAATTAACCCATTACAATCACGCTTCATTTGTTTTAATAAATACGAGCACAACGTAAATGGAGAAACTCCACTTGAGGTAGCCCCGCTATCATTGAGAAACTCGTTAGACCGGAAGCTTTGCGTCCTAAACTTTCATTTAGTTTGCCGTTGTCACAAGTACCATTAAATTAGTAGCAAAGGTGCTTATTTTGGTCAAAGAAAAATCTTTTGCTAATGCCTTAATGGAGCGGAAAATTGTCACTATGTGATATTGCTTCATGAAGTTGATTGAAGTGGGGTTTTAATTAACTCTTTGAATTGAAATGAGTAAGTGATCTTTATCTAGCAAATTGGTGCGACCAGTTTCTGACTGGTAATGCGTGCGGCTGGTATATGTTCAGCGCTTTTTTTGTCTACTATTTTTATTATTTGTCAGGTTTATGGGCGGTGCTTTTCTATTTGTCAGTTGAATTTCTATTGATTGTGAGTGGTAGGGCGAGTTAATGAGAAATATTTAGTGTTTCTGGATACTTATTTCATTAGCCTTTCATTACTCCCACGCCGATAATGTGTGAATGGTTGGCTAATTTAACTTTAAGAGTATGTATATATTGGTTTTTTTTTGCTGTTATTGATGAGCCAAACTAGAGTGCTGGATAGAAAGAAAGTTAAAGTGGTAAATTAAGTTTACTGCTTGAGTGTATCCGCCGATCCAAGTCGGTGGCATTTATTGGCTTGCAATGCGGGCGGATCGACCAAATCTGAAGGATATTAAACAAAAAGGTCGGATTTTTTTTGTTTTGCTGAACTGCTTCAAAACCATTGCGTTAGGTTTGCCATTGGCCAGTGGTTTATTTACTTTCGCGCAGACAAATCACTCTCACCGAGATAAAGTAGGAAAACAATGACGCCACGTAAATTTGCGGTTGATGACGGTTCAACCAACGTTAAAGTAAGTTGGATTGAACAAGGTGAACTACACACCGTTATCTCTCCTAACTCGTTCCGTAAAAACTGGAAAAGTGCCGCACTGAGAAAAGACAAGAAGATCTTTAATTATACGATTGGCTCAACCAAATATACCTACGACATGACTTCAGACAAAGCCCTGGAAACAACGCATGTTGATTACCAGTATGATGATCTGAATCTACTTTCCGTTCACCATGCGCTGCTGCAGACAGGTATTGAACCGGGTCCGGTTAAGTTGGTGGTGACACTACCTATTACCGAATATTACAACGCCGAAGATTGCCAAAAAAACGAAGCGAAAATTGCCCGCAAGCGCGATAATTTGATGCGTCAAATTGAACTCAACAAAGGTGAGTTGTTCGATATCATTGATGTCGAAGTGATGCCCGAGAGTTTACCTGCTGTGCTCTCGACTTTGACGATGCAGTCTGTTAGCCAATTCAATCGCTCACTGGTCATTGATATTGGCGGGACTACGCTGGATATGGGGGTGATTGTCGGTGAATTTGATGATGTCTCTGCCATTTACGGAAATAACGAAATTGGCGTATCCATGGTGACCGATGTTGCTCGTAAGTCCTTGGCCGTTGCCGATAGTGATTCAAGCTACCTGGTGGCGAATGAGCTTATCAAGCAGCGCGATAACCTGGATTTTGTGCGGGAAGTCGTGAATGACGAAACCCAGATCCCAGTTATCCTTGAAAAAATCGAAACCAAAATCGATGAGCTTGGCAAGCAGGTTGCGTACGAAGCGAAGAAGTTTGCCAAGAACCCGAACCGTGTCTACTTGGTCGGTGGCGGTGCGAGCTTAATTTTCCCGGCAGTGAAAAAAGCCTACGAAACACTGGGCGAGCGCGTAGTGCTGGTGGACGAGCCGCAAGAAGCCTTGGCGCGTGAATTGTGTCTGTATCATGCCGATGGCGAGGCGGTTAATATGCCAGAACAAGAGGTTGTAAATGGCTGATCGTCTAAAACGGATCAATTATTCCATTTATCTCGACCCGGTTAATAACCCGGCAGATCTTTATGCCAGTAAGGTACTGCACCAATGGGCTGACGATTTTGCCAGGCTGAAATCAGAATCCGGCAATGAGCACAGCCTGGCATTACTCAATGCGCGGAATGTCCAAAAGCAGGTCTATTTGAGTGGCCTGTTCATGCACTTGCTGAGTCCTGACTTATCTCAGCAACTGAGCATGCAGCTCACTGAAGCCCAGGTATCTGAATTTACGCTGGAAAAGACCCTCCAGGGACTTGGGTATCTAGCGACGAACACTGAGCAAGTGTGCAACCAGCAAACCCAGGAAGAGCTGTTTGAGGCTTTAAAGGCGTCGATTTTCGAGCAGGTCACCACTGAGGCTGAGCGTACGCGCGAGCACCTATCAGCGGTCATGTCATCAACGTTGGCAGCAGAGGGTGAAAAGGGAAGTGCGGCGAATACGGTTGAAGCGGTGACTGCTGCTGTTTCTGATGCGGTAGAAGGCCATCATGCACAAAACGCGAGATTGGTTAAGCTGGTCGAACGACAATCGCAAGAAATTGCTGAGCTTAAGCAGATGCTGGCGTCGCAGTCTGAACTCATCGGCAAGTTATCTAAGGGCGGCATAAGTTCGCAGGCGGGCTTATCAAACCAAGAACAAGGTGAAACCCCTGTTGTAGATTTGAACGAGCGTCTTGCCCATGTGCAGAAGATCAAGAAGAAAGGGATCTTTTAGGGTTGCCTGTTGTTGAATAGAAAAAGTACACGCAATGGCGTGTACTTTTTTATTGGCCATCGTAGCGACTGTGATTAGGCAGTGACAGCGCCTACTGTAATATCACTATGTTGCTTTTTCTGAATATCTTTCCAAACCAGCGGTATAACAATAGCGGCCAGCAGGATGTTAGACAGCGGCACCGACAGCCATACCCCATCTACACCTAGCCACTGGGGCAATAGGTACAAGAAAGGCAGTTGTACCAGCATGTTGCCCGCCGAAATCCCGAGGGCCTTTGCCCCTTGGTTAACTGACATAAAATACACAGAAGCCAGCGCGATCAAGCCATCGAGGAACATTGCGAACAGGTGCAGGCGCAGGCCATTGACTGTTTCGGTTGCGAGAGCCGGATCCCCGTTGCTAAATAAGCTTACTAGGGCGTTCGGAAATAGATTCAGGAATAGCACCGAAGTGATACCCGTTAGCATTACCACTTTGCTCGCAAGGAGCAGTGTCGCTCGGATCTTTCTGCCGTGTCCGGCACCGTAGTAATAACTCACTGGGGGCTGCATACCACTGGCGATCCCTTCGGCAAGTAGGTAGTACATCGTCATCAAGTAGCCGACAATGGCGAATGCCCCGACATGCACGGCACTGCCGTAGTGCATAAATAACTTATTATGCACGGCGATAATGAAACTAAAGTAGACGTACATGAATAAGCTTGATGTTCCAAGGCTAACTGCATTGGCAGCAATCCCTGCGTTAAACTTGAAGGTGCCGAGGCTGAGCCTCAATTTGGAATAGCCAGTGAAAAAGTAGCCTACTGCCACGATAGTAATTGATATTTGGGCAATGATAGTCGCAATAGCTGCTCCTCTTAGCCCCATGTCCAGCTGCGCAATGAAGATATAATCGAGGATAATATTCACAATGGCACCAGCCATCATCAGGGCGGTTGAAAAGTTAGGGCTGTCGTCGTTGCGAATGAGCATTGGCAAGGCACCTGCCGCAATGGTGAATACGGCTCCCCAGGTGAAGACATCAATATAAGCCCGGCCCATTGCCAGCGGTGCGCCAGTTGCACCTTGAGCGATTAAGAGCGACGGCGCAATCAGCGCCAGTGCAGCCATCACCAACAGGCCCGCAATGGCGATTAAGCCAAGGCCAGTAGCAAGCGCCTGTTGTGCTTTTGTGTGGTTGTCTTCACCTTTGTATATCGAAATCAGGCTGCCAGTCCCCATGCCGACAAGCAGGCCAAGGCCCGCAATAAGCCCGATGATAGGCCAGGCCATATTGATCCCGGCTAATCCTTCAAAGCCTATGAAGTGGCCAACGAAAATACCATCAATGACTTGATAGAGGCCGTTAACCAGCATGGCGGCAACGGAGGGGATCGCATATCGCCAAAAGGTTTTGCTGATACTTTTATTATCGATTGTGGTGTCTTGCTGGGGGAGACTTTGTGTAAATTTCTCTTGCATAGGAGATCTTTGGCTTTTGTGACTTTGAGAACATTATCCCCCTTTTTATGATTGATTGAAGTTAGGAACTATCCGCTTTTCGGATAGAATGAGGTTGTAATATGCTAATAGAGTGAGATGAACAAGGTGAATTGGACGATAGATCAGCTGGAAGCTTTTGTGTGTGCGGTGCAGCAGGGCTCTTTTTCAGCCGCAGCGAGGCATCTTGGTAAAGCTCAATCTCGAGTGAGTACCGCTATTAACAACCTAGAAGTGGACTTGGGTTTTGAATTGTTTGACCGAAGTGCCCGTTTACCGGTACTGACTGCTGCTGGTGAAGAAATGTATATTGAAGCCCGAGCGGTGCTGGCGCAATGCGAGCGGATGTCCGCGCGGGCGATGACAGTATCCTCCGGGCAGGAGGCGACATTTACGATCGCAATTGATGAGGCAGTGCCGATTACTGCCTTTGAAAGTTTGTTTACGTCGATATCCGTGACACACCCGTTTCTAAAGCTAACGGTTATCAATGGATCACAACAAGATATTGCTCAGTGGGTCGCGACGGAGAAAGCTGACCTCGGGGTGTTGTTTCATCAAGATACCCTGCCTGAGAGTTTGGAGTTCACTTCTATCGGTCAGTTCAAACATGCGTTGATTGTATCGCGAGATCACCCTTTGGCAGGTATTCCGGTACCGAAAGTGACTGATTTGATTCAATACCGGCAGCTGGTTATTCGGGACAGGATGGGAGTGGGGAAAGCGACGCCCATTTCATCTAATTATTGGCATATTGATAGCTACTACCTCATTTCTTCAATGGTTATACGTGGGATCGGCTGGGCCTTGGTGCCAGAGCATGTTGCACAAGAAGAGTGGTATGTAGACGAGCTTGTAGAACTATCAACGGAAGAGATCCCTGAGCCACTAATGGTAGAGATGGGGGTCGTGAAGCGCAGGGATAAGGGCGTAGGTCGAGTGATGGACTGGTTGTATAGCGAAATGGCCCAAATCTTCTAGCTATCGCGATCATTTTCTAGTTATCTTTATTAAACAAATTGTTGCTGTTAATGTCGTACTTATAACCAATTGAAATATGTTGAAGTAAAGAGTGCTGCCGAGCTATGACCGAAGAATCACCGCTAACCACTGCCCATGACACCTCCCAATCGTTGCCGCTTATTCTTGCTGGGCCAATATTGCGTAAGGTAACGCCCAAGGAGCTGACGTTGTGGTTTGCAGTCTCGAGTCCGCTGGAAGGAATTTTTACTTTATATCAGCAAGCAGATCAAAAAGAGCTATTTTCCGGCAGCCTCTCGCAGGGTAAACATGTCCGAATCGGTGAGCGAGCTTGGATATACCAGGTAACGTATTTGGGCGAGTTTCCTGCTGACACCCCATTGGAATACCAAGTTGAAACACAGGACGGCGTACTCACTGAGCTCATTCCAGATCTGCTCTATGACGGGGAATCACGCCCAGCCTTTATCATTAAAACACAAGCCGATTATGTGATGCATGGCTCTTGTCGCAATCCGCATTATCCAAGTAAAGACAGCCTAGTGGCCGCTGATGTTAAAGTTGCAGGGCAAGAAATTGACGATAGGCCGTCATTGCTCATGATGAGCGGTGATCAAATCTATGCCGATCATGTTGCCGGTTCAACACTTGACAGTATTCAGCAGGTTATTGATTTACTGGGGCTCTATGATGAAGATTTCGATAAGGCACCGGTAGCCAATACCAAGGAGCTGCGCTGCCATGCTGATAACTTCTATGGAAGGGAAAAACTGTTACCGCAATACCTGGAAGGAGGGGAAGATATCATTGAGAGATTTCCCCGAGTTGCCAGTTGGTTACGGCGCAAGTCTCCGGTTTTCAGCTCTCGTGAATCTGGCAATCACCTGATCACACTAAGTGAGTTCAACGCTATGTACTTGTTGGTATGGTCTCCAGAGCTGTGGCAGTTGGTCGATAGTGCGAGACTGGAGCACAACCTGTTCCAGTGGCAAGGCAATACACTTGAAGCTAAATGGCAAACGCTTTGGGCTGATGAAAAAATACAGATAGATCAGTTTGTCAAAGGCTTACCGCAAGTCCGCCGCTTGATGGCGCATATTCCAACCTACATGATTTTTGATGATCACGATATTACTGACGACTGGAACCTGACGGTAGGGTGGGAGCAAGCGGCTTACCATAACCACTTTTCTCGGCGGATCATCGGTAACGGCTTGATCAGTTATTGGCTATGTCAGGGGTGGGGCAATGCGCCTGAGAGCTTTGACGAGACGTTTTTTAGTCATGTTGAAAGTTATTTCGAGCAGCCAACCAGCGATAGCCAAGACAGTCTGATTGACTTTCTCTACCGGTTTGAGCAATGGCACTACATCATTAATACAGAACCGAAAATGCTGGTACTCGATACCCGTACCCGCCGCTGGCGTTCTGAGTCCAAGATGAACAAGCCGTCGGGTTTGATGGACTGGGAAGCGCTCAGCGAGCTGCAAATGTCTTTGATGAATGAACCCGCAGTGATTTTGGTTTCTGCTGCGCCGATGTTCGGGGTGAAGTTTATTGAATCCTTGCAGCGTGGCATGACTTGGCTAGGGCAGCCATTGCTTATCGATGCTGAAAACTGGATGGCCCATCCAGGCTCGGCCAATACTTTGATCAGCATTTTCACCCATACCAAAACCCCAACCAATTTTGTGATTTTATCTGGTGATGTGCATTACTCGTTCGCTTATGACGTTAAGCTGCGTTTTCGCAATAGTAGCCCGAATATTTACCAGATCACCTCAAGCGGGATCAAAAACGAATTTCCCAATGCGTTATTGCGTGTCTGTGATTTCATGGACCGTATATTATATAGCCCTCGCTCCCCGCTCAATTGGCTCACCAAGCGAAAGCGTCTTAAAATCTTCAAACGCGATCCGGACTTGCCGGGGAATCACCGCCTGATTAACCGCAGCGCCATCGGTGAAGTTAGGCTGGATGCTGACGGTAAGCCTGTCGATATTGCTATTTTGACTGCCGAAGGAGAGAGGGTGAGTTTTTCGCCAATTGAAAAGTAGTCTGGTTAGTCACGATTAATCATGGCTACCTAACTGCTGGTGGCCTTGTTTATTTCCAGCGGACATCACAATTTATATCTTTATATCAATGGATTATCTCCATGATATTTATTGATAATGGGAGGGTGAAAACAAGGACGTGAAGTTGCAAGGAAAGAATAGTGAGAATACAGGAAGCAGCGAAACAGAGTGGATTAAGTTGTCACACCCTAAGATATTATGAGAAAGCAGGATTAATTTACCCAATTCCTCGAGACACGTCTGGACATCGATATTACGCAGCGCATGATATTCGATGGCTCAATTTTGTACAGTGCCTGAAAAGCACTGGAATGCCACTTAAAGATATTCAGTCTTACGTTCAACAAGCCGCCGATGCAGAGAATAAAGCTGAATTGTTGTTAGATATTCTGGTTACACATAAGAAAAGGCTGGAAACGAAATTAGCAGAAACACAAGATTTCCTCGCCCATATAGAATGGAAGATTAACCATTACCAGGATATGCTGATTGAGCGTAACTAGGCTCTGTTGAATATTTGGAACTCAGACAGACTACTGAAAGCCTGCCTGATAACAAGCAATGATATTCTAGCTATACGGTTTCGGCTTGTTTGTTTGAAAAGACAACGTTTATCCTTGAGTGATCTTGTTCTGTTAAGGTAATTTCTGAGGCCTTGATGAGGCCAGACAGCTGTTCTGTACTGCGCGCACCAATAATTGAACCGGTTGTAGCTGGATGTGACTGCGTCCAGGCGATGCTAAGTTCTGCTACATTACAGCCTTTGTCCTCAGCAATGACTTTTAGGTGTTCAACCATCTCGAGGTTTCTACTAAATGTCGGCTCTTGGTAGAGATGATGTTCATGACGCCAATCGTTTTTACTTAACCGAGCAAAACGATCTTTATTCATGGCACCACTTAATAGCCCTGAAGCCATTGTTGAGTGGTGTATCGTTCCTACGTTGTGCTCAAGACACCAAGGTAACACCTCTTTTTCAGCAGAACGATTTAGCAGCGAATAACCTGGCTGATTTGATATCACCGGTGAAACAGTATGGACTTGTTGTAATTGCTCAGCAGAGAAGTTTGACACCCCGAGATGACGAATTTTGCCCTGTTGCTTCAACTCAGCTAGCGTATGCCAGGCTTCGATGATATCCGTTTCAGGGCGAGGCCAATGGATTTGGTAAAGGTCGATAACTTCAACGTCTAGCCGCCGTAAACTATCTTCCACTTCTTTGATGATGGATTGCCTCGAAATCCGGTTGAATAACTCTGTCTCTCCAGGTTTCCAACACAATCCGCATTTAGTGAAAATGTAAGGCTTACTGCTTGTTTGTTTCAGTGCTTTGTTGATGATTTTTTCTGCATTACCTAACCCGTAGGCTGGCGCAGTATCGATCCAGTTTATTCCATTGTCCAACGCAGCATGAATAGTATCAATTGAATCTTGTTGTGGTTGTTTACCCCACCCCCATTCACCGATATCACCGCCAATCGCCCAACTGCCAAGGCCTAGTCGGCTAATGTTCAAATCAGAGTGGCCAAGACGTTTTTTTTCCATTCCCATTTCCTTTTTCCTATTACGAATACTCACAGGAATACATGTTTGAGTTAGCTCTAAGTCAAGCTTCATATCAACAAAGGGAAATAGATTGAGAATCTTTTCGAGACATGTCTCACTTGATAAATCGAAGCTCTTCTTCTCCACCCTCTTAGAACTGGCCTATATTTTCTAAGTGATATTTCAAAGAAATAACAATAGAAGGGGAAGTCGATGGCGTTAACGTGGAAAAAAAGGTTGGTATTGAGTTCTGTTTCAGCGGTACTCGTATTTGGGGCTGTTAGTGCCTGGGCGGGGTGGAAATTGGATAGCACTCACTCCTCGATTGGGTTTTCCTCTGTTAAGAATGACAGTGTGATGGAGCAGCACGGCTTTCGTAATTTGAGTGGGTCTATTTCTGATGATGGTGAAGTATCGCTATCTATTGATTTGACCAGTGTAGATACCAAGATCCAGATCCGTGATGAGCGAATGAAGAAAGAGCTTTTTCATACCGACAAGTATCCATTGACCACTATTGCAGCGAAAGTTGATGCTAAGGCTATCGGCGAACTCAATGCCGGTCAAACTGTCGTACAGGATGTAGACTTCGCGCTGGATCTACACGGCAAGTCAGAAGTTTTGAAGGCAAAAGTGCAGGTAACCGGACTGGATGACGGAGGCTTACTGGTTTCTACCATTCAGCCCGTCGAAGTGAAAGCGGGCACCTTTGGTCTCGATGGTGGGATAGGCAAGCTCAAAGAGATCGCCGAGCTTAATTCGATACTGCTTACCGTACCCGTTAATGCGAATTTGGTGTTTGTAGCCGAATAGTATCAACAGATACATGGTATCTTCTTACATAATAGTACTTCTGAGATCCGATAGTTTACCAAGCCGGCCATTGCCTTGAAGTGGTCAACTAAAATTGGCCACAGTTTTGTATTCTTGCCAGTACCTTCGTTCTGACTCGTTTGCTGTTAGACCTCCGTTGTACTGATGCGGCCTGATCTGGCTGTAATAGCCAATAATGTATTCTGTAATTTCAGCTTTGGCTTCACTGAAGTTTCTGTAGCCTATTTCAGGTATCCATTCACTCTTTAAGCTTCTAAAGAACCGCTCCATAGGACTATTATCCCAGCAATTACCTCGACGACTTAGGCTCTGAGTTATTTGGAAACGCCAAAGCTTCTGGCGATATTTTCTGCTTGTATAATGACATCCCTGGTCTGAGTGAAACATCACACCATTAGGACGCCTCCTTGATTCGAATGCCATCGAAAGAGCTTTACATGTCAAAGCGCTGTCAGGCGACAATGACATTGCCCACCCAATGGGCTTCCTGGAAAAAAGAACAATAACAACAGCTAAATAGCATCACCTGTTACCAGCCCATACGTACGTCACATCGCCACACCACACTTGATTAGGCTGAGTTACTGCAAATTGACGGTCAAGCCTGTTGGGAATTTCTAGGTGCTCTCGCTCTGCTTTTTTGTAAGCGTGCTTGGGGTGCTGGCAACTGGTCATCTTCAACTTTTTCATAAAGTTACGTGCACGATAGCGACTCAGAGGTATGCCTCTAGCCTTGACTATTTCCGCTATTGTGCGGGCACCCGCTGAACCGCGGCTATCATTGTGTCACCTGTTAACTTCTGAGGTGATGATATCACCTCTTATCAGGTGGCCAAATTCACCGTACCACTTCAGTCTATATGTTTTCTGACCTATTTTTCATGAGTGAAATACAACAAAAGGTTTATCATTGATAAACTAAGTTATGGATGTATACCGGATCCTGTTGATCATGCTTCATTGGGACGAAACTGAAACTTGCCTCAGCACGAGGAAAAACTAAGGGCCATGGCGATCGGAATATCGCACCTGCCCGCTCTACTGCCTAAGTAATTGGCCAAGAAGCGGCCATCAGTCAAGAGTTTTATCGCTATCGAGCGAGAGAGGCGTAACAAGGGCAAGGCAACCATCGATACGCACTTCTACATCAGTTCGGTAGACGTGAATCTAAATTAGCTTTTTGCAGCGTACGCCGGCAATGGTACACGGAGAACCAACAGCACTGGGTGTTGGATGTGGTATTCCGCGAAGACCAGAACCTGATTGGTGATCGGGAAGAGCAGAGCGCATGGCGTTGTTCAGACGTATTCTACTTAATCTGGCTCAGCTGCAACATCCGGAAAAATCGAGAAATAAAATGAAGATAAAGCGGGCGGGCTGGAGCGACGATTTTAGGTCAGAGCTGTTCTTTGGTTAATGGTATTAACAAAATAAATCCGGCCCTGATGTCAGCATGGGCCGGAAATACGCATCGTTATGGAGCATTACATATTTCGGCTCTCCTCTTGCCTAGAAAGTCATTGATAAAGCTTTGCGTGCTAAGCCGGAGTCCGGCGATAGAGACATTGCCTAACCGAAAGCTTTTCTTGCAAATGGGTCTATCATCACGGCTTCAAGTTAATTGGATAAAGATACTTTATAGTGAGTGTTGTTTGTCTCATTTAACACTCGTGCTGACTGCTCTGGAGATGTATCTGCATGAAAGTTCTGACCACCTATTTCGATTGCGCCGAGATGTTTTTGCAAATTCGGCGTTCTCAAAGGTGGATATATTTGAATGTGGAAATGAAAGTTTCGATAATCACCATTGTCAACTGGGGCCTGATGTAGCTTCATCAAATAGGGGAAGCTCATATGCCATAGATTATCCAACTTGATCAACGTTTGGCGAAGTATCTCAGTAAACTGGGATACTTCGCTGTCAGGCATCAAATCAATTCTTGGATAGTTTTTTTTGGGCGAAATATAAACTTCGAATGCGTATCGAGCAAAATATGGAATGAATGAGATGGCACCTTCATTTTCACAAATGATCCTTCTGCCATCGAGCTGTTCAGAGTTAATAATCTCCTGAAACAATACCTTGCCATGAGTTTTATTGAAATTCTCTGCAGCATCTAGGTGATGCTCTATGCTCGTGTATGTGAAATCAGTGCCGAAAATTTGTCCATGAGGGTGCTCATTGGAAACGCCACAAATCTTTCCTTTGTTCTCGAAAATAGAAACATTGCTAACCTGTGGGATAGTACTCAATGCAGATGTTTGCGACTGCCACGCGGCAACGACATTTTCGAATGCGGTGGGCTCTAATTCGGTAAGCGTTGTATTATGCTGATCCGAATAGCAGAGAACACGCGCTATACCAACTGCTGGTTGATTAGCGTATATCCCGTGAGGTTTTTCTAATTTCGTTGGAGCATTTAAGCTTAGACCCGGGTGATCGTTATCAAAAACATAAACACCGCTATAGTTTGGGGTTTTTATTTTACTTATTCTTGTATTTCCCGGACATAGATTGCAGCACGGATCGTAAGTTGGCGCGACGTTCTCTAACGTTTCAGCTTTTTGACCGTTCCAGGGGCGTTTTTGACGATGCGAAGCATAGACGACCCACTGCAGCAGCAGTGGATGCCAGCGTCGCTCCCAGACATGATTTTCAGAACACATAATAATTACCGATCAGCACCTAATACGAATAGTTAATGGTTAAATTGCCCCGTATATAAGCCGGAGCGTTGAGAAGGTTTGCTCAATATTTTGTTGACGAAACTCTTGACTCTGTACAGCGTTGTTGACCATATCCAAAGCTATAATACAAGTGGTTTCTGGATGTTCACCGTTTACCACTTTATCTTCTAGGTTAAAGGTATGCTGGGACTTACTGCCGACCAATGTTAATTCTGATACAACGTCTTTCGTATATGGCCGGTAGGAAACAGATACGTTTACAATGGCCTCACCTAGCGTGCCAATGCCCGTTGCAGATGAACCATATTTGGGTGTTACTTCACCTGAAGGCACTACAGGTATAACTGGCGTATATGAATTCCGATACCACTTAAGGTTGCCAGGTGCACCAAGTAAAGTAACTAATGGAGATAGTATATAAGGAGCTAAATCTCTAATAACGCAGGAATCATTCTCGAAAAACCAACGTCTTGATTCATCAATATATCCACGTCGTGCTGGTCCTCCGCCAATGAATTTAGCATAGATCTCCACTATCTCACCCAACTCTTTAGACTCAATCTTTTGTCTAATTTCCTTTACGATAGGAAGGTAAGGATTGATAGGAGCAGATACTAACACCAGGTCCTTTTTTTCTGCTAGCCGACATAGTTCTAACCAGCTTTCAGCAGATGCCGTTGCTGGCTTCTCAGTATAGACGCTCCAGCCAGATTCGAGTAACTCTTTAGTTACGACTTCGTGTAGTGGCGCTGGTGTCAGATTTAGTGCAATCCCTTGATACTTTTCAGCTGATTGGATTTCAGGAATATCGACAACAATTTTTGCCTGCGGGATAACGCTTCTGACTCAGGAATCCCCACAAAAATTCCTTATTGCTCAATAAGTAGACACGCACCTTGCCTTCTGATCTAATGAATTCACCACAAAAACAAAAAGAAGAAAACAAGATGCGTGATATTCAGATACTACACGATTCCCTTAGAGAACAATGCCCTAGCATTCACAAAAAGCGACTCAATTCACTGATGGATTCGGTGAAAGCACTGCTAAATAACGATGCGCTGACCCTAACATTACTTGGCAGATCACTACCTTCTAAAGCAAAAACCAAGCACTGTATAAAACGGGTTGACCGTTTATTGGGAAACGGTCATTTACACCGCGACAGACTTGATATTTATCGCTGGCACTGTCACCAAATATGCTCAGTTAACCCACAGCCGATTGTCCTCGTCGACTGGGCCGATATCCGGGAGTACAAACGCCTCATGGTACTCAGGGCATCCGTTGCCGTAGAGGGACGTTCCGTTACCCTTTTCGAGCAATCCTTTACCTTTAAACAATACAACTCGCCCCGTAGTCACCAAATATTTCTTGATAACTTCAAAGCTGTTTTACCCTCGCATGTCATACCCATTATTGTCACAGATGCCGGTTTCAGGAACACCTGGTTTCGGCAAGTAGAGGCTATGGGTTGGTGCTACCTAGGACGCGTTCGCGGTGATGTAAATACCTTTTATAACAAACAATGGCATCACATTAAGCAACTGTTTAAAAAGGCAAATAATAAACCCAAGTACATTGGATTGACCCAACTGGCAAAACGAAAACCATTACTCTGCCACCTGCATCTCTTCAAAAAAGAAACGCCAAGAAAACGCAAAGACAGACCCAGAGGTCGAGAGCACTTTACAGCACAAGCCGTTCATAGAAAATCAGCAAAAGAACCTTGGCTGCTCGCCACCAACATCCCAACCGACATCTTCTCTTCCCGCTGTATCGTCCGCATCTATGAAAAGCGTATGCAGATTGAAGAGACTTTCCGTGACCTGAAAAGCCCTCAATATGGCTTTGGCCTGCGACAAAGCCGAACCAATGACCCAAAGCGGCTC
Source organism: Photobacterium gaetbulicola Gung47 (assembly GCA_000940995.1). Classification (NCBI taxonomy): domain Bacteria; kingdom Pseudomonadati; phylum Pseudomonadota; class Gammaproteobacteria; order Vibrionales; family Vibrionaceae; genus Photobacterium; species Photobacterium gaetbulicola. Next base: position 551,897 of record CP005973.1, read on the forward strand.
GATGTCCTGTTGCTAATCGGCCTTCTCACCTTCATGATCTATTGGTGGTTCGGCATTGCTGCCGAACATGCCGGTTGGCACCGCCACTTCCAGGCTAATACGATAAAAAAGAGACGAGTTTTATCCTTCGTCAGACTAGGAAAAGAAGTCTTTCGACGGCTGGAATATCACATTACAAATTCAACATTACGCTGGGCACAACAAGAGTTAATTATGATGGCAAGGAGCAATTATCATGCGTGAATTTTGTGGGGATCCTCCAGCGCTTCTGATTACATCGTGTCTACTTTTGTCTTTTTCACACACGATTACCTTTGAATAATCTTTTTTGAATATGTGGAGCATATAAAACTTCACTAATTCGACCAAAGCCGACTAGTAGGATCTGTTTGTTATCCATTTGATTGCCCAATTTTAATTTAATATTGAAGTATTGCAGAGCTAACTTATTCTACTATTTCAGATAGAGATTTAATGTGTAAGTGCTCGCTAGATTCGCAGTGGCCGTAAGGGCAGAAATGAACGGGTATCGCTCCTGCTTTCTTAGCGGCATTTACGTCATTTCTTATTGAGTCACCAATATGTAAACAACGTTCAATAGGTGTATCAACTAAATCAGCTGCAATGTGGTAAATTTGAGGATCCGGCTTGTGTACACCTATAATACCTGAGTCCACGATCGCGGAAACTTCGATACCTGGCCCTTCTCCGACCTGGCATATGCCAGTATCTCTTAATAGCTCTTTCGCCCCCCCTTCTTCAGTGTTTGAAACAACAACGATATGACTTACTTCTTTTTTAATCTTTGTGAGCGTGTCATATATAACGTCGATCTCTCTTGGGATCCACGGAGAAAAAAGCACAATGTCCTTCAGTTCTTCCATGTGCTTCAAGGTGAACGGTTTGGTAAGGCCTGCTGCTATAGCAAACTCGTAGACAAAAGCATCGTCATCATCGCCTGGCCCCAATCCTGCACCAACACTTCCATGAGCGTACAAAGCTCTATCAATACTTTCTTCTGTAATAGGAAGGTTGTCAGCTAAGCTCATTATTCTTGAGTGATCCGGCTTAAGCAAAACACCGCCGGCATCCAAAAAAATGGCATCTATTTGTTTCAGTGAAGGTAACTTGTTATTCATAATTTGTCCTAGTTTAGGAAAAAGCAGTTTTTTGTTTTTGCCTAAACCATTTGTGTTAATAATAATTCAAGATAGGTAAAGCTGTTTTTAGCCTGGTTAGTTCAGATACTCTTGCCTGACCCAGTCAACGGTTGACTTGACGCCATCATTAAAGTTGACTTTAGGCTCCCAGTTCAGCTCTGACTTTGCTTTTGTGTTTTGTAGTGCAATTCTCTTTACCTCTCCTGCGAGTTCAGGGCCATTTACGACACTGCCTTGGCATTGCGATATGTCCAAAATAGCATCATAGATTTCCTTAACCGACTTTTCGACGCCAGAGCTGATATTGATCAGTCCACTTCCCTGATGTAGAGCGGACACAAATGCTTGGGCTACATCTGCTACATATATGTAATCCCGGGTGATGTTGCCGTCGCCATTAATTGTGCAGGTCTCATTAGACAGGATCTTTTGGCTAAAGATTCCTATTACTCCGGCTTCACCAAATGGAGATTGACGTGGACCATATACATTTCCTAATGCTAGAGCAGCAAAATCTATCGAAAAGAGTTGTTTATACAAATTAAGATAGTGCAGAGCGGTTAGTTTTGTCAGTCCATAGAAAGAGCAGGCGGTTAAGGGGTGCTCTTCAGTAACGGGTAGAGATTCGTCTGATACGTTTCCGTATATCGTACCGCCACTAGAAGCGAATACTACTTTTTTGCAACCAACTTCGCGTGCAGACTCCAACAAGTGTACAAGCCCCATTATGTTTGAGCTTGCGTCCAATAACGGATCCCTTATTGAAACGATGACGCTTGGCTGAGCGGCAAGCATAATGATACCGTCAGGCTTGATATCTTTAATCGCTTTACGAGCAGCGTCACTTGCGATATCACAACAGATCACATTAACTTTATCATTGCTATGATGAGCAATATTCTCAACCTTACCTGTAGAAAAGTCATCCATCACATAGACTTTGGCATCGCTCTTTGATAATAAATCGACAACATGAGATCCAATGAACCCAGCACCACCGGTAACCAATATACGCTTCAAAATTAATTCTCCAATACGGTTAGTAGATTAAGACTTTCTAAGTCCCCAATTAAATTCTCGTAGCCTCTACACAATTGAAAATCATTAGTGATTGTGACTGACTTTTCGGAAATTATTGCTGACAATACAATTGCTGCAGTACCCCGGATATCTGGGCATAAACCACTAACGCCTCCAGGAAGCTTTTCCATTAAACGACCGAAGATGTTTGCCTGCGTTATCTCACGCCCATCCTTGTGGCTTATATCTACATTAACGTTCGCCAATGGCTGGCCTGGGAGGTGTTCAAGAAACTGAAAACGGTACGGGAAAACGTCGTCAGTTAACTTGCTAAAACCGCGAGAATCAGTAGCGAGAAGCAATATTGCAAATGGTCCCCAGTCGCTACTGAATTTCGGCTCTGAGCCGCAATCTAAGACAAGGTTGCAGGCGGTTGATTTTCTATTTGAGTAGTCGACTTTAATACATGTTTTATCCTGTGATGAGGGAAAACCGAGATCATTCAGGAACTTGATGAACTCAGGCACTTCCACAAAATCACTAGAGGTGACAGACACACTTGTTTTCGCCAAAAGGCCGGCAGTAATGACAGTGACGGCTGCGATACGGTCAGCTGGTACCTCATAATCTATAACAGAATTAGGTGAATGTTGGCTTATTACAATTTCAGGTAACTCTCCCTCAATCAAGCAACCTAGTTTTGATGCTACTTTTAGCTGCTCACAGCAAGAGGGCTCTACTGATGCATTAGAAATTGTACTTTTACCTAGACATAGCGATGCTGCGGCAATTGCTATTACAGTACCTGTCATAGTCGGGTAGCTGAACGCAATGTCAGCTGACTTTTTATCTTCCCATCGTAACTCTATGTGGGTCTCATGGTAGTCAACTTTCACGCCAAACCTAACTAAAGTATCAATGTACCAATCTGTAGGTCGCTTACCGATCTGACATCCTTGAGGTGTGGCTTCTATAATGAGTAAATCCGTTTTATTGAGCAGTGCTGGTAGGAGGCAATAAAGATTTCTGGACTTAGCTACTAATTCTTGGGTGAGTACGATCTTATCTAAATGCTTGGGTTCTGAAAATGCAACTCTACGAGTGGTCAAGTCATGATCTACTTTATTGAATATTAACCTAAGAGCATCAATAAGGGTGTGAGAGTCGATGATGTTTGGAACATTACTAATTCGGCCTTCATCAGCGATCGCCGCGCATGCTATTCCATGTGCAAAAGCGTGTTTGCTGCCCGGAAGGTGGTAACTAACGTGCTTAGGGAATTCAGTTGGCGAAGCTATTGTGATCATGATTAAACGCTCCTTTCCAACAAGTAATTTGCCTTATCATATCCGAGCTCAATAAACATACTGATACAGCATTCTTCGATAGGATATCTGGCGAGTTTTGCCCAATTACTTGGAAGTTCAGTAATTTCAAGGTTGCTAATATCACCGAATACGCTCTTAGCTTTTTTCGTAGCACCATATTGGTACCCGACACCTTTGGCAAAAGAGAGTTTTGGTCGTTTTGCAAACCCTTCGGGTAAAATTCTTGAAGCGATTTCCCTCAGGGGGATTTTGTTGGTGGACAGGTCGATACAGCTGTCTACAGGCAGTGTTAAAGCGGCATTAGTGACATTAATATCCAAAAACGGGACGCGGCATTCTAAGCTATGAGACATCGCCATCCTATCGACACGCCTACAGTTTGTCTTGTGCAAATCCTTGACGCGAGTGATTCGTTCGTTTTGTAGTTCATCAACATCAAGGCTAGACAAGTTACTTGAATAACCGCAGAAGAGCTCATCGGCACCTTCTCCGGTTAGGACGACTTTATAATTGTCGTTTCTTATCGCACTGAACAGTGCATCCATTGGCGCTGCATGATTGAGAACTTGCCATTCCCATGATTCAACTTTAGTGATCGTATCTAGTAGATTTCCGCATAGCTTACTTGAATCGTCGGCTTTCACTTCCACTAATTTCACACCAAGTTGACTGCACAGCCTGCGGGCGAAAGGTAAGTCGGGAGATTCTTCATCATGTAGCGTATAAGCAGTGACATTTTCGCTTACTTCTAACGCCATTTTTAGAACCAGTGAACTATCGATACCACCAGATAAAAGTACAGCATATGGCTCATCGGGCACCCTTATTCGGACTGCTTCCTTCAGTATTTTCTCAATACTGTCGATACTGTAAGCCCCCTTAGTTGATGTAGGTAACTGCCACCACACCCCCTCTTTGGGGGCGCCGAGGTGTGATAAATCCCAGGACAGATAAGTTCCGGGTTTGACAACATCGATTTGCTTTAATTGATCTATATGGGATAAGCTTTTTATCTCTGAAGAGAAGGTAAGTTTGCCCTCGATGTTTGAATAGTAAAGGGGCTTGATTCCAAGATGATCACGAGCAGCGTAAATGCTATTGGTGGTTTCATCGAAAGCAACGAAACACCCTTCCCAATTAAGCCTTTTTAACGCTGAGTCAATTCCCCAGTATTCTATAGCCGTTGCCAGAATATATGCGTCTCCTCCCGGAAGACACTCAATACCAACCCCTTCATTACAAAGTTCGTTCTTCAACTCAAGATAGTTAAATATTTGAGCGTTCATGACTAGAGTAATGGAACCTTTCGGTCCGCAGGCCGGCTGTCTGTTTTCACTCTGCTCTACAATAGGTAACCGGTGAGTACCTAAAGAAAACCCCAATTCCTTGAATGACTTCCACTCGTAAAGGGTATCAGCTCGTCCCCTATGTTCTATTTTTGACAACAACTCGTGAAGCATCGTATTACGGCTTTCATCTTGAGCTGAATAATCAAAGACTGCAGAAATTCCGCACATTTTAAAATCCTAAATAAGTTTAAGTAATTGTAATTCCGGTAAGCATGGATAATTTGTTAACACCTTTAAGCCTGGGATGTTATGCGTATAATGAATATTTAGACAACACTGACTTATTGGTATTATCAAAATCTGTTTCTATACCAAATAAGTCACACATTGCGCCGAATTATTCTTTAATTGATTCCCATGCCGTCGACAAATTGCCTCGCTGCCAAAAGTTATTTTCCCTTTCAATACCCCATCAAATTGGATAATAACCATCTACTGAAGTAGGTAGTTTAGGGCTAAAATACAAATTCAGGAAGACGTTATAAACTTGGTTTGCAGATATGGGCTTTACCTTCGTTAACCAGCCTCTTCACCATATGTAAAAAAGAAGAGTGTAAGTCTTCAGTTATCCCATAGTCAGACATTCCAAAGACAACGGTGCTTGTAGAGTATTCTGCAAGATTTCCTTTCCGGCCCAGCAGACTCACTACCTTAACGTCTTTTTCTTTTGCTACTTTGGCTGCATTTATAAGGTTCTCGGAATTCCCACTCACACTAAGCATTAAAATCACATCTCCAGCATTAGCCTTATTAAGCTGAAGAGAAAAAATTTCGTCATAGCCATAGTCATTTCCTATAGCTGTAATACGAGGAAGGCTGTCGACTAATGACACGATATTTGGTGAGGATGTAAGACTTCTGGTTTCGTTTGCGAGGTCTGCTGCTAAATGGGAGGCTGAGCTTGCACTGCCGCCGTTTCCACAGACATAAAGTGTATTCCCTTTGTGAAGGCAATCAAAAACAATAGATGATGCGTCAGTAAGCTCGACTACATCAAGTTTATCTATTGCTTCTTTGAGATCTCGGAAATAGTGATTTATAACAGTTTCAATATATAAAAAATTTGAAATATGTTTTATCTCATTTACGTCGTACATAACATACCACTTTTCAGAAATATAGCTTGGAAGAATTAAACAAAAGATTTAAAAGGTAGAAAGAAAATCACATAAATAATTGAGGAGGAAAAATCCTCTCCGTAAGAGTAATTCACTTTCCTTTTTGATATTAACTGTATAAATAACCAAATAGAAGAGCATTGATAGGTGAAATAATATTTTATAGAGCTCACTCGCAAAATGATATAGTTGCCTATTGAGGGCACGAGAAAGAAATGTAGACTTTGCGCAGGAAAAATATCCGCATCGATGGTTCTTTCCACGGATATCAACTCGACAAAACTAAGCCTAAATGAAAGGAGTTACCCTTTATGAACGATAAAAAGATAGATGATGTAAATAATATAGGTGAAGTGCTAGAGGGTGGGCGAAGTGGCAAAATTGTTAAGATGAATAAGGATGTTCGTCGACCTGCTTCTGAGTGGACCGAAACTGTTCATAAAGTATTAAGGCTTATTAGGGGCAATGGATTCAAAAAAGTTCCAGAGCCAAAGGCTCTTGATGGGTCTGGATTCGAAACGGTAAGTTTTATTGAAGGTGAGGTTTCAAATTATCCACTGTCAGAAAACGCTAGGTCAGAAAATGCCTTGATAACCGCTGCTAAATTGTTACGCGAATTCCACGATGCTTCTCGTAAGGTACTAAGTGCATTAGATGACGAGTGTTGCTGGATGTTGCCAGCTCGTAAGCCGATTGAGGTGCTCTGCCACGGAGATTACGCTCCTTATAATGTTGTGTTAAATGAAAATGAAGCGATTGGAATCATAGACTTCGATACCTTGCATCCAGGGCCTGTGATTTGGGATGTTTGTTATGCCATATATCGATGGGCGCCAATTAAAAATCCAAACAACCCAGATAGCATTGGCGATATTAATGAGCAGATTACACGTGCAAAAATCTTCTGTGACGCATATGGTTTAGATTATGAGTCCAGGAAGATGATCCCTTCGATGATGGTAGACAGGTTAACTGCACTTGTTAACTTTATGTTGGATCAGGCAGGAGAAGGTGATGAAGATTTTGAAAGTAATTTATCTGAAGGCCATCACATCGCTTATCTAAATGACATCGAATATATAAAACAGCATGAAGAGCAGATAATCAGCGGAATCGTCGGAGGTAGTTTATGATTGACTATCGATTTTCAAGCAATGACTTCCCGTCCTGGCCAGTATGGGATAACAGCGAAGAGTCGGCGTTAGCTAACGCGCTACAATCTGGATTTTGGGCCGGCAGTAGGGCTGAGAATATCAAGCTATTTCCCGAACGATTCTCTAGCTATCAGAATGCTGACTATGGTATCGCACTTGCTAACGGCACAGTAACTCTTGAATCAGCCCTAATTGCATTAGGTATTGGTGAAGGAGATGAAGTCATTGTTCCAGCAATCACTTTTGTTGCCACAGCATCAGCTGTTTTACGTGTTAACGCTGTTCCAGTAATTGTCGATGTCGACGAGGATACCTATTGTATTTGTCCGAAAAAAGTTGACGAGGCGATCACACCAAAAACCAAAGCGATTATTGCTGTACATGTCGCCGGAACTATGTGTGATATGGACAGTTTGTTGCAAATAAGCAGAACTAGGAAGTTAGCGCTTATTGAAGACTGTGCTCATGCTCATGGTAGTAGGTGGAAAGGGCGAGGTGCAGGCTCTCTAGGTGAGTTGGGGAGTTTTTCCTTTCAGCACTCTAAGCTCATGTCATCTGGAGAAGGAGGAGCACTGATTTCTAATCATAAGGAGCTTCTAAATAAAGCTTGGGATTATGCGAATTGTGGTCGTGAGGGAGTCAAAGGAACCTATCACCATCCTATTGTCGGTACCAATGCAAGGATAACTGAATGGCAAGCGGCCATACTAAACTCTCAATTAGAAAGGTACCCCGAGCAATTTGAAAAGCGCCTTCAGGCAGCTAGTTTTCTGGATAAGCGATTAGCAGGTATTAAAGGTGTAAAACCCCAGAAAAATGCCGAGGGTTCTGAACAAAGAGCATATTATTGCTATATCTTTGAGCTTGACCTTGATTTGTTGGGTGAAGAAGCTAGGCAGCATATGTTCGAAGTGTTGAGTCAAGCGAAGGTACCACTAAGTTTGGCATATCCTTCTCTCAATGACCTGGATGTATTTAAGAATACGGCATTTGAACCAACCATCAGGCGCGAGATAGACGCCAGCAGGTTCGAGACGCCGATAGCTCAAAAGGTGTCTGCTCAAACCATTTGGTTACACCACGCAGCACTATTAGCGGATGAAGAGGTTTTAGAAAAGCTGGTCTTGCTTATTGAAAAAGCAGTATCGACATTGAGAGGTAATTCGTGACAAGCAAATTAGTTTTATCACCGCATTTCGATGATGCAGTATTCTCCACCTGGGATATCTTGGTACGAGAAAGAAAAAATATAACCAATGTTACCTTTTGTGGCGGAGTTCCTCCTGAAGAGTGCGTTATGACTCACTGGGATGGAATGTGCGGGTTTAATTCCGCACGGGAGGCTGCACAGAAAAGAGCTGTCGAAGACGCCAACGCTTGTGAAATAGCTGGAGTTAATTGGAAACACTTAGACTTTCTTGATTTACCATACTCGAAAGAGAAAAGTATAGCTGATATAGAAGAAGTTCTTGAAAAGCTCGTTCCAGACTTTGACGTTGTTATCGCGCCAATCGGAATAGGTCAGCATCAAGATCACATTGTGATTAGAGATGCAATTATTTCCGTTTATAAAAAAAGCCGTTCATTCGAACTTGTCTTTTACGCAGACTGTCCGTATGCCAGTGTAAACGGCTGGGATAGCGATGACAGTAGTAAAGAGCTTGACTATCAATGGTCCTACGCATTATCACAAGTCGAAAAGCAAGGTGTCAGGTTGTTAGAGCCAACAAGAATTGAGTTCTCTGAAACTCAGGTTCTCGAAAAACTGGTTGCGGCTAAAACTTACGAATCCCAACTAAAAGGGCTGCTTGAGTACTACCCAGCGCTATTAGAAACTGACGGGTGTTTTAGTGTAGAAGTTACTTGGAAGTGCGAATCAGTAGAGTAGTATCATGGTCAAGCTTGCAAACACTGTAGTTTTCCCAGTATATGAATTAGATGGTATCACACTTGACTGTAACGTTATCTCTAATCTCGAAAAGATGTCCCGCAGTGCACATGGCAGACGTTGGGTTATCGCTCCCGTTGTTAATTCTAAAGTGGAAAATCAAGTAATTATTGATTCACTAAACGAGATTGGCAAAGATAAATACCGCGATACATTCGCAGGTTTATGCATCAAGCTCAATAGTGGTAAGGGATTAGATGAAGAGTTGATCCAGCTTTTGATTAATCACGAAAAAAGAAAGATGGTCGGCCTGATAGTCGATGATGAAACGTACGAAACCTTTGAAAGTAACTATTTAAACCGTGATTCAGTAGTCACATTCCTTAAAAGCGACAGAACGTTTCTCATACTAGATAACGTAGCGGGTATGTCTGATAAAGGGAATCTACTTAAAACTGCTCTTTATTTTAGTAATGTCATTGTTAGGGGGGTAACGCCATTGGAAGTTGGCACTGTGAGTTTAGGAGCGATACGAACGAGCTGTACCAAGATCTTATTGGAATATTCTGCCGAATATAACGACCTGTGCCAGTCTATAAGAAAATTTGGTGTGGAAAATTGCATTGTATCCAAATTGCATGATGAGAAGTTTGTATCTGGCTTTGACAATTCCTTGCTAGACAACTGGGCTGGTTTGCAATCTGAATCTGTTGTAGGAAATGTCAAAGCATTAAGAGCAGGAGGCATTTCGGAACAAGATATACACACACTGATATCTCTTAACGCGCATGAGTTTTTCTCATTATCGACTCCGTAAGCTTTGTGAATAATAGCTATGATACATATTCCTGGTGGTAAATCAGGCACCACCAAAAATGCGGCTGTATTTCTCGATCGGGATGGGGTTATCAATGAAAATAGAGATAACTATGTCCTTGATGAAGGAGATATTACCATCATTGATGGTAGTGCTAAAGCAATAGAACGCATGATCGAATTTGGATATCAAATCATCATTGTGACCAATCAGCAGTGCGTTGGTAAAGGCATAATTAAAAGAGAAAAAGCGAAAGACATAAACCATGAAGTCATTCGTCGACTCGGCCTTTTGCAACCGATCACTGCTACATATTTTTGTCCACACCTGGCAACCGACTTGTGCGAGTGTAGGAAGCCGAACCCAGGGATGATTCTGACTGCTGCGCAGCAATATGAAATAGATCTTTGCAAGTCCTTCTTTATTGGAGATGCCGATACTGATGTGAAAGCCGCTAGAAATGCTGGTGTTAAACCGATTCTTGTGTTGACGGGAAGAGGTAAACAGTCACTCTCATTAATTGACAGGACTCAAGCGGAGCAATTGATTATAGAGAACGATCTTGCCGCGGCTGCGAATTTCATATTAGAGCAGTGAGAATTTAATAAAGTGAAATGTAAACATGAGAGCTTTTTAAGACACGAAGTGTGTAAAAGAACCTGGTGTCTGATACCCATTACAATCCTAAAAGAAGACGAGCAGTTTATTATTTTAAGGATTAGCTGTGGTACTGAATGGCTGGCACCTATAGATAACTCGGGCAGACACGTTCGACTTGGTGAAACGAAATGTTGGAGACTTGCTCCCAGAGTATGGCTGAATAAGGACCTTACTTATTTAATACCGAAAGATAAGTGGCTCGCCTATGGGATCACTAGGCGTATTGAAGGAAAGAATGAGTTGGAGTTCTACATTAACTTCCAGCGGCCGTTGAAAAAGCAGAGTTGGGGTATAGATACCTTAGATCTTGAGCTGGATTTGGTCGCAGATGTTTCGAAGGAAAGCGCTGTCAATTGGCGCTGGAAAGACGTAACGAGATACGTAGAACTTTGTAATACAACCTTTTTTTCAAATAGAGATAGGATTAATGTAAATAGAGCATCCATTTTAGCTAAGGCAGAATTTGAGCAGGTAAGAAATGAACTGCTCAACTACGCTGAAATCAGTGCTCAATCACTCGACCTGTCTTTATTATCAAACACTACTGTTCTACCCGACGATGTAAGGAAGTTACTATGAGTGAAAGCATGACAAAAGGCAAATCCATTGCAGTCGCGCGATCTCCATTGAGGATATCATTAGCGGGCGGCGGATCAGATGTAGTCAGCTATGCATCAAGGTTTGGCTCCGACGTAGTTGGGCTAGCAATTAATAAGTATGTCACGGTTACAATTCATCCAAATCAATTTGAAGGTTCAATCAAGGCCTACTGGGAGAAGGCGGAACACGCCGAAAACCTAGAAGCCCTAGAAAATTCGTTTGGTAAATTCGCACTGATGCGCAGCGGGCACTTCGGTAACACGCAAGTTATGGTGCAGGCAGATGCCCCAAGTGGTACGGGGTTAGGCGGATCCGGCGCTTTTCTAGTATCTATGATACATGCCGGAAGAATAGCTAATAACCAAAGTGTAGATAAAGGTGAATTGGCTGAAGCTGCTAGCTCGGTGGAAATCGATGATCTAAAGCGAATGGTGGGTAAGCAAGATCATTATATGGCATCGTTGGGCGGGCTTCAGCATTTGTCATTTAACACGAATCTCGAAGCAGATACGTCTTCTCTAAACATGGGTAAGAATTGTATCGATTACTTCAATAACAGGCTTCTATTGTTCTATACGGGGCAAAGACGAAACGCTGGTGAAATTCTAAAAGACCAAGCAAGTAGTGTTAAAGTAAATAACTCATCGACAATTGAAAGAATCCACAAAATAAGAGAATTAGTTCCTGACATGCTTCACGCTATTAGATGCGATAACCCTTGTGATATCGGACCTATACTATTGGCGCATTGGAGAGAGAAAGTCGGGTTAGGAAAAAAAGTAGGCAATTCTTTTATCGCCAACTGTGAAGAGTTGGCGATGAAGAATGGCGCCGATGGTTTTAAACTTCTTGGTGCCGGTGGTGGAGGATTTATTTTAATAAGTTCAAAGCCTGGTTATCAAGAGCAACTAAGACGCGTATTTTCCGAAGCCGGTCTTTCGGAACTACCCTTTCAATATGGAAATAGTGGCACAATGGCTACTAGCTTACCTTTATAATTCATTTAGGAGTTAATGTTGAAAACTAAATTGTATTTTACTCGTCACGGAGAAACTGAAGACAATGTAATTCATAGGTTATCTACCTCAGCTCCAGGTCCAAAATTAACAGAGTTAGGCCGGACACAAGCGAAAGAGCTTTCAGATAACCTTACCGTTTATGAACTGGATCAGATTTACTCAAGCCCTTTGGTAAGAGCGATCGAAACAGCCACTATTTTAAATGAACAAAGAGGGCTACCTGTTACCTCTGATGAGCGGCTAAGTGAACTTTCAGTCGGTCAGCTGGAAGGACGCAATGATCCACAAGTTTTCGAAGAGCTTGACACTGTCTGGCACAAATGGACTGTTGAGAAGGAACTGAGCGTATTAGCCGGGCCTGAAGGAGAAAGCGCCCGAGAAGTTATATCCAGAGGTGAGAAAGCTGTTCAAGAGATTGTAAATAAGCACCCTGGTAAATCAATTCTTGTCGTTGCACACAGCGGAATATTACAGTTGTTGGTGCCGCATATGTGTAAGAATATTGAGAATGATTATGGTGCCAAAAACTGGTTGAGGAACTGCCAATTGGTCGAAACAGTCTATGAGTCAGGAGAGCTTACCTGCACAAAATGGGCTGGAATTGAAATAACCGAGATGGCAGCAGCTCTAGTCTAATTTGATCAAATGGGAAGGCTTGTTTTATCAGTGCCTTCCCTATTTCACAACTCTCTTATCCAGTAGTGGTATTTTAAACTGGCATAATGAATGCAGGGATATACACAAACCACCTGTTGTCTGGCCTCGTTTAATCGGCTTTGGGTTAACGAACTTGCTACAGATATATTTGGCGAACTCATAATATAATGAATGTATTATTTCTAACTCCCCGATTTCCCCCGAGCCCCGGAGGTGCGGAAACCTATGCCCAGGACTTAACTAGGTATCTACCGGCAGAGGGATGGAACCCTATAGTAGTCACATACGCTTATCCGATAGAATCTGGACTTATTGATCCAAATATTCATGAGTTGGGTATTGAACTGGACTCACTCGACAACATTAGGAAGGTGGCTTGGCGAGTCTTACAATTTGGTTTGTTGGACGATATCAGCCGTATTGTCGATTCTTATCAAAGTATTGATCTTGTTCACGTCAATAGCATAGAAACAGCTATTGCAGGGCGAGTTATTGCTGACTCATTGGCTGTTCCATTAGTAGCTACCATCCATGAACATGCACCGCAAATACAGTCCTTTGGTAAAGGACGATGCAAGTTAGTCTTTGAAAGACTTGAAGTTGATCGTTTTATAGCCCCTAGCCGGTTCTACTATGAGCGCGCATTAGAAAACTCGGTTCCCAAAGACCGCGTAGCCGCCATTTCTCATGGGATCTGTTCGGAAAGGCTGCGTCAGTATCGCGGTCCCTGTATGAGACAGAGATTTGGTCTTTCTAACGAGGAATACGTACTACTTTTTGTTGGTCGTATTTATGCTCCTAAAGGGTTGCATGTACTGCTCGATGCCATTAAAGGGCTCAATGTGGATCGGGACTGGAAGCTTGTCGTAGCAGGCCCTGATGGGCCTGATAACTACACCAACCGTGTTAAATCCGATTTAGCGAACCATCCGGTGTCAGAAAGAGTCTGCTTTACCGGAGAGCTATCTGGCACAGAGACCGCTGCTCTTATCGAATCTTCTGATTTAATGGTTATCCCCAGCTTAGCAGAAGGATTCGGTCTAGTTGCAGTAGAAGCTATGCATTTAGGCACGCCCATCATTGCATCAGAGGTCGGTGGATTAAAGGAAATTCTTTCTGATGGAAAAACAGCATTGTTGTTTCAACCCGAAGATGTTGATGAGTTGATTGTCAGTATTGAAAGGTTAATAAAAAGCGCTGATTTGGCAGAAGGTTTGGCCAGAAGTGCCAGGTTGGAAGCTGTCAATAAATATAGTTCTCAGCGGATGGCGAGAGAAACCGCTGAGCTTTATTCATCGCTTTTGGATTAATAATAACGCAAGTTTTTTGCATATGTACCACTGCGTCATTTAGTCTCTATTTCACACGAAAAACTGAATGTAAATATAATATGATTGAAGTTAACGGGTTCTCGAAACATTATAAGGTACTGACTAGAAACCTTGGTCTAAAAGGTGCGTTCAGCGATCTTTTTTCAAGGGAATATCAGATAGTAAAAGCTGTTGATGATATTAGCCTATCTGTTAACCAAGGAGACATTGTGGGTTTCCTTGGCTCTAATGGAGCAGGAAAGTCAACAACCATTAAGGCAATGATTGGCATTATTACGCCTACTTCCGGTACCATTTCCATTAACGGAAAATCCCCATCAGACAATCGAGAAAAATATGTAAAAGAACTTGGCGTAGTTTTTGGCCAACGCAGCCAGCTGTGGTGGGATTTACCGGTAATTGAATCTTTCAATATATTGTCAAAAATATATAGAGTAAGCCATAACGATTACCAGTTTTTTTTGCGTTCGGTAAACCAAATTGTAGATATAGAAAGGTTCTATAGACAACCCGTTAGGTGTCTTTCATTAGGTCAACGAATGCTGTGTGAAATCGTTGCTGCATTTCTGCATCGGCCTTCAGTACTATTTTTGGATGAGCCAACGATTGGGTTAGATTTAAAGACAAAATCACTTGTAAGAGACTTGGTTCGGAAAGCTAATCAGGAATACGGCACTACAGTAATATTAACCTCCCACGATATGGGTGATGTTGAATCTCTTACAAGTAGGTTGATTATTATAAACAAGGGCAAGAAGTACTTTGATGGTACCAATGAGTCCTTTTTGTCAAAATTTGGCAATAGCAAAACGCTTAACGTTGTCGTCAACGACTTCGAGCTAGATGTTTTGACTAGTGTTATAAATGATAATCCCGGGGCAATGCTTTTAAATGATGAATCTCAGTATGGTATTAGAAAGCTTAGTATATTGTTAGACAACGATGCTATTTCACCACTGGTTATGTTGAACCTTTTGGAGACTAAAGTAAAAATTGATAGTTTTACTCTAGAAGAAGCTAAGGTCGAATCTGTCATTAAAAATATGTCTTTCGGTGATGCCAATGCTTAGGTATTTATACTTCACTCGCAATACCATATTGACCGCTATGTCATATAGGGTCGATCTGTTGTTCAACTCTATAGGAAATGCTGTTTACCTGGTATTGTTGTATTTTTTATGGAATGCAATATTTGACTCAAGAGAAGTTATAGCAGGAAAAACGTTTGATGATGTATATATCAAAATGGCATTTGCCTCGTCATTGATTGTGATGTATCGCACTCACGTCGAGTGGTATATTTCGGATGATATTTTAACGGGGGATATCACGCTTCATTTAAGCAAGCCTTTTAGTTATCAACTCATGTACTTCTTTAGGAGTATCGGCGAGTTTGTTTGGAATATGGTGTTGGTCTTCTTACCCGTGGTTTTGTATTTTGTCTTGTTTTATGACTCTAGCTTTGGCTGGGTAGACAGAATATTGCTGTTTATAGTGGCAGTGTTTTTTGGTTATTATATAGGATTCTGCATTGATTACTTAGTCGGTCTGACTGCCTTCTTTACAGAAAGTGTATGGGGGGCGAGTTCATGCAAAGATGTACTAATGATGTTTTGCTCGGGAGCTATTGTGCCGATCTACTTGTTTCCCGAAACCATCAAGTCGCTACTTATTTCGAGCCCATTTTACTTTGTCGTTCACTTCCCTCTTGATGTCTTATTTGACCCAACTTTGGATATGAGCTTAGTGATGGAAAGACTGGTTATACAGATTTTCTGGTGTATTTCTCTGATGTTGTTTGGCAAGTTTCTTACTAGCTGCTTAGTCAAGAAAGTAACTATTAATGGTGGTTAGGGTGTTAGATTCGATTAAGTTTCACGTCGATTTATATTTGTCGCTGATTGCGCAACACATCAAGAGTAAAATGCAATATAGAGCTGATTTTATTATCGGCGCCTTTAGCATTATTGTAATTAATGCCGTATCCATAGTTTCGATATGGATTGTCTTTCAAAATGTAGATGACATTAAAGGATGGAGCTTTGCAGAATTAGTTTTTATTTACTCGTTCTATTTAGTCGCATCATCGCCCAGTCAAATACTATGCGAGAACCTATGGACAATGAGTTCTAAACTGGTCGATGGCAGCTTCATCAAGTACTATACCAAACCCGTCAATATGCTTTTTTACTACTTGTCTGAGACGGTTGATTTAAAAGGCCTCGGATTACTCGGCTTTGGCTTTTTCGGATTAAGCTATGCCTCGAACGAAATCGGTATAGCTTGGTCACCACTAAACGTAGTTGCTCTGGTATTCCTGCTCATTTCTGCGTCCCTCATCATAGCTTCTTTTATGATTTTGACATCGGCAAGCAGCTTTTGGACTCGTTATTCTTTCGGATTAATGACGCTGTCAGAACGCCTCAAGGACTTCTCAAAATATCCTGTGTCCATTCTTGGAAAACCATTATCAGTTTTGTTTAGTACCTTGCTGCCATTAGCCTTTTCAGCCTACTACCCAAGTGCATACTTTATTAGAGGCGATGAATATAGCTTCGCATTATTGCTAACTCCTATCATAGGAGTAGCGTTTTTCCTCATCGCTTATTACATCTGGAATTTAGGGGCACAATACTATGAAGGAACTGGAGCCTGATATGAAACATAATTATATCGCGAGTTTTATTATTCCTGTAAGGATCAGCAATCAAGGTCGATTAGAAAACTTATATCAGATCCTAGATTGGCTAGCGGATCTTAAAGATGAAATAGAAGTTATTGTTGTAGAGATGGATACTCATGCCAAGTTCGAACCTGAGAGAGCAACCAAACATGTGTTCGTAGAGTCGAATGATGCTTTCAACAGAGGCTTAGCACGTAATATAGGCGCTCTTCATGCTTCAACAGACATTCTCGTTTTTGGTGACGCAGACGTTGTATTCAACCATGCCCAGTTGTTGCAAGCGATTGAAAGCTGCCTGGACCGCTTCGATGCTGTTAGCCCCTGGAGCCGAATTTATGACGTGAGCCATAGCGAAAAGGAAAAACTGATAGGCCACTTTGGTGATATTTCTACTTTATACAAATCCGACGTTGAACAGACATCAAAAACAATGATCTCCGAATGTGTCGATTTTTTAAATCAGGAACGTAGCTTCGCTGGCGGCAATGTCATATTTACAAGAGATAGTTTTGTAAGAATAGGCGGCTGGCCTATGGATCTAACCGGCTGGGGGGGCGAAGATGATATTATGAGCTATTTGTGTTTCCGGACCTTGACTATTAATAGACAAGACGGTTCAGCTTACCATTTACCTCACAAAAGGGATGTCACTGATACCAATGCTCACTCTTCATATAAAAGCAACTTTAAGAAAATGGAAGATGTTTTTAACATGAGTGATGCTGAACTGCATGACTATATGCTTAATAATAGGGTTATGTTGTTCGAAACCGAAAGTGGATTTTCCGAAAGTGTCAGAAGCAACTATTTTGACGTCGACAAGAATATCGCACTTAAAGATAATCAGCACCGTTGGAACTAGAGAGGCTACCCACGAATATGACGTGGAGTATATTATGAAAGATAATTTAAATTATATAGCCAGGCTGGCAGTTGTTTCTTCAGTAACTTATTATGACAAAAGTGCGGCGGTTAGTCCGTCGCTATGGCAAAGGGTCGTACCGCTCCATGAGAGTATTTTGGATGAAATAAGCTCTAACAGAAAAGATACTCGCCTTTGTGAAGATCTACAGGCATTGGCTTTATCATTTCATGACACTGACCTAATGACTAAATTAGTCGAGCATGTCCATCATTCTTTTTTGTCGGACGAAGGAATGCTAAAAAGAGTGTGGAGTAAATTATTACACCTCTCAGATTTTGGCAGAATACTCCCGCATGTAGGTGAATTCTACTATAAATTACCCAAGGAATCTGACGTAAACGAGCAGATCTCTTTACTGTCTAAACACCTTTTGCAACATGCCACAGAGCGCAATGGTTCCGTAGATGATGCAAAGTTGCTTGTAGTTTTGTCTTACCGGTGTCCAAAAAACGAACCTCACAGATTAAGAAACTTATTGAGCTGCATTTGTGCTTTATACAACCAAACAATATCTCGCAACTTATTTTCAATTGTAGCGGTCGAACAAGATAGTGAGTCACGTACACGAGACTATGTTGAACCATTTGTTGATAAGTACATTTTTGCTAAAAACCCAGGAGATTATAACTATGCCTGGGGTCGAAATGTCGGAGTGTTGCATGGCTTTAGTTGCTCTAGGATCTGTTTTTTAGATATAGACATGCTTGTACCAAATGACTTCTTAGATAACTGCCTGTTACAGAATGAAGAAACATCGGCCGTCACGGTTGTCCCCTATGATAGGCTAATTAACTTGGATTCCCGATCATCTTCCCATGCTGTGCATGCGGTAATCGCTGACGAGGTTGGCACACTTGGCGGGCGTGTCCGAGGTCAGACTATGGCCGAAATTTATGGTGGTGCAATCGTGGTTGAGCGAGAGACATTCTTCAAAATAAACGGCCAAGATGAAAGGTATCGAGGTTGGGGAGATGAAGATAACGATTTTTATTTTAGGCTGTATGAAATTAGCGATGTACTGAGGCCTAATATGGTTATCTATCATATGGATCATCCTCGGCCTGAGATGCGTCCTAACGGGAAAAGGATCAACGCATCTTTAATTGGGACAAGAAAAAATAAAGACGATGTCATAGGTGATCTATCCCTATATGCAGGGTGAGATAGTGAACGCTATTATTCAAAATCACGTTCTATTTGAAGAGGCGTTGTTGATCAAATCATAACTAAAGATGCAGGTCTACCAAGGCTTTCAACCAGTTAGGCAGCTTGCTGACGAACAGGCATACCGAGCCTTATGACTTTGTTCATCGCTTTCACTCGGCCAGTGCTTCGCCTACTTGGGCATCGTAATCACGCAAGCTCAGTTTAGGGTAAGCGGGTATTCCGACCCACCTAGCTATTGAACGATCGTATTGCTACAGGGCAGAAGATCACTGACATCACAGCCTTCTTCTCGCTGTGGTAACTCCATCAGAACATGACGCAGGTAGGCATAAGGATCCACGCCGTTGGCACGGCAACTGAGCATGATACTGAACAAGGTCGCACTGGCATTTGCCCCTCTTTGGGTATCAGCGAACAACCAGGTCTTCCGCTCAACACGGTTGTTGTCTATCGGGTAATCGCCATCCTCGACATACCTTTCAAGGTAAGGCCATTGTTTGAGCGCATAACAGACCGTTTTCCCCATCGGGCTCTTGAGGAAGCAGTTTCGCTGCCGCCTTATCCAGCCAGCCATGGAAGGACGTCAGGATCGGGATACTTTCTTTTTCCCTTAGTGTATACCTTTCTGCCATCGACAAGGACAGGGCTTTCTTTTCGATAGCATACAGCTTCTGGATATAGCTCAGCGCCTGCTTGGCCTGTCCCGCTTTTTTCGGGCTCAGGTCGAGCGCATCCTTGAACTTGCGCCGGGCATGGCCCCAACACCCGAGGTGCGTCACCTTCTCTAGCATCCGCCAGGCCGAGTAGCCATCGGTCATGATGGTGCCTTCATAGTTGTCGAGGAAGGCCTTGGGATAAGCATGCCCCCGGGCCGGTTGGTATTCGAACAACACCACCGTTGTCGTGCTCTGTTCAGGGTTGGAGTATGCCCAGAGGTAAGATTTACTTTGGGCTTTTTTGCCCGGTTCTTTCAAGACTTGAAGCGTGGTTTCGTCACCGTGGATAACCTGCTCTTTGAGCAGCGTCCTGCGCATGGCCAGATAAATAGGCGAAAGCAACTCGGCGGTCTTTATCATCCAGTTAGCCAAGGTCGTTCGCTGGATATCAACACCGACACGCGCCAGCTCTTTTTCAATACGATATAGCGGCAGGCCGTCGGCATACTTGCTGACGGCTACGGTAGCAAGGGTGCCTGCCGGGGCATGGATGCGATGGTGATTTTTCTGCTTTCGCCATGATTTTCGCAATGGCGGCAAGCGTACTTCTTTCGCTCTTGACGCAGCACTTTAACTTGTTTGGGGATGATTTCGAGTTGCTCAGAGGATTCGACACCGATGGCATGCAGCTGACTCTGGCTGCAAGGGCAGATCTTTTCATCCTCAGGTAAGTCGTACTCGATAACCTCGCGGGGTAAGTCCGGATTGATGGGCTTACGACCACGCTTGCGCGTGTAGGTCACCGTTTCCATCTCCGGCTCATCGTCGGACAGCCCGGTGTCTGTCAGCGAATCCGCTTCATTGAACAGGCAGCCCTGCGCCGGGAACTTTTCGCTTTGCGGCAGATAGCGTTTGGCTTTCGTCAGCCGGAACTGCTCCCACATTTCGGCAATGCGGGATTCGTATTGTTGGCTGATGTTTTGAACCAGGTCATCGATATAGGCCTGGATTTCCGGGCTGATGCCGACGGGCTTGTCAAGTTCCTTTTGCATAATAAAAATATAGTAAAAACAGTAGTTTTTACCATTTTAATTCACTATTTTCACGAGATTTTCAGCCCGTTTATGGGCTGGTGCGCAACGGCATTTTGCCAGTTGAGGCCATCAAGTAGCCAGCGCAGTTTCCTGGCCGTGATTTTCATTGCCACCGTGTCTTGCGGGTGCAGGGGCCACTTAAATTTGCCGTTTTCCAGCCGACGGAAGTGGAGCCAAAACCCGTTGGTGTCCCATTGGAGGATTTTGAGCTTGTCCCGGCGGCGGTTGCAGAACACGAACCAGTGCGGCCCTACCGGGTTAAGTTCCAGCACATCTTCTACCAGTAGCCCTAAGGTATTGATGGATTTGCGCATGTCAGTGATCCCGGTGGCCAGATAAACGCTGCCGGCGGGCGTGGTGATCATGGCAAGCACCGGATGAGTTGCGGCAGCAGTGCCATTGCCGAGGCATCGTTAACCGAGATCCGATAGCCACAGGGTATTTCGATAACCAGAGCCATCGGCAATGACGGCATCGAAAGCGGGACGATGACACTGTCCGGTTCGTGCGAAGAGACTGTGATTTTTTTCTGCCAGTAATAAAACTGCGACTGGGTAATTTGGCTCTGCTGACACCAGGCAGCAATGGTCATACTGCTGTTCTTTTGCTGTTTCAGACGCTCTTGCCATAGCTGCATCTTGTCTTCACGAGTCATGATAAAGCTCCATTAATGAATGAGCTATATCAGTACCAAGTATTGATGGATACCGGAATGTGAGGAGAAACACCCGCTTACAGTTTAGGGCTGATGAGTTGCTTATAGCGATACATTGCCGTCTCTGATATAGAGCGTTGATGATAACCGCTGTCCTTTTTCCACTGCTTCAAGTCACCGTTTTTTAGTGCGGAAACTGCGTCATTTCGTGGATGTTCATCTTCCCGATATCCGGCATTAGATCGAGGCGGAATTGTTGGTTTGGCACGCTTTTTACGAAGTAGCTTATGATATTCTTTGGTGTCGTATGCCCCATCGGCTGAAACCTGCTGTAGCCGCCTTCGCAGTGGGTTTAGTCGCGTTGGCAGTACTTCGTTATCACCAACATTTACCAAGCTCACTTCAGCAGCAATGACCTCATGGGTAGCTGCATCGACGGCCAAATGCAGCTTACGCCAGGTTCGACGCTTTTCCTTTTCGTGCTTGCGAGTTTTCCACTCACCTTCACCAAAGACTTTTAGGCCAGTAGCATCAACAACCACATGGGCTATCGGGCCACGACTTGGATTGCGGTACTTCACCGGAACCGTCTTTGCTCGTTTGCTGATACTGCTGTAATCCGGTGATTTCAGCGGCACATCCATCAATTTAAATAGCGAGTTGAGCGGCGTTTTTCAAGGCAGTTGTCGCCTAATCATGTTTAAGCAGCTTGTTCCAGCTGCTCGTTGATATCTGGTTTCTCTGGGTTAAGCATGACCGGCCCAGCAGGTTCACATTTTCTTATTTTATCTGACCAACGCTCTGGGTTTCTTGTCTTCGCTTGCTCGAAGACTGTCTTTCTTTTTGCCAGGATTTCAGTATCCTCGTTACGATGACGTTGTTCTGGAGTCACGAAACCTATTCGACTGTGGCGATGTTCTTCGTTGTACCACTCGACAAAGTTCTTAACCCAGCTTCTTGCATCATCCAGATTATTGAAGCCAGATGATGGCCACTGTGGTCTGTATTTCAACGTTCGGAACAAGGATTCCGAGAACGGGTTATCGTTACTGACTCGTGGCCGGCTGTGAGATGGTGTCACACCCAACTCACACAACTTCGCCTGTAAGGTCGCTGAACGCATGGGACTACCATTATCCGAATGCAGGACAAGTGGTGTACGGAAGCATTGCTCTGTCATTACGGTTCGCTGCATCAGCGCCGCAGCTTGCTCTCCGGATTCGCTTTCATAGACTTCCCACCTGACAATTTTACGGCTGTAAATGTCTTCGACCATATAAAGGTAGAAGTGCTGTCCTCGGACAATACTGCTTAGTAGAGTAAGAGACAGAGCGTAGTCGGACTATTTCTCTGCTTCTCCTCCCCGAACCGTAAGTGCACCTTTCAGCGCATACGGCTCTCCGCTTAATTATGGCCGACGGGCATAGCGACATCGGTGTAGCGTGAAGTAACCGTATTTTTGACTTCCTGCCTAAGATAGGGATTGCTCTCTGGCAGACGACACCGAAATGGTCTCTTGGGGCTACTTACTAGACGATACAGAGATACACCGCATTGATTTCCCAAGTTGGTCTTGCCAAATAATCCTCATGTCTTGGCCTTTGTCGGCTCAGGTCGTTTTCGCCACTTCATCAATAGTAATTTGATTCGGCAACGGTATTTGCGAGCGAGCCAATGAGCTAGTTTCCAGAAGACGACTCGATCTATTCGTCTGTATGTCATAGCCGTATAGTCAGTGTGGCGATAGAACTGTGATCAGCCACTGAGTTTCTGGTTAATCTTCTCCACCTTGTCTATCTTGCTGCAACTAAAATCCCCGGACAGTTCTTTTATCAGAGAGTGAATGAACGCTTTCGCTTTAACCTTTGGTATTGAGGAGACCACTCGCATATTGCCTTTAGGGCCGCGCTTTCGGATGATCCGGTGCCCCAGGAAGACAAAGCCATCATTCACATGGGTAATATGGGTTTTATCCATATTCAGAGTGAGTTTTAGCTTGCCTTCAAGAAAAGAACGGCATTCATCCCGAATATGTTCGGCGTATAGCTTGGTGTCTTTGACAATAACAGCGAAGTCATCAGCATAGCGACAATAGGCTACGGCAGGCCTGTCTCTTATGCACAAATCCCCGAGCATGCTTGGGGATTTTTTTGAACTCATCTTCGAAGTCGTGATCTGATCATTTAAAAGTTATTCAATGGATGATTAAGATGGATAAAAATACTCATGAACAATGGGCAGATATGCAATTTGGGCAAGCTAACCTCAACGACCCTAGACGAACTCAGCGTTTAGTTTCTTTAGCGCCTTCACTTGCTCAACAGCCAGGAGTTGCTGTGTCAAAATTATCCCTCTCACCTGCTGATATGGAAGGGGCATACCGGTTTATTCGTAATGACCATATCGAACCAAAAGATATCGCTGAGGCGGGGTTTCAAGTAACTGCTCAAAAAGCCTCAACCCATCCCATTTTACTCGCCCTTGAGGATACAACCGCTTTAGTCTTAAGACATCAATCGGTTAAAAGTGAACTAGGGCATATTTATCAAGGAGATAATAATCGAGCCATTCTGGCACATTCGATTTTGCTTTTTGCTCCACAAAACCACGAAATTGAGCAGCAAATGTGGACCCGTGACATATTGAAACGAGGCCAGCGACATCAACATGCTTCGCGGCCTTACAAGGAAAAAGAGAGCTATAAGTGGGAAAAGGCCTCCCAGAACATGATTGAACGATTAGGCACTAATATAGATAAAGTGATTTCAGTGTGTGACCGTGAGACTGATATCTACGAATATCTGGCGTACAAAGCGCAAAACAATCAACGATTTGTTGTGCGTTCAATGCAGAGCTTATGTATCAAAGAGCATGACAATAAACTCTATGACTATGCAGAGCAATTACAAAATGCGACGCCTAAAGTCTTGCATATACCTCAAAAAGGAGGACGTAAAGCGAGAGATGTCGTCCTTGATATCAAGTACGCAAAAGTCACACTGAAAGCACCGGCCAATAAATCATCTCAGCCCGATACCGCTATCTATTATGTCAGCTGTATTGAGCAAGGCGATAGAAAAGACAAGCTCGCTTGGCACTTACTGACATCTGAAAGGGTCACTAAAGCAGAAGAAGCGGAACGCATTGTCAGCTATTACGAACACCGCTGGTTAATTGAGGACTACCATAAGGTCTGGAAAAGTGAGGGGACAGGAGTTGAAGAGCTCAGAATGCAAAGTCGAGATAACTTAGAGCGGATAAGCGCCATTTTAGCATTTATAGCCACACGCTTATTACAGTTACGCTTTATGAGAAAAACGTGTTCTCAGGCTGATCATAGCTGTGAAAAGGTATTGAGTACTAAAGCTTGGAGCTACTGTGGTTGAAAATGGAGAAGAAAACTATTCCCGAGTCGTCACCCAATATATCTTGGGCTTATGAGAACCTTGCAAGAATGGGGGGATGGAAAGATACCAAACGAACAGGAAAGTCATCAGTGAAAGCGCTATGGGAAGGATGGTTCAAGCTACAAACCATCCTTGAAGGCTATGAGCTAGCAATGTCTCTTGACCATCAAAACTTGTGATCAAGAGACAGGCCATTGTCGGCTTTTTTTATCGGTGATACTTTGCTATTTCATGGAAGATTGAAAGGGATTGAAATGAATACAGTTATCGTCGAGAACAAGGCCGTTACGCCAAATAAAGTGGTGTGTGTTGGTCGTAATTACGTGGCTCACATCTATGAGTTAGGCAATGAAGTCCCCGATGAGATGGTACTCTTTACCAAACCTAACTCGGCGATCTCAGAGGTGCTGTTATCCTCCCATCGAGGTGACGAGCTCCATTATGAGGCTGAGCTATCTTTTCTTTATCGCAATGGGCGTTTTGATGCCGTGGCTGTAGGGTTAGATCTCACCAAGCGTCGTGTACAAAGCAAACTCAAGGAAAAAGGGCTACCTTGGGAGCGCAGTAAAGCGTTTGATGGTTCAGCTTTGTTTAGCGAGTTTGTACCGCTGCCACCATCTGAGCGTGGGGAGTTGGGCTTGCGCCTGTTCATCAATGATAAATTGACTCAATCGGGCTCAACGTCATTGATGATTTATTCGCCAGATGTGGTTTTGCAAGAAGTCCAAACCTTCATGAGCTTGAACGATGGTGATATTGTGATGACAGGTACACCGTCTGGTGTGGGCAAAGTACAAGCCGGAAGTCAGTTCGAGGCTCAGGTAACAGCGGGTGAAGAGGTTATCGTTTCAACGCAGTGGCTAGCCAAGTAATCCGTTGAAATACTAACGCCATATCGAAAGAGAAAAACTAAGCGTGTTTGATAAAGAAAAAATTGTAAAGTTAGCCAATGTGAAGATGCCGTTTGGTAAGTATGCGGGCCGGGTGATTATTGATCTACCGGAAGAATACTTACTGTGGTTCCAGAAAAAAGGCTTTCCTGAAGGGGAGTTGGGTTTGCTGATGGCATTAGCCCTTGAGATGAAAATTGAAGGCTTAGAAAGTGTCATTAGGCCGCTGAAGCGTGATTAAGTGATTTGTGTGGCTGTGTTGAGAGGGGAGGTTGGTGTCTCTCTGCTGGCAACAACCTCCCCCCCAGTTTGGTGACTAGTATTTAAAATTGACCGCTAGCTTACGCCTATGGCTCAATATTTAACGAATCAAATGGCTGTCCAGCAGGATTCTGCGTACTATACATATTACGTAAAACACGCTCTGCATTGGAATTGAATGCCGCTCCGTTACCAAACCCATCAAAGTGATTATTCATACCAAGAGCATGTGCCAACTCATGCAAGCTTACGTCATTGTTCGCGATTGTTGTACAGCCGGGATCAGGCTCATCTATGCTGTCTAACTGTATCCATGCATATCCACTACCCCATTTGGTTTTATCTATACCATAATCGTTGCCTACAGCATAAGAAACAAGATTTGTACTGTGCGGTCTACTTGAAACTCTTCCTGAACTACAAGACCCTGAAAATGTCCCTTTACTCCAAATAAATCCCCAATCTGTAGGCAGTTCCGAGTAGTCGATATCAAAGAATGGGTTATCATCGAATTCAAGTGAGATAACTCCTTTTCTATCAAATAACTGATATCCAATGATCTCTTCAGCTTTGTTCAAGGCATATTCAAAACGAGGATCTACAGCGTCTAAGTAGTAGGTAGGTATTAGCTCACCAGAATCTTGCGTATTCCGGCCCATGCTGAACACTCATTCCGGTTCAATGTGAACACCTATTCTGGTTTAACATGAACACCCATTCCGGACTCAATGTGAACACTTTTACCCACATTTCCGGAATCACTGTTCACGTTCCGCCGGAATCCCTTTCAACGTATTGATCTTCAACTTATTTGGTAACCTGTTTCCTATTTGGAGCAGGACTATGCCAGCAAAGAGGATTGCAATGCGTAAAATTCGAGACGTACTCAGGCTGAAACTGGATGCCAGGTTGTCGATTCGGCAAATCAGCGCAAGCACAAAAGTCAGCGTTGGTGCTATCCAGAAACTGCTCCAGAAAGCACAAGCACTGAATTTGACTTGGCCGCTTCCTGATTCACTGACAGATGAGCAACTGGCCCAACTGTTTTACCCCGAAGCCGATACGCGGGCCTCGAGCCGATATCAGGTTCCCGACTGGGCTGCTGTCCATCAAGAGCTGAAACGCAAGGGGATCACCAAGCAACTGCTGTGGGAAGAATATACCCAGCAATACCCCAACCGCTGCTACAGCTACTCGCAGTTCTGTGACCGTTACCTTCACTGGAATAAACAGCAAAGACGCTCCATGAGACAGCTGCATAAGGCCGGGGAAAAGTGCTTTATCGACTACTGCGGCCAGACGGTTCCCATTATCTGCCAGAGCACCGGTGAAGTCCGGCATGCCCAGGTGTTCGTTGCGGTTCTCGGCGCATCCAACTATACCTATGCGGAAGCCACAGAGTCCCAGTCATTACCGGACTGGCTGCAAAGCCATGTTCGGGCATTCGAGTTCTTCGGTGGTACACCGGAGATGTTGATCCCCGACAACCTGCGCAGTGGCGTCAGCAAAGCATGTCGTTATGATCCGGAACTCAACCCGAGTTATCAGCAGGTTGCTGAACATTATCAGGTAGCCGTCATGCCAGCTCGCCCTTATAAGCCCAAGGATAAAGCCAAGGCTGAAGTGGGTGTGCAAGTCGTCGAACGCTGGATCCTGGCACGCCTGCGCCACCACAGCTTCTTCTCACTGGCTGAGTTAAACCAGTGCATCAGGGCTTTGCTTGAAGAGCTGAACCAGAAGCCGTTCAAACAGTTACCCGGCAACCGCAAAGAGGCCTTCGAAAAGTTAGACCGGCCAGCCCTCAAGCCCTTACCGTGCACGCCTTACCGCTATGTTGCGATCAAACAGGTAAAGGTGAATATCGACTATCATATCCAGTATGAACATCACCACTACTCAGTTCCGCACCAGTATGTTGGTGAGAGGCTGGAGCTGCATGCCGGAGAACGGCTAATCCAGCTCTATTACCGCCAACAGCTCGTCGCTTCCCATCCCCGGAAACGCTATCCCGGCATAACAACCGATGAAAGCCACATGCCGAAACGCCATCAGAAACATCAGCAATGGACGCCCGGTCGCCTCAAGCGGTGGGCTAGCGCCATCGGGCCAGATACCCTGCAATGGGTCAGCGAACGTATGGAAGAAAAAGCCCACCCGGAACAAGCCTACCGTCTGTGCCTCGGGCTACTCAGCCTGAGCCGACAGTATCCAGCCCAGAGGCTCAATACCAGCTGTAAACTTGCCAACCAGGAAGGTCTGGTCAAGCTCCGGCAAATCAAATCAATCCTGGCGAGCAACCGTGATCAGCTATCCGAGCAGGAAGATGGCAACCCATGCTTGCCCCAAGATCACGAAAATATCCGCGGGCCCCATACCTTCCACTAGGAGAATGCCATGACACAGCAAACACTCAACCGGTTACGGGAGCTAAAGCTCAGCGGGATGGCAGAGGCACTGGAGCGGCAGCAAGAACAGCCTGGCACTTATGAGGAACTCTCGTTCACCGAGCGGCTGAGCTTGTTGGTCGAACAAGAGCAGTCAGTCCGGCAGCAACGCAAGCATGACCGGTTGATCCGGCAAGCCAAGTTCAAACTTAATGCCACCGTTCAGGAGATCGACTACCAGCACCCACGCAATATCGAACGTTCACGCATCGCCCGGTTGGCGCAACGGGACTGGCTTGACCGGGGGCAGAACCTGCTGATCACCGGGCCATGTGGCAGTGGTAAGACTTATCTCGGCTGCGCTCTTGGCCATAACGCCTGCCTGCAAGGCTATAGCGTTCGTTATTACCGGACTTCAAGGCTACTGCTGGCCCTGACCCAGTCAAAAGCTGACGGCACATACCATAAGCTACTGGCCCAGCTTGCCAAAGTCCGCTTGCTGATCTTGGATGACTGGGGACTTGAACCGCTGAAAGCCGCGCACCGTAACGACCTGATGGAAATCATGGATGATCGTTATGCTCAGGCCTCAACTGTGCTAATCAGCCAGTTACCGACTGATCAATGGTACGCACAAATCGGTGACAACACGCTGGCAGACGCTATCTTGGATCGCCTGATGCACAATGCTCACAGGCTGCAACTAAAGGGAGAATCAATGAGGAAAAAGCTCGGAACGTTGACGGAAGATGAACACTTAAGCTAAAAAACAACTGTCGTGATACGTTGAAAAGTTAAGTGTTCACGTTCAGCCGGAATCGGTGTTCAACTTCGCCGGAATACGCAAATCTCTAAACCGAGTTAGGTGAGGGTATTCTGGTGCCGAACTACCATCAGCAAAGCAATACATCCCATTGCAGTAATCATCGGAATAATCTGGTGAAACAAGTACACCCCAAGAACCATATACATTCTGAGTACATGGAGTTGCTTCTGCTAAGTTACTGCATTTAATGAGTGCTGAAACTTCGCTATCTGATAGTGTTTTATCTCCTTTACCATCGTCACTATCACTCCCACAGCCTGACAACACTCCCAATACAACTGCGGCTAACACTGCTTTTCTCATAACACTCTCATTATTTATTATATAAAAATCAACAGATTATCATGTATGTTAGCAAGCGTGGCTAGCTTGGTTTTGTTGCAAAATGTATTATTGTAAGGATTCGCTCAGGGTCTTGGTTGGTTATCAAATGGTCTAGATTTTGGCTCTAATACAAACCAAAATTGACTTATTTCACAGTTTCCCGAAGAAAACTAATATTTTTTGGTTTCCAAAAAAAAGGCTTTCCTGAAGGGGAGTTGGGTTTGCTGATGGCATTAGCCCTGGAGATGAAAATCGAAGGGCTGGATAGCGTAGTTAAACCATTAAAGTGGATATGATTTCACGTAGTGATGGTAAAGTGAGCATCAATCAATATGATGCTCCCTTAAAGTTGTCTGCTCATCCTGTATGGCTCTGAGCCGCTAATAATTAAGAATACCGTTGCAGATGTAATAGAGAGTAATATTTTTCTCAACCAAACTATTTCATAGTTAATCCAACTCCACTGATTCATTCAATCGAGGTTAACTATGAACAGCGATCTGGTACATTTAAAAGCATTATTCTCTAAAGCTTACCCTGCTGAGGCTGCCGCTCTTTCGCGTTGCAAAAGTGAAGAAGAGCTATATCAACTGAGAGAAATATTTCTCAGCAAAGCTAAAGCAGCTCTCAATAGTGCACTAGTGCAAGATGGATTGAGCTTACCTGCATTAAAAAAAGGCATAGACTCTGAAAACTCCCAAGGCTCCCAAGTATTACTTGAACCGCTTCTTAGCAAACTGACCAATGCTTCGGGTGATAAAGTAAAAACATACGTTCAAACAGCGTTATCAAACTTTAATAACGTTGCTGACTTAGGTGATAATGACGGTGCACTTAAATTATCTTTTACTCTGTTAGGCGGCTTTTCAGCATCTATCGGGTTAGAAATGGGTAGACAAGTGGCAACACAACTACTCAGATCTACAGCAATGAGCTTTTCTACAACTTTTATTGCAGCTTCTGCAGTGTCAAGCGCAGTTATCGTTGCTGCTGCTACTTTTGTGGTATTTAGTGTCGTCATACCTCTTGTTTACTTCATTTTAAAGCCGGCGCAATGCGTAATGCTGCTGATAAACAATACAAGCAAAATAATATCTTTAGAATCTACCCACAACTTCCATGGAAAAACAGACACAGTCACTCCACTCATTGCCGGAGCAACTAAATATGAAGATGATGATGGCGATATAACAAGAGCAAATTTTTCTGGTGTATTTAATTCACTGAAAAGAAGTGGTGCGCTAATTGGCGTTGAAACGGGTTATAACTTTAATATTATCGACCGAGAAGAACAAATAATCGACTCATTTTCGCTTGGTGTTAGTAACCCTCTGAATGGTAACAATAAGCAAGCAGTATCATTTAACAGAACTGCAGAAAACATTGATGGCGAGTTAACCAGTAGCCTCAGTAGCACTGCTAAGTCTGAAAGGTCCGACTATGAAATCACCATGAGTATGAACTCAACAAGTGGTGGTCAGTCATATTATGTTGCAACTATATCAAAAGTAAAATAACGACTTATAATCAAAGCGCACTATTTAAAAATAGTGCGCTTTCCACAGCTTTCTAACTCAACTAGGTCGATATCCAATAAAAAGAAATGCCGCTCACGTTAAGTGAACGTCATTAGAGTCATTGACCCGCTCTTTTTTCATGTCGATGGCAGCTAGAGCACAATAACGTCATTGGCAAGCTCGTCTTCATCATCGTTGAAATTCAAGCTATCAGGGCAGTTTGCCAGCAGCTCTTCATCTGTCGGTACGACAATGGTTGTATTGTTTAGTAAATCCATAGTTATACACCTTGTATAGTGCTATGGCAGAGCCCCATAGCTATTTTCTCCCCTAAGGGACATTTCCATTACCTAATGTTTTACTGGCAAGAATAGGAACATTAAATGACAGCGTGATGAAAGCGCGACATTGATCTCATCGAAATGGGTCCCTGAGGCTAGTTCTGGTCGAAATGTAAACAAATATGCGGGTTATCGAGATAACATGAAACGCAGGCGGTTGGTGTTTGCCATGCGCTGGCCTGCGGCGTTTTGCAATGAGAAAATCTGTTTGTAGATAGTGAAATAGCGATTAATGTTGCCGACATAGGTAATCGGTTCCATGCCGACTTCTTCTTTGACTATCACTTCGACATTGTTAAACCAAATTGTTGGGTCATAGCCGCGCTCTTCGGCCACCTTTCTTAATCGCCTTATCCTGTTTGGGCCCGCATTATAACTGGCAAGGGCAAAGTAGAGCTGGTTGAGTTCATCTGTTTCATCATCATCGACATAATTCTCGCGGATAAAGTCCATATACTTAACCCCAGCATGGATATTGTTTTCGATGTGCTGGATATTGCGGATGTTGATATAGGGCTCACTGGCGGTTTGGGGGAGGACTTGCATGATACCTATGGCGCCGGCATGTGAGCGCTTGGATTGGTCAAAGCCCGATTCTTGGTAAGCCTGGGCCGCGATGATCAGCCAGTTGATGTCATACATGTTGCCGTAGCGGATAAACTTTTTTTCAAGTTTCTTGAATGTCTCAATGTTGTCCGGGCTCATGACTTTTTGGAACCATTGCTTACTGTTGAGGTAGCGGTTGAATAGGATGTTTCCGTTTAGCGTGCCTCGTCGGTTGTTTTCAACAAACTCATCAACTAACGCTTTAAATTCAGGACTGTTTTTGCGAAAACTCCAGCCGATGGCACCATTCTTCCTGATTGGGTATTCATAGTGGATTTGGAGGTCATCATTGACCAAATCCCAGAATTCCGCTTTGTGTGAATCAAGGACAGTCATCGGAATAATGCCCTCCTGAACCATCTGCAGCATCTCAAAGTCTTGTAGGGTCTCTTCTATAAAGTGCACATACATGGGTTCTTTGCCGAGCTTCTGGAGCCGCTTGTTAATCCGCCGGATGCTTTGATAGTAGCTCGAGCTCGCGCGAAGCCAGACACTTTTCTTGGACAATTGCTTGATGTCGGTAATTGGACTGCGGGTTGAGTGGGTAATAAAAAGTTCTTGTATGTCATTGAGTATAGGTCGGCTGAAGTCTACAAGTCTCATTCGTTCAGGAGTGATGGTTAGGTTTGCGGTGACTAGATCACCGATGCCAGCGTTCAGGGCTGGCAATAGTTGATCGCGATGAACCGGGATCACTTGTATGCGGTATTTGCGTTGGGTTTTTTCTGTCACGAACTTTTCGAACAGCAAGATCATTTCGGAGATGAGCCCTTTGGGCTGGCCTCGGTCAAGATAGTAAAACCCAAGGTCGGCAGCCACCAGAACCCGGATAACGCGCTTTTTTTCCATCACCGGCAGATCACCCGTGTATCTGTCATAGGCCTGCGGCGTCAGTTGGAATGCATTGCTCAATGAAGGCAGCAAGAGAGCAATAATGAATAAGAAGGGCAAAGCAGAATGCATGGGCAATACTCTTCACGATGATGATTTTGAGTATAGAGGGCAAGGGGGCAACCGCCAAAAAGCCTCAAGCAAGGTGATAGAGTGGTACTTTGATAAAAGCAGTTTTGAACTCAAACTATCAAAATTATTCAAGCTTTTTTTTAGAGATTTCAGCGCTGAAGCCGAAATAAATGGGTTGACATTTTTGCAATGAAACGAGTGAAAATGTCAGTTTTGAGAGGTCACCGAAAACATCGGTTGTAAGGTGAACGCTCTTGGTAAAATACTGACTTAGATCAATGTTTCTGTTCCTGAATTCTCGCTTAATACACCACATCTTGTATCGGTCAATTTTGTAAGCCCTATATTTAGTGGTTTTAGTGACACTGTCATTTTTAGGAGACTTGTGTGAACCCTGTTGTGATTAAGCGTGATGGATGCCTTGTACCGTTTAATACCAAGCGTATTAAAGAAGCGGTATTGAGTGCTGCCGAATCTGTAGAGGCGATGGATGCCACCTATGCTGAGTCTGTTGCTGAGCGAGTTTTGTCTCAGTTTGCTGACCAGGAGCAGGTAGAGATCCACGCTATTCAGGATGCGGTTGAGAATCACCTGATGATGGGGCCACATAAGGTTGTTGCTCGTGCTTATATTGAGTACCGTCATGACCGTGATATCGCGCGTGAAAAGAAAAGTCACCTGAACAGTGAAATTCGCGGTTTGATTGAGCAAAGCAATGCGTCTCTACTTAACGAAAACGCCAACAAAGACAGCAAGGTTATTCCTACCCAGCGTGATCTGCTGGCGGGCATTGTGGCCAAGCATTATGCAAAGCAGCACCTACTGCCGCGTGATATTGTCAAAGCACATGAAGACGGCGATCTCCACTTCCATGATCTGGATTACTCACCTTTCTTCCCTATGTTCAACTGCATGCTGATTGACCTAAATGGCATGCTGACCCATGGCTTCAAAATGGGCAATGCTGAAATCGACACACCAAAATCGATTTCTACCGCTACGGCTGTTACTGCGCAGATCATCGCTCAGGTGGCTAGCCATATTTATGGCGGTACCACCATCAATCGTATCGATGAAGTGCTGGCTCCTTATGTCGCCGTGAGCTACGAGAAACACCTAAAAGTCGCGAATGAATGGGATATCCCTCAGCCAGAGGAATTCGCCAGAGCCCGCACCGAGAAAGAGTGTTACGATGCATTCCAGTCTCTGGAGTATGAAGTAAACACCCTGCATACTGCCAATGGGCAGACACCGTTCGTCACTTTTGGTTTCGGCCTTGGCACTTCATGGGAATCGCGCTTGATCCAATCGTCGATTCTAAAGAACCGTATTGCTGGCTTGGGCAAAAACCGTAAAACAGCGGTGTTCCCTAAACTGGTTTTCGCTATCCGCGATGGCTTGAATCATAAAAAAGGCGATGCCAACTACGATATCAAGCAGCTGGCACTGGAGTGCGCGTCGAAGCGTATGTACCCAGATATCCTAAACTACGATAAAGTGGTGGAAGTGACGGGGTCATTCAAGACGCCGATGGGCTGCCGTAGCTTCTTGGGTCCATATGAAGAAAATGGTGAGCTGATCCATGAAGGTCGTAACAACCTGGGTGTGGTTAGCCTGAACCTGCCGCGTATTGCTTTGCAAGCAAAAGGTGATGAAGCAACGTTCTTTGCATTGCTTGATGAAAAGCTTGGTCTTGCGCGCCGTGCTTTGGAGTCTCGCATCAGCCGCCTTGAAGGTGTTAAAGCTCGCGTGGCACCAATTCTGTATATGGAAGGCGCATGTGGTGTGCGTTTGCAGCCAGATGACAATGTTTCTGAAATCTTTAAAAATGGCCGTGCTTCGATTTCACTAGGCTACATTGGTATCCACGAAACTATTAATGCGCTGTATGGTACTGAAACCCATGTTTACGATAGTGAAACACTACGTGAAAAAGCGATTGCTATCGTTGAGCGCCTGAAAGCGGCAACAGACAGCTGGAAAGAAGAGACCGGTTACGGTTTCAGCCTTTACAGCACGCCAAGTGAGAACCTGTGTAGTCGTTTCTGCGCGATCGACACCAAAGAGTATGGTGTGGTTGATGGTGTGACAGACAAAGGTTATTACACCAACAGTTTCCACCTGGATGTTGAGAAGAAGGTCAACCCTTACGATAAGATTGACTTTGAGATGCCATATCCGGAGATCGCCAACGGTGGATTTATCTGTTACGGCGAATATCCGAACATCCAGCATAATGTTGAAGCTTTGGAGAACGTGTGGGATTACAGCTACACCCGTGTGCCATACTATGGCACTAACACCCCTATCGATGAGTGTTACGAGTGTGGATTTACCGGTGAGTTTGACTGTACAAGCAAAGGCTTTACCTGTCCTAAGTGCGGCAACCATGAGCCATCCAAAGTGTCGGTTACCCGACGCGTGTGTGGATACCTAGGTAGCCCCGATGCTCGCCCGTTTAACTTCGGAAAACAAGAAGAAGTTAAACGCCGCGTAAAACATATGTAATCACAGACGTTTATCCGCAATATTGAATTAAGTGCCGAGTCATCGGCACTTTTTTATTTGGAGCTGCAATGAATTATCACAACTATTATCCTGTAGATGTAGTCAATGGCCCTGGAACACGGTGTACCTTGTTTGTCTCTGGCTGTGTGCACCAATGCCGTGGTTGTTACAACCAGAGCACTTGGCGGCTGGATGCAGGCCATGCCTATACCCGGGAGTTGGAAGATCTAATTATTGCTGATCTGAATGATAGCCGTATTAAGCGCCGTGGGCTTTCTTTGTCTGGGGGAGATCCACTGCACCCTGCGAATGTCGCAGCTGTTTTAGCTTTGGTAAAGCGCGTGCAGGCAGAGTGTACAGGAAAGGATATTTGGTTGTGGACCGGTTATCGCCTTGCAGAGCTTGGTGAGCAGCAAAGAGCTGTACTAGAGTATGTCAATGTTGTCGTAGACGGCAAGTTCGAGAAAGAGCTGCATGACCCTGAATTAGTCTGGCGGGGCAGTAGTAATCAAGTTATCCACCATCTAAAGGACTAAAGAAAGACATTTAGCTACGTTACGCGGTAATCTTGCCAAAAAAATGGCACGAAGTGTCTGTAATTCGCCCTCTTCTGTTAAATTTATGTTTAAATTAGAGGGTTATCCACTGTTTCTGTGTATAACTCTGGGAAAACAGCTTGAATAGCTGATACCACTCTCTTAGTGGTGGCGCCCGGTTGTATAGGTCCTGAATTAAACGCTACAGTAAATTATTCTATATTATCAATCATAATTCATCTCAATGTATAATCTTAAAACATTTGAACTAGATACTTTGTTAGGAATTAACTTTTAGATATAGATTATAATTATTAGGAATAAGATTGTTAAAACTCAATTATAGTGTGCTCATAATTCTAATTTGATATGATTAAAGACCTCTACGGATTTAGTTGAAGTTATGCGCTTTTAACATAGTCCTATGTGGCTTGTGTTTTAGATATTGGATAGTTTAAATTGCCCACTTTACTTTCAAAGTTATCTACAAATTCCTTATTAGTTGCTATAAGCCATGTCTTTATTATGGCTTTACCTGTGTCTTTGATGGCGGCACTTTTTAACTTGTTGTCTATATTTACAGGAAGGCTAGGCTATGACAGTATCAGTGTCACACTTGGCTATGTAGGTGAGATGACTGGGCATATGTTCCCGTTGTTATTGAACATATTTCTGACGACATATTATTCATCAATACTTCGCTTACCAAAAGCAGCGTCGATATCTTGTGCTTTGGCCTCCTTTTTTATTATTTCCCAGCAGTGGGATCTCATTTCACCTGTCATCGCTCTACCTAATAATTTTTTGCTTTCCCTGCTGACGGCTTATGCTTCTTGTATCATTATTTCAAGAATACATAAGGTTAGGCTGTTTGACTTTGACCGGTTTATAACGACAGTGGACTCGTCAATTCAAATGATAGTCACTTGTGTTCTTACCTTAGCGATATTAATCATAGCGGCTCATTCATCCGCTGTTGTCTTTAAAACATTTATTCAACCAGAAATAGTTGTTCCTGAGTTAGATCCGTCTTCGCTTAAGGATGGTCTGATCTATGAGTTAGTTCGAGGGATATTGTGGAGTCTGGGTATTAACG
Source organism: Photobacterium gaetbulicola Gung47 (assembly GCA_000940995.1). Taxonomy (NCBI): domain Bacteria; kingdom Pseudomonadati; phylum Pseudomonadota; class Gammaproteobacteria; order Vibrionales; family Vibrionaceae; genus Photobacterium; species Photobacterium gaetbulicola. Next base: position 588,837 of record CP005973.1, read on the forward strand.
GCCATAATATTCTGCATGTTTATAAAACTGAACTCTATGATATCAGTATTGCTAATATGGCGGACTGGAAGAACTTTGGGGCTGAGATCAACATTATCAGCACTAATTTTTATGATTTTTTCACCGGAATGGGGGGAAGTGGCAATACAATAAGCTTGGTAATATGCATGCTGATTTTCGCTAAAAGCAAAGGGTATCTCTTGTTGGCGAAAGCTGCGCTCATTTTGACGATATTCAACATCAATGAGCCAATTTTGTTTGGTATTCCTATTATCTTTAATCCGATTATGATCTTGCCTTTTTTATCTGTGCCGCTTTTGAGTTTCCTATTGGCTTACGGTGCAACGGCTGCGGGATTTATTCCTCCCTTAACTGAAGTCCATAGCTGGCTGATCCCACCGGTGCTCAGTGGGTATATTGCCTCTGGTGGTGAGATATCTGTGGCTTTCTTCCAGATATTTCTCATTGTTGTCGGGGTCGTTGTTTACTACCCATTTTTCAAGATCATGGATAAGCGTTCTCTTGGTGTGGATGTATCTTCAATTTTTCGTACCCATTTCTTTAAAGATGATGAATTACCGCTTAAATCCAAACTGAACAGCTTTATTCCATCAATACAGGACAATATGAATGCCCAAAGAGAAGTCGAGAAGCTTCAGAGCAGTGGCTCATTTGTTCTCTATTATCAGCCTCAACTTGATATACAGCGTTCCGAGGTGGTGGCGTTGGAAGCGCTGCTGCGCCATGAAGATGTCAATGGACGAGTAACGGGGCCAACTTTTTTGAAATCATTTGGTCAACTTGGGCTGCTAGCCGATGTAGATTTGTGGGTGTTGGAAAAGGCGATTTCAGACGCGTCCGAAATGGTGTATTCGCCAAATTTTACTGTCTCGGTCAACATGTCTGCTGATACTATGCTTAAAAAGGGATTTGTGAAATCACTGAAGCAGGTCATAGACTGTAGTCGCTTGAAATACGAGCAAGTCGAAATTGAAGTGACAGAAGAAGTGCTTATTCAGGACGAAGTCCGTACGGCGAAAGTGATTCAAGAGATCAAAGCCATGGGTGTATCAGTCGCGCTGGATGACTTCGGGACTGGCTACTCGTCGTTGGCATATTTGTCACGCTTTGAGTTTGATAAGATCAAAATCGATCGCTCTCTGGTGGAAAACTTACATTCTGAACGAGGCAGAAGCTTGTTTGACGTTGTTGTTCAGCTTGGCCATATCACGCAGGCAAAGATTGTAGTAGAAGGTGTAGAGACAGTAGAAGAGTTGGACTTCATTCATGAAAAAGGGGTGCAGTATGTACAGGGCTTCTTTTTCTACCGTCCGATGACCAAAGCACAGATCATTGTCGAGCATATCGTGCCGACATGTTCGAGTCAGGCTAGAAAAAAGGTTTCTTCTGAAATTGAAGTAGGGTAAATTCTCCTGTCTGAGTTTTGCTGTTGGAGGCGTTATGTCACGCACTATTATTTATACCTATAAGAACGAAGAGAAAACGCTTACGTTTTCTTACTCTCAGTATCATACGATTCATGAGGCGGTAGCAGCAGCAGAAGGAATTGATTTACGCCAGTACTTGAAGATGGAGCAGCAGGTTGAAGCTGTTTCTTCTGGTAGCAAAGCGGTTAGGGATTTTCGCGATAGCCACTTTCGCAAACTAGGCTTTGGAAAAATCACCTTAGCGAAAAAAGAAAATCGCGGTATTGGCGAAAAATAGACCGCCGAGTTACTATTGAAACAGAGCCCCATTAGCCATGGGGCTTTTTTGTGCTTTTTGTCCAGCCTTGGTAAACGCAATATCCTGCCAATGCCGCCAGAATATGCTTCAGGGTATGGCCGCTGATTTGTGACGTGAGTTGGTATAGCTCGTCGTCTTTTGATTCGGCGATTTTACAAAGAACGTACAAGCCGAGGGCATAGAGGTAATATTGGGTCGGATTGTTTCTGTTTGGGTACAGCCAGAGAATTAAGGGAATGTGAATAATGGGAAGCAGTTGTACTAATACATAAGGTGCCATATCACCGCGCCCATCGATGACATCGGTCATATACCAGTAGATGACAGAGAGTACACCGTAGGCCAGAGTGGGGAGCAGCATTGCTTTGCCTAATTTTGGGGAAAGGTATTGTGCAATGATAATGCAATATAGGCTGATGAAGCCGATCGTAATTGGGATCCTATCAAGCATCAAGGTGAAAGGGCCTGGCAATAAATGGTATAGGCTAGATCCCCAAAAAGCCCCGATTAAGCTGACAAAAAACAGTGGGTAAGCGAAGGATAGGGCAGGCTCACTTGCAAGAGAGTGATGGTGATTTTTCTTAAGCCCTATCAGCCCGACGACAAGGAAACCCACGTTGCTGACAACATTCCAAAAGTGCGGGATGCCAAGCAGTAACCGTTGATCAGCATAGTCATAGAAGTTTCGACTCTGCCGGATCGGCGAGAAATAAATCGCCAGTAGTCCGAGGATTAGCGCGATGACTATCAGCAACACGTACCGCCAATCAAAAAGTGAGCGTTTACTTGCCGGGGCGGACTTTTGCTGAGAGCTATCAGGTTGCGTGCTTTTCGGTTGTGGGCTGGCTGGCATAGGGCTGCCTCATTGACATTCCTCTTTCATTATAGCGATCCCTTGCTTAAAGCACTGACGCCAGGCTAAAGCAATCTCATCATTGTATTTTGGGTCGCAAATACTGACTGCTTCGATAAGCGAGTCAAGCCAGGCTTCAAAATCATTGGGCTGAACGCCAATTCCTTCGCGGCCGTGGATTTTGCCAAAACGTCGAATTCCCTCCCGGGCCTGATCAGACGATGATGCCAACATTATCATCGAGATAGAGAGTTTGAGCATCCGAATTTGCTGCTCCATATCAACATTTTTGAAAAGATCTTCAAAGCGCTGATCTTTTTGCCAGAAATGGCGATAGAAAATGAGGAAGAATGACTTGTTTCGCTGGCAGCGTGCATAGCTGTCATTGAAGATTTCATGGGTATCCATACCACTATCAGGAGCCTCATCAAAAAGCCATACAAGAAGTATGGCTTTTAAAATGAATTATGCAACAGTTAGAGTAGCTTTCAGAAGCTATTACGATGTTCTTAGTCGCCTCATTGCTAGGCTACTCAGGGCCTCGAGGCTGCAGAGTAATAGGCCTAGCCAAATAAACCCAAAGCTTACCGCTTTCACCTGGTCGAAAACTTCACCAAACAAGAAAACTGCCAACAAGAACTGCAAAGTCGGTTCAATGTACTGCATTAGCCCAACCATCGTTAGACTGGTCCGACTGATGGCCAGTGCAAAGAAAATCAGTGGCGCTAGCGTGACTGGCGCAGAACCGATGTACAGCATCAAGGTGCTGATGTCTACCGATAATGCTGTGGAAGTCTGGTTGACATAGGTAATTGCCAAGTAAGCAAGTGCAAATGGAGCAAGTATCACAGCTTCTAGGGTGACGGATGTAAGGGCGTCGTAGCGAATATGTTTTTTACATAGGCCATAGATGGCGAAGAAACTCCCCATAATCAGCGAAATCCATGGTAGCTCTTCGTAATGCCATACTTGATAGCCAATACCAACGATGCCGAGTATTACGGCAGCAGATTGTGCTTTACTGAGCTTTTCCTTGAGGAAAAATACCCCTAGCGCGATTGCAAACAACGGGTTAATGAAAAACCCTAAGCTTGCTTCTAGCACTTGATCATGGGTGATCGCCCATGTAAAGGCATACCATGATACACACATGATTAATCCCGCCATACCGGCCATCATTAACGAGCGCTTGTCCTGCCAGATCTGTGAGGCTTTAGGAAAAGGCCGGCGCAATAGCAGCATTACCAGCAGCATAAACGGTATGGAAAAAACAATCCGCAACGCTAGCAAATCATTAATGTCTGCTCTTGGAAGAAACTGATAGTAAAGAGGGAGGATCCCCCATAGCACAAATGAAAATGCAGCAAGGGCATTTCCGGCACGTTGAGTGTGCATAGAAGCTAACCTACAAATAAATACAAGACGAAACCCCAACAGTGTCAATCAAGGGTTTGATTGAGTTTGAGTCAGTGCGGTGAATGCGCAGGGTGAGCCCGTGGGGAAAGGTCTATATTTTGGCATGGATTGGTCTAAACAAGAACAAAAAACAAGCACAAATTGCCAGTTTTTTTGCTTATTCAGGCTGGCAATAAATGGCCGTTTATTTCTTCATCGCAATGATAGTGTGAATTAGCCAGAGCCTTTTCTTTCCGGTGAGGTTAGCCGAGTACTCTTGCTTTTTTTTCCAGGAAATAATGTAGTAGTCAGCTAATAATTGCTCGAGCTCGAATTGGCTGTGGGTGAGGATAGGGAGCTTTTCATTTGGCTCTAACGCTTCCTTTCCGAGGAAATGCCCGCAAAAAATCCCGTTTTTCTTGAGACTGTTTGAGATATTGCCCCACAGCGTGTTGAAATCCTGTGGTGTGCAGAAGAACAGGCAAGCGCTGGCATTGATTAAGTTAGCGCGGGGAAACTTATAGTCGGCAAAACTGCTGATTTGAATGTCGAGGTTAGGATGGGCACCTAGCAGTGGATGTTCTGATAGAGCCTTGAGGCGAGGCCGATCATTATCAAAGGCGTAGACATGGTAGCCTTGCTCAAGTAGGTATAAGGTATCTCTGCCGTTTCCACAGGCACAGTCAACCGCAACCTTTCTTTCACCATGCTCGCCGATATACTCGTGGGCTTCGATGAGATGCGAGCGTGGATTCAAAATGGTCTGATTACTAAGGCTTGATAGCCAGTCAACGGTTGCCATGCGATACCCTCTAATGCTAGCCGTTACGTATTGTTGTTGTTGCTGTTTAAACAAGTATAGCCATCAATGCCCAATTCTCGATCCAAACCCTGAACAGGTAATAATCTAATGGAGTTAGCACCAGTTGGGGGGACGAAATTATTCATGTTCTGACATGAAACTCTGGTATTATTACAGCACATCAAGTTACTGATGTTATATCCAAGCCTCTTGGGTATAGACATCCATAAGAGAGAATAGAATGACTAAGTTAACCGCAGATATTAAGGCAAATAGCGAGCTGTTTGTTGAAGAGACCAAAGATACTCAGCAGGTATGGGGACTTTGTAACGAAGAAGGTGACTGGCTTTCTGTTGACTCTAGCGAGTTCGAAGAATCTGAAGTAATGCCATTCTGGTCGAACGAAGCCGATGCAGCTGTTCACTGTGTTGATGAGTGGGCTGAGTTTTCTGCAGTGATGATCCCGCTAGATGTTTTTGTTGAAGACTGGATGATCACGTTGGCTGAAGACGGTGTACTGGTTGGTTTGAACTGGACCGCTCAGCTTGAAGGTTCTGAAGTTGAACCTTCTGATGTGGCAAAGATGTATCTGTAAACTGTTTGGCTCAGCAATGAACTCTTGAGGCTACCGCTCTGGTAGCCTTTTTTGTACCCTTGCTATACTTGTACTGAACATTTGCTGAGCCAATAACCCAGCTATGCCATATACGCGGGTGTTTTAGTGGGGATAAGGCTCTTTCTGTGAAGGAGGGTATTATGGTCCTGTCAGAGTGTCGCCAGTTGATGGCTGATAATGCAATTGTCGAAGCGCGCTTGGTACATGATTTTCTCAGTGCTGGCTGGAGTATTCATTTTATTGATCTTGAGGGTAATGAGTATCCAATAACAGACACTTATGGTATCCCATGTAGCTACGATTCACTCAAACAAGCCGAAGATATGGTTCATCAGGTAGGTAATTGCCCAATACGTATCGATAGCTTGTTCCGTTTCGCTGAACGTTGATGCTAGCTGCAAGATAGCAAGGATTGACGATGGGACAAAGTGAGTGGCTAATGACGAGGATTTATCGCTTTCAATAAAAGTACGATCGTGCTAAAAATAGCAAAAGCAGTAAAGCAACATCTTTCTTGGTGTCGTGAATAAGGACAATAGTTAATGAGCAAGAAAGCAGCAACTCGCCAGCATATTTTGGATACCGCTTTTTCGCTGGCAAGTCGAGAAGGGCTGGACAGTTTGACTATTGGCCAACTGGCTAAAGCGTCAGGCATGTCAAAGAGCGGCTTGTTTGCGCATTTTAACTCTCGTGAAAACCTGCAAATTGCCGTGCTGGACTATGCTGGAGAGCTATTTGTTGAAAGGGTCATCCAGCCTGCCAGGCTGCAAGCGCCAGACAAGATAGAGCAGAAACTGCGGCTGTTGCTGGCGAACTGGCTAGCTTGGAATCGATCTTTCCAAGGGTCTTGTATGTTTCTTGATGCTTGGACAGAGCACGGTGATAAAGAGCAGTCTGTTCAGCTCAGGCTCAAGAGCGTTACAAGACGCTGGCTTGATTATCTATACCGGCAGATTGAGCAAGGTAAGCAACAGGGGGAGTTTGTTGCAACCTTGGACAGTTGGCAGTGCGTATATCAGTTATACGGGGTATACCTCAGCAGCCACTTGTTCCTCAGCATGGAGCTGGAAACGGATGATCACCAGCGTTTTTGGCTAGGGGTTGAAGGGCTGATGACCCATTGGCGTGTGTAGTCAATAGCTTTTAAGCAGGAATAGATGCACAGCGCATAGTGGGCAATTAGCTCAAGCTTGGAAAAGCACGGTCGTACTATTTTAGGGGTAAATAAATAATGAGCAGCAAAATCTATTTCAAGAAAAGCCGGGGCTTTGATCTACGCAGGCGGCTAATTAATCTGACGACCCGCTTACATCATCGGATTGCGCCTAACCATGCCAGAAGTGTTGCTCGGAAGGTGTTGCTGACGCCGGTGCGTAGCAAAAAAGCCGCTGCAGAGCCAGCTGGATTAACCCGTAAACCGATTGCCACTTCAGAAGGTATGATGATGACATACAGCCTGGGAGAAGGGCCAACTTGGGTACTTGGTCATGGTTGGTCTGGCTCTTCTCGCCAGTTCTATACTCTGATGGAGCATATTGCTGCCTCAGGCTTCAAAGCGTTGGCGTTTGATAATCCCGCGCATGGAGAAAGCGAGGGGCAGTTCGGGCATTTACCGGGCTTTGTGGCAGCATTTGATAGTATCTTGGAGCAGCAGAATTGTATTGCTGGGGTTGTCGCACACAGCATGGGTGGAGCGATGGTGTTGGAGAGCCGACATCCTTTGCTGCAGGACAAGCCCGTGTTGCTAGTGGCGCCGGTTTTGAACTATACCGAGAACCTTATCTCAACTGTAGAGCGGTCGGGGTATTCAATGAAGCTGTTTCATGATGTTGTCGAAGATATTGCCGAGCAGTATCACTCTCCGCTTGATAGTATCAATCCACTTAATCGCTTGAATGGCCGGCAGGCAAAAGCGGTAATTGTTCATGACAAATATGACCGCTTCGCTTCTTATGCTCACTCGGAGCTTGCAAGTACGAATCAGAACGTGACTTTAATTACAACCGAGGGGCTAGGGCATGGGCGGATCTTGCAAAGTGATCAACTAAAGAGCGGCTTTGATATGCTGATTACCGAACAGAAGGGGTAGCCGGCGTAAATAAAAACAGGCTTGCTTTGGCAAGCCTGTTTCATTTCTCGAGGTAGAGGCAACTAAGAGTTGATAGTCACTTTATCGCTTGAGCGAGCTTGTTCTAACTCGGCAACTTCGGCATCGAGTTCAGCAATCTTCCTTTCCATTAGCTGGTGGCAATGATCAGCCAGCTGTCGGGCATCTTTCAGCTCGTAACCGGAAACATCGATAGGATCTAGCATTTCTGCAATTACAATACCGTTGTCGCGGTCCGAGAGGGAGATTTTGTTGTGAATAGAGCTGACGCACATCGGTACGATAGGCACTCCAGCCTCGATAGCCATGCGGAAAGCACCAGTTTTAAACGGCAGCAGGCCACGGCCTTTGCTTCGGGTTCCTTCTGGATACATCCATACCGACAGGTTACGTTTGTGGATAGCGTCAGCAACTTGTTGGATAGTGTTTCGGGCGCTTGATTTGTTTTCTCGATCAATCAAGATATTGCCGGTAATCCAATACAACTGGCCAAAGAAAGGGATCCACAGCAGGCTTTTCTTGCCAATGGATACAGCACGGGGTGGCAACATACCGGGAGAGGTGACAAAGTCGAATACATTCTGGTGGTTAGAGATGTAAACGGCTTTGGGAACGTCTGCGATTTTTTCTTTGCCGCGATGGATCAGCTCGACGCCAACAATACGTTGTAGTTGATTAAACCAGCGGCAGAAAAAATGCACGTGCTTAGGATCGCGAGGTTTGAACAGGGTACAGTACACCAGTGCGAACAGTGTTGTGAAAACGATGAAAATGGCCGCGAGGAAAATACGGAAGAATGCAAGCACGCTTACTCCTTAGCGATTTAATGAAAAACTGCCTGCATTATGAAATCTTTTCAGTTGTATGACCAGTGTATAGTTGCATGTTTTATCAGAAATATTGCTCAAGGGGGATGGGAGAAGGCTTCTTGCGCAGTCCTATTTGGTATATAGCCAACTACTTGAAGTTATTTGGGTATGGTAAGTGTTTCCCTAAAAAAGCAAATATTTGACAAATTACAGTTTTTTGAAGCGTGAATGCGTGAAGTTGCTCGCAGTTGTGTGCGAGCTGGCAAAAAAATACTGGATAAGTAGCTGAATTAAAGAGATAAATGTTTTCCGATAGATGCAAGGGACCTTCCTTGATTAGGAGGGCGATGCAATCTATCTCTTCTGTTGTGTGGAGTTTTCTTGGCTGACAATTGTCAGCCTTTTTTTTACCTGAAGCCCAGTTTTCCAGCGGCTTTGTTGGCTTTCTCATCAGTTATGTCAATTCCTTCAGTTGTACGCAGAATTATGTTTCCGAAACCTTATCAATTAGCTAATCTAATAAATTACTACCACAAAAAATTCATAGTCAGGGCTTCCTGGCGCAGCAAAGGGGTCTATTTCAGTGAAGGGACTGTTACTATCACTGGCTGTGACAATTTGGCTTTCAGGATGCTCATCCTCACCGAATACAGCGGCAAGTGATGATGCTTTAGACAATACACAGACGAATGCTCCTCGCTATGAATTTGTCGAGATGAATGTGCCGATTCACCAATCCCCCTCGCTTGATTCTGTCTATCGACAATGGCGGGGAACACCTTATCGCCTAGGGGGAACGACCAAGGCCGGCATTGATTGCTCGGCCTTTGTACAGATTGGATTGGCAGAAGTCTTTCAGCAGAAGCTGCCCCGGACGACTGGTGAGCAAGTCAGGCAAGGTAAGTGGGTGGCAATCACTGAACTGCAGGAGGGCGATCTTGTTTTCTTCAAAACAGGCCGTACCTTGCGCCATGTCGGCATCTATCTCGGTGAGTCTCGCTTTCTACATGCTTCCACTTCGCAAGGCGTTATGATATCTAACCTCAAAAACCCGTACTGGCGGAGTACCTACTGGCAAGCGAGGCGTGTTATTTAATAGCAGCATGCTTAACTGTTTTGATGTGGGTTAATATTTACGTTTGTTGTGCTGAAATTTGTTAGCGAAATCGGTTATCCCCTTCCATACTGAGGCTGTAGGCCCAGTTTCCATCAGGCTAAACTCAACGATTGAGAGTGGCTTGGTGATTGTTCAGGAGGTGATCCTATGGCTATGGCACTGACAGTAGGGCAATTTCTTAACAGCCACAATGTTGACTTCAGTTTGACTCGGCATAAACATACCGATACGTCATTTAGCTCGGCTATCTCGGCCCATGTACCGACATCGCAAGTTGCAAAGGCGGTAATGCTAAAAGATCAAAACGGTGAGTTTTTGATGGCTGTCGTCCCTTCAAACCGCCGCGTAATGATAGACAAGATCAGCCGCATGATGGGGAAGCAGTACTTCCTTGTTGGCGAGCATGAACTATCCAATATCTTCCAAGATTGTGAACCCGGCGCGATACCGTCAATTGGGCAGGCTTACCAAGTTGATATGCTGGTAGATGACATGTTGTTCGACCAAGATGAGCTGTTTATAGAGTCGGGCGATCATGAAAATCTAATTCATGTTGACAGTAAGCAGTTCCACAAAATCATGCATGATATCCCGCACAAAAATATCAGTGGGTACCGGATGATGTTTTCTGATGGCCACGAAGGAAGACATTGGGAGTGGGAGTAGAGTGCATGTCCTTACCGGGATGCGAGGTTAACAGCATCGAATTCAGCCCAGTTTTAAACTGGGCTGATTATTATATGGCTTTCATCAAATTAGATAGCCATTCGCATTCTTAGCCATAATCCAGGAGGTGTGCTAAAGCCCGTCGTTACCGATGAGACCTTGCCACTTTTGATGATAAAAATGGACGGAACTGCGGAAATACCCCATTCCCGCATCAGAGCGCCTCGATTATCGTTGATGGTGGTAAAACCATAGCCATGATGGTCAAGGTAGCCATTGAGCCGTCGGTTATCACCTGAATTAACCGCGATAGAGATAACGTCATAATCGCTATCCAGCCAGTCGATAGTTGGGCTGACAAAGCGGCACACGCTGCACCACGTCCCCCAGAAATAGACCATCACGGGCTTTTCATGGCTGCGGGCAATCAGATCGATCTGCTCGCCGGTTGTCGATTCAGCGACAAGGTGGGGGGTGTCTCCTTGTGGCATGCTTTGGCTTCGCCATATATCAAGCCCGGTTGTGACTACGAGTAATACCAGCAGCATGAATACCGCTTCTTTCACTAAGCGCTTCATTTTCGACGGCCTTGCTGTTTGGGTACGGGCTGTTTTGGCTCGGGAGAACAATTTGAGCACATCACTCCACACCTTTACCATTCGCTGCTTCAATTGCGCTGATGACATCGCTGCTGGTCAGAATAACCGGAAGAGGGATCCCCGTCGGTGCACTCGGCCCGTAAACGATATTGAACGGTACACCAAAGCGACCGTTGGAGCGCAGGTAGCCTGTCACGTAATCAGACGGTCGGGTCCAATCACCTTTCATCAATACAATATGTTCATTATCTAATGCCGAATAAACAGGGTCTTGAAGCAGAACGCTCATTTTGTTGACCTTGCAGGTGATACACCAATCAGCGGTGACATCAACGAAGACGGTTTTTCCTTGGTTAACCTGCTGTTGGATTGCATTAATATCAAGCGGCTGCCAGGCATGATCTTTGGGAAGCGGTGTTGACCAGTGTTCGGCCGTCATGCTGCCTGCGATAAGCCCGCCGCCTGACCCGACGATGATAAATGCCATGGCCAGAATAACAGGCTTGCGACCTTTAACCTTGCCCAGACGCCACAGTAAGACAACGACGAGCAATACACCGACAAGAACGACGGACGCTGTTGATAGGAAGCTTGTCATCAAGCTCAATAGCCACAAACTGGTTGCCAGCATCATCAAGCCGAAGAGGCTTTTGACCTTATCCATCCACATGCCCGGCTTCGGCAACAGTTTCGCTAGGCGAGGGAATAGAGCGATTACTAGCCAAGGAGCTGCCATACCGACAGCAAGGGCTGTGAAGATGGCAATGAGAGTGATGATATCAGCACCCAATGCAAAGGCCACAGCTGTACCGAGGAAAGGTGCACTGCATGGTGTCGCCAGTAAGGTCGCGAACATACCCTGAACAAAGTGTCCGGCATAAGAGTCATCGCCTTTGGTGGCCATCCAGGTATTCGTTTTGCTCGATAGGCGGATTTCGAATAGGCCAAGCATATTGGCGGCAAACAGCGCGGTGATAATCACCATGGCAGCGATAAAGTATGGACTCTGGAATTGCACTCCCCAGCCTAGTGCCTGCCCCGATAGTTTCAGGGTGATGAGGAAACCAGCCAATAGCCAGAATGATGTGATGATGCCGGCTGCAGAAGATAGGAACTGCATACGGATTTGGCGCTGTTCAAGCCCTTCAGCGGCAATGACACTGCTCAGTTTCATCCCCAATACCGGCAGTACGCAAGGCATGATGTTGAGGATTAAACCACCGAGTAAGGCGATACCGATAATTTCGATGAGGTTGCTGTCACTTGTGGGCAGAATGACTGGGGTATCAGTGGCAATGCCCTGGGTTTCTACCGAGAAGTCTGTATCACTGATAGTGACATTGAGTGCTTCACCCAGCAATTTGGGTTCCCCGAACCAGCTGCTCACTTTCATTTGCGCAGTGAGGGTGTCACCGTTTACGTGAATGGTCGGTTTAAGGAACGAGGCATCCTGGACATTTTGCGATTCGCCGTCGATGAACACATCAGGCTGGGTCCATCCCAGTGTGTTAGTGGCAATCACTGACATCGTTTTGTTTTCTTTATTCCAAGAGAGAGCCTTGATTTCGACACTTGGCTGCTCGGTTGGTACACGGCTTATTCCCTGATTGTACAGGTGCATCGCCTGTTCTGATACCGTCAGGTTGGCGGGATTGAAGTCGAGCGTGATTTCGTAATCGGTCAGTACACAAATGTTGGTACAGGAAGACATGGTCAAGATACCGGACAGGAAAACCGGCTTAGACATATCTTGGACGTGAATGGTCATCGGGAAGATGATGGTATCTTTGTAACCTAGAGTCTCGACACCCAAAAACTCATAGCGTTTAGGCATTGGCCAATGCCAGTCCACATTATCGAGGTTATTCGATAGTGACCAATCAATAGAGGGGGCGACGCCACCTTCACCAGGGCTGCGCCAGTAGGTTTTCCAATCAGTATCGAGTTTTACTTCCAACAGGGCTTCGACGGTTTTATTTTCCGGATTTTGTTGCCCTGTCAGCATGTAGCGCAACTCGACAGGTGGATGATTTGGGTTTTGTAGCCAGCCGCTTGAGTATTCAACAGCCGAAGCCGATAACGAAAAAAGGCTGCCCAGCAGCATCACGAAGGCAGTGAGAATGGAAAATCGTTTAATAATCATATTTTTCAATGTAATAACTCCAAGAATAGCGAAAGCGGTCTCAAGTATGGTTCGAGAGTGGTGTGCCTTGATTTATTCTCGGAACACACACAGCGTCAGGTGACGCCGCCGTGTGGGAGGGATCGGTTCGGTGAATACCAGTATTGCTTTGGTTATTGCGGCATAGCTCAGCACAGCCAGAACAAAAATGAATAAACTGACAATGGCATGCTCAATGGAATGCTTGTGCATTTGCAGCAAATGATCGGCCATTGAGCATTGGTCTGAGACCGTAGAAGCACCCGTTTTTGTTGTTACTGAGTCAGAAAAAGTCGCTTGGTCGATGACATCAGAGGAAGAGGCTCTCAATTCACACGTGGCGGCATAGCCGAAATTTTGCCCGGAACAGACAAAAATGACGACCAACACTAACAGCAAGGTAAATTTGGCTGTTTGGCTTTGGTTTACCGTTTTGCGCATTGAAACTCTCAGTAAGAAATTGATTTATGGTGATTCTTTGCCTAGTTACAAAGAAGCGGCTTACAATGTCATTCAGACCGTGAGAGGTGGGAAAAGTTTCACCGTAAGCTTGCTTGGCGGTATTCTCTATTTTTTCGCTCTGTACCGCAACTGATGTGCGAGATGACTGTGAGTGCGAATGAGGTGGGCACAAAAAAGCCCTCATATACCATCAAGTATATGAGGGCTTTGCCTATCGTCGCAATTAGCGCTTGTTTTTCAGGTAGCGTTTGCGGCGTTCTTCTTTCTTTTTCGCTTTCTGTTCAGCTTTTTGTTCAGCTTCGATTGCGACGTCGATCAGTTCCTGAGTGATCATTTCTGGGCGTTCCATGGTGATTTGCCCCAGCGTGCCGTTACGCAGCTCGTTGATCAGAATTTCAGAAGCTTTATGAAGGTCGACACGGCCACCGGCCTTCAGGCAGCCACGTTTTCGGCCAATGGCTTCCATCAGCTCGATTTCGGTTTCTGGTACTTCATCTTCATCTAGGTCGTAACGGGCCTTGATGAGGTTAGGGTAGGCCTTGATCAGGTACTCGATGGTAAAGAAGGCTACATCGATGTAGTCCATGGCGGTGTCTTTAACAGCACCGGTAGCCGCTAGGCGGAAACCACTGTGTGGGTTTTCTACTTTCGGCCAAAGGATCCCCGGAGTATCAGAAAGGACAATACCATTTTGCAAGTTGATGCGCTGCTGTTGGCGGGTAACCGCTGGTTGGTTCCCGGTGATCGCAACAGTACGTCCGGCAAGGGTATTGATGATGGTAGATTTACCGACATTCGGGATACCCATGATCATGGTACGAATGTTCTTACCCATTTCTTCACGGTTAGGCGCCAGTTTGCGGCAAAGATCCATGATCTTATTAACTTCGTTCACATTCTCAGTGGTGATCGCCAGTGCCTTCACTCCTTGCTCTTTTTCAAGGTGCTCAATCCACATCTGGGTCATTTCTGGATCAGCAAGGTCGCGCTTGTTTAGAACCTTAACAACTGGCTTGTTGGTTTTCTCGCGAAAGGTTTTGATCAGTGGGTTTTCGCTACTGAACGGAATGCGGGCATCAAGTACCTCGATGATCACATCCACCTTCGGTAGGACTTCTTCGATCTCTTTACGGGCCTTGTGCATGTGGCCCGGGAACCACTGGATTGTGTTGCTCATTGATTGTTAACTCTTAATTGTTCGGTACCACTTTTGATGCAGTCGTGCTGCACTTACATTGGCCCAAAATCAGTCTTCAAACGATCACCATTAACCGTTCAAGGTAGCAAGCGGTTTGTGGATCTTTGCAAGACTCATGATTGTCAGTTGTGGTGAAGTTTAACGTAACTGGCAGGATACATAAATGTTTTCGGTGTTTGATTGCAGCTTTGTCCTTTCAGTTGCTTCTTTGCCTCATCAAAACATGCTAGAAAGAAGTAGACGGATTTTTAACCAAGGAGGGACGGTATGTTGAAATTAGTGGCTTTTACCGAGGACGATATAGACGTGTTGATTGACTGGGTTCCTTCGGCGGAGTTCAACCATTTATGGAGTGGAGACCGTTTTAATTATCCTCTCGATACCAAGCAGTTAGCTGCGCATCTTCAAACTGAAGAGGTAACAGCCCTGATGTTGTGCCATGGTAATCAACGAGTGGGTTACATTGAGCTGTTTCGTGAATCCGAGACGACATACCGACTGTGTCGGGTACTCATTGGCGAGGCTGCTATTCGTGGTATGGGGTATGGCCAGAAAATGGTGGAACTGGCGATAGAACATGCACGTAAACAATTTCATGCAGAGCGAGCTAAGCTGACAGTATTCGAGCACAATCACCATGCCCGAGGCTGCTATGAGTCATTGGGTTTTGTGACCGACAAGCGGAGATCCGGCTTTCACGCCGCGAATGGGCAAATATGGTCGGCGTTATATATGAGCAAGGCAATCTAAGTCACTAGAGGTTGACTGAAAGTTATTGCGACTCTGATTTGCTCTCTTTTTTTGCCGACTTGTGCCATTTTTCAATCTCACCGCTTTCCTGCATCTCATGCAGCGCTTCAATCAAAGCTTGATCTTGCTGGGCGAAATAAAGATCTTCTTCTGCTTTGCCTCTTAGTCTCATCTTTTGTGTGAAGTCCATATAGCTTCCCCCTCCAATGATGATTTCACTATAAGTGTAGTCATTGCATCGAAGTGCTCAGGGGTTAAGTTGCAGAAGTTTGATCTGGGTCGAGGCAAAAGGGCTGATTAGTCGTATCAGCCCTTATTGGTTGGTGACAGACTTCGGAGCGGTCGTCTTTTAGTTAATAATTCTATGGCTTAATGTTTTGATTGTGGTGGAATAAGTTATCAGGATCATACTGGCGTTTAATTTCCACCAGACGTTGATAATTACTGTCATATGCGGCGGTTACCCGTCCGCCTTCTTCGGCCGTCATGAAGTTGACATAGGCACCCGCCGAGGCAAAGGGGGTCGTGGCTTTGAAGAAGTCCCTTGCCCAGTTAATTGCGTCTTCATCTTCAGCCGGGGTTTCCCAGCGGGCATGGACGTTGAGGACAAACTTCGCGTCACGGCTACTGTAAGCCATGGCATCAGAGGCGACAGTATTGGCCGAACCTGCTAACTGACCAATGAAGATTTCACAATGCGGGGAGGGGAGGTTACCGGCATAGTGGAGCAACAGATCAAGAGCATCGTCATGCAGCTCAGTGAAATTGTGGGATTTCCAATAGTTACGCATACCTTCGGTTAGTAATGGATCAAAGGCTTGCTGCCACGCAGTATAAGGTTGGGCGCCGATGTGTTCACCGTGTGGGGTACCGAACTGGCGCAATGGCTCAATCAAGGTTTCTCCCTGCTGCAAATCACCGGCGTAAAATATTGCAAGGACGATCACTTCTTTGCCATGCACCTCCTCCGGTAAGAACGGTAATGGGGGAGCCTGGCGCATAACAACCCATACATTGAGATCTGCTGGGGCGGTTTGAGTGAAGGTTCGATATTGCTCCAAAACCTGCTTGGCTTGATCGAATGGGTAGACAATCAAACCTGCGAGTATCTCAGGGCCCACAGAGTGAAGCTGGAATTCGAACTCGGTCACAATGCCAAAGTTACCGCCCCCACCACGGATAGCCCAAAACAGCTCACTGTTTTCAGTTGAAGAGGCAGTGAGTTGGCGGCCATCGGCGGTAACAACTTGGGCAGAGACTAAGTTGTCGATAGTCATGCCAAATTTGCGGGTGAGCCAGCCAAAACCACCGCCCAGTGTTAGTCCAGATATACCCGTAGTCGAGTTAATGCCTACGGGCGTTGCCAATCCATGTTGCTGTGTAGCGGCATCGATGTCTGCTAACGTCGCCCCTGGCTGGACGAGGACGCGCTTGGCCCCGGGATCAACCGTTACTTTTTTCATGTCTGAAAGGTCAATCATTAATCCGTCATCACAAATGGCGTTACCAGCGATGTTGTGGCCTGCACCTCTGATGGTAATTTCTAGCTTTTGGGCTTTGGCATAATTTAATGCGGCGAGTACATCTGATGTATTGGTGCATTTAACAATAACCGCAGGACGTTTATCTATCATCGCATTCCATATTTGACGGGCTTCATCATATTCAGCGTCGCCGGGTACGATCACTCTTCCCTGAATTTGACTGGTGAGGTTGGCTTGGTGGGAACTCATAATGTCAGCTTATATGGCATTGCCATAAATGGTGGTATTAGACATTACTGTAGACGGGCGAGGGTATTTTTCCAGTTCAAAAAGAATGAAACAGGCCATACGAAAGTATGGCCGAGGCATGTGTTGCAGGTTCTCAATGTGCAGCTATTTTGATGGAGAATCTTTTGCGTTGGCTTCCAGGAAGCTCATCACTGCTTCTCGCTCGGCTGGGCTTAGGCCTGCACGTGGAAACATGCTTTTGGTTATTCCGTGCCACTGGGCTTTGGTGTACTGACGCGGGTCTTTAGCTGAATGGCATAACGTACAGCGCTGATAAAATAGGGTTTCGCCTGGGCTTTGTTCGACCTGCTTTATGGCTTGGTCTGCTGCCAGGGTAATGTTCGTTGATGATATAGGCGTCGCTCTCTCGTCAGTCAATATCTGTGGCGGCTCAAAGGCCAAGTTGTCGGATTCTGGATCACGGCAGCGCTGAATAAAGGCAAGGCAGGTATTGGCACTATTCGCTTGGCTCAGTTCGCTACAGGCCTGGCTAGATGTGATCACATTGATCGCACCGCTGTTGCAACGTCCTTGGCTATCAAATTGAAGCCAAGCACCTTCTTCCAAACTGATCACGCCAGGCATGATGCTATCAGAGACTTTAGCGCCAGCTATGATCCGGCCTCGCTCGTTAAATATCTCAACCAAGTGCCCGTTACGGATCCCGCGCCGCTCTGCATCCTGCTTGTTGATGAGAACATATTGTCTTCCTTGTACATCTTCATATTTCCTTGTGTCGGCATTGGCCATTTGCGAATGCACTCGCATGTAAGGGTGGGGGCTGACAACATGGACTTGGTTTGGCTTTGCATTCCCAAGGTACTCAAACGGTGCTAAGAAAGTTGGCATTGGGGGGCAGTCTTGAACGGCAAAGTTGGCGATATCCTGGCAGTACAGCTCAATTTTTCCTGAAGTCGTATGCAATGGGAACTGTTCTGGATCGCGGTAGAAGTCACCATGACGTACCCAGGTATTGGCGCTTTCCGGTGCGATTACTCTGGTATGGCCCTGTTGCCAAAACTCATCGAACGGCAATGTAGCAGAAGAGGCATGATAAGCGCGTTGCAATATTTCAGGGTAGCTCAGGCCCTCGGTGAATTGTTCTTCGACACCGAATATTTCTGACAACCGACGGAAGATCTCAAAATCATCCAAGCTTTCGCCGTAAGGCTGAATAACCTGGCGCATGGCGTAAATTTTGTCGTTGCTATAAGTACCGCCAGATGACAAATCGTCCCGCTCTAAGGTACTGGTGGCAGGCAGTACGATGTCGGCAAACCGCGATGAGGCACACCACCAAGGATCTTGGCAGATGAAGGTTTCCACCTGTTTATTGAGCGCAGCAATGAGCTCATTGGTGTTTTGCTGGTGGGAAAGAAGGTTATTCCCCGCATTATAAACCAGTTTTACGTCCGGATAGGTGTACTCGATCCCGTCGCGGGTAAACGTTGTCCCCGGATTATTCAGCATCTCTGAGATGCGTGATGCTGGGCAGTTAGCACTGATAGGGTTTTTGCCTTGCGACAAGCCGACAGGCATTGTTGCGCCGGATTGAGGCATCCCGCCATTGCCGTAGTGCCAACTGAACCCGACGCCTTCACCTGGTTTACCGATTTTACCCAGCATAGCTGCAAAGTTGATAATGGCCCAGTGGGTCATTTCACCATGATCGGCACGTTGCAGCGACCAGCCTGCAGCAAATTGGGTTTTCTTGCGGGCAAATAGCTCGGCCATCTCGATAATTTTCTCAGCGGGAATACCTGTAATATTTGCAGCCCATTGAGGGGATTTTACGGTGCCATCCTGTATGCCAAGTAAGTGCTCAATAAACTTATCGGCACCGACAGTATAGCGGTCGAGGTAGTCGGCATCATGCAGATTTTGGTTGTAGGCATGGTAAGCCATGGCAAGGAAAAGCGCGGTGTCAGTGTTTGGAATGATCTTCACCCACTCGGCATCTAATTCGTCATCGGTGCGAGTGCGCTGGGGGTTGACGGAGATGAATTGCATGCCGTTATCCGCGAAACGCTTCCAATGTGGATACATTTGGTGGTCAGCAACGCGAAACTCAATACGGTTGTTTTTCCACGGGTCACAACCGATCAGGACGAATACTTCGGTGTGCTTTTCGATCACCGGCCAGGCGGTCTGCGGAGAGTAGACTTCCATATCACCAATAACGTGCGGCAGGATGACTTGGGATGCGCCACCGGAATAGTCGCCGGTGGTAGTACTCTGTCCGCCTATCAAATTAAAGAAGCGGCCTTGTAGCACTTGTGGTCGCATCAATCCGGCATGCGACCAACCACCATAAGAGCTACTAAACAGTGCCTGATTGCCATGAGTTTGGGCTGTGGTCTGAATAGCATCGGCGACCAAGGCCAAAGCCGTTTCCCAGCTCACTCGTACGAAGGGCTCTTTACCGCGTAAGTGAGGCTTCGTATCACCCTTAGGGTCAGCTAAATAGGATTGCCGTACCATGGGGTATTTTACTCGGGTTTTGTCGTAGACTCGGCTGATAATGCCCTCGGTCAGCATTTCGGTAGGCATGGCGTCGAGATTTTTCAGAGGTTGAACGCCGATGAGAATACCGTCTTTTACGATGGCATTAAATGGCCCCCAATGACTGGCGTGGGGAATGATAATTGTACCAGCCTCGTCAAAGCGAGTAGATGCATGAAAAACGGTAAGTCCGCCTGTTGCAGCAACAGCGGTTGCAATGGAGGCTTTGAGGAATGCGCGACGTGAAATAGCCATTTTGATGTCCGTTGCCTTACTGGTGAGGCAGTAAAGCATTCACAAAAAGAAAGATGAACAGACAGTATAAACCATAAAGGTGTATTTTAAATGGTTATTATGAAAGGTTGGTTTTTGAGGATGCGTACTAAAAAAGCCACTGAAAACAGTGGCTTTTGCAAAATCATATCTTAGCTAAAGGGCGCTATTTTACTCTTTACCGAAGACGTTGTTTTCCTGCTCTTGCACGCGGATGAAGGTTGTGCGCTTGGTCAGCTCTTTCAGCTTGGCGGCACCGACGTAAGTACAGGTCGAGCGTACGCCACCCATGATGTCCTGGATAGTGTTGTCAACCGGGCCACGGAATGGCAGAAGAACTGTCTTGCCTTCTGCAGCACGGTATTTGGCCACGCCGCCAGAGTGCTTGTCCATCGCGCTCTGCGAAGACATGCCGTAGAACTTCATGAAAGTCTTGCCGTCTTGCTCGATGATTTCACCGTTGCTCTCTTCGTGGCCAGCCAGCATACCGCCAAGCATCACGAAGTCGGCACCGCCGCCGAAGGCTTTGGCAACGTCACCGGCACAGGCACAGCCACCGTCACCGATGATACGGCCGCCTAGGCCGTGGGCAGCATCGGCACACTCGATGATGGCAGAAAGCTGAGGGTAGCCTACACCGGTCTTAACACGGGTAGTACATACAGAGCCAGGGCCGATACCGACTTTAACGATGTCAGCACCCGCAAGGATAAGCTCTTCAACCATGTCGCCAGTAACGACGTTACCAGCACTGATAACCTTGTTAGGGAACTCAGCACGGACTTTCTGCACGTACTCAACCAGGTGCTCGGAGTAGCCGTTGGCGATATCGATACAGATGAAGATAAGGTCTTCAGACAGTTCCATGATGTCTTTGGTTTTCTGGAAGTCTGCTTCAGACGTACCGGTAGAAACCATAGCATTGTTCAGTACGCTCGCGTCGTTGTTGTTAACGAACTCAGCCCAGTCAGCCACGGTGTAGTGCTTGTGAACCGCAGTCATAACGCCGTGCTTGGCAAGGGCAGCGGTCATTTCGAAGCTACCGACGGAGTCCATGTTAGCAGCAATAATTGGTACACCAGACCATTGACGACCGCTATGCTTGAATGTAAAATCGCGGGTTAATTCAACTTGAGAACGGCTTTTTAGGGTTGAACGTTTTGGACGAAACAGTACATCTTTAAAGCCCAGTTTCAAGTCTTGTTCGATACGCATTGGTCATTCCTTATCTTATCGAATGTAGCATCATGGCTTTGAGGCTATTGGCAGATAGCATTGAGATTCACCATGTTGCAGGCACAAAAAAAACCGGAGCGTTGGCAGACGCTCCGGTTTTCAGCATTATAGGCAGAGAAAGTTTTTTAACAAGTCTAATAATGTAAATTTTTTTGTGTTACCTTTACGAAGATAGCACCTCGACTGCTGCTTACTATCTTCGCAATTCCTTCCTTTTTGCCTCTAGTGCTCTGATTTTAAATTAGAAACCTTCAAGTACGATTTTGCCGAGCGCTCTCTGTGACTCTAAGAGCTCATGCGCTTTCTTCAAATTATCCGCACAAATCTTACCGCCTTGATGGGCAATTGTTGATTTTACGTCCCCGTTATCGACCATTTTTGCAACATTGTTGAGTAGGTGATGCTGCTCAATCATGTCTTCAGTGCCAAATAGTGAGCGTGTGTACATGAATTCCCAATGCAGTGAAATGCTTTTACGCTTGAGCTGCAAGATGTCAAACGACGCCGGATCATCAATCAGGCCAAATTTGCCTTGCGGTTTGATTGATTCGACAATTTCGCTAAGGTGATCATCAGAGTTGGTCAGGCTTACGATATAGTCCACTTCGCCCAGCTCCAGCTCGGCCAATTGTTTGCTCAGCGATTCTCGGTGATTGATAACATGATCAGCTCCTAGCTCTTTAAGCCATGATTGGGTCTCAGGACGTGAAGCGGTACCGATAACCGTCAGGTTAGTCAATTTCTTCGCCAATTGAACCATGATCGATCCAACACCGCCGGCTGCACCGATGATCAGTAATTTTTTATTGCTGTCCTTTTCAACCTGCAAGCGGTCAAATAGCATTTCCCACGCAGTGATGGTTGTCAGAGGTAAGGCAGCTGCTTGGGCAAAGTCAAGGCTTGCTGGCATGTGACCGACGATTTTCTCATCCACCAGTTGGTACTCAGCGTTGGAGCCTGAGCGGGTCAAATCGCCAGCGTACCAGACTTTATCGCCAGGTTTGAATAGGGTGACCTCCGGGCCGACAGATTTGACGATGCCGGCGGCATCCCAGCCAAGTATTTTGTACTGGCCTGGTTCCGGGGCTGCACGCATGCGTACCTTGGTATCAACCGGGTTAACCGAGATGGCTTTGACTTCGACCAGAATATCGCTACCTGTAGCAACGGGCTCTGGAAAGGTGATATCCACCAGAGACTGTGGTTCAGAAACGGGTAGTGATTGTTGATAGCCGACTGCTTTCATGATCTTCTCCTTTGACTGCCCTTACAAAAGGGTAGGTGTTTTCTTAACTCTATGGTCGAAGTTTATTTGACAATTAAATTTTGAAAAACCAGTATTGACTTAATTTACTTTCAAATAGATTTTGAAAATGAAAGCGCTCAACGACCTCAAAATTTTTATCGAGACAGCCAAACAGCACAGCCTCTCTGCAGCGGCGAGGAACATGGATATCACCCCAGCGGCAGCCAGTGCGGCATTGAAGCGGCTGGAAAGTGAAGTTGGTGCACTGCTGTTTATCCGCTCGACCCGTAACCTCCGCCTTACCCAGCAGGGGGAGCAGTTCCTTAATTACTGCGAGCAGGCTGTCGGTCTGATGACAGAAGCTTGCAGTACGATCACTGAGGGCCAGGCAGAATTTCGGGGAGTGATTAAACTCTCTATGCCCTCGGATTGTGGTCGAAATATCTTTCTAGGTTGGATCGATGAGTTCATGGCGCAACACCCAAAGTTGGAAGTCAGGGTGCAGCTGAGCGATGGGTTAGCAGATATGTATACCCAACCAGTCGATATTGCACTTCGATATGGTGAACCGAGTGACTCTTCGTTGGTGGCCTTACCGATTGCTGGGGGAAATACCCGCATCTTGTGTGCGTCTCCTGGCTACTTGGCGGAATATGGTACACCTTTGACCTCGGAAGAGTTGGCTACTCACAACTGTTTGTGTTTTGCCTTGGGAGATAGCTTGTATAACCGCTGGCGGTTCTTTCAGCGCGGTCAGGAGGTGACGCTGGTTGTGAAGGGAAATCGCTATGCTAGTGACGGCGAGGCGGTCAGGCGCTGGGCGCTTGCGGGGAAGGGGATTGCCTATAAGTCGCTGTTGGATGTGAAAGAAGATCTGGTCGCAGGGCGCCTAATGGGCGTTGATATTGGTCTAGAGCCAGAGCCGGCTCCTTTATATCTGGTTTGTGCTAGCAGAAGAGTCATTAACCCGCAGATTCAGGCGCTGAAAGAGTTTTTGGCAGATAAAGCAAAACACTATCTTGCTTCATGATTTTTGCGAAGCACTGTAAAACAATAATTGCCACAATCCCAACAGCCATTGCAGACAAACCAATCGCTGTTTAATTCGTAGCTTTATTCTATATCTAACCAATCTCACATTACATGTTGATGTTACTTAGTATTCTGGTCAGAAATTAAGTTACTGATTAAATTGACTATATTGGTTTTCTTTGTATTGCTCTCAATTAATTCTTCAATAAGAAGAAAGTGATTAAATGGTTATTTCCTTTCGGAAGTGGAAGGAATATTTTACTTCTTAGGTAACAAGTAAGCCATTGAAGTTATGAGGTAGTGCTAAGTGATTGGCCCTGCCTGAGTGCTATTGTAAGTAGTATGGATAAATGTCATTGATTCAATGAACCAGCCATAAGAGATAAAGCAATGAAAGGAAGCTTTTGCGTACGTATCATTTTCCTCCTATTTGTTCCCTTGCTGCTGACAGGATGTTTGAAAGACTCACTCAAGCAAGCTTTAGGTACCCTTGAGCGTGACCGGGTCACTTTCAGTGCGACTGCCAATGAAATCATTAGGGAGCTCCCCGTCAAAGAGGGCAGTACGGTACAACAAGGGGATGTGCTGGTAAGGCTTGATAGTAAGAACCAGCAAGCAATATTGGCACACGCTATTGCCGAGCAATCTAAAGCAGAGGCCTACTTGCTCAGGCTTACAAACGGTGAAAGGCCGGAAGATATCGCTGCGGCACAGGCCAAAGTTGCCAGAGCGCAGGCACAACTTACAGAGGCTGATAAGAATTATCACCGTAAGGCCGAATTGGTCAGTCGAAGACTGATCAGCCAATCAGAACAAGACAGTGCACTCGCAGCAAGGGATTCAGCCAAAGCCGAATTGGACTCTGCCAGCGAAGAGTTCAGCAAACTGACCGCAGGATCGAGGCCAGAGGACATTGATCAAGCTAAGGCCGAACTGGCCGCTGCCAAAGCGGATGTGGTGTTGGAGCAGCAAAAGCTGGATGAGCTGACGATTGTCGCTACCCGTGATGGCATATTGGATAACCTGCCATATAACCTTGGCGAGCGGGTGCCTGTTAATGGGGTCGTCGCTGTCGTTCAGGCCAACCGCATTCCCTATGCAAGGGTTTATGTACCAGCCAGCCATCGGGTGGATTTCGTACCTGGACGAAAAGTCCCTGTTCATGTGGATGGTGTAGAGCTCCCCTTTGAAGGCACAGTCCGTTGGGTATCGTCAGAGCCTGCATTTACCCCTTATTATGCATTAACGGAAGATGAGCGCTCCCGTTTGATGTATCTCGCTGAAGTTGACTTGCCTGATAGTGCGGAACAACTCCCCTCTGGTGTACCTGCCCAAGTGGAACTGGCTGGGGAATGATCATGACGGAATACGCGATCCAAGCCCATAACGTAAAGAAAGCGTTTGGTGATTTCATTGCTATCGACAACATTAACCTCAATGTGCCGAAAGGCAGTATCTACGGCTTTTTAGGCCCCAACGGCTGCGGCAAATCGACCACTATCCGTGTACTGACAGGCTTACTGAGCCCGACTGAAGGTGATGTTTCTGTACTGGGTTTAACTATCCCTCTGGAGTCAGAAAAGCTGAGGCTTAAAATAGGTTATATGACCCAGAAGTTCTCGCTTTACGATGACTTAAGCGTGGAAGAGAACTTAGAGTTTATTGGCCAGATCTTCGGAATGGGAAAAAAGGAATTAGCGCAAAGGATTGACGAGCAGCTAGCTACCTATGGCTTAGATCAGCGGCGAAAGCAGCGTGTTTCCGGTATGAGTGGCGGTCAAAAACAGCGTTTGTCATTGGCTGCAGCAACCATGCATAAACCAGAATTACTGTTTCTCGATGAGCCGACATCAGCGGTTGATCCTGAAAATCGCCGTGAGTTCTGGGAGCAGCTTTTTGATCTTTCGGATCAGGGCACCACGATTTTGGTGACAACCCACTATATGGATGAAGCAGAGCGTTGCCACCGGCTAGCAATTATGGAAGCCGGTAAGATCCGCGCTGATGGCGAGCCAGAAACGCTGATGGAAGAGATGGGGGTACATGTTGTCGAGATTAAGGCAGAACGTTTGCGGGAGCTGAAAGAGCAATTATTGGAAAAAAATGAGGTTCGCTCGGCAGCTCAGCTTGGCATCCGTTTACGGGTACTGATACGTCAACATATCGATGATCCTATTGAGTGGTTGAAGGGTTCGTTCCCCAAATTGGCCAATAGCGAGATGAACATTGCTCGACCTAGCTTGGAAGATGTTTTTGTGACAGTGACTGGGGAGGGTAGGCAATGAATGCTCTCAACCGTATGAAAGCAGTGATGGTGAAAGAGATTCGCCAGTTATCACGCGACCGTATTACCTTTGGCATGGTAGTGATGATCCCGCTGATCCAGTTGTTGCTGTTTGGCTTTGCGATAAATACCGATGTTCGTAATATCCCTGTCGCCATCGTGGATCAGAGCAATAGCGTCGCAGGGCGAATGATAATCGAGTCAGTGAGGGTGACCCAGGTTATTGATGTTAAAAGGAAATTTTTATCCCCCCAAGAGGCAGAGGTGGCTATTCAACAAGGAGAAGTGAGGGCTGCGTTGATTTTACCCGGTGATCTTACCCAACGTGCGATGCAGGGCCGAGAGCTTGGCCAGTGGATTGTCGATGGTTCGGATACCATGATCAGTGCTGCAATCCTTGGTCTACAGACCATGCCGCTCACGGATTTGGATATTGAAATTCGCCCGCCAATTGAAAAAACTTTTGAGGTGGTACTGTATTTCAACCCTACGCAACGCTCGGCAGTGAATATTATTCCCGGGCTCTTGGGGGTGATTCTAACCATGACGATGATCCTGTTTACCAGTGCCGCGATAGTGAGGGAGCGTGAGCGAGGCAACCTCGAATTGCTGATCACTACGCCTATCCATTCATTAGAACTGATGGTGGCCAAGATAGTCCCCTATATCTTTGTCGGCTTGATTCAGGTTTTTATCATCCTCGGGTTGGGGCATTTTATTTTTGATGTGCCTATCAATGGGGCGATTAGCCAGATCTTGTTTGGTACCTTGTTGTTTATCTCTGCCAGTTTGACCTTGGGTTTGGTGATCTCGACGATCGCATCGACCCAGCTTCAAGCGATGCAAATGACCGTGTTCATTCTACTGCCATCGATCTTGCTCTCTGGCTTTATGTTTCCCTATGAAGCCATGCCTGTTGCTGCGCAGTGGATATCAGAAGCGCTACCAGCGACACACTTTATGCGTTTGATCAGAGGGATTGTGCTGCGTGGTGCTGATTTGATAGGGCTGTGGAAAGACACGCTATGGCTGGCAGGCTTTACCGTTATCGGCTTGCTGGTGGCATCTAAACGGTTTAAGAAATCGTTAGATTGATATATAACCGGCTTGGTATACGGCAAACATGAAAAAGGCCACTTTAAAGATGAAGTGGCCTTTTAAGTATTTTGAGATGTGCTTACTTAGCAAACTGCATCAATGCTTGCTTGACGTCGTCTGAAGCGAAGGAGTGCTTAACACTCATCTTGTAGATTTGGTAGTAATCTTCTTCATTTAGCTCAAATTGCTCCATCACCTTGCGAACTTCATCGGTCATTGTGGTGTTGGATACTGTGCGGTTGTCGGTGTTGATCGTTACTGGCACGCCATCTTTGTAAAACGCTTTGATTGGGTGCTGTGCTAGTTCTGGGATCGCTTTAGTTTGCACATTGCTGCTTGGGCAAGTCTCAAGCGCGACGTCTTCTTCTTTCACTAGGTTGT
Organism: Photobacterium gaetbulicola Gung47; assembly: GCA_000940995.1. Taxonomy (NCBI): domain Bacteria; kingdom Pseudomonadati; phylum Pseudomonadota; class Gammaproteobacteria; order Vibrionales; family Vibrionaceae; genus Photobacterium; species Photobacterium gaetbulicola. The sequence goes on from CP005973.1 coordinate 615,942, forward strand.
ATGCTTTTTCGTGATCTTTAATCGCAACACCATGGCCGATGCGCTCTGCGCCTAGGATAGAAATAGCCTCGTAGACATTTTGTCCGCAGCCCTGTTCACCAGCGTGAATAGTCACTCGATACCCTTTATCTTTTGCATCCTGTGCGAAAGTGGCATAGTCATGGCTAAAGCCATCAAGTTCACTACCAGCAAGATCAAAGGCAACAACCCCTTGGTTCAGCAGGCCAACACCGGCATCAATCACTTGCGGGATGGTATCAGAAGGCAGGAACTTCACCATCGAAAGGATGTAGTTACCTTTGATGTCGTATAGAGCTTCAGCTTTTTTCATGCCTTTGACCGCACTGGCGATGATTTGCTCATAAGTCAGGCCGTTTTGAATGTGAAGCTGAGGGGCAAAGCGAACTTCCAGGTACTTCACATTTTCTTTGGCGGCGTCTTCAAACAACTCAAACGAAATACGCTCCAAGCTTTCAGCCGTTTGCATAACCGATACCGGCAGGTCAAAGCGGCTTAGGTATTCTGGTAGGTTAGGGCAAGTTTCTGGGGCAACCATCAAGGCGTTGATTTCATCAACATCATAACTAGGAAGCGTGATGTTTTGCTGTTTGGCCAGATCGATAACAGTTTGTGGTCTGACGCTGCCATCTAGGTGGCAATGAAGATCAATTTTCGGTAGGTCGAAGTAATTCATTCGTGTTGTCCCAACAATGTATAATCTAGGAAAACGCAGTGTTTCCCAAATTGTGGTTGATCATTATGAGTATAGATAGTTAGCATTTTGCTTCCTAAGCTTATGAACTGTAGCTTATAGAATCGTTTGGGGACACTAGCACGACAATTGTCCGGATGTGGCAAGATTATTTTTATATTTTGATAGGTTGGACACAGTTTACACAAAATGGGTATGTCTGAATTTTTAAGCAAAGGGCCAGCAAGGTTCCGTCAGTTAATTGCCAATGAGAACTTCCGACGCATCACCCGGCATAAGGGGGATTATATCGTTCAGCAAGAGCACGAAATTACGGAAGTGTATTGGTCTGCGGCTGCTCAGTTTATGCTTTTACACACCGCACTTAATGGCAAAACGTTAAGTTTGGGTGACTACTACCTCGAAGATAACTTTTTCGGAGAGATTGAATTTTTCTCGGGGAAACCTTGTTCATTTGATGTAGTGGCAACAGCAACAACCGAACTGGTTGTGATTCCGAAAGAGCGCTTTGCCGAGATCCTGCTTGAAGATGCAACGATTTCATTTTGGATGAACCACCGAATGGCGAATATGTACCAATCATCAATGAATATCGCCATCGAACGATCTCTGTATCCGCTTAAGTTCAACATTGTCAAAGATATCGTCAGTCGCTGTACCTCTGAAACCCGATCATTAAATCATGATTATATGTATCAGGAGGCACAGCGTTTTGGTTGCACGGATCGGGCCTACACCCGAATTATTCATGAGCTCATCAAAGAAGGTCTGGTGAAGAAAGGGGAGGGTAACTCTACGATCGTTCCGGTCAATTTAGATGGGTTGATAGATTATTTGAATCAATCACAGCAATGATGCACTTCTGCGTTTAGCTGATCGGTAATGACAAAAAAGCCACTGAAAAACAGTGGCTTTTGCAAAATCATATCTTAGCTAAAGAGCACTATTTACTCTTTACCGAAGACGTTGTTTTCTTGCTCTTGTACGCGGATGAAGGTCGTGCGCTTGGTCAGCTCTTTGAGCTTGGCGGCACCGACGTAAGTACAGGTCGAGCGTACGCCACCCATGATGTCCTGAATAGTGTTGTCAACCGGGCCACGGAATGGCAGAAGAACTGTCTTGCCTTCTGCAGCTCGGTATTTGGCCACGCCGCCAGAGTGCTTGTCCATCGCGCTCTGTGAAGACATGCCGTAGAACTTCATGAAAGTCTTGCCGTCTTGCTCGATGATTTCACCGTTGCTCTCCTCGTGGCCAGCCAGCATACCGCCAAGCATCACGAAGTCGGCACCGCCACCGAAGGCTTTGGCAACGTCACCGGCACAGGCACAGCCACCGTCACCGATGATACGGCCGCCTAGGCCGTGGGCAGCATCGGCACACTCGATGATGGCAGAAAGCTGAGGGTAGCCTACACCGGTCTTAACACGGGTAGTACATACAGAGCCAGGGCCGATACCGACTTTAACGATGTCAGCACCCGCAAGGATAAGCTCTTCAACCATGTCGCCAGTAACGACGTTACCAGCACTGATAACCTTGTTAGGGAACTCAGCACGGACTTTCTGCACGTACTCAACCAGGTGCTCGGAGTAGCCGTTGGCGATATCGATACAGATGAAGATAAGGTCTTCAGACAGTTCCATGATGTCTTTGGTTTTCTGGAAGTCTGCTTCAGACGTACCGGTAGAAACCATAGCATTTTTCAGTACGCTCGCGTCGTTGTTGTTAACGAATTCAGCCCAGTCAGCCACGGTGTAGTGCTTGTGAACCGCAGTCATAACGCCATGCTTGGCAAGGGCAGCGGTCATTTCGAAGCTACCGACGGAGTCCATGTTAGCAGCAATAATTGGTACACCAGACCATTGACGACCGCTATGCTTGAATGTAAAATCGCGGGTTAATTCAACTTGAGAACGGCTTTTTAGGGTTGAACGTTTTGGACGAAACAGTACATCTTTAAAGCCCAGTTTCAAGTCTTGTTCGATACGCATTGGTCATTCCTTATCTTATCGAATGTAGCATCATGGCTTTGAGGCTATTGGCAGATAGCATTGAGATTCACCATGTTGCAGGCACAAAAAAACCGGAGCGTTGGCAGACGCTCCGGTTTTCAGCATTATAGGCAGAGAAAGTTTTTTAACAAGTCTAATAATGTAAATTTTTTTGTGTTACCTTTAGCAAGATAGCATCCGGTCTATCCTTCAAATCCCCTTCTCCTGTTGCACAAAAAAACGCCAAATTTATTTGTTGAGAGTAATCGTTGCTCGATCTGAGTGCATTTGCCTCCAGAAATCAAAAAGGCCCCGTGCAGGAGCCTCCTCATAATCTGTTCGGCAAAGAGACGAATTAATTCATCATGCCTCTGCAAGTGCGGCATCTTGTTCCTGGCCGTCTTCTGCTTTTTTAAGCATGATGCGGATCATTCTTGAGGCCAGCAGGGCAATTGCCACCATCACCACTGCCAGTATAGTCAGCAGGCTGAAGTAGTCACCGTATACGGTCTGTACCAACTCTTGGGTGATTGCTTGGCCTTTTTCCATCGCGATTGAGGTCGAGAAGACCGCACCGACGATACCACTCAGTGCAATCGCTACAGAGAACAAGCTGACCGAGAAGTTCTCGATATGCTTAGGTGCAACGGAAAGGATGAAGGCGACAACCAAGCTACCCACGATCACTTCGGCCAATGCCTGGAAGAAGTGGATAGCCAAGAAGACTTCAGGACGAATGATGACGTTTTCGCCGATGTTGTAGATCGCCATGGTCAGGATGCCAAAGGCAATGGCAGTCAGAACGAAGGAAAAGCTGACTTTGGTTGCCGTCGAAAAGTTGATATTACGCTTTTCTAATGATGAGAAAGTCCATGATACCAGTGGGCCGCCAAGGATACACCACAGCGGGTTCATTGCCATCGAGGCTTCGGGTGCGATAGGGATAATACCGAACAGATCACCACGCATGGTATTGATCGTCACCATAGTCATGGAAGTCATCATCTGGCCGTAGTAGACAAAGAATGCAGTGGTCAGAGCCGTCATGATCAGGATAGTGCCCATTCTCAAGGCATCTGAGCGGTTTGCCTGCATCATCAGCCAGATAAAGTAACCGATAGCGGCCGCGCCAATGTCATAGACAATGTTTTTGCCGATGTCCATGTGGGAGAACATAAAGAACACCAGGCCGATCATTGATGCCGAGATAACACCGAAGGCAAGCCAGTTTTTGACGCCCGCAGGTCTGTTATCCATCTCTGTCGCCACGGAGAGTAGCGGCTTGCGTGAAGTGATTAGAATAATCAAAGCCAGCGTTGCCATCGCTGCTGACAGCGCAAAGCTGCCATTGAAACCAAGGATCAAAACGATCATCGGGAAGAGATACTGTCCTAGGAAAGCGCCAATGTTGTTTACTGAGTAGTTAACCGGATAGGCGTTTTCAAAGTCCTCTTCTGACTTGAAGGTACGCTTGTAAAGACTTGGGTATGAAGGTGACATTAAGCCGCGTGAATAACTCGCCAGAGCAATACCAATCAGGCTCATCGGAATATTCAAGCTGGATGCGCCCATGACTAAAAGTGCATAACCCATAGCAAAGCCAAAGTAGCTGATTGTCAGCGAGCGGTAGGCACCTAAGAATTTATCCGCAATAAATCCGCCAGCAATAGCAAAAAGTGGTCCAATAGACGAGAAAGCGCCAACGATCATCATGGTGTCGGCTTCACTGTAATTTAGGTTCTCAAGGAAAAAGCGGGTGAGGATCACCATCACACCGTAGAAGGAGAGGCCAAACATCATTTGGCAAACCATCATCGACTTATTGAGTCTGTTCCACATAATACATCTCTAAGGTTATGGAGTTAGATTCGGCTTTTTGAAAGCTCAATTGTAACTAAATGTAAATTGCCGGGGATATTATCATTTCTTACCGTCATCTACTTGATAAAGTGTATGTTTCGCAAGCAGTTAATCATTAGTTTTATTTATCTATTGGTTGAATAATTTTCATGTGGATAAATTACAGATGCATCAATACTACTGATATTTAAGTATTTTTAATTGTGATTAACTGTTTTTTGGTTGATCTTTATGCTAATTACCATCTTGCTACATTATTATTAATAATTATTATTTTTGTTTGTATAAAAAGGTCGAAGTTTAAAAAGCGCATGTTGAAAAAGTGCGTGTTGCGGCATTGAGGGTAAGGTTGTGATATGGGTTGCCGTTATGAGTAATGGGTTAACAGCAAGAAGGATAAGTGAATACAGTTAAATAAAAGGCGCTGAAATTTGTACAGTTATGTCAAAATTGACGGTTTTAATCTGTAATCTCTTCCATTCTTCCTCAATCCTTGGATAATCCACTTGATTGGCTGGTTAAGTGGATAAATTGACTTTGTTTAGCAAAAGAAAAACAAAAAATACTTTTCCTTTGGACTTCTACGGTGAGGACGGAAGCTGGCGGTTTATAATTCGTGCAGACCGCCCGTCAGAAGTCGTGGATGCGATGTACTGGCGTGCTTATATCTCTTGCCACCGTAAAGAATTCGATCTGTTACATATCGCGACGGGAAAGTTCAACTACAAGTATAACTATTCCTCTTACGACTCATCTGAGCTGCATTATGCCTCAGGTAGTGATGCACTTCGGGTAAATATGATGGGGCCGATTGTTCCGATCTCTGCCATCCTTGAAAAGGTGAAGGAAAGAGCGGACAAGGCGACGGCCTAATATCGACCAGAGATTAACGTTAAAAAGGGCCTCTTTATACCCGAGCTACTTCAAGATGCAGGTTCAGCGAGAATTTATAAGCTTATAGACAAGGCATTGTTTTGAAGATCTAGTGGCTCTAAATCAAGAAACAATAACGCTGTATATGAGCTTAGAAAACTCGCCCTCTGGGAGGGTATCAGGCCATTCACTCCTTCGTTGAAGCTTTTTGAAAGGGAATGCCATTCCGGCAAACCTTCTTCTTGTACTGAATAACCTGACAACCCTCTGAATCCTGCACCTTGAGGTAACTTGGGTATAGACTCTTTTTTACACTTGCTCGGCGGTTTTCGCTGGTTTTAGGTAGTAGCGATAGTAGCCGATGAGGTTACTTGAGAGGAATAACGCCTCCAGCAGCACGGCAGTGGGTGAGCCAATAACGATATTATGAGTCAGCCACAAGCTGGTACCGACAATCATCAGTTGGCGAAGCCGTTTATCGTTGTTGCTGAAAGCGGCAACATTCTGAATCAGTGCCGCGGAACAACTGAGAATGCTAGCAATACCGGCATACGTGAAGAAGGTGATGGCCAGTGTGCTGATGCAGAACAACAACGCCATTTTCTTGGATGTGGTGTAGAGGCTGATTAGGTAGCGGAATGCTCCCAGCGCCATTAGCCCAGCGCCTGTCCATTGCTCTAAGAGCGCAAAGTGGATACCTATCAGGATAACGGCACAGATAAAACATTTGATGATGTTTTTTTTATCCTTGAATTGAAATGAAACAAGGTCAAAGCAAACGGCGATACCAATTATTATTTGTGAGAGTAAAAAAGCCGACATAGGTTATTCCGAAAGTTCAGGGTTCATAGCTGCCTTATTTTTTTCAATTCGAGCCAGCCAAATTAGCGGTAAAATGATCATGGCCGTGCCAAGTACCATTGCAAAGTCCGGGGTTTCTCCAAACCATATCAAGCCAACCCCGACAGCACCGAGTAGGCCACTGTATTCGGCACTGGCAATTTTATTGCTTTCCGCCGAGCGGTAGGCAATCACACAGATAGCGGCATAAATTAAGATGAAACTACTTGAACCTGCCGCAGTAATTAGTGGTGTCCAATCCCATTTTCGCCCTTCCCATAGTGCCAACCCTAGGGAGGCTGGGATACCCGCCAGATTGGTCAATAACAAAGTTTGCGCTACTGTTTGATGTTTGGGCAATTTGCGGATAAGTAAGTTATTGCTGGCGATACTCAGTGCGACGATCAGTGCAGCAATCGCCGCCCAGTCAATTTCTGTCGGCCGGATAATTACCAACATACCCATGAAGCCAAGTACCCCAGCTGAAATGGAGTAGCGGGTGAGCTGCTCTTTGAAAAACACCAATGCAAGCGGCAGCATCATGAGAGGGGCGGCATAGAAGATGGCATTGGCGGTTGCCAGTGGCATCGCATTGATGGCAAAGACCATAAAAATTGCACCAAGCAACCAGATATGGGCACGCAAGGCATGCCATTTCAGTCCGTCGGTGAAGCTTTTTTTACTCACGCCATAACAAAAAGGCAGCAATATCAGTACAGCAGTTAACTGCCTGAAAAAGACAAATTGAAATACCGCCGTATCTTCACCCAGCGTTTTAATTAAGGCATCAGAAAAAACCGCAATAAGGTTTCCGACAATGAGTAAACCCATTGCCATTCCAACAGTTATTGAAGGCATGACCAAGCTCCTGTCATTGACTGACGCGTGTTCAGTGTTAGTGCAATAAGAAAGTGATGATTTGTGATTGCGTAAGCTTAAGTCATAAATCACCTTCATATATAATGATAAATATTCACTTAGTATGAGTTCAGCTAATAATGAAGTTACCGCCATTACGTGCCGTTCAGTGTTTTGAATCTGTTGCTCGTTTAAATAGCTTCTCGCATGCGGCAACGTCATTGAACGTGACACAGAGTGCCATTAGTCATCAGGTACGTTTGTTGGAGGAATACCTGGGTGAAACCTTGTTTGTCCGGCAGGGGAGACGTTTGTCTTTAACGCCGATGGGTGAAAAGTATTACGAAGAAATCTCCCATTCATTGCAGAATATTGCCCAGGCCAGCCAGCAAATTCGAGAAGGTGAAAGTGGGAAAATCCGGCTCGCGATGTACAGTTCACTAGCAGTGAAATGGTTGGTTCCCAGACTGGAAAGTTTGCGTCAGCAACACCCTGAAATTGATTTATCGCTTGCCATGTTCGCCGACGAGCCAGAATTTTCGGATCAGGTAGCAGACTGTTTCATTACAGCTCATCCCCCCAAGAAAAACTATGTCAGTGACTTTCTGTATAAGGAGTTGCTGTACCCGTTCTGTAGCCAGAAACTTTGGCTGCAGATCGAAGGCAAATCCCTACCAGAGGCACTCTGGGAGCATCCACTCTTATCGGTACATTCGATTTTCAAAGATGGGAATCAGGCGTTAGATTGGCAAACTTGGTGTCAGCGTGGCGGGTTTAGTTTGCCTGCTGATGTGAAGGTTAGTCACTTTAGCCATATGGTTCTTGCTGCAGAGGCCGTGAAGTATCATCAGGGAATTGCCTTTTTGAATGACTACTTCCTAAACGATCACGACCACCAGCAGAACCTAGTGCGTATTCCTATGCATGAGCTGCCAACGGGTGACAACCTCTATTTTGTGTATAAGCAATCACGTGCCAAACAATTTGAGATAACAACCCTAGGGCGATGGCTTAAGCAACAGTGTTTTGAGCATGACAGCGATCCTAATGGCCAGAACTTGGCCGCGACATAGGGTTATTCTCCACATGACAGATTAACCACAGTGCTATTAATGGCATTTCGAGTCCGTACCACGTAGAATACCGCCCTTTTGCATTGGGTATTGGCAAAAGGGTAATGTCGAAATGAGTGACCAATTTGAGCTGTTAGCACCGGGCGGCGATTTAGAATCAATAAAAGCAGCCATTGTTGCCGGCGCTGATGCGGTGTATTGCGGGCTGGACAACTTTAATGCGCGCAACCGGGCGACCAACCTCACGTTTGAAAACCTCAGCGGTGTTGTCCGGCTGGCTCACCAGCACCAATGCAAGATCTTCCTGACACTTAATGTCATTATTCTGGAGAGCGAAGTACCAGCACTGGTTCGTCTGTTGAACAAGCTGGTCAATACTGATATTGACGGGGTGATTGTTCAGGATATCGGTCTTTTCTCGATACTAAAGACGCATTTTCCTTCCTTGGATGTGCATGCCTCGACGCAGCTCAACACCCACAATGAAGGCCAGATATTATTCCTCAAACAGCTCACTGCCTCTCGGGTTAACCTCTCGCGTGAGCTGAATATTGATGAGATCAAACAGTTGGCGCAATTTGGCCATCAGCACGATGTGTTGATGGAAGTCTTCGTCCACGGTTCCTACTGTATTGGCTTTTCGGGACTGTGCTATATCAGCTCGGTCAGAAATGGCAGCTCTGGTAACCGTGGCCGTTGCAGTCAGCCATGCCGAGAGCAGTACCAGACCACAGAGACCGGCAAAGACTACCCGTTGAATCTGAAAGACAACTCGGCCTTTTCTGATATGGCGGCTTTGGCTGATGCAGGGGTGTATTCGCTGAAAGTCGAGGGGCGGATCAAAAAGTCCCATTATGTCTATACGGTCGTAGATACGTGGCGCCAGCAAATTGATAGCTACTGTAGCAAAGGAGAAATACTGACAGATACCAGCCGGCTATACACGGTATTTAACCGTGACTTTTCCAATGCGTTCTTGAAAGGCGATATCAATAAGAGCATGTTTATTGATAATCCGAGGGATCATGCTGCTACCCATTTCTCGAATATCTACAGTTGCACCAGCATGGATGAGGTCAAAGCGGTTAAGAAAAAGCTCTACGACACTAAAACCGATATTATCCAGCAGGTGGAGCGTGTCACTAAGGAGTTGTGTGTCGAGAAGCTGGCGCTGGATATTAAAGTCATTGCTGCTGAAGGTCTGCCATTGAAGGTTGAGCTCATCACACCGCAGGGTTTGATTGAGCTGCAATCAGAATCAAATTTGGTATCCTCTGAGAAATTTACCCTTGATAAGGAAGGGGTAAGCAAGTGGGTCAACAGTTTTGCCAATGCCGACTACCGGGTCAATCAGATCGACTTGAGCGCGCTGGCAAGCGGCCTTTACATCCCATACAAAGAACAAACGGTAATCAAAGAAAAAGTCGCGGTAGCGCTTAACGGCAACAAGCCACTTATTGCGCCGGTCGAGTTGAGCAAACCTGGAATGGAAGCGGCTTCTGAGTATGCTCAACCCCCTCAATTACACACCTTGATTTCTTCAGTAGAGGATCTGGTGCTGCAGTCAGAGCCAAATACCTTCGTGTACTATCAATTGCCCGAAGCGCTGGCCTGTGATTTGGACCGATTGGTTGACTTATTTGAGCATAATGATCAGTTAGTGCCTTGGTTCCCTGCCATTCTCATTGGTGAAAACTATGATGCAGCAGTTGCCTTCCTCGAGCAGGTTCAACCAAGCCGTATTGTGACCAATAACAGCGGGGTAGGGTATGCGGCCTATCAGCGCGGTATTGACTGGGTGGCTGGCCCTCAAATGAACATTATTAACTCGTACAGTCTGGCTTGCCTGAAGGAAGAGTTCAATTGTGTCGGTGCATTTATCTCCAACGAAATTAACAAAAAGCAGATAAAACCATTGGTTAAGCCGGATAACTTTGAGCTTTTCTACAGTATTTATCACCCGATCACACTACTGACCAGCCGCCAGTGCCTGTTCCACCAAACGGTTGGCTGTAAGAAGAAGCGATTCGATGACAAGTGTCTGCGAAAGTGTGATAAGTCGGCGTCGATCCTGAGCCTAAAGCATGCCTCGTATGTGGTAGATAAACAGCGTGGAGCCCATAATTCGCTGTATAGCCAAGAGAATTATCTTAACTTGGATGTGATCAAGGATCACCCCGGTTTATTTGATGGCTATATGGTGGATATGCGCGATATTAAGACCCATACCCAGATGGCGTTGGAAAAACCGGCATTGCTTGAAGCTTTCTGTGAGCAGCTAACTGGTGATGCAGCGCCGTCAGCTCTTCATACCAAGATTGCGCCGACGACGATGGCTCAATACAAAAAAGGCTTGTAAGGCAATCATTTCCTCAAGCTTTCCAGTATGAAAAAGCCCGACTTTATGAAGATAAAGTCGGGCTTTTTATCGCGGGGTCGCTAAATAGGGCGCTATCTATGCCTCGGCAGTAGCGGAAACACCATGCCATTGGTAATGGTTGTTCGGCTTTTTACTGACGATGCCTTCTTCCATAAAGCGGCTGAAGATGTCGTCGACCTCATCACTGCTGGTCTTGAGGTATTTGGTAACGGCACGTTTGGTGCAGTTGACCTGATTGGTGCTCAATGCCTCGATCGCTTGCTCGTAGAGTGATTTAGGCTTTTCTGGTTCGGCCGGTGCTTCAGGCTGTTGCTCAGCCTGCCCATCGTCGTCGCCTACCGTTTCCTGCTGCTGATTGGTCAACAGCTCAGGCTGCTTGATCTCGTTATCCGTATAGGTATCGATAGTAATAGGGCCGACACGGCGGAACTGGTTCCTGAAACGAAGCTCCTCGCCGATGAGGCCAACGAAAAATGCCGCAAAGAAATCAAGCAAGACAGAAAGGAAAATCACCAAGCTGAGCTGGGCAGTTTCTGTTTCTATCTTCAAAGACTGGGCTAAGCTGTCGATAAGGCCAATCACGCTGCCTTGATTGACCACCGGTAAGCTGTCCCGCTCGGCGGCAAGTTTTAGCTGCTGCTCGCGAAGTTCATCGTTTTCACGCTGGATGCGGGCAACTCCGGTGGCAATACGCTCCATCTCGATATATTTCTCTGCAGCACTATTGTTAAGCTCGATTTGCCGTTCAATTGCAGCGATCTGCATATTGTAGTTGTTGACCCTACTCTGTTGCACATTGACATGGCTCTGGGCTTGGTTGGTCGCGCTATTGATACCACCAACCGAACCACCAATAGAGATAGCTGCGAGTACCGCATAAAAGGCAAAGGCGGAAACGGCTCCGGCGTAATTACGCCTTGCCCGGCGTTCACCAAATTCATACCACGCAAAGAACTTGCCCAGCTCGAAGATAACCGCAAGACCGCCGAACAGAATTTGCATGACGGGATCTTCATCTATCGAGAGAAAGAGCAGCAGTGAGAAAATGATCGAGGCAAGAATCGATGCGCCGGTAAAGCTGTACACCGTCCCCATTGCAAAAGCCCCTTTGGGGTAACGGACTGGAATGTTGTTATCGTAAAGCATAATTGTTGATAGTTGTAACTGGCGCTAGCGCCGACAGTAACCTGCCGAAAAAACGCGTTATCATCGTCAGGTAGAAAAAGGTGGCTTAGGATACCGTAAAATAGCCTTCTATCCCTTATAAATTAAGGCCTTTGCCGTTTTTACGCTGAATTTTTACACGCTGCTTTCATTACTGTAGAAAAGATACTCATCATAAATGCAGAAACAACACCGGAACATCAATAATCCGCCTTGCATGTTGCAAACTTGTTATCGCGAGTGTAGGTTAATAGTCGAACGCATGTTTAAATCAGGTGTTTATAGTAAGAGGTTTTTCGTTAGGTAGCGTTATCACAAAATTTATTGCAAGGACCCGCGTATGCCCAATTTACTTGAAGGTTACCCAATCGTTACTGAAATTCCAGTGGCCTGGGGGGAAATGGATGCATTAAACCACGTAAACAATGTGGTGTATTTCCGCTATTTTGAAACGGCCAGGCTAGATTACTTTGCGGGTATTGGTTTGATGGAAGAAATGCAGGCAACCCAAACCGGCCCTGTATTGAGTGAGACTTCGAGCCGGTACCGTAGGCCTGTGACATACCCCGATAAGCTATTGGTCGGAAGCCGGATATCCGAACTTACCGGAGATAGTTTTGTGATGGAATACAAAATTGTCAGTCAACAGCAAGGGGCTGTAACAACTTCAGGTACGGCAAAGGTGGTAATGTTCAACTTTAAGCAACAAAAACGCGCGAGCCTGAGTCCATCATTAGTTGAAAAGATGGTGTCCATGCAGCCTGAGCTCGCTGAGTTTGCCGTCACAACTGATTGATTCTCATCACAGTTGATACATCGCTTCGGCTGTATTCCACCTATAATTGGATTATGGCCATTGCTAAAACAAAAGGAGTAGGGGATGTATATTGTTATCCAGCATGAGATTACCGATCCTGAATTGTTTTGGCAAAGAGCTAGCGGTGTTCTTACTCATCCACCATCAGGGATGCGTCTTCACGCTACGATGATTGTGGAAAGACACAAATTGTGTCAGTGCATGTGGGAAGCGGAATCAATTGATATGGTCAGGGATTACCTTGAGCCCGAACTCGGTGAGGCCAGTATCAATACCTATGGCTTGGTTGATCCGGATAGAGCGATAGGATAAGCCTCTGGGTAGATCTTTTAGAAGGTGGCGCAATATTTTGCGCCACCTTTTATATTACTTCTTGTAAGAGTCAGCAATGTTGTCGATGCGCTGGTTAGCACGCATTGCTTCTTGGTATGCCGCGTCAGATGTCGCGCGGGTGTCGTTGATAGCACCTGCCATTTGATCTTGCTGGTTCTGTAGGCCGGCAACTTGGTCAGATAGTGCATCAACTTTATTTGTTAGTTGACTTAGCTGCTCTGCTTCTTCGCTACTAGAACAGCCCATAAGAGTAGCACTTAGAATTAGGCCAGCGACTAGAGTCATAGAACGTTTCATTGTTATTCTCCACAATTGGTTGATATTAACTACTGCTACAAACACTAAATCAGCATTACATGAAGCCATTATATTTAACAAGAAAATAAATAGAAAATGTGTTGAAAGCACCACTTTTTAGATTTTCTGTCAATTTTTAATACCTTTTTGTACGGTGTATTTATGGCGTAAGCAGTCTTATTTATGCTTTTCAGTATGTGCGGTATTAGAACAAAAAAAGTGAATGCAATTGTTATGGAAGTTTCAGCAACTGATTGTTTTTTAGTAGCTAAAGTCAGGATAAAGTAAAGGCGACCTTAAGTGTGATATAGATCACGCGTCAGATGGCAAGGACCTTGGGATTTAAGGCTCAATTAAAGAAGGCCATATCAATAATAGCTTGGTAACACGCTTTAATTGCAAAGTTGTCATTAAGACCACCAGCAGGTATATCTCCTGCCGGTGGGTTAAGACTATTTAGAGCGTTTTATTTACCAGCAATGCTGAGTTTGCTAAAGCGAATAAGAGGCGCAAAGAAATGTTTTCCGTGATCATGACTCAGGGTATCGCCGACGGCATCAATTTCTTTGATCATCTTATAGAAGTTACCTGCGACCGTAATACCACGAACAGGTTGAATGCGCTTACCGTCTCGGCACAGGAAGCCGCTGGCACCAAACGAGAAGTCACCGCTAACCGCATCGGCACCCGAGTGAACCCCTTGCAGCTCGATAAGCTCTAGGTATTCTCCCCCTGTCAGTTCAGCGTCACTGCTTTGTCCCGTAGCGATAACTGTATGGCGCGCAGACACCCCAAGGCCACCTTTGGCAGAGCGGGAGCCATTCGCGGTATTCTCAATGCCAAAGAAATTCGCGGTATGGCTATTATGGAGTAGGCTCTGTAGTTGCCCTTCACCGACCAAGATAGTGTCGCGAGTTGCAAAACCTTCGCTATCGAAGGCTTTGATGGCCGAGCCCCCTTCGATATAGGCAGTATCGGAAATCGTGAGCAATGGGCTTGCTACCATGGAATTTAAAGAATCACGCCATGGGTTGATGCCTTTCATGGCCGATTGGCCCGAGAAGCACATCCCAAATGCGCCAAACAGGCTGCTTAGGCAATTGAGATCAAACACCACACTGTAGTTGCCGGTTGTCACCGGCTCACCATCTAGCAAGGCTTTTGCCATGTCGTAACCGTGGTTGATACAGTACTGCGGGTCTAATTCTTCAAAACGACGGCCGGTCGACATGCCGCCGTGCATCGCTTGCTTGCCGTCTTTTTCAAACAGTGTGTAGGCATAACAATAGGTTGAACGCTCTTTGTGATAACAACGGGTGCCAAGGGTATTGGCTAGAATGACCTGGCTATCGGATTCACCGAAACCGTTGTAAGGCGCGGAGGTTGCGTTTGGTTTTTCAACCACGCCTTTCTCCAACGCCAGTGCCAGAGCGATTTTGTCATCCACCGTTGCTGTGTCTGTTTGATAGATCTCTGGGGACTCGGTGACAAGCTGACTATTGGCACACGCAATGGTTTGATGCGGATCCTGCTTGGTGTAGGTCGCATTGGCAAGGGCATGCTCTACCATCATATCTAGGCTGGCAGGTTCTAGTGACTCAGAGTAGCTAGTCGCAATATGCTGATCTTTGACGATACGCACGCCAATCACCTGGCCGGATGTCACTTTGTACTCGTCGAGCTCGCCCGCATTGGCTTTCAGCGAGAAGTTGTTGCTGCTGCTGGCAATGACATCGGCTTCGGCACCGGCGGCTTTGGCACGCTCGAGTACTTGATCAATCGCGTGTTGCAGTTGTTGTTGATCGGCCATTAGTTACCCCCTACAAGAATGTTGTCCACTTTAAGCGCTGGCTGGCCAACGGTGGTTGGCACCGAACCGCTCACTGAGCCACACATTCCTGCGGCCAAGGCAAAATCACGTCCGATCATGGAGATTTCTTTAAGCACTTTAGGTCCCGTGCTGATCAACGTGGCTGATTTAAGTGGTTTGGTGATCTTGCCGTTTTCAACCAAGTAAGCCTCCTGGACGGCAAAGTTGAATTCACCCGTACCCGGCTGCACCGAGCCGCCGCCCATCTTCTTGGCATAAATGCCTTTTTCGACGTTAGCAATCATCTCGTCCAGCGAGCTATCACCCGGCTCGATGAAGGTGTTACGCATTCTTGAAGTCGGGGCAAATTTGTAAGACTCGCGACGGCCTGAGCCGGTAGGCGCAAAGCCAGTTTTGAGTGAGCCCATGTGATCAACCATGAAGCTGGTCAACTGACCGTCTTTGATTAATTGGGTGCGCTGGGTTTCCATCCCTTCGTCATCGATATTGATTGAGCCCCACTCGTTGGTCATCGTACCGTCATCAACCGCACTGACTGCAGGATTGGCAATCATTTCGCCCATTTTATCGTGGAAGACTGAGGCTTTTTTGGCAACCGAAGTTGTCTCTAGCAGGTGGCCACACGCTTCGTGGAAAATGACCCCTCCAAACCCATTGCCGATAATGACAGGCATTTCACCTGACGGGCAATTGTCGGCAAAGAGTTTGACCATAGCTTGTTTCGCAACAGTTTGGCCAAGCTCTCTGGCATCAAGCTGGGTATTGAATTCCCAACCCGTCAGCGCCCCCGGTGCTTCGAAGCCCGTAGACTGCTCGCTGCCGTTCTGGGCAATGGCGGTAGCCGCGACACGGGTATAATGGCGGGTATCACCAATGTGCAGTCCCGTTGAGTTGAAAATCTCGATTTGTTGCTCGCGCTGCAAGATACGGCCGATGAACTGGTTGATCTTGTCATCTTCATCCCGCGCGGCAGTATCACACTGGCGCAGGAAAGCAATCTTGGCCTCAAGGTTCGGGTTTTGGCTCAAGGGTTGGTGGCAAGTATGTTTGCTCTGGTAGCGGTTGAGGTTGAGTGCGCCCGCATTGGCGATTTGGTCGCGTTTGTCTTTGGCGGCGAGTAGGCTGGTGACGCGTTTAAGTTCTTCCTCGTCGGTGCTGTTGGTGTAGCCATAAAGCACTTTGTGGCCGAAGAATAAGCGAACACCAATACCAAAATCGATACCGGAATTTACTTTGTCGATATCACCAGATAGAAGCTCGACAGAGCTGGACTGGTGGTGTTCAACGAACAGTTCGGCAAAATCGGCTCCAAGGAAGAGGGCATGGTCGATCACTGCTTGTGCTGTTGCAGGGTTTAGCATAGATGCTCCTTGCGTGTTAGCAATCTCACGAAAAACGATATGTAATCAAATTGTGAGCACAATTGCCAATGATGGCTTGGCATTAAAAGGTAAAATGTGTGTTATGTGCCCAATAAGGGCGACTTTTTAATCAAAAATTGGTTTGTTATATAGGCTTAGTCAAAATAACAAAATAAATCAAAAACCTGATTTGTGGCACGGGCGCATTTCATGGTAATTTGCCGTCAATATTTACGGAAAAACACTCTCTATGCGCATACCAACGAATGTTATCACCGGTTTCCTTGGTGTTGGAAAAACCACAACGATCCTCAACCTGCTTAAGAACAAGCCAGCCGATGAAAAGTGGGCGGTTCTGGTCAACGAATTTGGTGAAATCGGGATTGATGGTGCCATTCTGACCGATTCCGGTGCGATGATCAAAGAGGTTCCGGGCGGCTGTATGTGCTGTACAGCCGGAGTACCGACATCCGTCGGGATCACGGCCTTGCTTCGCCAGAACCCCGATCGATTGCTGATTGAGCCGACCGGACTTGGCCATCCGCATAAGATCATCTCGGTTCTGACTTCAAACCAGTTCAAGGACTACATCGACTTGAAAGCGACGGTGGCTCTGGTTGACCCCCGTAACCTTTCCAATAAAAAGTATACGGAAAACCAGAACTTCAACGATCAACTTGATGTGGCAGAAATTGTTATTGGCAATAAGCTTGATGAGTGTGATGAGGTTGATGTCGGTATCTTCGAGCACTGGGTAGCCACCCAACAGCCAAAGAAACTGGTGAGTATGCTGGTAAAGCAGGGCGAGTTTCCAGCCAACCTGCTTGATACGGACAGGGCTGAACAAAACGAGGCACCGGCAATGGAGGCCCATCACCATGAGCATGCAGAAATGGAGCCCCAGTTCCAGTTGCCGCCGAACCAGAAGTTTATCCGCAAGGAAAACAAAGGTCAGGGCTACTTCAGCTGTGGCTGGATTTTTGGTGCCGAAATCACTTTTGACTTTGACCAACTGTTTGCCATGTTGTGTAACTTGACGGCTGAGCGGGTCAAAGGCGTGGTTAATACTAATAAGGGCTGCCACGCGTTCAACGTCAACAATGGTGTAGTGTCTGTTAACCAAGTGACTCTGGAAGGGTTTGAAAGCCGCCTCGAAGTGATCGACAGTCAGCTCATGCCCTGGGATGAATTAGAGCAGGTACTGTTGGGTATCTCAGATTTATAACCCCTTATTTGAAGGTGGTTAGTCTAAAGTTGTCAGGAAAGAAACGTAACCAAATTGCTTGAGCTGGAGGTAAATCCCACCAACCAGTATCGGCATTGTGTACCAGCGAGAGCAGGAGAATCAGTAATGAATCAAGAAACAAAAACCATGGAAGTGCCTGTAGCTATCGCCGACAGAGTTCAGGCGTTGATTGACGGCCATTTAGCCAAAGAGAAGTTCAATGCTGAACGCAGGGAAGTGGTAAACAATTTTCTTGCGATGGATGGACTGAGCTGTGAAATGGCGGTTTACAGTTTGCCTCAGGGTGAGCTGCTCGATACCCTCCGCTTTGTCTATGAGCTATCCGGAACTAACAGCAAGTTCATCAAGAATATCCTAACCCTCGCCAGGGAAAACCCAAAGAAGGTGCTATCCGATTCCCAGCGAGCATCAGCTAAAAGCATGCTCTTTAACTTGCTGAATGACCCATCGGTTATCTCTGCGATGAAAGAGAGCTCATAATATCGCCCTTGTTTCGGGACTGTATATTATAAAACCGCCCATACCGGCTTACTGGTATGGGCGGTTTGCTATGCAGCGATGATCAGCGCAGGTCTAACAGGCTTTATCCATCACGGGATGGGCGCTCGGTGCTTCCTTTGGGGAAGGCTTGACCTCGCTAATGTCAGAGAAGATTTCTGCAACCGCGCTGCGTTCCAATTCACCTTGCAAGTTGCCATCTTCGTCAACAACGGGCAAAGAGTAATCACATGACATGGTGTCAGGCAGCACTTCTTCAATGGCTGAATCAGGAGAGATAACTGGCACTTTTTCATAGATATCTTGCTTTAGGTCTTGGCTGGCACCGGTCTTGGCTGCATCAAGCAAACTCTCTTTGGTGATGACGCCCTGGTACCCATCTTCGGTGACATTATAGGCGTAATCTTGCTTGATTCGCTTCATCTCCACCAAGGCTTCTTCGATAGTTTTTGCCGTGATCCGGTAAGCGGGCGGCTGCATGACGGTTTCAACAGTCAGAGCCCGGGCGCGATTGACATCCTTGACGAAGGCCTCAACATATTCATCGGCAGGGTGTAGCAGGATTTGATCAGGAGAGCCTTGCTGCACCAGCTCGCCGTCTTTGAGAATCGCAATGCGATCACCTAACCGCAAGGCTTCGTCCAAGTCGTGGGTGATAAAAATAATGGTCTTGTGCAGCTTTTCCTGAAGCTCAATGAGCTGGTCTTGCATCTCACTGCGGATCAGTGGATCCAAGGCCGAAAAGGCTTCGTCCATCAGTAGGATTTCCGCATCGGTGCTTAGCGCCCGGGCAAGGCCGACCCGTTGCTGCTGGCCGCCAGATAATTGAGAAGGATATTGGTTTTCGTACCCTTGCAGTCCGACGGCTTCAAGCCACTCGGTGGCTTTGGCTAGCCGTTTAGCTTTTTTGATCCCTTGGATCTCAAGCCCGTAAGCGACATTATCGACGACGGTTCGGTGAGGCAATAAGCCAAAACGTTGGAAAACCATCGACATTTTGTGCCGACGGAAGGTAACTAACTCATCAGCCGATAGCTGCATCACATCAGTTCCCTCGACCAAGATTTTTCCCAATGTCGGGTCGATCAAGCGGTTGAAGTGACGTATTAAGGTTGACTTCCCGGAGCCCGATAAGCCCATGATGACAAAGATTTCCCCTTTGTTTATCTTCAGGTTAATGTCTTTGAGCCCTACTGTATGGCCGGTATCGTTGAGTATTTTATCTTTGCTGTCACCCTGCTTAACCCGTTCAATCACCGATGTCGATTTTGGGCCAAAAATCTTGTATAGACCGCTAACTTCAATTAATGGTTTAGTCATGGGTGAGTTCTCCCAGGTGGGCTTGAGTGCGTTTGGCATAAGCCTGTGAAGCGCGATCAAACAGGATTGCAAGGGCAACAATAGCAAGGCCGTTTAATAGCCCCAGGGTAAAGTATTGATTGGTTATCGATTTAAGTACAGGCTGGCCCAGTCCTTTCACACCGATCATTGAGGCAATAACAACCATAGATAGCGCCATCATTATGGTCTGGTTGATCCCGGCCATAATGGTCGGCATGGCCAAAGGAAGCTGAACACCGAGCAAGCGTTGTTTTTTATTGGCCCCGAACGCTGTCGCGGCTTCTAATACTTCTTTATCGACCAGCCGGATCCCCAGGTTTGTCAGGCGGATCACAGGCGGGATAGCGTAGATCACTACAGCAATTAATCCCGGGATTTTACCGATCCCCAGCAGCATCACCACCGGTATTAGGTAGACAAAGGCGGGCATGGTTTGCATTACGTCCAATAGTGGCGTGACGAGTGCTTGCACGCGGTTAGAGCGAGCCATCGCGATACCGATGGGTATACCCATCACAATGGCAAGCAGGGTACATACCGTAATTATGCTGAGGGTGCGCATGGTATCTTCCCACATGCCAAAATAGCCAATGAGGGTGAGGGAAACACAACAGCTCAGTGACAGTTTCCAGGAGCGGCTTGCCGCGTAGATTAGCGCGGTACAAACGCCAAGCACAATCACCCAGGGGGTGGAAATGAGGAGCTTTTCAAACCAGACGAGAAAAGAGAGAAGAGGATCGAAGAAAGATTCAATGAGGTCGCCGTATTCACGTGAAAAATCACGGTAGGCCCCATCTAGTGTTTTGCGGATTGCACGGAGATCAGAGCGATCCATCTCCGGAAACTCGCTTAGCCAATTAGACTCTGACATGTTTAATTCCTTTTTTACCGGAGCCCCGAAGGGCCCCGGCATACAACATGGTAATCCTATACCTTTCATTTTGATGTGGCTTAGAGTGCGTCCTGCACCTTTTTCGCGACATCTTGTGGCACCCATTGCTGCCAGATTTGTGGGTACTCCTCGAGGAAATAGAACATTGCTTCTTCACCATCAGCTTGATTATCTTCCATCCATGCCAGAATCTGGTTCATGTCGGCATTGGTGAAACCACGCTTGGTGAAGTATTCGTAGGCCTCAGGTGATCGAGACGCAAACTTTTCCGTGGTAATGGTATGTACCGGTGATGGCGGGTACATAGTGGTCTTGGGAGACTCACACTCCTCTTGGGTGATGCAGTTAACAAACTCGTCCTGGTCAATACCACTGCCGAAGTCGACTTTAACCATGTCGTATTTGCCCAGTACCGCTGTCGGTGCCCAGTAGTAGCCAAACCAAGGCTCCTGTCGCTCATAGGCCTTGGCAATCGATCCGGACAACCCTGCGGCTGAGCCAGGATCGACAATCACAAAGCCTGATTCATCAAGCTTCATCGCCTTGAAGAGGTTGCCAGCACTGATTTGGCAGTTCCAGCCCGCCGGACAGCTATAGAAGGCTGACTTGTCGGGATCTTCTGGATGCTCAAAGAGTTTGGCGTGTTTCTCAACACCTTCAATGGTTTTCATCTCTGGATATTTATCAACAAGGTAAGCGGGTACCCAGAATCCTTCTTCACCGCCGTCTACAAGCGCTTTGCCTGCATAGCGCAGACGCCTCTCGGCAACACCTTTATCCAGCGCATCCTTTAGACTATTGCTCCAAAGTTCCGGTGCAACATCGGGCTGGCCTTTTTCTATCATCGATGTGCCGGTTGGCATGGTGTCGCCCGGAATAAGTTCAGCGTCACACTCATAGCCGTGCTCCAAAATAAAGCGGTCGATATTGGCGATAAGGCTAGCTGAACTCCAGTTCATGTCAGCAATGGTGACTTTCCCACATTCGCTAGCATTGGCATTCAATGCCAGTGCGCTTATGGCAAGCAGTAATGGGGTTTTGACTTTCATATCGAGTATCCTTTCTCAAAAATGTTCAGTTCAACAATAATCGTTAGTGTTCAAATTAGTTGCTCGATACGATTGTATATGATTTGTAAATAAATGTGAGCGGTAATAATGATTTTATTGCTGCTTTTGAATGAACCACATCAAAAAGTAAGATTTGGATCTCAACTTCATTACGGTTGCTTGATGGTAGTGCTTTGAGTTCTAACTATTAGGGTAAGGCTGCCATAGTGAATGATGGCAGCCTTACATTCAGTGGTGTGATGGTTGAAATTAGATGGGAAAAGAGCGGAGTTAAATCTTCAACTCATCCCTGTCCTTAAACTCTTCCAAAGATTCAGGGTTGGCCAGTGCACCGATATTTTTCACCGGTTGGTTGTGGACGATATTGCGCACGGCCAACTCGACCAGCTTGCCCGACTTGGTGCGGGGGACATCTTTTACCGCCAGGATCACTTCCGGCACATGGCGCGGCGAGCAGTGCTCGCGGATCGTCTTCTGGATACGGGCTTTCAGCTCGTCTGTGAGCAGTTCCCCTTCGGTTAATTGGACAAACAAGACAACACGAACATCGGTGCCTTTGTTCTGGCCGATAACCAGCGAGTCTTTGACTTCCTCCAACCGGTTTACCTGGCGGTATATTTCAGCGGTACCTATTCTTATTCCGCTAGGGTTAAGAACCGCATCGGATCGGCCGTAGAACACCATCCCCCCGGTACTGGATAGGCTGACGAAGTCGCCATGATGCCAAACACCGGGGAAGCTATTCCAATAGGCGTTGTGGTACTTGCTGCCGTCTGGATCGTTCCAGAATCCAACCGGTTGATTGGGAAAGCTGTTGCGGCAGACGAGCTCACCTTGCTGTTGGTAAATCGCTTGGCCATTGTCATTGAAGACCTGTACGTCCATCCCCAGTGCCAATCCTTGGCATTCACCACGGTAAACCGGGCCGAGAGGGTTACCAATGGCAAAGCAGCCGCAGATGTCGGTACCGCCTGAAATGCTGGCGAGTTGAATATCATCATGGATAGCGTCATAGACATAATCAAATTGCTCAGGGGCAAGCACTGAGCCGGTAGAGCACAGGGTACGCAGCGAGGATAGGTCTGTGTTGTCTTTGGGGCGATAGCCTTGCTTTTCCAAGGTCTCAAGGTACTTGGCCGAGGTACCAAACAAAGTTATCTGCTCTTGCTCGGCTAGCTGCCACAAAACGTTGCCGTCGGGATAGAAGGGCGAGCCGTCATACAACACCAAGGTTGCGCCGCAGGCAAGGCCAGATACGAGCCAGTTCCACATCATCCAGCCGCAAGTTGTGAAGTAGAAGACCTTGTCCCCAGCCCGGATGTCCGTTTGCAGCTGATGCTCTTTCAGGTGGTTGAGGAGGGTGCCGCCAACGCTGTGCACAATACATTTGGGTTTTCCCGTTGTACCTGACGAATAGAGGATATAGAGCGGGTGGTCGAACGGGACCGGAGTGAAGCCGAGCTCGCAGGGTACCGTGCTGTCGAGTATGTCGTGCCAAAAATGCTGGCTGACGGTATCTGGTATGGCTGTTTTGGTGGATTGGCCCGGGCTAGGTGCTACTGCGGATATTTCGACTACATGCTCCAGCCCGGGAATACTGGCGCTTACCTCAGCGACTTTGTCGCGGTAGGAGACGGGTTTGCCGTTGTACTGGTAACCCTGGGCGAAAAACAGCACCTTGGGTTGGGTTTGTCCGAAGCGCTCAATGACGCTTTCGGTACCGAAATCCGGTGACGTCGACGTCCAAATAGCCCCCAGAGAAGCTGTGGCCAGCATCGCGACGACAGTTTGGGGGATATTGGGCAGGTAGCCGGCGACGACATCGCCTTTTTTGACCCCATGGTTATGGAGAAAACTGGCGACCTGCGAGGTTTGCCGGTAGAGCTGTTGCCAACTGAGGTGCTGGCGCTGCTCGGGATCGCCTTCGCACTGGAATATGATGGCATCCGCCGCGGCGCGGGTACGCCAGTCGCGAAGCAGGTTTTCGGCATAGTTGAGCTTGGCATAGGGGAACCATTGGGTATCCTTGGCCGGGGTTGTGCTCTCTGGCGGGCAAAATGCCACTGGGGGCTTCTTGGCCCCCTCGACTTTGCAGAAGTCCCACACCATGCTCCAGAATTCTTCACTGTGGCTGACACTCCAATGGTGGAGCTGATTATAGTCATGATAGAGGATGTTTTTTTTCTCGCTCAACTCAACCATGAATTGATACAGCCTGCTATTGTGGATGCGATCTTTTTCCGGCATCCATAGCAGTTTTGGCTGAGTGTCCGAGTGATAACCATTGCCGTTAGGATCTTGGTTCGTCATCGTTCTCTCCTTTACTGGTTATCCGGGTGGGCCTGTTGAAATGGAGGCAGTTGCAAACAACGTTGCTCGATCTCTAGCAGCCTTGGGTAATGCTTAGTGTCAAATCCGAATCGCTTGGCATTGTAGAGTTGAGGGATCAGGCAGATATCGGCTAGGGAAGGCGTTTCAGTGCAGGTAAACTGGGTGTGATAACGTCTAGAAAGAGTTTCCAGGCTTTGGAAACCTTGTTTCAGCCAGTGGTGATACCAAATCATTTTCTCATTCTGGCTGACCCCCAGTTCACTGTTTAAATAGTTGAGAACCCGCAAATTGTTCAGGGGATGAATGTCACAGGCTACAATGAGGGCGATCTCTCGACACTGTGCTTTGTGCCACGGATCGCTGGGGAGTAATGCCGGTTCGGGGTAACACTCGTCCAGATATTCAATGATGGCTAGCGACTGGCTCAATATCCCGGTATCACCGCCAGAGCCCCCCTCTAGCGTCAAAGCATCTGCTGGCTCTGTTGCGGCGGGTGAAAAGCCAGGCACCAGTTGGCTGGGGTTAAGTTCAGCGTAGGCGGTACTGCGCTGCTCGTTGTCGAGTAGCGAAACCGCTACCTGTTGGTAGTTGAGTCCCTTTATGTTTAGCGCAATTCGCACCCGGTACGATGCCGATGAGCGATAGTAATCATACAATTTCACGTTGTTTTATCCTTAGCCCCAATATTCCAACGGCAACTCCGAGTGCCTACTCCAAGGACTCATTCCAAGTTAATCGACCCGTGTTCTAATTATTGCTGATGATGCGGGTTATGGTGGTTCAAATCTTCATCGTGATAGTGATGTTTGTATCGAACGACGGTTTGTTCTATGGCCCCGAAAATGGAGTGGCCGCTGTCGTCGAACATTTCGATCTTGACCGTATCGCCAAATTTCATGAAAGGCGTTTCAGCATGACCATACTCTAAGATCTCCAGCATACGGCGCTCGGCAAGGCAGCACGAACCGCTGCTGCGATCTTTATTCGAGACTGTTCCCGAGCCGATTATGCTACCGGCGCAAATGGCCCGGCTTTTGGCTACATGTTGTATAAGCTCGGCGAAATTAAACGTCATGTCAGTGCCGGCATGGGGCTGGCCGAATAACTCCCCGTTGAGGTGAACAGTGAGCCGGTGATGGAGTTTGTAATCATGCCAGCTGTTACCCAGTTCATCCGGCGTCACGGCAACAGGCGAGAAGGCCGACGACGGTTTGGACTGGAAAAACCCAAATCCTTTGGCAAGTTCAGCCGGGATCAGGTTGCGTAGCGAGACATCGTTGACCAGCATCAGCAGCTTGATATGGCCATGGACTTCTTCGGTGCGGGTGCCCATCGCAATATCGTCGGTGACAATGGCTATTTCCCCTTCAAAATCGATCCCCCATTGCTCGTCGGCAACCTTGATATCTTCGGTAGGGGCCAAGAAACCATCTGACATGCCTTGGTACATCAAGGGATCGGTCCAGAAACTCTCCGGCATGTCCGCCCCCCTGGCCTTACGGACTAGCTCGACATGGTTGACGTAAGCGCTACCATCGGCCCACTGATAGGCCCGCGGAAGGGGGGAGCTGCATAAAGCCAGATTGAAAGGGAAGGTATGTTGCGCGATACCGTCATTGAGGTTGCGGTATAAATGCTGCAAGTCTGCTTCGACTTCGTGCCAGTTATCGAGGGCGAATTGCAATGTTGGCGCGATGTCATGGGCATGTACAGCCATTTTCAGGTCACGGGAAACCACAATGAGTTGGCCGTCGCGGCCGTGGTTGAGCGATGCAAGTTTCACGTTCGTCTCCTTAATATTTTCGATTTAGCTTAGCTTGGCTACTCCGCGTTGTTGCCCTGCCATGAAAAGACATAATTTGTGTTTTCAGCCCCGTCGGGCAAAGGGGCGACTTCCAGCGGCCAGCGGGCGTCGATCATGACCGCCACTTCATCGGTTTCTTTTTTCGGCGCGGTCATGCTGGCTGCCAGTGCTTTGGGGTGGGGGCCGTGGGAGAAGCCGCAGGGGTGATGGGTGATCATGCCGGCTTCGATATTGTCTCTGCTAAAGAAGTTACCCCGGTGATAGAACAGGACTTCATCGAAATCATCGTTGTTATGGTAGAAGGGTACTTTCAAGGCATTCGGATCGCTTTCGATTGGCCGTGGCACAAAGGTACAAATCACAAACCCATCGGCAACAAAAGTGGTATGGGCCGAAGGGGGGAGGTGGTAGCGGTGGCTCATCAGCGGTCTGATATCGCGCCAGTTAAGCTTGAAGGCCGTCAGGTTACCTTTCCAACCTTGTGCATCGAGTGGGTTATAGGGATAAGTAATAGTGTTAAGTTGGTTACGGGCCTTGAGTTGGACTTTCCAGTGCCGGTTGTCATTCTGCTGGTGGAGGAAGGCATCATTGATCCTGGCATATTCCAATACGGCCGGATCATAGACGGCATGCTGGCCGACGATGCCGCGTTCTGCCATCTGATAGGCACTGTTCGTGGCCTCGATGAGCAGCATGGTGACAGGGGCCTTGGGTTCTATCCGCCAACTCGTTGCCCTAGGTAGTACAATATAATCGCCGTCTCGGAAGGTCATATGGCCATAATCGCAGAACAAATCGCCACACCCATGATGGATAAATAGCACTTCGTCGCCATCGCCATTTCGCGCGAGATCTTCCATGGCTCTGTCGCAGTGCCAAACCCGAAACTTGAGGTTATTGTTGAACAGGATAAGCGAGGCATCCCAAGGCGAGGCCCCTTCAGAGGGGATTTGATTAGTGTCTATTGCCCTGGGGCGTAGGGGACCATCCCAGTCTATCCACCCTGTTGGAGGGTGGCGGTGATACATATGGCTTGCTGGGCCAAAAAAACCTTCCCGGCCGCACTCACGTTCGAACGTACCTTCAGGCAAGTCACAATGTGCTTGGCGAGAAGCCTCTCCCTCGGTGATTGGAAATTGAAACCATTGCCGCATTGCATATCCCTCGTGATCACAGTCATTCCACATTGACCGTGTTAATTAAATGTTAGCTCAATGGCTTAACTCTGGCGCAGTCATTCGGGCAAGGCAACTTGAAGCCTTAACTGAATTCACCAACCAGTGTCCGTATTGATTTACAAGCCATGATTGTTCGCTTGCATGTTGCTGAGCTGTTTTTAAGTCATTGAATGATGTGTACTCGTACCGGCTGCCAGTATAGGGTGGATAATGTTCTGTAAAATAATTGTTACGTTTTGCCGGAGTTTCATTGCTAAGAACGACTGTCGGTGGGTTGGCTAAGCGACCTAATCTAAAGGAAACGAACATGATATTAGCGGAATGTTGATTTGCCAGGGCGAGGCAGCAGAACAAAAAAGGTCAATTATGGGTAGCGGAACAAAATATGTCTCAAAAAAGCCAGATGAACAGGGTGTGATCCACTGGGACCGTTCAGAAAACCAAGTGTGGCACGATCTGGTTGAGCGCCAATTGGCATGTATCGAAGGAAGAGCCTGCCAGGCGTATATCGACGGTCTGGAATTACTCGATTTACCCCAGCAGCGAGCACCGCAATTGGTGGAAATTAATCGGGTATTGCAGTCCACTACTGGGTGGGAGTGTGTTGCTGTCCCAGCCTTGATCAACTTTGATCGTTTCTTCAGGTTGTTAGCCAACAAGCAATTTCCTGTCGCCACGTTTTTGCGGCGAAGGGAAGAATTTGACTATCTGCAGGAGCCAGACTTTTTCCACGAAATTTTTGGTCATTGTGCCATGCTGACCAACCCAGCCTTTGCTGCCTTTACCCATACGTACGGAAAATTGGGAGCCAAGGCGAATTCTGCGCAAAGAGTCTACTTGGCAAGGCTATACTGGTTTACAGTTGAATTTGGACTGCTGCAGCAGCAAGAAGGATTGCGCATATATGGTGGAGGCATTCTGTCGTCCCCCGGCGAAACGCGCTATGCGCTAACGGGGCAAAGGGCCTCGGACAATATTAATAAGCTGGGTGGTAAAGCGCCGACGGCTGACCAGTCAAGGCCTCTTTATAAACCGTTTGAGCCTGTTGATATCATGCGTACGCCCTACCGGATCGACATCATGCAGCCGCTCTATTTTATTCTTGAGGATATTAACCAGCTCTACGAGTTGGCCCACCAAGATATCATGCAGTTGGTCACTGAGGCACAGAAGCTGGGATTACATGAGCCACTGTTCGAAAGCAAAATCAAGGAAGTGAGTTAAGGGGAATCAATGACTGAACTACATGAACTCAAGTGCGAAGCCTGCCATGCTGGAGCACCTAAAGTGACAGAAAATGAAAAAATAGCACTGCTCGCCACCTTGCCAGAATGGCAGGCGGTTGAAGTTGCTGGTGTTGAACAGCTTGAGCGACAATTTTCTTTCAAGAACTTTAAAATGGCCTGGGCGTTCACTGACAGGGTTGCAGGGTTGGCTGAAGCAGAGTTTCACCATCCGGAAATTACCCTTGAATGGGGTAAGGTAAGGGTTCGCTGGTGGAGCCATTCGGCCAAAGGGCTGCACAAGAATGATTTCATCTGCGCGGCCAAAACTGACAAGCTTTTCACTGCGGGTTAACGTTAAAACAATCCGTTTATTTCTAAAAAGCACTCGAATCAATCGGGTGCTTTTTCAGTTATGTGTTGTAGTTAAGCAACTTAATGCCACTTGGGTATACTAACTTAAATAAAGTAAAATAACGCTAATTGATAATGTTGCCTTGCCCGATGCAAGGTGAATTGAGGTACAAATGGGTAAACCACAACAACGACAAGCGCTAGTCGGCTGTGAAGAGTGTGGATTAGTGGTGGCGTTGCCTGAGCTCGGCGATGATGAGAAGTCGGTTTGTCCTAGGTGCCATCACACACTGGTTAAACGCATAGCTCAGCCATTTCAGCGGCCACTGTCTTATGGTTTGGCGAGTTTGGTAATGCTTGTTGCCAGCATCAGTTTTCCTTTTATGTCGTTCAGTGTGAAGGGGATCAGCCAGGAAATTACCCTGATGCATTCGGCAGAAATGCTCAGTGTTTTTCAAAATAGTTTGCTGGCACTTCTGCTCCTGTTAACGGTATTAGTGTTGCCGGCCTTGTATTTGGTCTCGCTGCTATATTTGTATTTCCGTGCAGGCCAGCGACTCAAGTATCCGGGAGAAAAGCCTATTGCCTTGTGGGAGAAAAAGTTATGTCGGCTAATGATCCGGATTGAACCTTGGTTGATGGTTGATGTGTTTTTAATTGGCGTATTAGTCAGCTTGATAAAAATTGCGTCGTTGGCGGATATCGGACTGGGGATGTCGTTTTGGGCGTTTTGCCTCTATACCATGCTGGTGGTGAAATGCGTCTCGATGGCTGATCGTACCTGGCTATGGTTGCAGTTTCTTCCTCTCGAGCCGCAGGATGGCGTAAAGGCCGGTGATTGCCACAACAGTTATAACCATGTCAGCTGCCATGTGTGCTCGCAACTCAATCCGCTGACGGAAGAGAAGCATGCTCGCTGTATCCGCTGCCATGGCCGGCTCCACCCCTACGAGCCTCAGCAGATGTTGCAGCGGTCCTGGGCGTTGCTTATCGCCGCCGCTGTCTTTTTTATTCCCGCCAATCTTTATCCCATGATGTATACCGTCAGTTTGGGCAAAGCAGAAGGCTCAACCATACTGGGCGGGGTTGTGTTGTTATGGCAATTAAAGTCATATCCCATAGCGGCAGTTATTTTTCTGGCGAGTGTGGTCATTCCGCTGGCAAAAATTATTGCGCTGTCTTGGCTGTATATCATGGCTGGGAAAGGTGGCAGCCTCGATGAAAAGAAAGC
The DNA here is from genome assembly GCA_000940995.1 of Photobacterium gaetbulicola Gung47. NCBI lineage: Bacteria > Pseudomonadati > Pseudomonadota > Gammaproteobacteria > Vibrionales > Vibrionaceae > Photobacterium > Photobacterium gaetbulicola. Next base: position 645,500 of record CP005973.1, read on the forward strand.
GGTGCGAAAATTAAAGGTGTATCGAATGACAGAGTTTATTGGTCGTTGGTCGATGATTGATATTTTTGTGGTGGCGATTTTGGTGGCCTTGGTTCAACTTCAGAACTTAATGGCAATTTACCCAGGCCCTGCTGCATTATCGTTTGCCTGTGTTGTTCTACTGACTATGATCTCAGCAATGTCTTTTGATCCTCGTGTGTTTTGGCCCAAGGATTCGGCGCTTGTCTCCCCCGCAGGCTATGTGAACAATAATAAAGAGAAAAACAGTTATGAGTGAAACCTCATCTCCCCAGGCTAAGAAAGAAGCCATTAAACAAATATCGTCGATATGGTTGGTTCCTGTTATTGCTGTCGGGATTGGTATATGGATGCTGATTCAGTTTATCACTAGCCAAGGGCCTGAAATTGTATTGAATATCGATACTGCAGAGGGTATAGAGGTCGGCAAAACTGAAATTAAAGCGTTGAACGTTAAAGTCGGTGTGGTCACGGCGGTAACCTTAAATGAGGATTACAGTGCTATTCAGGTGACAGCTCAAATGGATAAAGACGCAGCCCGGATGCTCAAGGAAGATTCTTTATTTTGGGTAGTAAAGCCGCGCATCGGAAAGTCAGGGGTGTCTGGGTTGGATACCTTGTTATCGGGGGCATACATCCAACTGCGACCGGGTAAAAGCGAGGAAGAACAACGTACTTTCGATGTATTGGATATTCCACCGGTCGCGCCGCCGGATGCCAAGGGGCTGCGCCTGATCCTGACCCACAGTGAGGCGGGCAAGTTGGGCGTGGGGGATCCGGTACTTTATGAGGGCTTCACGGTCGGTCGGGTTGAAAACGCTACCTTTGATACCGAAAGTAAAAAAGCGCACTACCAGCTATTTATTTTCGAACCGTATAACAGTTTGATCAGGAAAAGTACCCGTTTCTGGTTGACCTCTGGGGTTGATTTGCAAATGTCGGCGGAAGGTTTCAACTTGAAAATTGGTTCAATCGAATCTTTGATCACTGGCGGTGTAAGCTTTCGCGTGCCGAAAGGGCGAGAGCCTGGTGAGCTTATTACCAAAGATAAATCTAAGTTCCGTTTATATGACAACATCAAGCAAGTGCGTGAGCGATTTTTCGAAGATTACCTTGAATATGTCATGCTTTTTGATGAGTCCGTACGGGGCTTGAAACCAGGTGCGCCTGTTGAGTATCGCGGTATTCAAATCGGTACGGTTCGCAAAGTGCCTTTGGATATCATGAGCGGCGAGAAAAGCTTTTCCAACCGGCAAATTCCGGTGCTAGTCCGCATTGAATTGGATAGGGTAAGCGCCCATGTTAAATACCAAAATTTGGAGAAGCTAAAGGCTAGCCTTGAAGACGAGTTTAGTTATGGCCTGCGCGGGTCATTGAAAACCGCGAACATCTTAACCGGAGCATTATTGGTGGACGTTGAAGTCTATCCTGAAGAGAAGAAGTATAAACACCGTAATTATGGTGAGTATGATGTTTTTCCAACCAAAGCTGGCGGTTTTGCCCAGATCCAAAAAGAGATCACGTCAATATTGAAAAAGATCAACAATTTACCTGTTGAAGATACTTTGTTGACCCTGAACAAAACGTTGGAAACTTCGCAGAAAACATTGTTAGCGGCTGGAAAAGTTGCCAAAGAGCTCAATAGCCTGCTGGCACAGAAAGACACTAAGGCGATACCGGGGGAAATTCGTGAAAGCTTGCAGCAGATCCAAGATACTCTTAACGGCTACAGCCCTGATGGTGCGCCTTATCAGAATTTGGAGCAGGCATTGATACAGTTTGAACAAGTGATGGCAGAGCTACAGCCGGTATTGCGGCAGATAAATGAAAAACCCAACTCGCTGATTTTCAGCGGGGAAAAACCGGCTGATCCCATTCCTGTCGGAGGACGTCAATAATGAACAAGGGAATAATTCTGGCGCTTGCCCTGTTGGCGGTAACAGGGTGCAGCTCGACGGAGCCTGTGACGAAAACGTATTTGCTGCCTGATCACAGCAGTGATTTAACCATGGCGTTTGCCAACAAGCATCAACCGGTGGTTATTGTTCGCCCCGTTGAAGTGGCCGAGCATCTGGCGGGAACTGGGCTTGTTTACCAAAGCAGTGAAACCGAAGTGGTCCAGGCTCAGCAAAACTTATGGGCAGAAAGCTTATCGCGTCAGTTGACACGGATCATTACTCAGGATTTGCGTCAAAAGCAATCAAGATACTGGTTCGATGAGCTGACTCCTGTTGTAAATAGCGGTAATTTGCCGAAACTGCAGGTGAAGTTTACCCAGTTCAACGGTCACTACAGCGGTGGCGCAAGATTGAGCGGACAATGGCTACTGGTTGATAAGCAAGGTGAAGCCTTGGCAAGGCAGCCGTTTTTCATTCAAGTCCCACTCGAGCAAGATGGCTATGATGCACAGGTGAAAGCATTGGCTGAAGGCGTGGCGCGTTTAACCAACCAGATCAGCCAGAGCATTAATAGTCTGGCGATGTAAATCGGGTCCGATTTGATTTGCTGAAAAAAGAGCCCTCATCAGAGGGCTCTTTTGTTTGGTTATCGTTGACTATGCCTGTAATAGCCGTTTATCCAGCACTCTGGTAATTCCTCACCAGAAGGAAAAGCCAAACTTTGTTTGTCGACAGTAACCGGATCGGCAAGATCTTCGCCGGATTGATACTGCACTTTGACATGTGAGGAGAAGGGGTTGACCAAAGAAGACATGTCGATGACGTCAACTAAATCACCAGTGCGTGACTCTCTTAGAAACATCACAAATCTCCAAAATATGTTGTATTGTCGATTAATCAGCGTGTTAATTGCTGAAAATGACGATGATTAGACATCAGTAACCATTATGTTTTGGTATAAGTATGGCTGATTTTGCGCGCTTTGCAGTGCAGGGGTGAAAGCGCGACACATACTCCATTGCAGCAGCATGGACTGTATCTACTGAAATCTGTAGCCATATAGAGCGGCAAGCCACAAAGCAGGAGAATTATGAGCAAATATTATTGGGGTATTGATCTGGGCGGGACAAAAATCGAGTGTGCTGTCATGCAATATACTGATGACCACTGTGTGTTGCGTAAGCGTCTGCCCACCGAGGGCGAAGGCGGCTATCAGCATGTGCTCGGACAGATTAAGAAGTTGATCGACTCATGCGCCGAGGAGGTGGGTGAGTACCCTAAAATTGTTGGTTTTGGCACGCCTGGAACCTTGGATCCGGCAACCGGCACCATGAAAAACTGTAACTCGACCCATCTTAATGGCCAGCCGTTGGATCAAGACTTGGCGTCACTACTGGGGATCCCCGTGCGTTTGGCCAACGACGCTAATTGCTTTGCCCTGGCAGAAGCAACACTGGGGGTGGTCCAGGACATAAAGCCTGATGCTGAAGTGGTATTCGGTATCATTATGGGGACAGGCGTCGGTAGTGGTATTGTTGTTAACGGTAAGGTGCTCAATGGCTGTCATGGTATCGCAGGTGAGTGGGGGCATAATGTGCTCGAAGCTGATGGCACACCTTGTTATTGCGGTAAAAATGGCTGTGTTGAAACTGTGTTGTCGGGAAAAGGACTAGAGCGTTACTACCGAGAGAACAGTGGTAATCCAGCTGTTTCTCGAAGTTTTCCGGAGATAGTGGCATTGGCAAGTCAGGGCGAAGAGTTGGCGCGGCAGACGATTGACCGCATGCACCAGCAATTTGGTCGGGCGGTTGCGACAATTATCAATGTGCTGGATCCAGATGTGATCGTCGTAGGCGGTGGGGTAGGAAACATTGAATCCCTGTATACCGAGGGGCGCGAGGCGATTTTACCGCATTTGTTCAATCCTGTTCTCAATACGGTACTGGCCAAGCCTGCGTTGGGCGACAGCGCCGGGGTTTTCGGTGCTGCCATGTTAGTGAAGTAGCTGAGCTGCCAGCGCTTTAGGCGATTGGCCTGAAGCGCTCTGGTCTGTTTGGGACAATTAGAAAATAAAGTTAATCATAACCGTATACACTTGAACATCTTTGTCTTCATTGTAATGAATTGGCGCCGTGACAAATTGTCCCTCGTTACCGGCGTTGTAATTTTCCCTCTCCATATAGATGCCTTGCCATTCGGCATTGAGTGAAATCTTGTGGCTTAGGTCATAACGTATCCCAGCGGTTACACTGTTTGACTTACGGCGGTGGTGGCTTTCTCCATAGACCAGATAAGGTGTGAATTTATCGATGCTGTAAGCGGCACTGACATACCAATTGGTCTGTAGATCGTCTGTTTGTACTTCTGACATAAATAGCCAGTCATCCATCGAGTATTCGCCACCAAGGGTGTAGATATTCAATGTTTCTTTTTCGGAAGACGAGCTAGGGGACATTAAGTACTTTGAATTTAAGTAGCCAAAATGCACGCGGTAGTTGAACCCGCTGAGCTCTGCAGATAGCCCTGCCAGATAGTCAGTTTTGAAGTTGAACCGAGCGCCGCTGAATTTGACTTTGTTGTCATTACCAAAGCCATAGTAAGGCGTTATTCTCACAACAGCTTCATCATTGACGTCCCACAACCAGGAGGCACTGATCCCTTCATATGAGGTAAAGCCGAGAATACTGTCATATACCTCTTGGGGCGGACGGGCCCAAGGGTAGGCTTGGCCAATATAGTAATATTCCGAAATAAGAAATAGCGGTATGCGCAGCCTGCCTCCGCGGAAGGAAAACTGGTTTACCTCGTAGTTTAGGTATGCCCATTCTAATTCGACATCAGACCAATGATCTTGTGGCCGCTTGACCATCTGAACCGAGGCATTTACATCTTCGATGATTGAAAGGTCAGCTTGAAGGCCGAAGATGGTGTCACAGTCGTAGCATGTCTCATCGGTGATTTCACGGTGTACAAACAAAGGTGTGCTGTTATCTGACTTGGTGATAGAGGTAGAACCAAAGCCACTGATGGAAAAATTATCGGTGATTTGTATAGCTGCCACACTGGTTAAAGGCGATACAAGTACAGCGAGTGCAAGCAATGATTTTTGAGTCATATCTTACTCTCCTTGTAAGACTGTAATGAGAATATTGGCATTTTCTGGCACGGCACTGACAGGAGCATAGGCAATCCCGTTGGGGTTCTTATTAAGCCATTCGATGATTTCTTTTATATCATCACTGCTTAGTTCCTCTGGCGGGGCTCCTTTGCCAGAAAATGACAGGCTGGCCCAATATCCGTTCATTTGCGAAACGGATTTGCCTAACAGCATGTTGTAGAATTCTTCGCGATGAATAGACTTTTCGGGCAAGTCAACTAAAACAATTTTAATACTGCCGTTAAGTTTCTTGGTTTTTCCTTTGTAGAGCATTCTGGCTTTACTTTTTGTTAAAGCTGGGATCTCTTCATTTAATGAAAAAACGGCAAACTCAATATCTTTTGCATTATCGTTGGCAAAAGACGGAGGGCTAATTATTGATGCTAGTGTCAATAATGTCGTGAAAGGCAATAAACTTTTTAAAGTCAATCCTTTGATCATTGAATTAGTTCCATCATCATGTTCATTCCTGCTATAAATGTTAGTAGACATTGATGTTAGTACAAATAGGCAAGATTGAATTTTTTGATCAAGGTGAGGTTATGGGGTTGCTGAATCGGTTTTCGATAAAATTAAGGCTGATTTCTCTTGTTGTTCTGCCACTTACGTTTTCCGGTGTCTTTGCAGCCATTGAAATTTCTAGTCTGTTCGACAAAGTTACTTCATTGAATAAATTAACGGCTCGGTTGGATTTGTTAAAGGCAAATTCGAAGTTTTCAAATTCTGTTCATGAACTGAAAATTAATAGACTATCCGGTAATGAAATAGATGAAACAGTTTCAAATATACTTGAACAAGCATCACAGTATTCAGCTATTATTCCCCGTGCTTTTTCTAGTACTCAATCTGCTGAGGCGTTATCCACCAATGAGGAGATGAAAGATCTTATCTCCGAGTATGAATATGTTGAAATAATGGAATTGAATGATTGGTCTGATTGGGGGTTTGATCTTGTTATCCAAAACCTAGTATCGCTTGAAAAAGCCCCCATCGACGTTGCCGACGCCAATATTGAACAAAAGCTATCTATTTTGTACCAACTTCAATGGCTGCAGTTATGGGCGCAGCAAGAAAATTGGTATATCCGTATGATTGCCACCCAGTCAGAGCAAGCGTCGGATTACAAGGAGCAATTGGACACGCTTATAGAACGGCAGCAATTAATCATTGAGCGTTATTTATCTATTAACGCGAACCCGGCACAGATTGAGTTATTGCGCAGAACGTTTGCTAATCCGGTATTCGCAGCCAGTTATAAGTTACGTGAAAGTATATTTTTGGGGACTTTTACTGGTTTTGGTGAGAATAATTCGCTTTCCGCCTTGGATGAACGGTATACCTTGATACAGTTTGTTGTGACAGAGGTCAGCCGCCAGCTGGCACAGGATATCCAGGCGAGTATTAGCCAGTCGAAGGGGCTTATTTGGCTGTATGCCGGAGTGATCTTAGTCTCTGTTATTATGATTATTTGGCTAGGGGTTAATCTTATTAGGCGGATTGGCTCGTACTTAAACCGGATACTAAAAGCAATGGCGCTGCTTGAAACCAGTAATAAAGATCACTCGGTCGCGAAAATAAAAGTGGACGGCAAAGACGAGTTTACCGTTTTTAGCCACCAACTAAACGGCATGATTGAGGAGCGGATTGCCAACCATAATAAGCTTCTCCAAGCAAAAGAAGAAGCGGAAAAGGCTAATTTGGCCAAGAGCTCATTTTTGGCCAATATGTCCCATGAGATCCGCACGCCGCTCAATGGCATTATAGGGATGTCAGGCATCTTGGTTGATACCGACTTGAGTCCCTCCCAAGCGGAATATGTTCAAACTATTGAGACTTCCTCCCAAACGCTATTGTTGTTAATTAACGATATTCTGGATTTGTCGAAAATTGAATCGGGTAACTTAGTGTTGTCGCCAAGTGAGTGCCGGTTGGCTGAGGTTGCCTACGATACGATGACTGTTGTATTGGCTAAGGCTACAGCTAGCAAACTAAACCTTGAAGTAAAAATCGATCCGGAGCTACCGGCAGTGGTTGTTCTGGATGAGTATCGCTTAAGGCAAGTGCTGATGAATTTGGCTTCCAATGCGGTGAAATTTACCCAGAAGGGTGGGGTGACTCTTGAGATCGATTGTATCAGCCAACAAGAAGGCCGTGTTCAGCTTCGTTTCTCCATGATAGATACCGGGATAGGTATTGAGAAGGACAAACAGGATCAGGTATTTGCCCCATTTACCCAGGAGGACGGCTCGATTACACGTCAATTTGGCGGAACCGGATTAGGGTTGGCTATTTGCCGCCAGCTTGTTGAATTACTGGGTGGCCATTTGGAGCTTGAATCGGAAAAGGGGCTGGGTAGCCGATTTTTCTTCAGTTTAGAGGTAGATGTCTGCGAGGAGAGCGAACCTGGCGAGGCTGATTTGCAAGCCTGCCGAGCACTTGTTTTGGGGCCGAACAAAGCCGCAGCACAGCGTATTGAACCCGAGTGTAAAGGGCTGGGAATGGTAGCCTATGTAACCGATGTACCAGAGCTTTCGCCAAGGTATGAAAATGATGTTGATGTGATTTTCTACTGTCAGCAAAGCACCAAGCAAACGAGATATGATCTTGGTCTGATTAAGACGATAATGCCGAATTTGCCTATCATTTTGTGTATTGACCATCGCGATGAGCAATGCGATTTTGGTAGCGTGATCTCAGGTATTGTAACCCTGCCATTTTTTGGCAAGCGCTTAGTGAAGAGTGTTAAAAAAGCCTTGAAGCAAAAGGTTGTGGCTTTGTCGGTAGGGCAGGAGCCAACTATAGCCAAGGATCCCGATAATGATTATGCAGTCAGCTTCCCACCCTCTGAGTCTGCCGTAAAGCAAGTTTTGGTTGAGCAAGAGATAGACGCCATAAACGGCATACCACAGGGAGAGGCTGCATTATCGGTAAAGCCCAAGGTGCTAATTGTTGAAGATAATGCGGTAAACCAAAAAGTTGCCGGTTTATTCTTGAAAAAATCAGGATACCAATTTGATATTGCCAACAACGGGCAGCAGGCCCTTGATATGGTCAAAAAAGGTAATAGCTACTATGCCGTGCTAATGGATTGCATGATGCCTGTCATGGATGGATTCACGGCGACAACAGCCATTCGAGAGTGGGAAAAGAAAACGGGACAGGCGAGTTTGCATATCATCGCCCTGACGGCCAGTGTTCTTGATGAGGACATATCGAAATGTTACGAGGTTGGCATGAATGACTATGTGGCAAAACCGTTTAAGAAAGAAGTTTTACTCGAGAAGCTTGAAGGGCTTGAGCCTACTGAGGATGATCAGGAACGGGCTATTTAGTGCCAATTGACCCCTTTATCCTGCTTCAATGTGAGATATCTCTTACAGCGAGGTGGGATTTTTAAGTTTGTGGTCGTCAGATAAATTTAGCGCTACTACTTGATTTCTTTAAAATCATGTAGTTATAGGTGACTTGTTGAATAGCGACGAAGTGGGTATAAAAAATGTGATCGCTGTCGGTTGTTTAGAATTTTAGTTCACGTAATCTTATCTGTGTCGGAAGGAACTGACGGAACGGAACAGGAAAGTGGCCAGGGACGTTGGCACCCTCAGGAAGAGGGCGGTGGATCAGGAAGATTTATCGGACAAGGACTGTGAAGGGAAAATTAAAAGGAAGTGATACAGTAGGTAGGATACCTACCAGTCATGACGACATAGATGGACCACTTCAGGATGAAGTTAGGGACACCTCCAGGAAGGAGAAGAGAGTCGAGACAGGAAGTATCGACGGGTCAAGGCGAGACCGATAGGACATGTCCAGGAAGGATACAAAGGGAAAGCGCTGAAGGAAACAGCTTAATCATGGAATGATGCAGGGAGCACCATAGTAGCTGGATCGCTGCAAGTAAGACCAAGGGCGCGACGAAAGTCGCGCCCGCTCTTTTTGTACCGCCGAGATATTACTGTGCCAAAGCGGTTGGTTTCGTGCGCAGGCTGACCATTAGCATGTAAATAGCAGTAGTTAGCAATACGGCAAAGAAAAAGCCCGTTAGCCCCGTATCTGTGTGCATCAAGTAATTGGCAGCAACCGGACCGAAAGCGGATCCTACGCTGTAACTAAACAGCATAATTTGTGTCGCTGACACAATGGATTCCGATGCTAGTCCATCACAAGCCAGTGTGATCGCGATTGGATAGAGTGCAAATGCCGACATCCCCAATAGGGCTAAAGCGACTATCTGAACGCCATAACTGCTATCTAAGTGAAATAACCCCATAGCGAATACGCCCAAAAGGCTCATTAATGCCAGTAGCAGCGATTTTGGCATTCGACAGGACAATTTACTGAGGATCGGCTGAATGCTCATCCCCCCTAATACTGTTGCTGCCATTAAGCTGCCTACCTGTTCCAAGTTATTGGTTGTTGCTTTTAGAGCCAGGGGCAACAATCCATAAATAGATCCCATTACGATACCTGAGACAAGGCAGCCAATTAGGGCCGGTTTGCTAAGTGCCAATATTTGCGGCAGGCTTAGGCTAACATGTTGCTCCTGGGTTGGGTTTGCCTGTTTGGCTGTCAATGCTGGAATAATTGCTACCAACAATAGAGCGACAGTAGCGACAAACGGCATCACCCCACTTGCACCGAGTAGGCCAATGCCAAATTGACCGACAGTGGTACCGCCATAGAGTGAGGTCATGTAAAGGCCTAGGTTCTTGGCCCTTTCTTCTTTATTGTCTCCGATCAGCAGCCAAGATTCGATGACTACAAAGATACCGGCGACGGCGAAACCCGCGATAAAACGGCTTGCCATCCAGAGTGATAACGTTGAGCTCAGCCCCATGAAACCCACAGACAAAGCCAACACACTCACAAAGCAGATGAAAGCCAGTCGGTGACCTATTTTTTTGATAACAGGCTCAATAAGCATGGCGCCAGCAAGCAAGCCAAAGTAGTAAATACTGGCCAGCCAACCCGCGGCACTATTCGGAATTGCGTGGCTCGCCAAGGTAAGAGGCAGCACGCTCATAAAATACCCTGAGGCAACGGCAAAAATAGTTAGCCCTAAAATTGGAACCCAAACAGGTTTCTTAGCTGATGTCGTAGCGTGCTTGTTCACTACTGTGTTCTCCGAAAAAGCAAAAAATTACCGTCCTCTCTGCTTGAGTGGCGGATACGCAGGGTATTTAGGCGAGATACAGGCACAGGAAATGCCATGAGAATTGTCGCTGATCGGGAATATGGCGAGAAAAAGCGGCTGAGTAAAATGACTAATTCTAATGCGAAAAGGCAATCAGATTCATGTGATTAATTTGGGGGAAATAATGTTTTGATGGGTAATATTGTGTGAACATTAATATTATTTAAATATTTCAATTAAGTGATTGAATTTTAGGTGTGGACAAGTTTAGTTTTCTAATTTTATAGTTCTTGTAGGAGCGAGCGTTATTTAGAATACTAAATAATTTATTGCGCGAGCGATCACAGAAACTTTTATAGCAAAAATTATTTTTACTTCTTTGTTGTGAGCTGAAAGCTAATGTGGCGAAGGTTGTGTTGCATAATGGTGCATTAACTCACTGTTATGGGGCATCTGATAGATATTATTGCAATTAAGTTGTTGATTTTATTTGCTATAAAGATTGGCAAGCATTGTGCTTTCTCCTACATGCAATCCAAAGCTCTATTTCATTAAGGCTTATGATTGCAGCAGATGGTACACAATGACATCTTTTATGTACTACTCCCAGTAGCGGGGGAGTAGTACTTTTTTTGTTTATAATTTCAGTGTGTTATGAATCAGGGCTGCTTCGCACCCTGAGGAAGCGGGCAAACCGAGGCAAGCCGCTGTCAGTATAGCCATTGAACCGATACTGAACGATTGAACCTAGAGGTGGCGGGTATTGCCTGTCGTGATCGCTAAAACCGGATCCAATCTTAAACTTTCGGTTATCGGATGTAGTGACCCAAACAGCCCCCATTATCCCGTGGTATTTGCCTTTTCCCGGCACATAGCCGATAACGATAGCCTCGTCATCTTGATAGGGTTTCACCTTGATTAGGTTTTGGCTACGGCCGGGTTGGTAAAGGTTATCTTTGCGATGCAGCATGATTCCTTCACCACCCTGACTCCTGATAGTTTCTAGCAACTGTTCTAACTCAGTGATGTTCGCAATGTCATGCTGGGGGATTAATTGGATATATGGCTGGTCGATAGTCTGAATCTGTGTTTTGAGGATGAGCACTCTATCTTGAAACGGAGCACTGATCGAGGGCGAGTCAAATACCATGAACTTGACTCTTTGCCATTCTTTCTCATTGGGGTGATGATCGCGAACTATGCTGCTGAGCAACTGAAATTGATTGCGATCTATCCATAACTCACCTTCCAGCCAAGTATCCTTGGGTAAAGTCTCCGTAAACCAAGATGGGGCAACAATCGGGTTGCCTTGTCTGGTAACAAGCCCCTTACCTGTCCACACCGCCCTGATACCATCAAGCTTTTCACTGGCTAGGTAGCTCTGTAGCTTCTGTACGAGTTCTTCGTCTTGTTCGAGCGTGTCGATGTTAATAGCGTGGGCATGCATAAGCTCGAATGCAACAGGGTCTGATGCCACGGCAGGGTTAAAAGGGCTAAGAGCTAATAGGATAGCAGCGGATAGAGAGCTAAATTGAATATTTGGCGGGAGAAGAGTGTTGTTTATCACTGGCGGCCTCAAAAAGTGCGATAACAGAGCTAGCAACGATAGGAGGCTAACCTAGGCTAATAAAAATATCATTGTGCTAAGTGACTTTGGGTTACGACTCACCAGGCACTTTTTATCCTTTATCGACAGCAAGAGCCAGCCTAAGTGCGAAGTGCGGCACATTTCCGCTTAGAGGCCAATTTATGCAAAGCTTGACTAATTTTGTTGCATCTTGGCAAGGCAAGAATAAAATTGCGTGTTTGTGTTATTGAACCTGCTAACGATTAATCATGTCTACTATTCAGTCTGCGACATTTGTTACCCAGTGTAATGCGTTTTTGCAACGGAAAGGGGTAACACTCTCTCCTAGAACCTACTTTATCCATGCGATGAGCTTTATGGCATTGGGCTTGTTTTCCTCTTTGCTTATCGGTTCGATTTTGAATACCGCAGGGATTAAATTTGGTATTCCGTTGTTTACCGATACGTTATGGCCGCTGGCGAAGCAAATGACGGGGCCTGCGATAGCGGTTGCCGTGGCTTTCGCATTAAAAGCCCCTCCTCTGGTGTTGTTCTCGGTAACGACGGTGGGGGCCGCAGGGGCTATGCTGGGCGGGCCTGTCGGCGCGTTTGTCTCCGCCTTGGTTGCCACCGAGCTTGGAAAACTTGTTGCGAATGAGACCAAGGTCGATATTCTTGTAGCGCCGGCTGTGACTATGGTCAGTGGGGGCTTAGTCGGAACCTTGATAGGGCCGTACATTAGCCAGTTCATGACCTCGTTGGGCGATCTTGTTATGTCTGCGACCTTGTTACAGCCATTTCTGATGGGAGTCGTGGTCGCTGTGTTGATGGGTATGGCATTGACTCTTCCTATTAGCAGTGCCGCTATCGCTATTATGCTAAGCCTAAACGGTCTTGCGGCAGGGGCAGCGACAGTAGGCTGTTGCGCCCAGATGGTCGGTTTTGCGGTGATGAGCTTTCGCGAGAACCGCTGGGCTGGGGTGATGGCTCAAGGTTTGGGCACCTCAATGCTGCAAATGCCGAACATCATTAAGAACTATAAGGTATGGATCCCGACAATTTTGACCTCTGCCATCCTTGGCCCTATCGCGACAACAGTCTTTGCCGTAGATAATACACCACTGGGTGCTGGCATGGGGACCTCGGGCTTTGTCGGCCAAATTCAGACATTCATCGCTCTCGAGGCTGCCGGTTGGGACAGCATAAACATGTACGGCGTGATTTTTGTGCTGCATTTTGTGCTACCTGCGTTGCTTACCTTGGTCTTCTCTGAATTACTAAGGAAGATCGGTTGGATCAAGCCGGGTGATCTTAAGTTGAACTTGCAGTAATGATTGACCGCAAGTCATTTAGTCATATAGAAAATTAAGAAAGTTTGATATAAATCTGACATTCACTTTCCCTACACTGATACTTTAGTAGTTAGCAATTGGATGTTGTGATTTCCGATTGCCCAACGTGGATGGCTTACAAGGCTGTAGTGCTGCTCAGTGAGGGAAAGAATTCCAGAACTTATGGATATTGTGATATGGCATCTTGGAAATTATCGTTAGTTGCAGGTTTAGTGATTGGTGGCTTGCTTACAACCGCAGTATGGCACCGTTCACCAAGACCAACCCAAGCAGAATTTGAACAGCTTCAAAACCAAAATCAACAGCTAGTTGCGGAAAAATCGGCCATTAAGCGGGAGTTTGAAGACTATCAAACCCAAAGTGCACTTGATATTGAGCAAGTACGAGCAGAGTTGGAAGCGTCACAGCAAGTCATTGAACTGCAAAAGGCTGAGTTTGAAAAACAAATCACGGCATTGACGAGTCAGCAAAAAAAACTGACTGTGACAAAGAAGAAGCTCGATACCCAGGTGGTAAAATTGACCAGTACTGCCGAGCAGCAAAAAGCCGTTTTGGATAATTCCAAAGCCTTGTATCAACAGCAGCTGTTGCTGCAAAAACAGATCATCGCGGCTAAGGCTGACGTTAAAAAGGCTGAGCAGGTGGCGGCGGAATTCAAGCAAGCTTGCGATGAATTCAAATCCGGTACCAGTTGGAACTGGGTTTCACAAGCTGACTGTGACAAGTATGAAGCACGGCTGAAGGTCGTCGAGGGTGAGCAAGCCCAGCTTGCCGCATTAGAGCAAGAGTTGGATGTCCTCAATCAGCGTATAGAGATTGAAATTCCACGGCCGAATTAATTGAATGAATCAGGCGAGCTAAGGCTCGCCTTTTCTTTAGGAGTTTGTATGGATAACCTGTTTGATGCGATACCGGCCTCTTTGCCAGAGGAGCTGTTTCAAGACATTCTCAAGACAAGCACCATGAGGATTGAGCGTATAGTCTCTCGAGGTCATGCTACACCAGAAGGAGACTGGTACGATCAAGATGAGGGGGAGTGGGTCATGGTCGTGAAGGGAAGCGCAAGAATCCTATTTGAAGAGGGGATGCGAGAGATCTCTATGACTGCAGGTGATCATATCACTATTCCAGCACACCAGCGCCACAGGGTCTCTTGGACCGACCCTGAGCAGGAAACAATTTGGCTTGCGGTGTTTTACAGCGATAATTGAGGTGTTTGTTTAGCGAGGGGCATGGATGCCCTTCGCTAAGTGATAGAAAAACAGGCCGAGTTATTTTTTCAGATCATACGAAAGGGTTTTAGCCAGCGCCTCAGGGTAGCCGCGTTGGTGTGCCAATGAGATAGCGTAGGCTTCGATATCTTTGACTGAAAGTGACCGCGTCACAGGAAAGGCCTGAGCAATGTTCATTCCGTCAACCTGTGCTTGAAATAACCCTTCAGCGTGTAGCTGCTCAACGATACTGTTTGCTGCAGACAATGCCGAAGAGGCTTTTACAATCTCGGTACGTGCATAGCGTTTGCCGGCGAAGGAAACATCTGCAGCCCGTAGGGTAACGTCGTCACCAGGGATTTGCTGGGCTCCAAAAAGGGGCTTTCCACCTACAACGGCCGTTTTGTAATTGGGTACAAAGCGGGACATGTGTCTTATGGCTCGCTCCGAGCGGGTATGGATTTCCTGATTATCCCAACCAGACTTTATTTTACGAATAAACCCGTCAGCTAGTTTGGGCTGAGCGCTGGTGGCGGTACTTTTTGCCAGCCCCTGTTTGAACAGGGTAATGTCTTCGGTCATACCGTGAAGCTGAAAGTAGCCATCGGGGTATGGAGTCAGTTGCGCCATACCATCTGGGGTTCCTCGCTCACCGTGGAAGATCACTTCAGGCCAGCAGCCCTGGTTATCTGGCCACTGTGTTACATAGGCGGCTTTGAATTCGACAAGTCGGCTTCGCTGCTGCCTGGCCATATCATCAATTAGGCCGGTTTGAAAACCACAGGCGTTAATTAAATAGTCAACTTCGAGTCGGTGCGTTACATAATCTTGGCAGCCACTATCGTATTGCTGATATTCGATTTGCCATCCTAAGTCGGTCTGCTGGGATACATGTGTCACTTTGCTTTGGGTATGAATTTGGCAGGTTGGCAGTTTGTCCAGGGCAAGGTTGGCGGTTGCGGCTAAACGGAATACACTCCAGCCATACTCTTGTACCAGAGCTAAAGGGTATTTGAATTGGTTGAGATCGAGGTTTTTGGCTACGGGAATCATCCAGTCATCAAATGACTCCGGATGCGTTGGCATCGATTGCTGCGAAAGCCGTTCCAAATCGTTTTGCTCGTAGAGCTTAAAATAGCCGTCTGGATGACCAATGACCTGGTTGGTCGGATCCTGTTCAACTGACTGACGATAAAAAGACTGGAGTTTGCTCAGACGGGGAATGAGATTCACCGGATCGCCTTTGTCTGGTTTAGGCACGGCAATGACCGTCGGGCGCACATTCACGGTATGCGGAAACACCTTCAGCGAGTCGATGGACTGCTGGAGCAGAGTGATACATTGCTCATCTGAGATTTCACGGTATAGGTTTCCGCCTGCGTGGAGATGGCAAATGGGCGGGCCATTGACCAAGCTGATACCTTCTTCAAAAATCTCGACGTTGATACCCAGTTCAGCCAAACGCAGCGCAATGGTAGAGCCTGCTATACCACCGCCAATAATACCAACTGAGAGAGAGGAGCGATGATTATGCGGGAGAGCTTTATCTTTCATATAAATGCGCGTCGTTACCATACAATGTCTGAGTTACACGATTTTACTGTGCCTAGATCACATTGAAAACCGAAAAAGAATAAGGACATTAGGATAATTGGTAAAGGAATGCAAAGTATTAACTAAATATCCCATGATATCGGCTTGGTGTTTTTTGCTTGTGGCTAGACAAAAAAGTACTAATTTTCAGGTATAAATTTGTAAAAAAACTGTTCTTTGTTCTACACCTAATTGGGTAGTGGCAAATTATAAATAAGGACAGTTAGTTATGTATAAAGTCTTCAAGATACTTCCGGTTGCTCTGTTGATATCTGGTGCTGTGCATGCTGCCACCGATAATCCATGGTATGTGGGTGCGCGTGTTGGTGGTACGACTTACGATAACCTTGATGGGGTTATCAAAGGTCAGAATGCCGACAAGGATGATTGGGGTGGTGGTATATTTGTAGGTTATAACTTCAATTCTTGGTTTGCGTTGGAAGGCGGCTATACCTATTTGGGGCAGGCGGACTACGCTGATGATGGTTTCGAAGTGCAAGGGCTTGACCTGTTGGGTAAGTTTACCTATCAAGTGTCAAATTCATTTGATATTTACGCTAAGTTGGGGGGATTTGTCGGAGATGCCGATAACGGTGTAGTTAATGATGACAATACGAACTTAGCAGGTACGGCTGGGGTGGGTCTTGAGTACTTCTTTAACCGTGATTTATCTGCTCGAGCTGAATATCAGTATTATAACCAGGTAGGTAAAACTGACTCTCCTGGAGAAAGCGATATTCATTTTTACGGCTTGAGCTTGGTTTATCATTGGGGGGCACCAGCACCCGTGCCTGTCATCGAGCCCGAGCCTGAACCAATGCCAGAGCCAGTACCAGAAGTGGTTAAAGTTGAAGCTGTTGGCGCTGTGCTGCCGTTTGCCTTTGACAGTGACAAGTTGACTCAGCGTGATATTGAGATGTTACAACCTGTTGCGCAACAGCTGGTTAAATACCCGGATACCCAGCTTTATGTTGTTGGGCACACAGATAGTCGCGGCTCTCTGGAGTATAACCAGAAGTTATCTGAAGATCGTGCGGCCGTTGTTGCTGGGTATGTCGGCAATCACTTCGGTATTGATGAAACTCGTATTGTTGCCCAAGGCCGAGGTGAGCTAGAGCCGGTGGCAAACAATGATACCGAGGAAGGACGAGCGCGAAACCGTCGTGTTGAAGTCTTTGTTCCGGGTTTTGAAATGACTAAATAACATATTCTTTCGTTAGTCATTGTGATTAATACAAAAATCCAGCATCGGAAGATGCTGGATTTTTTGTTGCATGATTAATGGTTCGAGCAGTCCGTTGGTTTAAACCGCTTTGGCATTAGCGCCTTCAAGCTTGGCTTCTGCAGCCTTACAGGCAGCGGCGGTGAAGATAACGTCAGTTGAGCTGTTCAAGGCCGTTTCAGCAGAGTCTTGAATTACACCGATGATGAAGCCAACAGCGACAACCTGCATAGCAACTTCGTTTGGAATACCGAATAAGCTACATGCGAGAGGGATCAGCAGTAATGAACCGCCAGCTACACCCGATGCACCACATGCAGACACAGCAGCAACAACACTCAATAGCACGGCAGTGGCAACATCAACTTCGATGCCCATGGTGTGTACCGCAGCCAGTGTTAATACTGTAATAGTGATCGCGGCACCCGCCATGTTGATGGTCGCACCCAGAGGAATAGACACTGAGTAAGTATCTTCATGCAAGTCCAAATCTTTACATAGCTGCATGTTCACAGGGATGTTTGCTGCAGAACTTCGGGTGAAGAAAGCCGTAATACCACTTTCGCGGATACAGCGAAGTACCAGTGGATACGGGTTTTCTTTGGTTTTTACAAATACAATGATTGGGTTAACCACAAACGCAATGACTGCCATTGAGCCCAGTAGTACCGCTAGTAGGTGGCCATAACCAAACAGAGCATCAAAACCTGTTTCTGCAAAGGTATTGGCAACCAGGCCAAAAATACCGATTGGTGCAAGGCGAATGACAAAGCGGACAATCAGTGTAATGCCGTTAGACACATCATGGAAAACTTGCTTGGTAGCATCGCTGGCTTGGTGGAGGGCAAAACCAAGGGCAATAGCCCATGCCAAAATACCAATAAAGTTGCCTGACATAAGAGCGTTGACTGGGTTATCAACAATCTTGAATAGCAAAGTATTTAGTACTTCGGTAATACCTTCTGGTGGGGTTGCACCCGTTGCACCGGTTACCAGAGTTAAAGTGGTTGGGAAAAGGAAACTCATGGTTACGGCGGTCAGTGCTGCCATCAAGGTACCGAAGAGGTACAACACAATGATTGGTTTCATGTTTGTGTGTGCGCCTTTCTTCTGATTGGCGATAGAAGAAGCCACTAGAATGAAAACCAAGATTGGTGCTACGGCCTTCAGGGCACTGACGAACAGGCCGCCAAGAAAGCCGACTTTAACCGCTGAAGCGGGTGATACCACTGCGAGGATAATACCGGCGACAATACCAAAAAGTATTTGTACGACGAGGCTACCGTTCGCGACTCGGGCTAGAAAGGGTTGTGTTTGGTTCATAATACATCCTGCATATTTTATAGTTTTATCGCTAAGCATTAAATTTTGCTTGCGACACATTTTGTAACAGGAATTTTGGCACATTTCCATAGTCGATTAAAGAAACTTTTGGTTCACTAATATTTAACAACGTATTTCTGCTTATGGTGAGGGTGTTAATTATATTGGCTTGCTAGAGGGTGGTTGTTAAGAAATGCAAGGATTAGGCTGTGTGGAATGTTAAAAAGCCCACTGTGCAGTGGGCTTTGCGGGCGGTAGAGAGCGGCTAGTCTGGGGTTATGGGCTCAAGTGCGCTTGACTTATTCTTTACAATGTTCACGGTGTTTTTATTCAGGTCTTGCATAATTTCCAGTGTTTTGCGCTGTATCTGTTCGCTAACCTGGTGCTTGTTTTTGCTGTAATGACTCTTCATGATGTTTTGTATTGCCGTATCTAGCTCTTTGAACCGTGGATGGTTCGGGTTCTGCCTTGACCACTGGTGGAAATAGCTCTGTAGTTGAACCGGCTGATTTTGCTCCAGAGACTTAATCATGCCATCTACAGGTGTTAGTAATGATTCATGATATTTTGAGTCACTTTTTTGCGTACGCTGTTTACTCTTGTTTTTTTCAGTGAGCCAGAGTAGCACTGTGGCCACCCACAATAGGCCGAGACACAGGCTTAGCCACGGCCACCATCCTCTGTCATGGATTATTTCCGTCTGAACATTGCCCGGAACCTGTTCTGCATTGTCCAGTTGCAATGCTTGTGGCGGTAGGTAAGCCTGTGTACTTGGGTCTCCTGGCAGGACAGTAAGTGTCAGACCATCGATATTACTGGTTTCTTGCCGTGAACTGGCCGTATTCCACCAGTTGATTGATAATGCTGGCAGCGTGATTTCACCAGCCTGGCGGGGAATGATCACCTGCTTGATGGTCATGAATGTGAAGTCATTGTCGCTACCGTAAATAGGAGTCTCATCATAAACACGCACGGAATCCGGATACTGCAGGTTGAGGTTGGGTAGGGAACTTTGTTCGGCATTTTTGATGCGTAAAGTGATAGTGCGGCTGACGGGCTCGCCGACTTTTATTTCTTTCACATCAGGCTGCCATTGTTGCTCTAATTCAAGCGCTTCAGTAGGAAGCCACAAGCCTTGATAGTCAGCTGGCTTTGCTTGTACAGATAAAGTTAAGTCGTCGGCCTGCTGCTCAAAAGGGATTTGAAGGGTAGAGCCAAACCCGCGGTTGCCTTTGATAAGGTTACCGGTAAATTTTGCACCGCGTAGCAGGATATCCCCGGCCTTGTTGGCAGTGATCTGGTAGTCACGGGTAATGATTAGGTAGCGACGACCATTGAGTACGGTTTCGACCTGACGATCTTCGCCCAGTTGCTTTACATTCAGGCCATCACCGGAAGGTGCTTGCAGTGCTGCCTGGCTCATTTGCTCGCCAATACGGATTCTCACGGTATAGCGAATACTTTCGCCGACATAGAGATGATCTTTATTACTTTCCGCATCTATTCGAATTTCAGGCTTGGATGAACTCGTTGCCGTTTTATTCGCAGACTTCATGACCGTCATGGTAATAGGATCGGTCTGGCTGGCGCCGACACGAAAGCTCGGGATAGTAAACTCCCCGATTTCTTTTGCAGCAACAGCAATTTTCCATTCGGTTTGGCGGGTCACGACGCCGTTAACAAAGCTTGTTCCACTGCTTACCGATGGGGAGCCGTAATTGAAATCATCGTCCAGCACACTGAGATCAAGTGCATTGGTGTTGACGTTATCGTCGACGCTAATTGTCAATTGAAATACTTCATTAACACCGACGATATTTTTGGAAACGGTTGCGACGGCTTGTGCGGCATAGGATGACATTGAGAATGACAGTAGCCATCCAAGAAATAGCCATTTCAGCCAGTGAGTGGCCATATAAAATGTACCTTTAAAGTTAAACATATTTAATGTAATCATATATTTACCAAGAGTTTTCTGTTGCTTCAGGTGCTTGCTTTTCTCGAGCCTGTAAGATGAGCTGAGCGCGGATCAAGGCACTGGTATCATTAGGCACCTGTTCTAATTTTTTCAGAACTGGGTCACTGGCTGTCACGCTGTTTGGCGTCTCTTGGCCTTGTGAGTCTGTTACAGTATTGGCGCTGTTGCCGTTTTGTTCTTCATGAGTGTCCCCAGCTTGTGATGCTTGTGCTGAGGACTCTTCGCCTGATTGTTGTTGCACTCCAGAAGATTGAGCCTGTTGTTGGTTCATCTCATTATTCTGGTCATCATTGGATTGACTCTGAGCTTGCCCAGATTGCTGCTCGCTCTGCTGCTGGCCATTTTGTGGTTCACCTTGAGTTTGTTGGCTCTGATGCTGCGAACCATCTGGTTGATTTTGATCTTGGCCTTGTTGAGAATCAGCATTCCCTCCTGCCTGACCTTGTTGTTGGCCTTGCGGCTGCTCTTGGCGATGTTGTTGTGACTGGCGATCCTGAGGGGAATTATCTTGGGACTGCTGTTGCCCCTGAGATTGGTTTTGACCCTGCTCTGATTGCTGATGGTTTTGTTGCTGGCCATCTTGTTGCTGATTCTGTTCCTGCTGCTGGTTTCCTTGTTGTTGCTTCTCTTGCTGTTGTTGTAGGGCTTGGACTAACGACAGGTTTTTCTTAGCATCTTGATGATCAGGGTTCTTATCCAGAATCGATTGATACAGAGCTTCGGCTTGGTCTAAATCCCCCTTTTGCGCATAGGCATTGGCAAGGTTGTATTGGGATTGTTGATCAGAGAGCGGCGAGAGAGTTTCTATCGCCCCTTCAAAATCGCCTGCTCTATATTGCGCGGCACCACGCCATTGTGGCGAAGAAAATTGCTCTGCGGCTTCAGCAAATTTATCCTGCTCGAATAATTCATAACCCAAGCCGTCACGATTGGTAAACGGCGAAGTCAAGGATGCGGCGAATGCATGATCAACAGGGGTAACCATCAATACCGCAGCGATAATTACACCACGACGAAAGCCGAGCAGTGCAAGCAGGGCAATAGGAATTAACAGCCAGAACCCACCATTGATCCGTTCTTCGAGCTCTTTGCTTGCATCGCTATTGTTATTGCTCACTGGTTTCTCTGTTGCTTTGATTAGTGCGTCGATATCAAAGTTGGTGGGTTGGGAAAGTAGGAAAATACCACCGGTTAAGCGTGCTAACTCACGTAGAGACGCGACTTCCAGTTTATCGATCACTGTTTTGCCATTGCTATTGGTCAGCAGTGTGCCGTCTGGCAAACGAATTGGGGCGCCATCAGTTGTCCCAACCCCCAAAATAGAAAGTCGGTACTGATTATCATCCAGAAGTTTTTTGCTATCTCGGCTCTCCTTAGGGCTGAGACCATCCGTGATCAATATGATATCACCTTGCTGGTGGCCAGCTTGCTTAAGTAGGAGGATGGCTTCCCGGATACCTGCCGCAGCATTACTGCCCTGTATTGGCATGATCTCTGGGGAGAGGTGGGGAATAAGGCTTGCTAGCGTGGAGCTGTCTTTTGTTAAAGGGCTGACAATATAGCCATCTGCTGCATAAGTGACTAAACCTGTGCTGCCCTCTTTCCAACCGGGCAGGAGATCAAGCGCTTTGAAGCGGGCTTGGCTTAGACGGTTTGGTACAATGTCATCGGCATACATAGAGCGGGACATGTCCATGACCAAGACTCGAGCTCCAGATAGGCTAAATGCAGGAATTGGCGATTTTTGCCAACTTGGGCCTGCAATCGCAATAACGGCGAGAGTCCACAGGATACCGAGGGCTGGTAAGATCGCCCGAGATTGCGCTTTAGTCGATAGCCCAAGCTTTTCGGCCAAATGTGGTGCAATAAGCCCTTGTTTTGGCTTCTTTTTGGCTAACCACGGCAAGATCATTAGCAATGGGAGCAGAGCGATTAGCCAATAAGGATATAGAAAAGTAAAACTAACCATTACGCTTTCTCATAACAACAATAACGACTGACAATAACAGCGATAGGGCCAACGGGAACCGGAACAGCTCCTGACGAGGCCGCCAAGTTTGCTGGGCAGTATTGATAGGCTCTAGTTGGTCAATCATCTGATAAATTTGTTCTAACTCTTGCGGGTTTCGGGCGCGGAAGTATTGCCCTCCGGTCATTTCCGCAATGTGGGTTAGCATCCTTTCATCGAGATCGTGGGAAGGGTTAACCGTTCGAGTAGAAAAGAAGGTGCGCTGCTCCATCTCTTCAGCACCGACGCCGACCGTGTAAATTGTCACATTACTGCGAGCTGCGAGTTCAGCCGCTTCCAAAGGCTCAATGACACCAGCGGTATTGGCTCCGTCACTCAGCAGGACAATCACCCGCTGTGGTGCCTCACTATCAATGAAGGTCTTGGTCGCAATACCCAGCCCCTCACCGATAGCGGTACTTTGGCCAATAAGCCCTAATACCGTGCGGTCTAGCTGCTGCTGGACGGTATCTCGGTCAAAGGTCAATGGGGTTTGCAGGTACGCGTGGTTGGCAAACAACACCAGACCGAGGCGGTCGCCACTGCGCTTGCCGATGAACTGATGCAGCACATCTTTAACGGCCGTTAGGCGATCAATGGCTTGCCCGTCTTCGGTGATCATGTCTTTGATAGACATCGATCCTGATAAATCGACAGCGAGCATCATATCCCGGTGATCAGGGTTGATCTCGATCGGATCGCCATACCAGACCGGGCGTGAAAGCGCACCAATTAAAGCTAGCCATGCCGTTGCCATGACGATCACTAACCATCGGCTGATTCTGGCTTTTTGCCCGAGCCCATTGGGTAACTTGGGCAGTCTGATAGCCGAAGGCTGAGTTTTGGGTTTACTGAAGTAATAAACGGCAACGGGTAAAGGGATTAGCACGAAAGCCCAGAGCCAAGTAAATTCAAACATTACCAGACTCCTTGGATACTTCCGGCATGGTATGGAACTTGGCCTTGCGGATCCATTTCTGGGCTTGTTGGTAACACATAACAAATTGTTCTTTTTCTAACGGAGCTGGGGAGAATAACCCTTGCTGCCAAGTCTCTGACAAACGGATAAAGCCTTGGTCTTTTGGCTCAAGGTGTTGATCGAGGAACGCAAGCCAAGACTGGCCGGTTAAACCTGCTACGTACTCTCGCGAGTGGTATGACATAGCCACCTGACGCAATAGCAAGTTAACTTTGCTGAAATCCTCCGGGGATTTTAAAAATGTCAAATGCTGCAAGGCTTCACGTCTAGCAAGGCTGTAACGTCGTTGTTTCTTGAACGCCATCACCAAATATGCCATCGCAATACAAATGAGTAAGATAGCTACCCACCATCCCCACGCCAGAGGCCAAATCCCCGGAGCGTTAGGCAGGTGGATATCTGCAAGGGGAAGCGTCGGTAGAGTTGTTGCTTCAGCCATTTTCCCCTCCTTTATATGAGTTGAAACCGCAATGGCCCAATTGCTCCATCAACGTTCGGGCGGCAGACAAGTGGTGCAAAGGAATTGCTAGGCTTTTGCACATTTCCTGAATGAATTGCTGATGCTGCTGATACTGCGTGCTTAGGCTGTCACGGGTGCTTTGGGCGGAAAAGTCCAGCCAAGTAGCTTGGTGATCATCGGTGACAAATTCAACACCATTGAATGATGTATGTCCAAACTCCAATGGGTCATAGAGCTGAACGAACTGAAGCCGATTGTGTTGGCGCAGTTGGCTTAAGCGCCGTTTGTCTTTATCTTGCAATTGGTAGAAATCACTGAGTACGACAATCTCACTGCCCTTAGGGCAAAGGTGGTGAAGGTGCTTCAAGGCATCGGAGAAGTTCAAACGTTTACCATTGAAGTCGTCATTCTCATTTTCTCCACTCCCACATTCTTGATGGGCGGCGATCATGGCGTTGATTACTGTTAACGGTCCTTGTTGACGAGCTGTTGGTTTGCATTCGTACAGACGGTTGCCGTTAAACACAATGGCTCCGATTCGGTCTTGCTCACTGACTGCAAGCCAACTTAGCAAGCTGGAAAAGTGGGCTGCTTGAACGGATTTTAGCAATAACTGCGTACCGAATTTCATACTTGGACTGACATCGATCAGTAACATCACCGGTTGCTCGCGCTCTTCGGTGAATAGTTTCGTGTGAGTTTTCCCGGTACGTGCAGTGACGCGCCAGTCAATGGCGCGGATATCATCGCCAGCTTGATAAGGGCGCACTTCGGCAAAGTTCATGCCGCGCCCTTTTTGGCGGCTTTGGTGCTGGCCATTAAGCTGTGACCAAACACTTTGGGCTGGTGGTAGCCATCGTACTGACTGGTTTTTGTATTGCAGAAGCTCAGCCAGACAGAGGTTAACACCATCACTATGGGCAGGAAGTGTTGGAGTTAAGTCCTGTGAAGTCATGCGCAGGCAACCTGAGTAATTAATTGCTCGATGATGGTGTCTGGTGCCACTGCTTCAGCCTGCGCCTCATAGCTAAGGAGCAAGCGGTGGCGCATAACCGGGTAAGCCATTAACTGGACGTCTTCGGGAGTGACAAAATCTCTACCGCTTAACCATGCATGAGCGCGGGCACAGCGGTCAAGTGCAAGTGTGGCTCGTGGGCTGACCCCCATTTGTAGCCAGTTGGCAAGTTGTTCACTGTAACGGTGAGGATGCCTGGTCGCCATGATTAAGCGGATAATGTATTGCTCAACTTCTTCTGCCATATGGATATTGAGCACTTCTCTACGGGCAGAAAAAATTTCTTCCTGGCTGATCTGTACCGACTCCTCAGGAGTGTGCCCCAAAGCCTCTCCTCTGTTGAGCCGCAGGATTGCCAACTCGCTACTTTCGTCTGGATACTCCACATTCAGCTGTAGCAAAAAACGGTCCAGCTGTGCTTCGGGAAGGGGGTAGGTACCTTCTTGCTCTATCGGGTTCTGGGTCGCCATGACCAAAAATAACGCCGGGAGTTGGTAGGTCTTGCGACCGGCAGTGATCTGCTTTTCAGCCATTGCTTCTAGCATCGCGGCTTGCACTTTGGCTGGTGCCCGGTTGATCTCATCGGCGAGCAACAAGGCATTGAATATGGGGCCTGGCTGGAAAGTGAAATCCCCCGTTTCGGGACGGAAAATATCAGTGCCTGTTAAATCGGCAGGTAAGAGATCAGGCGTAAATTGAATGCGGTGGAAGTTTCCCTCAATACTATCAGAGAGCACTTTTACGGCTCGTGTTTTTGCCAGCCCAGGAGGCCCTTCAACTAAAATATGGCCGTCAGCAAGTAGGGCGATCATTAACTGTTTAACAAGATTTGGTTGACCGATGACCTGGGTATTCAGGTGTGATTGAAGGCGTTGAAAAGTCGTTGTCAACATGGGGAGTTATTTTCCTTAAATGAAACAGTCAAATATGAAAAATAAGACTGATAGAGATGGCTTAAGTTCATTACCAAGGTTCAGTTGGTGATAAATTGGCCTTTTTCCTCATTATTCTGATCGGTCTAATGGTGTTTTTCAGTGACTATTGATGCACTTTTACAGTGCAATCTTGCACAAGCTAAAGTCAAAGTTTAGCTATTCCCTCATTCTATATCATTGTTTTCGCTTATATAAAACCTGGCACTTATTATGCTATCAAAAGTTAACATTAGTGACACATTTATAGGTAGATTTAGGTTTTGCAGTTTAGTGTGATTCTATGCAGGAATATTGGTACGACCATTGATACTCCGTGTTGATATTGCTATGTGACTGTGTTCTTATAATATTCGTGCAATGTAATAGTCACCTGAGTGTCTTTTTCACTCGCTAGGATGCAACAAGATTAAAAATAAGGCTGAATAAACAGCCTACGTTGGTTAGTGCCCTTTATTGATAGGATAATTGTAAGTATCTGTATTTAAGGGTAGTAAGTCATCATAAAGATGGAATGGAGTCTTCTGTAATGAGTAAAAAAGCATTAGTAACTGGTGCAAAAGGTGGTATTGGTTCAGCGATCACTAAAGGATTAGTGGATGCGGGTTTTCGTGTGATTGCCACATATTTCCCAAGCGGTGAAGCCAAGGCTAAAGAATGGTTTAAAGAGAATAATTATTCGGAAAGGCAGGTTCGTTTGTTCCCGCTGGATGTTACGGATGCTGATTATTGCGCAGAAGCTCTGGCAACATTGTTGCAAGAGGAAGGTAACATTGATGTGCTTGTCAATAATGCCGGTATCACACGCGATACAACGTTCAAGCGCATGTCTAAAGAGCAGTGGAGTGATGTGATCACAACAAACTTGAACAGTTTGTTTAACGTGACTCAGCCGCTATTTGCTTCAATGTGTGAGCACGGTAACTCACGTGTAATCAATATTTCCTCAGTAAACGGTCTTAAAGGTCAGTTCGGACAGGCGAACTACTCTGCTGCTAAGGCAGGGATGATCGGCTTCACCAAAGCACTTGCTGCTGAAGGTGCACGCTCAGGTGTGACGGTTAACGCCATTGCCCCGGGTTACACCGGTACCCCAATGGTAGAAGCCATTAAGCCAGAAGTACTTGATAGCATTAAAGCTGAAATCCCAATGAAGCGCCTTGCTGCGCCAGCTGAAGTTGCAGCTGCGGTGACTTTCTTGGCGAGCGATGCTGCTGCCTACATCACAGGCGAAACACTGTCTGTGAACGGCGGCTTGTACATGCACTAATGGTTTAATTTCTGAATTTCGAAAGGACGCAAAAAATCATGGCAAAAGTATATATCGTTGCGGCTAAACGTACGCCTATCGGTAGTTTCAATGGTGCGCTGAAATCAGTGCCTGCTCCTCAACTTGCCGCAGTGGCAATTAAAGCGGCGTTGGAAGAGGCAAACGTAGACCCTGCTAATCTTGATGAAGTTATTCTAGGTAATGTAGTTGGTGCTGGACAAGGTATGGGCCCTGGCCGTCAGGCAGCTATCTATGCCGGTGTTCCTCAGGAAGT
Organism: Photobacterium gaetbulicola Gung47; assembly: GCA_000940995.1. NCBI lineage: Bacteria > Pseudomonadati > Pseudomonadota > Gammaproteobacteria > Vibrionales > Vibrionaceae > Photobacterium > Photobacterium gaetbulicola. Next base: position 672,891 of record CP005973.1, read on the forward strand.
ACCAGCTTACAGCTTAAACATGGTCTGTGGCTCGGGTATGAAAGCGGTTATGGATGCTGCTGCTCATATCAAGGCCGGTGATGCTGAACTTGTCGTTGCTGCCGGTGCAGAGAATATGTCCCAGATCCCATTCTGCGCACCCGCTACAATTCGTGATGGTCAGAAAATGGGCTCTCTAAGCCTTGACGATCTACTTATTTCTGATGGTCTGACGGATGTGTTCAATAAGTACCACATGGGTGTAACAGCTGAAAATGTTGTTGCCAAAGTGGGCCTTACCCGTGAGCAACAAGACAACTTTGCCTTGGCAAGCCAGCAAAAAGCGGTTGCCGCGATTGAGCAAGGCAAGTTCGCCGGTGAAATTGCCCCTGTTGAAGTGACTATTCGCAGAAAAACCAGCGTTGTAGATACCGATGAGTATCCAAAGGCGGACGCAAGTATTGAAGGCTTGGCGAAACTACGCCCGGCATTCAAGAAAGAGGGTGGTTCTGTAACAGCGGGTAATGCGTCAGGCATCAACGACGGTGCTAGTGCGATTATTGTTGCCTCAGAAGCCGCCGTCGAAAAATATGGCCTAACACCGTTAGCTGAAATTGAAAGCTATGCTCAAGCAGGCATTGCCCCAGAGGTTATGGGACTCGGTCCTGTACCTGCTGTGATTAAAGCACTTGATAAAGCAGAGCTAAACATTGCTGATGTTGGTTTGTTCGAATTCAATGAAGCTTTTGCGGGTCAGGCTCTGGGTGTATTACACGAATTGGCCGACGAGCTAGGGTCTCAAGTAGAAGACTTGGCCGAGCGTTCCAATGTTAATGGTGGTGCGATTGCATTGGGACACCCTCTAGGTGCTTCAGGTAACCGTATTATTGTCAGCCTTCTTCACGAAATGCGCCGCCGCGGCACTGAACATGGCTTAGCCACGTTGTGTGTTGGTGGTGGTATGGGTACAGCGATTGTACTGAAGAGCGTCTAATTCAACTGTAAAGCTAACCAGTACCTGTATTCATCATGGCACAGGTACTTAACCATTCTTTTAATGAAGGAAAATTGCTATGTATACGGAAATGTTTAAATCTTTCTCTGAGCAGACTGAAAAATCTCTAGCGCCATACGTTAAGTTCAACAAAGTCTTTACCAAGAACGTTGAAGAGCTAACTGAGCTTCAGCTTGCTGCTGTTCGCGCTTACAGCGAGCTAGGTCTTTCTCAGCTTAAGGCTGTTAGCGAAGTAAAAGACGTTCAGTCATTCGCTGCTTACAACAGTCAGCAGCTAGAAACGCTGACTAAGCTTTCTCAGCAGCTAATCGATGACAGCAACAAGTTCACTGCAATCGCTCAGTCTTTCAAGTCTGAAGTGGAAGAGCTAGTTGCTGAAAACGTAAAGCAAGTAACTCCAGCTTAAGAAAAATGGCCACTCTGCCGCCCCCGTTCTGGGGCGGCATTTTTAGTCCAAAATTAGAGGTCATTGGAATGAACCAGAACTTTTTTTCGGACTACTTTGCCAAGCTCCAGGAAATGAACCAAATGTGGTGGAAGGAGCTGGATTCAGGCAAGGCAGCCATGAATACTCCCCTTAATAAAGCGCTCAATGAAATTAGCTTGGAGGATACTTCCGAGTTCATCGAAAAAGCATCAGCGCAGCCAGCCGTTATTGCACAGTTGCAAATGGACTGGTGGGAAAACCAAATGAAGATTTGGCAAAATGTCGTCATGAAAAATGGCGATCAGTCAGATTTTATTCAGCCCGAAAAAGATGATAAGCGCTTCACCGATCCTGCATGGGAAAATGAGGCGTTTTACAACTATATCAAGCAATCTTACCTGCTATTTAGCAATAAGATGAAAGAGTCCATCGAATCGATCGAAGGGCTTGATGAGAAGGCCAAGGAGCGTTTGAGCTTCTTTTCGCGCCAGGCGATTAACGCTTTGTCGCCAACCAACTTTATCACCACCAACCCAGAGCTGGCCAAGCTGACGGTTGAGAGCAATGGTGAAAACCTGATCAAAGGGATGGAGCTGCTTCAACAAGATCTGCAGTCGAGTGCCGATGTACTGAAAATTCGCATGACCAATGATGCGGCATTCCAGTTGGGTGAAAACGTGGCCAATACTGCGGGTGATGTTGTTTATAAGAACCACCTGTTTGAGCTGATTCAATACAAGCCGTTGACCGAAAAAGTTAACGCGACACCGCTGTTGATCGTGCCGCCGTTTATCAACAAGTATTACATTTTGGATCTTCGTGAGAAGAATTCAATGGTACGTTGGCTGGTAGAGCAGGGTCATACCGTATTTATGATGTCTTGGCGTAATCCAGATGCCAGTATGTACGATGTGGATTTTGACGATTACGTTGTTGATGGTGTGGTTAAAGCGGTTGATGTTGTCGAAGATATCACTGGCGAGAAGCAAATCAATGCGGCGGGTTACTGTATCGGCGGTACGCTGCTAGCGACGGCATTGGCTTACTATTCGGCCAAGCGTATGCGCAGCCGTATCAAGTCGGCGACATTCTTTACCACGCTGCTAGATTTCTCTCAGCCAGGAGAGATCGGTGCTTATATCAATGATCCGATTATTTCGGCCATTGAAGCGCAGAATGAAGCTAAAGGGTATATGGATGGTCGCTCTTTGAGCGTAACGTTCAGCCTGCTGCGTGAAAACAGCCTGTACTGGAACTACTACATCAACAATTACCTAAAAGGTAACAGCCCAATCGACTTCGATTTGCTGTACTGGAACGGCGATAGTACCAATGTAGCGGTAGCGTGTCACAGTACACTGCTGCGCCAGTTCTACTTGGAAAACCGTCTTGTTGATCCGAAAGGGTTTAAAGTAGGTGGGGTGTATATTGATCTTGCTAAGATCAAGATCCCAACATACTTTATCTCAACCCAGGAAGATCACATTGCGTTGTGGCAGGGTACCTACCGTGGCGCACGCAAGCTTGGCGGTAAGTCCACGTTTGTGCTGGGCGAGTCTGGTCACATTGCGGGTATTGTTAACCATCCGGCGAAGAACAAGTATGGTTTCTGGACCAATGCAAAATCTTCGGCTGAGCCTGAAACATGGTTGAAAGGGGCGAAGCGCCAGGAAGGTTCCTGGTGGGGCCACTGGAACGAGTGGATGGCTGGCTTCGAAGAGGCCGAGGCGGTTGATGCACGCTCTGCAGGTAGCGATAACTACCCGGTTAAGTGCAATGCACCTGGTGATTATGTGATGCAGAAATTGCCGATCGAAGTGTCTAACGTGTTGCAAGGCCAACCGGAAGAAACAAAGGCTTAATTGTAGCTACTCTGATATGTTGAAAACCAGCACATATGTGCTGGTTTTTTATTATAAAGATACTATTAACGCGATTGCAGGAAGGGCTTTATTGTCTAAATCAAGATAAAAGAGTTACTATTGACAGGCCTTCCTTGTTGGGAGAAATAATTGATTGATTGTCAGCCAAATGTTCTGTGTATACAAAACTTAACCTTCATCTTGCTGTTGGTAAATCATATCCATGGCTTCTAACATTTGTCCCGCACCATAGTAACCATTTTCGTATGCTTTTCTTAGCCAAAGAATGGCATTATCAACTTCGCCGATTTCCAGTAGTGATAATGCTAGTTGCATCTGAGCATGAGGATAATCTTTCTTTGCTGCAAGAGTCATATAGTATATTGCAGCTTCTTGGTTTTTATCGACCAGATAGCCATTTAATAACATTTGTCCAGCACTGTACTGCTCTACAGTGCCATCACAATATAACCACTCTGATATCCAGTTAAACTCTTCTAGGGATAACCTACCTTCTATCGCCCTCCCTGAAATTACCCTACTACGGTAGGGGCCTAATCCATTACAGTAAATAGCGTAGATATTAGATAATTCTGTGACTTCTTGTTCTTGTATACCTTTTTCAAAATAAGATATCGCTTCTTCACAGCCGCTACTCTTTCCTTTGGCATTTAAGATCTTCCATCCTTGGTAAAAATGACTTTGAAGAAATGCTTCGCTATACGAGTATGCTGCTGTACAAGACTCTGGAATCGTTGAGTAGGATGAACATCCAGTAACAGATAAGCCTAAAATAAAAAATATAGTAGGTAATTTTAAATTGTTTAAGGTAGTCAACTTTATATCCTTATTCCTTGTACTAACTGCTGAAATACTGCAGTGCTATATATTTTCTTAGTTACTAGCAGGTGAACAGTAAGAAGAGCGATGTTTAATTATGTCTATAAAAGCTAAGTGGATGAGTTGATTTTTAAGACTACGCTTCGAAGGAAAATATATCAAGCTTGGGTTCAGGTAGGGGATATACTGACGCTAAAATAAACAGGAAAATGTATTCTATTATCCAGCACCGAATTTCCTCTCGGTGCTGGTTAGCATGTGTTGTTTATAAATCGCTTGGGATAGGCATCGCTTTCAAATCAGTAGAGATGATTAACTCTGCTTCTGTCGCGGCCTGAATTTCGTCAATTGTTGTCCCCGGGGCAAGCTCGGTCAGCATCATACCTGCCTCGGTGATTTTGATGACGCCCATTTCGGTGACAATCAAGTCGACCTGATTGGCTGCGGTAAGCGGTAGTGAACAGTGTTTGAGCAACTTTGGCTTGCCCTTGACGGTGTGTTCCATGGCGACAATGACTTTCTTTGCCCCAACCACAAGATCCATCGCGCCACCCATTCCCGGTACCATTTTGCCAGGGATGATCCAGTTGGCGAGGTTACCGTGCTGGTCGACTTGCAGCGCGCCCAGCACCGTCGCATCGACGTGCCCGCCACGGATGATGGTAAACGAATCGGCACTGTGGAAAGTGCAGGCACCGATGGTAGCAGTAATGGGCTGGCCGCCGGCATTGACCAGATCCGGGTCAATGTTGGCTTCATCCGGCATTTCGCCAATGCCGATAAGACCATTTTCAGCCTGCAGCAGAATTTCGATATCCGATGAGGTCTCATTAGCAACAAGACTTGGTAGGCCGATGCCCAGGTTGACCACGTCACCATCATGAAGCTCTTGGGCAACACGCCATGCAATCATGCGACGGATCTGATGCTTCTCTCGTTGAATTGTCATGATTAGGCTCCTTGGTAAATATGGTCAATGAACAGTCCTGGAGTGTGTACTGCTTCAGGAGCAATGTCACCAGCCTTGACCAAGCATGCCGCTTCAATAATGACGGTATCGGCGGCGGTGGCCATTAACGGGTTGAAGTTTTGTGTTGTTCCTTTGTAGACGGTGTTGCCTTTGGTATCGACAACAGAGCCGCGGATCAAGGCAAGATCAGCGCGAAGCGGTTTTTCCAATAGGAAGTCTTTACCATCGACTTGGATCACTTGCTTGGATTCAGCAATCATTGTACCGAGACCGGTTGGGGTCAAGACCCCGCCGAGACCGGCTCCAGCAGCACGAATACGTTCGGCCAGAGTGCCTTGCGGTACGAGTTCAACATCTAGCTCGCCGCTGTTCATTTGCGTGCCGGTTTCAGGGTTGGTGCCGATATGGGAGGCATACAGTTTACTGATACGCTTGGCCTTGATTAGACGGCCAGATCCCGTTTCTGGTGTACCGGTGTCTGTGGTGATCAAGGTGATATTTTTGATATCGGATTCAAGGATGATATCAATCAGTCCCTCGGGGGCCCCGTTGGCCATGAAGCCACCGATCATGATGGTCATATCGTCTCGCAGCAGGCTGGCGATCTCGCTAGCAGAAATAGATTTTTTCATGGTGTGCTCCTATTGGTTCGCCTGGCATCGACGGATAATCACTGCTGTGCCCATACCGCCACCGATACAGAGGGAGGCCAAGCCATAGGTTTGCTGTGAACGTTCGAGTTGGTAAATCAGTGTGGTCAGAATGCGGTTGCCAGATGCCCCGAGTGGGTGGCCTAGGGCGATTGCGCCGCCATTCAGATTGGTACGAGACTCAAGCCAGGATTTATCTACACTGTGTTTCTCGCACAGTTCTTTCATTACCCCGAGGGCCTGGGCTGCGAACGCTTCATTGAGCTCGAAACATTCGATATCGGCTAGGGTGAGTTTGGCTTTATCGAGGGCGTTGGCGATGGCCGGTACCGGGCCAAGGCCCATCACCTTTGGAGAGAGTCCTGCTTGCCCACAAGCGACGATCTCAGCCTGCGGGGTGAGATTGTAGCGTTCTACCGCTGCTTTGGAAGCGAGAATAATGGCAGATGCGCCGTCATTAATGCCGGAGGCATTACCTGCCGTCACGGTACCCTCTTTTTTGAATGCGGTACGAAGGCTTTGCAGCTTTTCCAGAGTCGCATCAGCTTTCGGGTATTCATCAATGCTGACGCTGTATTGCTGGCGACGGTGGGAGACATTGACTGGTTCGATTTCATCGCTAAAGCCATGCTCTTTGATGGCTGCAGTCGCTTTCTGCTGGCTTGAGAGGGCAAACTGGTCTTGTTCCTCGCGAGTTAGCTCGTGCAATTCGGCAATGTTTTCAGCCGTGATCCCCATGTGGTACTGGTTGAACACATCCGTTAGACCGTCTTTGATAATTGAGTCATCAAGAGTGAGCTGGCCCATTTTTACCCCATCACGCAGTGGGTTTGCAGAAATGAAAGGTGCTTGGGACATGCTTTCCATCCCACATGCGATAACAATCTCAGCTTCACCGGCACGAATATGGCTGACACCATCCATCACGGTTTTCATGCCTGACCCACAGATCATGTTAAGGGTATAAGCGGGCACGGTTTCTGGGATACCTGCCAAAACGGCAGCTTGCCTGCCTGGGCCCATACCGATCCCTGCGCTTAGGACATTACCGGCAATTACTTCATCAACCAGGCTTGGATCGAGATGACATTGCTCAAGAGCGCCCTTGATGGCGGTAGCCCCTAGCTGAGGGGCAGAGACTGGGGCTAGGGCACCATTAAAACTGCCGATAGGGGTGCGTTTCGCGGCAACAATGTATACAGATTCCATACAACTTCCTGTTTCAGTTTGATTTGTTATCAACAGTGTATGGGGGGCGGGCCCAGGGGTGTTATAGGCATAGATTCAAATCTGATTTGCGAAAATGCAAAAATAAGATGCGTGCTTGGTCACGCCAATTAGTACTCAGAGTGATTAGTCTGGCTGTAATTTGCTTTGTTCAGTTAATGGATCACTTGAGGGTGGAACTATGAGTTATTCAATTGCATGTGCACCTTGCTGCTGGGGTGTTGAATCTTCTGACAATCCGCATAACCCAAATTGGATGACGGTATTGTCGGAGGCAAGGTTGGGGGGATTTACCGGTACAGAGCTGGGGCCTTATGGTTTTTTGCCTCTCGATGCCGACACTGTCAACACGGCGTTGTACATCAAAGAGTTGGAAATTTGTGCCGGTACTATATTCGAGCCGCTCTCTGAGCCGGGAAGTTACGAAGACATCATAAGCAAAACTAAACGCTTGTGTGGTTTGCTGCAAAAGATTGGCTGCGAAAAATTGGTCGTCATTGATTGTGTCAATGACATCAGAAGCCGCTATGCCGGCATGCCAGAGCAAGCGCCAAGGCTGGATGATGCTCGTTGGCAACAGATGATGAGCACTATCAGAGATATTGCCGAAATTGCTAAGCGCCATGAGATCAGGGCGGTTGTCCACCCTCATGCTGGTGGCTATATCGAATATCGGGATGAGATCGACCGTATGCTGGGCGATTTGCCTGCTGAAGAGGTAGGGCTTTGCCTTGATACCGGCCATCTCTATTACGCCACGATGGATCCGGCCAAAAGTTTGGTGGAGTACGCAGACCGGCTGGAATATGTTCACTTTAAAGACGTCAACCAGCAGCGATTGCAGCACGCTATCGATAAGCAAGTTGGTTTCTGGCAAGCCTGTGCCGATGGTGTGATGTGTCCACTTGGCGAAGGGGCGGTGGATTATAACGAGGTTGCTGAGGCTTTGGAGTCCATTGGTTACCACGGCTGGATCACGATAGAGCAAGAGCGCGATCCTCGCCATTCAGACACGACATTACCCGATATTAAGAAAAGCCGTCAGTTCTTGGTTGAGAAAGGCTTCATCTAGGTAGTACGAAACAGAATTTTGTTTAGTAGTTTGTCATGTAGAGGATGTAATTATGGCAATAAAGATAGCGTGTGCACCTTGCTCGTGGGGAGTGGAAAACTCAGAGCAAGGCGGAAACCCCAGTTGGGCGAAAGTGTTGGTCGAGGCACGTGAAGCGGGTTATGAAGGGATTGAGCTTGGGCCCGTTGGGTACTTCCCTGAAGACCCGACTATCCTTGCGAGCTCTTTGCGAGTGAGGGGAATGAATGTATGTGCTGGAAACCTTCATGGTGACTTCAGTTGTCCTGACTCTAAAGAGCAGGTACTTGAAAAAGCGCTGCGGGTGATTGATCTACTCAGCGCTATTGGAGTCGATAAGCTGATCATTATGGATCGTGCCAATGCTGCGCGGGATGCCTATGTAGGGCATGGTGTTATCGCACCTAGACTCAAGCAAGAGCAGTTGCAGGCAATGATATCGACTATGTCTGAGGTTGCCAAAATGGCTGCGGCAAAAGGGGTACGAACCTTGTTGCATCCTAGCTCAGGGGGCTTTGTCGCTTTTTCTGATGAGATAGCCTCAGTGCTGCATGCAATTCCGGCTGAACGCCTTGGCCTGTGCTTGGATGTCGGCCATTTGTTTATTGATGGGATGAAGCCTGAAGAGTTTATCCGTCGCTATGCTAACCGCCTGGAACACCTGCATTTTAAAGATGTGGACGGTCAGCAATTACATAATGCGATGCGTGATCGCTGCGGGATGACCCATGCATTCAGTAAAGGCCTTACCCGCCCATTAGGCGAGGGTAGTATCAATTTTTCTAATATCTTCAAGGTATTGCAGGATATTAATTATCAAGGCTGGATTGTTGTTGAGCAAGAGCGTGCTGTCAGCCAGCTTGATCATGTGAAAATGGATATGGCGAAAAGCCGTGGGTATCTGGCTGAACATTGCGTGTAAGGGTTGAGATGATTGTTACCGATCCTTGGTTTTACATTACTGCCGTACCCGCTGTATTGATTTACGGGATCGGTAAAGGCGGTTTGGGCGGAGCGTTAGGGATCATCGCGGTTCCCCTGATGGCCCTGGTGGTTTCGCCAACTCAAGCCGCTGCTATCTTGCTGCCTATCCTGTGTGTGATGGATGCATTTGCGGTCAAGCAGCACTATCGTAGTGCTGACTATTCGGTACTGAAGCAAATGCTGCCGGGCTCTTTATTAGGGGTATTGCTAGCAGGGCTGTTTCTAAGCGTAACCCCTGAATCCGGACTCAAACTTTTGATTGGGGTGTTATCGCTGCTGTTCTGTGTGCAGTATGTGCTGGGCGGTAGCCAGGATGAGAAAAAGCCCGGTAAAGCCAGTGCATGGTGGTGGAGCAGCTTAGGAGGCTTTTCCAGTACGGCAATCCATGCTGGTGGCGGGCCGGCCAGTATTTACCTGTTGCCGTTGCGGCTAGAAAAAGTCACTTTGATTGCCACGATGGCAGTGCTGTTTGCCATTATCAATCTGGCCAAGCTGATCCCCTACACCATGCTCGGAGAGTTTGATACTACCAACTTGATGACGGCGGCAGTACTCATGCCCCTGGCTCCTGTTGGGGTGTATATGGGGGTCTGGCTTCTTCATCGTGTTAGTCAGGATGTTGTGTACCAGCTGTGTTACCTGTTTCTTTTTCTTTCCGGAATGAAGCTAGTAACTGACGTTCTTTAAATAGGCCACCTACATGAGTAGGTGGCTTCGTATGTTACCGATTAACAGAGCGAGCGATTCGGGTGTAAGTCGCATTCGACTTACACCCTTCTTGAGATATCTTTACCTTCTTCAAGTCAGTGGCTTATAGCCATGTACCATCTCTTTGAGGTGTTGTTATAAAACACAATAAATGTAAATCATTCTTAATCTTATTTCATCGGCGCCCAGATAAGCTTGAGACATGATCGTGTGGCTGTTTAACGGTATAAACCCCAAAACAGCGACTACGTGCGCGGAAAGTGAGAGGCTGCAAATCGATAGTCGCTCAAGTTGTGTATTACTTTGATATATCTCCTCATATTTTCTATCTCTTTTTTATACTGTTTTTATACATATTCAATGACTTAGCTAACCTTATACCTAGGAGGTATTGAATGTGTGATAAAAACTGTTCATTTGACTTATCTAAACGGCACTTACTGAAGTTATCAGCCGGAGCGGTGGCTTTTGCGGCTGTTGGCGGGCTTCCTTCTGTCTCTTATGCCGCCTCGCTAACAAAAGAAGAGCGGGATGCGATGACGCCAGATCAGGTGATTAAGTCTTTGCTTGATGGTAATCAGCGCTTCATAAAAGGGGAGGGGGTAGAGCATGATTACCTTGCTCAGCAAAGAACAAGCCAGCAAGGACAGTACCCTTCTGCGGTCATTTTAAGCTGTATTGACTCCAGGGCTCCGGCAGAAATCGTTTTGGATGCAGGAATTGGCGAGTTATTTAATAGCCGAGTGGCAGGTAATGTATCGAACAGTGATATCTTAGGAAGTATGGAATTTGCTACCGCTGTCGCTGGGGCAAAAGTCATCATGGTGATGGGGCATACAAAATGCGGTGCTGTTCAGGGTGCCATTGCCAATGTTGAGATGGGCAATTTGACTTCATTACTTGATAAGATAAAATCAGCCGTTGGTAAAACTAAATTTGATGGAGAACGGACGCCAGAAAATTACGCTTTTGTCGATGCTGTTGCGAAAACTAATGTTCAATTAACGTTGGATGAAATAAGAAAGAATAGCGAGACAATACGAGATTTAGAAACAAAGGGTACAATTAAGCTAGTTGGTGTGATGTACGATATTTCCAATGGAAAAGTCGAACTATTGTAATTAATGATAATTTAAATAGTGTGCTGGCAATCATTTGTGAATTACATCACATCATATTTAAATTTATCTGTATATGATTTGGCTATCTTTATAGGGGATAGTTTGATGAGATTTGATACGGCCACGCTATTAGTATTTATCCAGGGTGTATTGCACACCTTGGTTAATGCTATTTATTCGTGTGTCTGTATCAGTCCAAGTGATAACCTAGTCTCTGGATCTGACAAGGAACTGGATGCAATTGCATCGGACTATAACCAGCTATATATCTGTGTTGGTGATATGCTTGGTAAGCCGTTCAGGTATTGGTGCGAAGTGACTTGTGCACGATGGAAAAGTCATCATCAGTACCGTGCGGAGCAAGTTCGCACACTGCTTTCATTGTTGTCACTGACATACCTATATTTTGCGAA